>OMOD01000121.1 GCA_900290255.1 Candidatus Sulfotelmatobacter kueseliae
AGGTTGGCGATGCGAACCAATCACAACCTATCGCAAAAGCGGGCGCCTTTTTATATTGCGTGTGACCGCGATTTTGCAACAGTTGAGCGGCTGCGCGGATGCCATCGTATTTTGTGCCAACTACGGCATCCACCACGATTCCCCTCGCTACTTGCGTTCCTGCATTTCCCCAGAATTAGACTTGTCCGTTTGGTGTCGTCCCCAAAACATCACAAATGCCAAAAGAAAAAGGGCAACTGCTGTCCAAAGGAAGCTGGGCGTTCTCAGCAGGCCGTGATTCAGGGCGAGGACCAGTGCCGTCAAGCAACCACCCGCAAAGACCACAGATAGAGGTAGCTCGCTCCTTGATGCGGCCCTAAAGCCGAGTATCAGAAATAGCATTCCATCACCAGCCCTGCCGGGGTCAACATTCCGAGAGAGAGGAACAAGGAATGAATCAACAAACAAAGACAGCGCAAAAGCAAGGAGCAGCCATCTTCTTCCCGTCCATTCCACACCCCTCCATTTTGGAAGAAATTTCTCTCCCCAACCCTCCGGTTTCATTGGGCCACCTTGGCGATGAGTATGTTAACTGATGTAAGCAGCGTTTACACTCAAAACCCCCTGCCAAGGATGTCTGACGGTCGGCCGCGATCCCGTCCAGCAGAGTAGTGCGTTCTCGCGCCCTTCATGGCATTTCTGCGCTCACCTGACCGGTCGAAAGATGTAATTCCTTCGAGCGATCGATCACCCACTGGGGAAACGCCGGGCCGCCTTGCGGAATCTTGCCCTGCGTGATCGCCCAGTGGTCAATCCATCCTGTGCCTTCCTCCCCCACGTAGGTGTCGGGGAGGCTGTAGGCGGAATCGCTCAGGGCGTCTCCGAGAGTGATGAAGCGGTAGCCCCGCTTGCGCAGCACGTCGAGCAATTCGCCGATGTGGTCAGCCTCCAGGTTGCTGGCGTGCAGCAGCAGAATCTGCTTCGGCTCATAACCCACGACTTTGGCCGAAAGCTGCTCCTCATAGGCGAAGACTGCGTCGTGATAGGCGAGATAGTCTTTCACGATCCGCTGCTGGAGCGCGGTGTCGTTGCGCTTTTTGGCGTCTTCGTAGACGCCAGCGAACATCCAGTCCCACCCGTCGAGCGTGATGGGCGCGATGCGGTAGCCGCGCTCGACCAGAAACGCCTCGGCCTCGCGCCGCGTGAGGAGATCGCGGCCGGTGTCGAGGTAAGGATGGCGGAAGTAGCGCAGCTTCATCTTATGCTCGGCCAGCAGCATGCGGGTCACGCTTTCGCCCTGGATGACGTCGTCTTCCCAGGCCTTCAGGCCAACCTGATTCAGCGAGGCGTGGCTGAAGGTGTGATTGCCCAGTTCAAAACCGTAGTCGAGCCACATCTGGAGAGCCTTGATGCGCTCGTCCACTTCTCCCGGCTTGTAGAGCTTCTTTTCGTTGACGAAGCCGACCACGGGAATCTTCTGATCGCGCAACGTGCCCAGCAGCTTGGCGGTCATGGCGGTGATGTCGGCGGCGGGCACCCGGTCGGCCATGCCGGCGGGCAGGTCGTCAATGGTGACGGCGACCTGGCGGTCAGGTTTCAGCGCAGTCTGGGAGTATGCGGGCAGGGATATCAAGCAGACGATAAAAGCGAGGGTGAGGCACAGAAAAAGGCGTTTCAAGTGAGATCCTCCGGCAAACGGAAACTCTACGGAAGAGGTATTACAACATACCGCCGCGGGTAAAGCGATGAATGCGGTCCAGAGTCAGACCCGCGCTGAGCCCGATGACGCGCTGGCTCGGAGCACATTTTCGATCTTTGATCTTTCGATCTTTCGATCCTCCGGATCGATTTTCCGAATTCGCCCAAACCTACGCCAAAAACGATACAATACTTGCGATTCCGCCGCGATGGCAGAAGCGTCGACGACACAGCCATGATGAGGAGATCATAAATGCTGCAAACCAAGATGAAGGTGGCCTTCTACGGACATGTACGCCAGTATCACAACATCAAGAAAGAGATTGACGCTAACATTCACGAGGTGTTGGAGAGCGGGCAGTATGTCATGGGCCCGATGCTGCAACGGTTCGAGAAGGAACTGGCGGAGTTTCACAAGACGAAATATGCGATCGGCGTGGGCAACGGAACCGACGCGCTCTGGCTCACTTTCATGGCGCTCGGCATCGGTCCGGGCGACGAATGCATTACCACGACCAACACATTTTTCGCGACGGCGGAGGCGATCTGGATCGCGGGCGCGACCGTGGTGTTCGTGGACTCCGACGCGCGCACCAACTGCATCGATCCGGCCAAAATCGAGGCGGCAATCACGCCCCGTACCAAGGCCATTGTGCCGGTTCACCTGTACGGGCAGTGCGCCGACATGAAGGCCATCCGCAAGATTGCCGACAAGCACAAACTGCTGGTGATCGAAGACAACGCGCAGGCCATCGCCGCGCGTGGCGACGGATTCCGCATCGGCGAACTCAGCGACGCCGCGACCGTCAGCTTCATCATTCAGAAGAACCTGGGAACTTTCGGCGACGGCGGCGCGGTGGTCACGAATAATTCGGAAGTGGATCGCCTGGTGCGCAAGATGCGCAACCACGGATCCGACAAACGATCGTGCCACAGCTACGGATTCAACAGCCGGTTGGACGACCTGCACGCCGGAGTGCTGAGCGCAAAGCTGAAGCACATTGACGAATGGAGCGACCAGCGGCGGAAGTGGGCGGCCCGTTACAGCAAGGGCCTGGCGGGCGCACGCAACATAACTCTGCCTTACGAGATGCCCGGCTACCGTCACGTCTACCATCTTTATGTGATCGAGACTAAGCAGGCGAAGTACCGCGATCCACTGCTGAAGTTCTTGAACGACGAAGGCATCGACGCCAAGTGCCACTATCCCATCGCGATTCATCAGCAGGAGGGATACCCGTGGGGCAAGGGCGCGAGGATCGCCGGGCCGATCCCGAACTCGGAGCGCAACGCGGCTTGCTGCGTTTCGCTGCCCATGTTCCCTGAGTTGACAGAGGAAGAAGTGGATTACACGGTTGAGAGAGTCCTCGAGTGGGACCGGAGCGCGAAATGAGCAACAAATACCGGGTAGTTGTGGTCGGCATGGGAAAGCGCGGGTTGCATCACGCCCGCGCTTTTCAAGCCAATGGCCGCTTCGAAGTCGTGGGCGTGTGCGACGTTGATGCGGCGCGCATGGAGGCGGCCGCTCAGCAATTCGGCGCCGCCAAAGATTCGGACGCGAGGCGGCTGGCTCTGGCCGTCAAGCCGGACGTCTTCTGCTTCTGCACGCTTCCCACCCTGCGCAGCGAGATGGTTCGCATCGGGGTCGAGAGCGGAGCGCGGCTGATTGCGTTTGAGAAGCCGGTGGCGCTGACTAGCCGCGAAGGCATGCAGGTGCGAAAGATGCTGGCCGACAGCGGAGTCAAGGCCGTGGTCAGCCACCAGCATCGCTATGGCGAACATTACCGCAAGGTAAAGGAGATCGTCGCCAGCGGCGCCCTCGGGCGCGTGCATACCGTTTACGGCACCGCATCCGGTTGGATGATGCACATGCTCTCGCACCTGATTGACTACATGCGCTGGTACAACGGCGAAGCACCGGCCCAGTGGGTGATGGCGCAGGCGGCGGGGGAAGGCAAGATGTCGGACTTGCATCCTTCACCCGATTATCTCGGCGGTTTCATTCAATTCGCCAACGACGTGCGCGGCGTGGTGGAGTGCGGCGCGGGCGCTCCCGACGTGCCCGAGGTAGATTACTGGTGGCGGAAGTGCCGCATCGGCGCCCAGGGCACGGACGGGGTCGCGGAAGTCCTGACCGGCAATGGCTGGCGCGCGGTCACCAAAGCGGGCGCGAGTTCCGGGCCCGGGTGCATGAACTACGATCTCGACATGCCACCCTACATTCAGGACATGGCAAACTGGCTGGACGACGAGCGCAAGGTGCATCCGTGCAACTTCGAGAGCGCGTATGCGGGATTTGAAATCATGATGGCACTCTGCCGCTCGGCCGTGGATGGAGGCCAGGTCGCCCTGCCGCTTACAGAACCAGCGGATGAGATGGGGATGCTGAGAGCTTATCTGGCGGGACGGAAGGTGATCCCTTCGACCGCGGCGAGCGCGAAGGAGTACGGCGTGGCGGAAGTCGCTGGTGTGAAAGCGTAAGGGTTTTTTCGATTGTCATCCTGAGCGAAGCGAAGGATCTATGTATTTCCGGCAGGTTGCCCCACCCTTGTCGCGTTTTGCGCGACAGGGTGGGGATTTTCGTTTCGGAGATAAGAAAATTCAACGTCAAAAACCCCACCCTGTCCCTGCAAGAAGCGCAGGGACAAGGGTGGGGCAACCCAATCAGAAATCTATTTCATCAGTTCGCCGGTAGACTCAAACCGTACTCCGGCCACCAGTGCGCCGGACGCCAGCACTTCCCGGATGCTGGCCCGATTCGGCCCGGCCTGAGCGATGGCCGCGTACAGACAGCGCAGGGCCTCGTCCACAGGAGTTCCTTCCGGCAGGCGGAAGATCCAGGGAATGTTGGTTGAGGTCAGCGCGCGGTCGGAGGAAATGGCCACGACCGGCACGAACGACTTCACCCCAATCTGTTCGGCAAGATGGCTGGAGTTGCGGTCGAGCGCGATCAGCGCCAGCACATGGTCCTGATAGACAGCCTTGACCAGGTCAGCGGAGGCCTTGCCCCAGGAAGATTCGGAAGGGATTGGGATCAGCGAGAGATGAACTCCCGGCTGTCGAGCTTCGCTCGACTGGACGGGCGAGGGCGCCCGTCCCCACATGGGCGCTGCCACTCGCGGCTGTCCCCACATGAGTGATTTCACCACTTCACCGGCATGAGGCCCGAAGACTCCGATCTTGAGATCGTTTGACTTTTCGTCAGGCAGCGCCGGACCGGCGTATTGGACGCCGTTTTCACCGACGCGGGCATAGGCCTTTTCCATGGTGATGCGGCGGTAAGAAATCGTCCCGTTGTGCACGCGGCCGAGATACATCGGCGCGATGTTCTTGCAGTTGGGATCGAAAACCAAGTCGCCGGTAACGCCTTTGTAATTTTCGATTCCGGTGAGCGCGTCGCGAATGCGGCCCCGGTTCAAGCCCGCGCGGCAGATGGCGTCGAGCAGAATCTGCATGGCATCGTAGGCCAGCGCGGCGAAGTGATCGGGCGCCTCGTGGAACCGCGCTTGGTAGCGAGCGACGAAATCCAGCCAGCGCGGATCGGCGCGAGTGGGATCGTACGGGTAGACAGCTTCGAAGCCTTCGGCCGCGGGTCCAGCCAGCTTGATGAGTTCGTCGCCGGCTGTACCGGAAATCGTGCGATGGCTGCCGAACACGCGCTGCCTCATGCCCAGTTCCCGCATTTCCTTGAGGATTTCTGCGGTCGGGCCGATATCGGCCCAGATCACGACGGCATCCACTCGCGAATCTTCGATGACCGCGAGCTGGCGGCGGAAGTCGGTGTCGCCCGGCATGAACTTCTGCTCGATCACCACCGGATGCCCGAGGCGGCGGGAGGCGTCGCGGAATTTCAGCACGCCGAAGCGGCCGTAGCGGTCGTTGATTCGTAAAATCGCAACCCGTCTAAAGCCGAGCTCCGTATAGATGTGCCGCGCCAGCGTGTAGCCTTGCACGCGATCATCTTGAATATTGGTGAAGTACCACGGGATGATGGTTTCGGGAATGGTGGGATCGGTCGAGGCGCTGTTGACGATCGGCGTCTCGGCTTTCAGCGAAAGGCGAAGGGCGATGTGCGTAGATTCCGCACTGATGGAGCCGAACATGGCCCAGACTTTGTCGTCGTAGATCATGCGGACGGCATCGTTTGAGGCCGCGCCCCAGATGGCGGAATCTTTGGCAACTCCGGTAGCGGCGCTTTGATTCTGCCAGTTGTTGTAGTCGTTGTGCGTGATGAGGCGGAAGGGTTTGCCACCATAGCCGCCGGCGGCGTTGGCCTCATCAATCGCCATGGTCGCGCCATTCAGCATGCGATTGCCCAGCACCTGGTCGGGGTGGTCGCGGAGCGGGGCCAGAAAGCCAATGCGAATCTCGTCGAGATCCTTGAGGTCAGGGTCAGGGATGTCGCGGGCGGCGCCGTTGTATTCGATGAGGTTCTGATAGTACTCGTAATAAGGCTTGGCGTACTTCGAGAACGGACGCAAGTCGTCGGGCGCGCCGGCATAAGGCTTGAGCGAACGGGGCGCGGGCGGGCCGGGCGGGTTTTTGCCGCACGAACAGGGAGCGGGCGTCTGCGCCCAGGCCGCGCCGGTCAGCACAGCCGTCATCACGAGAGCATTCACGAGACGCATGGTGCTGCTCCTTTGCCGTGTCCTTACTCTGCCGGCGATTCGCGCCGGAACATAGCAATCGCTTCGATCTCGACCAGAAGATCCGGCCGGCAAAGAATCGCCTGGATTCCCGTCGATGCAGGCAGGGGATCGAGCTTCTGCTCACGATAGAAAGCGCTGCGCTCTTCATTAAAGGCGTGATAGTCGCGCTCGATGTCGCGCAGATAGCAGGTAGTGCGAACGACGTCATGCCAGGTCGCGCCTTCCGAGGCGAGCAGCTTGGTGATGTTGTCGTAGGTGCGCCGGACCTGCGCACGCAGGTCGCCGACGTGCACGGTTCTGCCGTGATCGTCTATGCTCGCGGTTCCCGAGATCAGCAGAATCGTCAGCCCCTTCAAGTCAATGCGCATGCCGCGGGAAAAGGCGCTGCCATAATCGTAGGCTTCGTTCAGCGCGGTGTGATTGGTGATCGCCCGCTTCACGATGGGCGCGGTGGCCACTTCTGCGAGTAGTTCGTGAACATTCATAAGAATGACTCCCTGTTCGTGCTGTCATCCTGAGCGGCGCTCTTGCCGCGAAGGATCTATGTAGTTGGCGGCCAATTTCACAGGTCCTTCGCTCGCTCAGGATAACAAGCCAGCCTTACTTCTTGTCTGTCACCTGCTTCACATCAACAACGTTCGGATTAAGAACTCGTGCTGTCCGCCCAGCATCTTTCTGGCGGATGCCGTGACTCAATCCCTTGGCGGTCGCGACCCAGAGGTCGTCACCCTGAAAGTCCACCCCGAGAATATAGTTGTGCGCTGGAGCGGTCTGCACTGGGACGCTCTTCACCTTGCCGCTCGCGTCGCGCACCAGCATCTCCGGCTTGTGGGTGCCGAGCGCGGGACGGTACACAGCCCAGTTTGTGCCGTCGTAGTAAGCCAGACCCTTGTCGGTCGAGAACCAGGCGCGATTCGCATCCACACCTTTGACCTGGTTCAGAAAGTCGCTGGGCAGGCCGCTATCTTTCTGCAGAAAGTTGTGCCAGTAGCGGCCGTCGTAGCGGCTGGCGCCGAAATAAGTCGCGACCCACAGGATTTTGTCCACATAGCTGACCGAAGTGGTGATCTCGTGAATCAGCCCCTGATCTTTCATGAGCACGAGTTCGGTCTCGCCGTCGGGATCGTTGTAGTCCTTCCAGTGCTCGGTCTTGACGTCGTATTCGAGGACGCCGCCTCCCCAGACGGCGTAATAGACCTTGTCTTCAGCGGGACTGACCGAGTAGGTCCAGATTTCGTACATGGGAGTGTTGCGGTTGTTGAACAGATCCCACTGTCCAGTGCGGATGTTGAGGCGGCTGGCGCCGGCCGCAGTCGCGGTCCAGATGAAATCGCCCTGTACGCCGACTCCGTAGACCACGTCGTTGCTCAGGCCGGAGTTCAGCTGCGTGAAGGTGTCGATGCGCCCGGCCGAGATGCGGCTGAGTCCACCCATGGTTCCGGCCCAGATGTCGCCGGTGCGCTTGTCAAGCGCGAGGGAGAGCACGGCCTGGTGCGCCAGGTCGTCAGCCGGTCGAAAGATTTTCCACGCGCCGTTTTCGTAGAGACCTAATCCGTTCTCCGTGCCAGCCCAGATGCGGTTGCCATCCACGAGAACGCAGAAGACGTGATTGTCGGGCAAGCCATTGGCGGTGGTGAAGTTTTCCCAGCGGAAGCGGGGAAGGTCCTGGGCAGCGGCCAGGGATGCGAGTAGCAGGACAAGCGTGGCCAGCGAAAGAGCGCGAGCGGGTAAATGCGCCGTCGAGCTTCGCTCGACCGGACGGCCGAGGGCGGCCGTCCCCACATGGTTCCTTCCACAGACTGAGAGCCAGATTCGCCGTTTCATAACGTTTTCAAATACTCGACCAGATCGTTCAATTCATCTTTGGTCAGATCGTTGGTTACCCCGTGCGTATCCTTGGGGTTGAACACGGTCCAGATTTCCTCGAGCGAGCGCGCCGAGCCATCGTGCAGGTAAGGCGCGGAATAGGCTACGTTGGGAAGTTGGGGCACGTCAATCACCGGCGAGCGATCGGTGAGTTTGCCGGTGCCGACATCGATTTGGCGCTGGTTGGTGTACTTCGGCCCGCTGTGACAATAGCTGCACTGACTGTCTTCCGGAATCGCCATGCCGTTTTTCGTTTTCGTGCGCTCGAAAATGGCCTTGCCACGCTCCTGGGCCGCGGTCAGCTGACCATTGGCGAGGCGGTAGCGGTTGGGACGGTAAGGAAGCGAATAAACGAAGGTCACCAGATCGGTGAGCTCCTGCGGAGTGAAACTCTGCGAACGGTAAAAGAATTTTTCCGTCCGCGGGCCACACTCGGTCGGCATGTCAGGATTGCCCCCGTTCCATTTGAACGGCTCGGTGCCGGCGAGATCTTCGAGTGAACGGTTGTCCACGATGTCTTTGCCGAAACCGTCGGGCTCGAGGTCCCATTGCAGACCGTCGATGGTGGCGTCGAGATGGCAGTTGGAGCAGCCAAAACCGCCCTGGAAAGCGAAGTCGGCAGTGTAGAAAAGACGCTCGCCGCGGCGGAGGGCGTCGGCCGTTTTCGGCCCGCCGAGACCCATCGTTGAAACAACCTGAGCTGAAGTCGTATCAATCACCGCGATGTCGTCATCCAGGCGGTTCGCGACGTAGAGCCGCTTGCCGTCGGGCGAGAGCACCACGCCGCGCGGATTGTGGCCGACGGGAATTCGCGTCAGCACATAATCAGCCGACGCGGAAAGATCGTTGACGAAGGATGTGGCGCGGGCACTCTTGCCCGCGGGGGCGCGCCGCGTCCGCACGGTTTTGAGCAGGCGAGAAACGTCAATCACGGTGACGCTCTCGGCTCCCGCGGTGGTCAGAAAAATCTTCGATTTGTCGGGCGCGATTGCGACTCCCCAGGGCAGAGCGTAGTAGCGGTCGAGTTCGTCGAGCGGAATCTGAACGGGTTCGCCGACATCCTCTCCGAACAGAGTCAGAGAATCGCCAAAGACCCAGCCGTGCTCGACGTGAGCGAGCGGAATCAGATTCTTGGGCCGGAGCTGCGCCACTACGCCCAGCCTGCCGTCGGCCGACAGCGCCACGTGAAATACCCCCGCCACGTTGTGCAGCGGTTTGCGCTCGACCACGATTTGGCGCGCGGTATCAATGACTGTGATTTCTGAATTCGGTGGCGTGCGATGCGCGCCCGGGTTGGGATAGATGTGCGTGCAATAAACCTGCTTGCCGTCGGGAGACAATGCGAGGTAGCTGGCGCCGCGCCCGGCCAGCAGTCGCTTCGCTTCCTGGCCGGCCCTGAGGTCGATGACCGAAACATCGCCGCTCAGCCGGTTGGCGACGTAGAGCGCAGTGCCGCTGCGATCGGCGACAACGCCGGCTGGTTCAAATCCTGTGGGCAGGGTCTCGACGACTTTCAGCGACGTTGTATCAATCACCGACACGCTATCGGACCAGGCGTTGGTGATGTAGAGCTGGCGGCCGTCGGGTGAAATGGCGATGCCGCGCGGCACGTGGCCGACCGGGATGCTGTTCTCGACCTTGCCCGATTGCACATCGACGACGCGGACTTCGTCGCTGCCCTCGCACACGACGTAGAGCAAGCGGCCGTCGGAGGAAAAAGTCATCTCGATCGGGGAGAGATAACGCTCGCGGATCGCTGGTGCCTGCCTGGCCGCGGGCTGGGCTGCGATTCCAATGAGGGCCGCGGCAAGGATGGCAGTGATTCTGGCGCCGAGCCAAATACGCGCTCGAATTGTGGAGCATGCCTGCACCTACGGCTCCTCCACGGTGAGAATGCGGTCCACCGAAAGATTTTCGAGTGTCTGCTCCTGCCCGCTCGGCCAGTGGATGGTCAGCTTGTCGACTTTCGTAGCTGCGCCCAAGCCGAAGTGAATGCGGCCATCGTCCTGCGATAGATAGCCTGATCCTGCAAACCGCTCGGCAGTCTGTTTGCGCCCGCCCGCCAGCAATTCCAGGCGCGCTCCGATGCCGTCGCGATTGCTTTTCTTCTGCTTGCCCTGGCCTTTCAGCTTGATCGTGATCCAGTGATTGCTGTTCTGGGTGACGTTATGCAGGAGCGTGCCGGGGGCGCCGAGATTGACGACGAAGGCGTCGACTTTGCCGTCGTTGTCGTAGTCGGCGAAGCAGGCGCCGCGCGAAACCGTTTTCACGTCGAGCACCGGACCGGCCTCGCGCGACACATCCGCGAACTTGCCATTGCCCAGGCCGCGAAACAGCGACTGCTCCTGCGGAACCAGGTGAATTAATCCGCCGTGGAAAATCAGAATGTCGAGCCAGCCGTCGTTGTCGAAATCGTAAACGCCCGTGCCCCAGCTCGTGTACTGCGCCGTCGCCTGCGAAATTCCGGAACTCGGGCCAATGTCTTCGAAGCCGTTCGCGCCCGTGTTGCGCATGAGCCGGTTGTACTTGGAATCGGTCACCCACAAGTCAAGGCGGCCGTCGCCGTCAATGTCCGCGAACACCGGGCCCATGGCCGAAGTATTTTCGCCATTCTGGCCGTAGGCCACGCCGAGATCGCCGGCAACTTCTTCGAAAGTCCCGTCACGCTTGTTGTGAAAGAGAAAATTCTCGGTCTTGTCGTTGGCGACGTAGATGTCGGGATAGCCGTCGCCGTCAAAATCCGCCGCCGTCACACCCATGGTGCGGCCTTTGTAGGCACCGATTCCCGACTTGTCGGTGACATCGGTGAATGTGCCGTTGCAGTTGTTGTGGTAAAGGCGGTTGGTGTCGCCGGCGTAATCGAGCGGGCCGGGATAGTTGTCGGCGGCGTAATAGTTACGGTATTTCGGGTCAAACTTCACATAGCGGCCGACAAATAAATCCACGCAGCCGTCGCGATCGTAATCGAGCCAGGCGGAACTAATGGACCAGCCGTCGACCTTGATGCCGGCTTTTTCTGTCACGTCGGTGAAAGTCCCGTCGCCGTTGTTGTGGTAGAGAATCGCCTTGCCGTAGCCGGTGACGAAGAGATCAACGAAACCGTCGTTGTCATAGTCGGCCGCAATCGCCGCCGTGCCAAAAATGTTGGCGGCGACGCCGGCCTGGTCGGTGACGTCGGTGAACGTGCCATCTCCATTGTTGCGGTAGAGATGGTTGTGCGGCGGAGCGGCCGGCGGCTGCTTGAGCGGATAAGGATGCATTCCGTCTTCGAGCGGCTTGCCGCTGACTACGTAAAGATCAGGCAGACCGTCATTGTTGTAATCGAACCAGACACAGCCCGAGCCGGTGCTCTCGAGCAGCGAGCCGAGTTTCTCTGCGCCGAAGCTGTGGGTGAACTGAATTCCGGATTTTGCGGTCGCATCCTCGAGGCGGATGGTGCTGGGCGCGCTTGCCGGAGGCGCTTGCGCCAGCAACGATGAGGACAGCAGCAGGAATCTGAGAATTCTTAGTTTCAAGCTATTGTCCTCCCGCCGCGCCGGGTTTATCTCCGCCGGTCATGTCGGCGGGGGTGGTGGATTTCAGCAGAATCATGGGGACTGCGTTTTCCGGCGCGGTTTCGGGTCCGGCGTGGCATCCCACGCAAGCCCGCTGCTCGCCGCGCCGAATCCAGAAAAAACCCGCTTCCCGCTGCAAGACTTTCCCGTTGCTGTTGAGCAATTCGATCTGCAGCGGCTGGTCGGAGGGCACGTGAACGAAAAACGATCCGTCGCGCTCGACGGGCGCTGTACCCAGCAGTTGGGCCTTGCCCGCATCATCGCGCGTATAGAGCCGCACCGAGTGAATCGATCCGGCCGGAAACGCATATTTCGACGTGTACGCGTTCAGGCAAAGCAGGTTCGCGTTGGGCCAGTCGTGCAGGCCGGTGGGATGCCGATTCGGCAAGGTGCGCGCGGCCAGCAGCACAGGTTGCACGATGTCGGCGTCAGGCTGGGCGACGGCAAGAGGCAAGCGAGCCGCGCCGGGCGTCCATAGCATCAGCTGGAAGTGTGCTTTCGCGTTTTGCCGCCAGGAGACGAGCCAGTCGCCGGACGCGGTTTCAGCGACGTCTCCGGCGTATTCTCCGGCAGGAGCGGCGACGGAGATTTGCCGCGCGCGGGCGGAAGTGAACCGGGCCAGACCCGCGCCCGAGGAAAACACGATGTCGCCGGAGCTTGTCTGTTTGCCTTGACTGCGGGCGTTGCCATGGTCGCAGCGGTAAGACTCGACCCCGCTGCCATCAGAGTACACGGTGTAAATTTCCGGAGTGGTTTCGGTTCCCAGCGGATATCCCGCTCCGAACAGGATTCGTCCATCGCGCAAAATGTCGGTAGGCAGAAAATTTGCCGGACCGTAGGTGAGAGGCAGCGGCTTGCCGCCGGCCATGTCCACAGCTTCGATTACGAATACGCCCGCGCTTTTGCGCGCATATACGATGCGGTTGTCGGGCAGATAAAACGGCCGGATGCAATCCTCCGAGCCGGACGTGATGCGCCGCGGGTTTCCGCCGGAAAGCGCGATCTCCCAGATTTGCCACGGGTCTTGTGCCCTGGATTTCCCGGCGAACAAGACACGCTGTCCATCGAAGGAAACGGTGGGGTCGGCCGACGCCGCAAAGTCTGGAACGAGCAGATGCTGTCCCGCAGAGTCGTGCAGGAAAACGTTCGCGCCAGAAGGAAACCGATCTCCGCCGCGCATCCAGGCCAGAGCATCGTAGTGCCTGGCCATGGTGTACAGAAACACGGGCTCAGCGTCCGCCGCGGCCTTCCCGCTGACATTCGTCAGTCCGGTAGAAGCCAACAGGCACAGGCCGGTCAGCAAAGGACCAAGGATGGTGGAGCGGACCGGCACTAATCGGTTCCTCCCACGGCAACCAGTTGCGGGCGCTGTTGCCGGGCCTCTTGCCGCAGGGCCAAATAAGGATCGAGATCGTCCATCATTTCCCGGAACTCGCGGAAAGTGAGCGATTGCTCCCCGTCGCTCAGGGCCTGGTCGGGATCAGGATGCACTTCCACCAGCAACCCGTCGGCGCCCACCACGACGGCGGCCCGCGCCAGCACCGGGACCAGGCTGCGCACGCCAGTGGCGTGGCTCGGATCCACGATCACGGGAAGATGCGATACGGTTTTCAGCACCGGCACCGCGGCGATGTCGAGCGTGTTCCGTGTGGCCGTTTCAAAAGTGCGGATACCGCGCTCGCAGAGAATGACGTCCGGATTGCCCGCTGCGGCCAAGATCTGCGCGGAGCACAATAGTTCTTCGAGAGTGGCGGTCATGCCGCGCTTCAGCAGCACCGGACGCCCGCAGCGGCCCAGGGCTTCGAGCAACGCATAGTTGTCCATGCTGCGCGTGCCCACCTGCATGATGTCGGCATATTCGGCGATGAGGCTCACGTCTTCCTCGCTCATCACTTCAGTGACGATGGCGAGACCCGTCTCTTCGCGCGCCTTGCGCAGAATCTTCAGCCCGTCAACTCCCAGGCCTTGAAACGAGTATGGCGAGGAACGAGGCTTGTAGGCTCCGCCGCGCAGCAGGCGCGCGCCCGCCGCGGCGACGGCTTCGGCGGTGCGCAACAACTGGTCCTCGGACTCGACGGCGCAGGGTCCGGCGATGACCACGAAATCGGCGCCGCCGATTTCGATGTCGCGGACGCGGACCGTACTGCGGCAAGACTCGCTGGTCTTGGCGACAAGGTTGAACCGGGAGAATTGCCCATTCCACCTGGGATTCATGCGCGTGGCAATTGTAGTAATCCGCCAACCCGCGCTTCATTACTAGGAATCCATTAGTGGGCCCGAAACCGAGCAGGAATGGAAGCGCCAAACGTGAAACGAGAATTTCTAAGTCGTTTGTTTTTCGATAAGAGCGAGCTAGTTGTGACCACAGTCACGCCTGTGAGAGATCGGGCGCACACGGCATTGCAAAACTGGTGACATTTTGGGGACTGTGCTTTGAATCCCAGCAACTTTACTTCTTGGGGCGTCATCCTGAGCGCAGCCGTTCTGGTAGACCCTCGGCTTGAGCCGAGGGCGAGCGAAGCGAGGCGGAGCGAAGGATCTCCTGCACAGATCAGTTTGCGGGGGAGATCCCTCGTCCCGCTGGTGAAAGCGCGGGACTTCGGGATGACGCAAGGCAGTATGTGATTTCAAGTTAACGCGCGACGGAGATCTGCCCGAACGTCGGACATTTCCCCGCCCGCGGTATACTCTGACGTCTGCAAGCCGGGGCCCCGCAGTACGCCGTAGCACATCGATCCCGATCATCGATTCTTGACTAGGAGATTTGCCATGCAGAGCCGCATCACCGGCACCACTATGCCGGTTCTGGAATTCCTGCTCGAACCGAATGAAACCATCATCTCCGAAGCCGGAGAACTCTCCTGGATGGGCAGTTCCATCCAGATGACCACCCACACCCAGTTCGCCGGTGGCGGCGGCCTGTTTGGCGTGCTCAAACGCGTGGCGGGCGGCGGATCGATTTTCATGACGGAATACCGTGCCCTTGGCGCCGGCGGCGAACTGGCCTTCGCCACCAAACTTCCCGGGCATATTGTCCCGGTCGAAGTCTCGCCCGGCCACGAATACATGATTCACCG
This sequence comes from Candidatus Sulfotelmatobacter kueseliae, assembly GCA_900290255.1. Taxonomy (GTDB): domain Bacteria; phylum Acidobacteriota; class Terriglobia; order Terriglobales; family Acidobacteriaceae; genus Sulfotelmatobacter; species Sulfotelmatobacter kueseliae. Next base: position 14,824 of record OMOD01000121.1, read on the forward strand.
GCACGGCTTCCTCTGCGCCACGTCGCAGATTCAAATCGGCGTCGGCTTCCAGCAGTCGCTGGGCGCGGGCGTTTTCGGCGGCAACGGCTTCCTGCTGCAAAGACTCAGCGGGCAAGGCACGGCCTGGCTCGAACTCTCTGGCGAGCTGGTGGTGCGCGATCTTCAGCCGGGCGAGACTCTGCGCGTGCATCCCGGCCACGTGGGCGCGTTTCAGGCGAGCGTTTCGTTCCAGATCACGACCGTGCCCGGCATCAAGAACATGATCTTCGGCGGCGATGGAATTTTTCTCGCGTCTCTGACGGGCCCCGGAAGAATCTGGCTGCAAACCCTGCCCATCTCCAAGCTGGCCCACGCGCTGGCGCCCTACATGCCGCATCAAGCCCCGAAACAGGCGGTGGAAGGCGGCGTGGTGGGAGGCATCGTGGGCTCGATCCTCGACGGCATGAAGTAAGCGCAGTTGAAACCGGTACGCATTCGGCTCCCGGCGGCAGTGGAGGAAACTGTCCGCCATCATCGCGGAAACTAGGTTCAGGGGAATGAGAAAAACTCCAACGATTTTCGTTTTTGACCCGTCTGCGCTACCATCGGTTTTGCAGCCAGAAGGGAACAACGATGCGCTGGCACCACTATGTGGCCTACTTTTTCGGGGGCGCATTCCTCGCCAACGCCCTGCCCCATCTCGGCAACGGGATCTCGGGGCACGCCTTCCAGAGCCCGTTTGCATCACCGCCAGGGGTAGGCTTGTCCTCCTCGATGGTCAATGTCCTATGGGGCCTCTTCAACCTTGCCGTCGGCTACCTGCTCGTCTGTCGTGTGGGCAGCTTCGATCTGCGCAAGACCCAGCACGTGCTCGTCCTCGGGGCGGGCATCCTGATCATGTCGCTCATGCTTGCCCACGCGTTCGGACGGCTCCACGGGGGCCTGTGATCCTGCCTTTTCTACTACGACCAAACACCGGACGTCCCGGTAATGTCCTGGTTTAGTTTTTTCACCACACAGTCACAGAGACCCAGGGAAACCCAACTGCTTGGCACGCCCCATCCTGGTTCTTACAGGTTTCGCTGCCTTCTCCGTAACTCCGTGACTCCATGGTGAAAAAAGCGAATCAGGGTACTACCGGCATCTCCCTCCGCTGCCGCCGCCAGGCATCTCGGGTACACTAGTGAGTCCGTCCCTCGGATTCTGCCTATGATGAACGGCAAGCGTATCGCGGTCGTTATGCCGGCCTACAACGCGGAGAAAACTCTTCGGGCTACGGTGGAGGAGTTGCCTGAACTGGTGGATATTCGCATTCTGGTCGACGACCACAGCCACGACAACACCGTTGCCCTGGCGCGCGAACTCGGCCTGCAAACTTTCCAACACGACCGCAACTACGGCTACGGGCGCAACCAGATGACCTGCTACCGCGAGGCGCTGGCGGCGGGCGCTGACGTCGTGATTATGGTGCACCCCGATTACCAGTACACTCCGCTGCTGATCACGGCGATGGCCAGCATGGTGGCGTACGGGGTGTATGACGTCGTGCTGGGATCGCGCATCATCGGAGGCCGGTCGTTGCGTGGCGGCATGCCGCGGTACAAGTACATCGCCAACCGCCTGCTCACCGCCTTTGAGAATCTGTTGCTGCGCGTGAGGCTTTCCGAATATCACACGGGATACCGCGCCTTCAGCCGCAAGGTGCTCACGGAACTGCCGCTGCTGGAAAATTCCGATGACTTTGTTTTTGACAACCAGATGCTGGCGCAGTGCGTGCACTTCGGCTTCCTCATCGGAGAAGTGTCGTGCCCGACCAAGTATTTCGGAGAGGCTTCGTCCATTAACTTCCGCCGCAGCGTGATCTACGGCTTCGGCGTGCTGGCCACGAGCTTGCAGTTCTTCCTGCAGCGAGCCGGGCTGGTGAATCTCGCCCGCTTCAGCGCTCAAGGACGCAAACTCGAAGCCGGCTACGGCGATTATTACGTACGCGACCGCGAACCCGCGCGGCCAGCCTAGGGAGCGACACCGGTTTCCTTCGGGAATGCCAGAACCTCCACAAAATCCGGATAGGCTACGGTTCGACCAGAGCGACTGGTCCGCTCGGAACCTTGCCCTGATCGCCTTGCTCGCCGTGTTCGCGTTCCTGGTGATGGGCTATCACCCCGGCCTTGAGGACGATGCCTTTTATCTGGCGGCGATCAAGAAGAATCTGAACCCATCGCTGTTTCCCCACGACTCGGATTTCTTCGCAGTGCAGTTCCAGGCGACGATTTTCGACAAACTGATCGCCTGGTCGGTTCGGCTCACGCACGTTCCACTGGCGTGGGCGGCGCTGATCTGGCAGTTCGCGGCCATCTTTCTTGTGCTGCACGGTTGCTGGCGAATCAGCCGCCGCTGTTTTTCCGACGCTCCGGCCCAATGGGCAGCGGTAGCCTTGATCGGGGCCTTGCTGACGCTGCCGGTCTCGGGCACGGGAATCAATCTGGCCGATCAGTATCTTCATCCGCGCACACTGGCTACCGCCGCGATTCTGGCTGCCATTGTTGCCGTGTTGGATCGACGCCTGTGGCGTGCAGGTATTTTGCTGGCCGTCGCCGTCTCCATTCACGTCATCATGGCCGTCTTCGGCATTTCGCTGTGCGCCTTCCTGCTCTGGAGCCAGCGTACGTCTTTCTGGCGGCGTCAATCGCCCGTGCCGGCAGCCGCCGCAGTGCTTTTCCCTCTCAGCTGGATGTTCGACCCCGGTTCTGATGCCTGGCGCCAGGCCGCTTCCAGCCGCAGCTTCTATTACCTCGGCCGCTGGGAATGGTACGAATGGCTGGGCGTTTTCGCGCCGCTGGTCTTGCTTTATGCTTTTCGCCGTTTCCTGCGCCGTCGCACAGGGATCGAAAATGGTGCCTTACTGCCGCTGGTTTCGGGCCTGCTCTACTACGGAGTCTTTCAAACCGTGGTCGGACTGGCCGTGATGTTCCCATCCAGGCTGGAGCGCCTGCGCCCGTTTGAGCCCATGCGCTATATGCATCTCCTCTATCTGTTCTTCTTTCTGACGGTGGGAGGGCTGCTCGGGCAGTATGTGCTTCGCCGACATGTCTATCGTTGGGCGTTGCTGTTTCTTCCGCTGGGCGCGGGCATGTTCTACGCGCAGCGCCAGATGTATCCCGCAACCGAACATCTGGAATTGCCCGGCGCGGTCTCACGAAACGCCTGGGTGCAAGCCTTCACCTGGATTCGCCAGAACACTTCTCCGTATAGCTTGTTCGCGCTCGATCCTCATTACGTTGAGTTGCCGGGCGAAGATTTCCACGGGTTTCGCGCGCTGGCTGAACGCAGCGTGCTCGCTGATTACGTGAAGGATGGCGGCATGGCCGCACGCGTGCCGCGGCTTGCCCCGCGATGGGTGAAGGAAGTGGCGGCGCAGACCGGCTGGCGGAATTTCCAGGCCGCCGATTTCCAGCGTCTCAAAAATGAGTTCGGGGTAACGTGGGTGATTCTTTCGCGCGTGGATGCCGCTTCAGACCCGCAAAACCTGCCTGCAGGAATGACTTGCCCCTATCAGAACCAGCAAGTGCGGGTGTGCCGTTTATACTGAATACTCTGCGAATGCCCGCCAACTCCTCTCCTTCATCACGAGTCGCACCCTATGTTCTGATGGCCGCGGTGGCCCTGGTCGTCCGGCTGGCCGTCATTCCCTTCGTTTACGGCGACTGGATGGATCCGTTTGTGCTGCAGCATTGGGCGTTCGGCCTGGTCGCGCGCTCGATTGTCCTCGGACACGGATTCGGAAACGTGTTTGCGGAAACCGGGCCGACGGCAGTTCTGCCGCCGGTTTACACCTACCTGCTGGCAGGAATCTTCAAGATTTTCGGGATTGAGACCAAGGCCGCGGTGCTGGCCGCGCTTGCGCTGAACAGCCTGTTTTCGGCCTTGACGTGTGTGCCGGTCTTCCTTTTCGCCAGGCAGGCTCTCGGCCCGCGCGTCGCCAAGTGGGCGGGCTGGGGATGGGCGTTCTCTCCCTACGGTGTTTATTACGGCGCAGACTGGGCCTGGTCGACTTGCCTGGTCACGCTCGAACTGGCCTGCCTGTTTTTGTTTGCCTGGCGGCTGGAAAGCTCCTCGCGCACGCGCGATTGGCTGCGGTTCGGTTTTTTCGGCGGGATCGCCGCGCTGACCGAGCCGGTCGTGCTGTCGGTGATTCCGTTGCTCGGGATTTGGACGATCTATCAACTTTACCGCCAGAAGCGGCCGTGGAAAATGCCTCTGGCGGCTGCGGCTTTGGCCGCGATTGCGGTTCTCTCACCCTGGTTCGTGCGGAATTACGAAGTCTTCCACCGCTTCATTCCCGTGCGCAGCGGCTTCGGGCTGGAGTTCTACATGGGTAACAACGGTTATTCCACGCGCTGGGTGAACAGCAGCCTGCACCCGAATCACAGCGACGCCGAACTGGCCGAATACGAGCGCGTGGGCGAGATCGCTTACATGGATCACAAGCTGAAACAAGGCAAAGAATATGTGCGCAGTCATCCTGGGTGGTTTGCCTGGATGACCGGCCGCCGCATCGTCTACGTGTGGACCGGCTACTGGAGTTTCGATCGCGCCTACTTGAAAGACGAACCGCTCGATCCCCCCAACATTCTTGTGGATACGACCCTGACCATCCTCGGACTGCTGGGCCTGCGGCGGGTCTTTCGCCGCGATCGGGCGCTGGGCGCGCGTTTTGCCATCGTGCTGTTCTTCTTCCCGCTCGCCTATTACTTCACCCATTGCGAGACGTACTACTTTCGCCCGGTGGATCCGCTGATTGTGGTGCTGGCGGCGGTGTTCGTGGCGGGAGGGTCGCGGCACGCGGTCGAGCCTGGCTCAATCGGATAGCCCTGTTCGGCTCGCTCCGCTCGCTCAGGGCAGACTTGGCGGCTGTCCCCACATAGTTGCTTCCACAAACTCGAAGACCGCCCATGCCTCCCGCGCATTGCGGCCTGCCGCCAGCGCGGTTTAACATGAACTGGTCTCACAAATCGTCTTGGCGAAGAAAGCGTTGGCCCTCAGGGGCTAAAGCCCGCAGTTTTCCTGGCTTCTAGCGGCACGGCTGAAGCCGTGCCCTTCCCCAAATCATTTATGAGACCAGTTCATCTAGACCAGCGATGGCGAACGCGACCTCTGTAACTCTCACGACGCAGCGCCGCCTGATCGGACTCAGGGAAGTCCTGAGCTTCGCCTACGATTCCTTTTCGAGTAACAAGTTGCAATTTCTGCTGACGGCTCTGGCCATGGCTGTGGGCACGGCCTCGGTGATCCTGGTCGCTACCATCGGCCTTACCGGCAAACAGTACATCCTGCGCCAGTTGCAATCGCTGGGCACCAACATGATCTACGCCGATTATCAGGCCGGAGGGCAGCGCCTGGATGCGACGCTCGATCCCATGAAGGTAGAAGACGTCCTTGCGATACGGGAGCAGGTTCCCAGTATTGTGGCTGCCTCGCCCACGGTGGCGCTGGGTGACCGCATTAACGTTGGAGGCGGCAAACAGCGCGACATTCTGGTTCTGGGCGTAGACCCCGATTACCTGCGCTTGCGCAATCTGGTGCTGCTGGCTGGGCGCTTCTTCGACGCCGGGGACTCGGCCAGCCGCAACAAGGTCGGTCTGATCACCGAGAAGCTCGCGCAGAAACTCTACGGCGCGCCCCAGGAGTCGGTGGGCCAGATGATCAAGCTCAGCGGCGGCCTTCCCTTCACCGTCGTCGGAGTTTTCCGGGAAAGCGTGGATACGTTCGGACAGTCGGACATCCAGGAAGACACCATGCTGATCCCCTACTCGGTCAGCCGGTTCTTCACCCCCACCGGAGATATTCGCCAGATCTACTTTTCCGTTGCCAGCGCGCAGGACGTGGTCCCGGCCACCGCGGCTATCAAGCGCGTGCTGCAGTCCCGGCATCGTCCAGAGAGTATTTATAGCGTCGAGAATCTGACCCACCTGCTCGACGTAGCCGCGCGAATTGCCGACGCCCTGACGGTGGTGGGGGTGCTGGTTGCCTTCGTGACCCTGCTGGTGAGCGGCATCGGCATCATGAACATCATGCTGTCGACCGTAACCTCGCGTATCCGGGAAATCGGCATCCGGAAGGCGATCGGGGCCACCAACCGCGAAATCCGCTTTCAGTTTCTCGCCGAAGCGGTTCTGATCTCGCTTTCCGGAGGCATCGTGGGCATTGTCGTCGGCCTGGCCATCCCGTGGTCGGTCCGCTTCCTCACCGACTACCGCATTCCCATCTCCGGTCTGTCGGCGATCATTGCCATCTTCGTGGCTTCGATTGTGGGCATCATCTTCGGGACCGTCCCCGCTACTCGCGCGTCGCAACTCGATCCCGTCGAGAGCTTGCGGTACGAGTAAGCACTCACCGCCGAGGTCGCAGAGACCGCGAGAGCTGGATTGATTAGAAGGGATGTGCGCGCCGCCTTAGCTCAGCGGTAGCGGTCTTGGCGGCGGAAAGTTCGCCCCAAAACCACAGAGCCGGGCTGGTTGGCCCGGCTCTCTCTGTGGAACTGGTTCGGTCGGTCTCGCTTTGATCGCCGACCCAGAATGTCAAAATCTCTGTCCCGTTTCGGTCCCCCCCCGCGATTTCCAACCCAGCATTGCGGGTCTTATCACCCAGCGAAACCCTTGTTTTGGCTTCGCACTGGCGGGGTACACCGGCCCGCAGTTTAGTGGCTTACATCACCAGCGCCAGGTTCTCCAACTCATGCTGCAGGACAGGCAGGGCACAACCTGCCATCTCGACGCGGCCCACCGCGTCCAGAGCTGCCTTGGGCGAAACCCCATAGCCACGGCCCATCAGGAACACTTGCAGCAGCTGCGCCGCTTCATAGGAATCAATCATCCCGCCCTGGAGCAGGTCGTTCCTCAGCGCTGCTAGCTCGTTCGTCGTGAATCTGTCTTTGTCTGTCATGGCCGTCATCACCTCCGACTCCGACCGTTCCTGTCTTTGTCGTATTAGACTCATCGGCAGCTACTCAAGTTGCATGCAATTTGGCTGCCGCAAAGCCTCTTTACTTTTCTTTACGACCCCCAAATCCCTTTGGTTCCATTTAACCCCTGTAAACATCGAAAGTTGCAGGCAACCAATTCAGTAATCCAGGCTTCCAGCCTCTCCACCGTTACCCCCATTCCAAGACCCAAAGGTAATCTCAAACCTGACACAATGTGTCGGTACTGATCCAGCTTCATCACAAAGAACGGCGACACACCGCGGACTTGCGTCCAGACTGGAACTCTGGGGCGGACTCTCGATCTAATGGGATTAGCACTCGCTGCGGACCAAATTGCCAGCCGGAAGAATGGGGTCCACCACCGCGAGCGAAGGAGTGAGATTGATCATTGTTGACTGGTGATTGTTGATTGAAACCCAGTCCGTGACCTGTCGGGTTGTAATCAACAATCAAGAATCGACAATCAACAATTTCCCGGTCGATCTAGGGCTCGATCGTCGCCTCATCCACCAGCATGATGGGGATGTTGTCCTTGACCGCATAGACGCGGTGGCAGTGGCTGCACTTCAAGCTCTCCGGATTCTGGCGGTACTCAAGCGCCTGCTTGCACGCCGGACAAACCAGAATTTCCAATAGGTCTTTGGCAATCATGACGGGAGCATTGTACGACAGGGCGTGGCGGCGCTGGGTGTGATAGAGCACGCAACCCGTGTCACCCAAGAGTCTCAGAAAGGGCGACTTGCGAATGCACACGGGCGGGGCCGGCGCCACGCGGCCTGCCTTGCTTTCGACGGGCCAGGGGATTACCATACTTCAAGAGCTAATACGCGTCCCCCCAGACTGACTCGACTTCCCAGGGTATAACTTATGAGCGCAACCGACTTGAACTTTCACATCGGCGACAAGGTCGTATATCCCAATCACGGGGTGGGTGTGATCGAGCAAATCGGCAGCCGTTCGGCGGGCGCGACGGTGGAGAAGTTCTACCTGCTGCATATTAAAGCCAGCAGCCTTAAGGTCATGGTGCCTTTCCACAATGCCGGCAGCGTGGGCCTGCGGCGCGTGGTGCGCAACGGCGAAGTCCAGAAGGTGCTGGATTTTCTTTCGCTTAGCCAGAATGGCCACACCGACGACTGGAAGGACCGCTTCAAAGAGAACTCCGATCGAATGCGCACCGGTTCGCTGATCGAGGTGGCAAATGTGCTGAAGAGCCTGATCGCCCTGCATGAGTCCAAGCCGCTGTCATTCCGGGAAAAGAAGATGCTGGAGCGCGCCCGCTACCTGCTGGTCAGCGAGTTGGCTCTGGCTCGTAATTGCGAAGAAGCCAAGATCGAGGAACTTCTCACCGCAACCCTCGCCAAGTGCAAGCTGCGTTTCCCGGAAGCGGGGGAGTTCCAGGCGTAGCCGCAGATCTCGCGGTCAGGCAGCCTCGGTAAAGATGTACTCGTGCTGGCCGTCCCGGATGACGAGCACTTTCTTGCCTGATCGCTCTCCCACCACGAACTCGAACCCGTCAGCTCCAGGATTGATGGTGATAAACGAAGTCGTGCCATCATCGTTTTTCCGCGAAGCTACCTTGCTTTTGAAACCGTCGAACTGGAGCGTCGTCCCGCTATCCTGATTGAGCACGGTAATCTCGCCGAGTTCCTTGCTGGTGTAATGCCTGGCCAGGGCGTTTACTTGCACCGGGTCGGCCGGGATGGTGAGCCGTTCCCGCTCTTTGGCCAGAGCCGCTTTGTGGGTTTTGGCCGCGGCGGCAACGTCGCCGGCAGCTTCTGGCTTGCCGTCGAAAGCGACCTCCAGCAGGCGCCGGCCGAATGCACCTGCCAGCGCCCCTCCATTGTCGGCATTGGTGAGGATCACGGCGCCAATGCCGGAATCCGGCAGGAAAAAGAAATTGCTCTTGAAACCGATCATGCTGCCGCCGTGGCTCACGACGGGGATGCCGTATCTGCGGCTCACGCTCAGGCCCATCCCGTAGGTCGAGTCTTCTCCTTCGGAAATCTGCGGCGCGCGGCGCGCCAGCAGATTTTCTGAGGAAACCAGCTGTTTTCCGTTGGGCAGTTTGCCCAGCGAGAGCTCATCTTCCACGTACTTGGCCAGGTCCGCTGCCGAGGTCCACACCCCGCCCGCGGGACGCGCTGGGACGATCGAATAATTGAGGTCCATGTCGGCGATGCTGGGCTTGCCGTCGACGTCGTCAGAGTGAGGGGTAGCGTGGTTTCCGGCGAGAGCGCGGGCGTAGTCGAAGGTCGTTGAGGTCATCCCCAAAGGATCGAAAATCATCTTCTGCATCGCTTGGTCGTAGGCCGCCCCGAGTTCCTTATCCGGATACACCAGATGCGCGCCGATGTATCCTGCGGCCGTGGCCATGAGATTGCTGTACTGGAAGACCTCGCCAAACTTGCTGGTCGGCTGCATCGTGCCGAGCAGGGCCAGTTCGGATTCCGGCGTCGCCTTCTTGTAATCGAACAGCCATTCCAGATCCTGCCGCGGGATGCCGGTGCAGGCGCAAATGAGGTGCCGGATCAGAACTTTCTTCGTTGTGTCGGCGTCACCCAGCTTGAAGCTCGGGTAGACCTCGATGACCGGTTCATCCCACCTCAACTTCTTTTGGTCCGCCAGTTCGGCGAGCAGCAGCGTGGTCATTCCCTTTGTGTTGGAAGCGGCCATGAACAGCGTGTTTTCGTCGACCGGATCTGGCTTGCCCAGTTCCTTCACGCCAAACCCGCCCGCATAGACGACCTTGCCGCCGTCGATCAAGGCTATGGAAGCGCCGGGGATGCCCAGTTCTTTCATGGAAGTTTCCACGAAGTCTTTCATCTGAGCGATATGCGCGGCATCCAGCGGGTGTGGCGTACGTCCGGCAAAGGATTCGCGCTGGTAGCTTTTCGGCCGCAGGCTCTCAAAGATGAGCGAAATCGGGGCGCCTCGCTTCTCCACGGTCGGATCCGTGCCATCGAGAAGGAACACGGTCCATGTGCTGCCGGCTCGCAGGGCGATCGCGACCACGACGGCGCGTTCGTTGGGCGAGGTCTCGTAGTCGAATACCTGGCGTTCATCCCAGCCTTCGCGGGCGGGACGAGGGGTGGTCAGCTTCAGTGGCCGCTTGGATCCCGGCTTGTAAGCTGCCCATGCGGCCTCAACCGCAGCCTTAGCGTCGGCGGCCTGGGCATCGAAGATGGCGACGTGGGTATCCGTCTCCGGGGGTGTAAGGACTACCAAGTCCTTACCTGTCTCAATCGCCCATCCGGAAGGGACGGTGAAAGTCGCTCCGCCCGGAGTTATACGCGCCGTGTCGGCCGTTACCCGCTCGGGCGCAGACAGGGTTTCTGCCGTTTGACCGGCGGCGTATGTTGTTCTTGCCGTGAAGGGACTAACGGCCAGCAACGCTACGAGAACGAAGCGAACCATAGACATAGGATTTCCCCGGTCACGAAGATGGGATTGCCGGACCAAGATACGCTCCGTTCGATGCCTTGTAAAACGGGGCGGTCGGCTGTTCGCGGCCAGCCGGGGTTATAATGTGTCAAGTCTTGCCGATGTCCGTCTCCGGCACTCAGGTTCTTAGTAATCCATGACTGATCAAATCCGAAGAAAACTGCAGGAAGAGATCAACGCGCTCGAACACGAACTGATCCACGACCTTCCCAAGGAAATCAAGAAGGCCGCTGCCCTGGGCGATCTCAGCGAGAACGCCGAGTACCACATGGCGAAACAGCGCCAGGAGTATGTCAAGGCGCGGGTGCGGCAACTGGGCAGGCGGCTGGCTGACCTGTCGCTGATCAACATGAACAACATTCCCCGGGACAAGGTCGGGCTGGGCTCGAAGGTCAAGGTCTTCGACAACACCAAGAATGAGGAGATGGAATACACCCTGGTCACCAGTGAAGAGTCCGACGTGGCGAACGGCAAGATTTCGACCACTTCGCCCATCGGCCGCTGCCTGCTCAACAAGAAGGTCGGCGATAGCGTGACCGTCGTCAGTCCCAATGGCAAGCGCGAACTGGAAATTCTGACCCTTGCGACGATCCACGACGAAGCCGCGGCGGACGAACCGGAAGAGGCCGGCGCCTGATGGCTATTTCGTCTTCCTTAAGCTGGACCAGGGGCTTTGGCCGCGCCTGCGGGGTTCTGCTGGCCACCATCGTCCGCTGGCTGGCGCTCTCGCGAATCAATCCCAACGTGCTGACGTTCATGGGACTGGTGGTCAACACGTGGGCGGCCATCCTGTTCGGCTCGGCCAATGCCGACAACCAGAAGCGCCTGTTCTTCTATGCCGGGCTGGTCATTATTTTCTCCGGCTTCTTCGATCTGGTGGATGGCGAAGTCGCCCGCGCCACCAACCGCGTTACTCGCTTCGGAGCCTTCTTCGACTCGGTCATCGACCGTTATAGCGACGCCTCGCAATTCCTCGGACTGCTGGTTTTCTACGCCCGCGGCGAGCGCTTTTTCTATGTCGTGCTCTCGGCCTTCGTGATGATCAGCGCCATTATGGTCAGCTACACCCGCGCCCGCGCTGAATCGCTGATCGGCTCCTGTCGCGTCGGCTTCATGGAACGCCCAGAACGCCTGGTGCTGGTTATTTTGGGAGCGCTCCTCAACCGCATGGCCCCGGTGCTGTGGGTCATCGCAGTGCTCTCGACGATCACCGTCATCCACCGCATGCGCTACACCTGGACCCGCACGCAGGACCCGCCAGCGGCGCTCACGCCGGGGGCAGCGGCGTAGACGCTTCTGTCTTTCCACAACTCTGGCAGCCCGATTCCTCCGCTTGTCATTCCGGGCAACGATCTGTTTAACTGGCCCGTCATGCGAAAACGCACGACCCGACCCCTATGTCATCCCGCCGCCGATTTCTAGGTCAATCCGCCTTGGCCGCCGCTGCGCTCGCGGCGCCGCGCTCCTCTGCTGCGGAAGCTCTGCGAGTTCGATCCACTACGGCCAATCTCAGCCTGTGCGGAAGTTGGAGTTTTAAGACCGATCCCGGCAATGCAGGGCAGAGAGAACGCTGGTTTGCGGCGGACTATTCGACCCCGGCCTGGCACGAAGTCGTGGTGCCACACACCTGGCAGATCGATCCGCTGCACTCGGATCATCGCGGGATCGCCTGGTACCGGCGGGCGCTCGATATTCTGCCAGCCTGGCAAGATTCCGTGCTGCGCCTGGAGTTCGAGGCGGTATTTCACACGGCGAGCGTGTGGGTCAACGGGCAGTTCGTAGGCGAACACGCCCGCAAGGGATACACGGCATTCTGCCTGGACATCACGCCTGCTATTCGTTGGGATGGACCCAACGTGATTGCGGTGCGAGTGGACAACGATTTCAACGACCACATGCTGCCTCGGGGCCGTTCGAGCGATTGGGCCAACGATGGCGGCATTTTTCGCCCCGTACGTCTCGCAGTCACGCCCAAGACCTTCGTCGAGCGGGTAGAGGTGGAAGCCGTCCCCGACCTGAATAACGGCGAGGCCGCGATCACAGTCTCGGCTCACTGCAGGAACACCAGCGCGCAGACCTGGGCGGGAACAGCCTCATACCATATCTTCGACGACCAATCCGGCCAGATCGTTGCTGCCGGCGCTTCGGCTGCTAGGGTGACTATCAAAGCGGGTGCCAGCGGGATTCTGACTCTCCGCCAGACGCTACCCAACGCGAAGCTTTGGCATTTTGATTCTCCGCACCTGTATCGGCTCGACCTGCGCATCACTGACGGTCATGAGGAGCACCAGCACGAAACTACCTTCGGGGTGCGAAAGTTCGAGGTGAAAGAGGGCAAGTTTCACCTCAATGGGGAACCATTGCGGCTCATGGGCGTTGAGCGCATGGCGGGGAGCAATCCGGAGTTCGGGATGGCCGAGCCCTCCGAGTGGATCGAGCATGATCACCGCGATCTGAAAGATCTGAACTGCATCCTCACGCGGGTTCATTGGCCCCAGGATCAGCGGGTTCTGGACTACTGCGACCGTCACGGAATTCTCATGCAATCTGAGGTTCCAGCCTGGGGACCCGACACGTTCCAGGGCATGGACGCGCAACCTGACTCCGATGTCATGCAGAACGGCCTGGAGCAGTTGCGCGAGATGATCGAGCGCGACCGCAATCATCCGTCGGTTGTGGCCTGGGGGCTTTGCAACGAGATTGACGGCCAGAATCCGGCGGCGTACCAGTTCGCTAAACGACTGCTGGAAGAAGCCAAGCGGCTCGATCCCGGCCGCCTCTGTTCGTACGCCTCGAACTCCTTGCAGCAAACGCCGGAGCGCGATGTGGCCGGGCTGATGGATTTCATTGAAACCAACGAATATTTCGGAACCTGGCAGCCGGGCGACGCGCGCGATCTCGACCAGCATCTCGACCGGTTGCATGCCGAGTTTCCGGCAAAGCCGATCGTAATCTCGGAGTACGGCTATTGCGCCTGCACTGCGGAGCGGCCGGAAGGCGATGGACACCGCATTGAGATCCTCCAAACTCATAATGAGGTGATCCGGTCGAAGGAGTTTGTCGGCGGCGCGATTTTTTTCTGTTACAACGACTATCGCACCCACGTGGGCGACCGCGGTGTGGGACCACTGCAGCAACGGGTGCACGGAGTAGTGGACGTTTATGGCGCGAAAAAACTGTCGTACGCCGTCCTGAGTCGAGAATCAAGCCCGATCGAATCCCTTAGCGTAAGAAATCAACTGAACACATTCCAACTGACGATGAAGACTCGCGGCACACTGCCGAGCTACACTCTTCGGGGCTACAAAATCTGCGGCGTGCTCTACGGGCAGGGCAATATTCCGGTGGAGCAAAAAGAAGTGAATTTGCCCGACCTTGCTCCGGGGAAAACTGCGGAAGTGGATTTGGCCTTCTCGCAAACCGAGTTGCCCAAACATGTGATCTTCTCTGTCGTGCGGCCAACCGGTTTCCCGGCCTACTCTGTGGACTGGAAGAGCTGATTGTGTTCCGCCTGAATGTCGACGCCATCGATGGCGTCATCCCGAGCGAAACCGTTTTTCAGGTGGAGCGAGGGATCTCGCGTGTGGCGCCTCAGTAGTGCGCGCGAGATCCCTCGGCCCGCTGGTGAAGGCGCGGGCCTTCGGGATGACGCCGTACGGGAAGACGAGATCCAAAGTGAGCCACCATGGGAGGCAAAGTGCGCTTGACAATGCCGCTGGCAGAGTTATCCTGTAATTGCTTCGCAGGCGGTGTCCAGTATCAGTTTCCAAGCCCCGGCCGATGACCGGGGCTTTGCTATTTCTGGCTCCCTCGTACCTGCTATCCTATCCCGTCGCATCTGATTCTGGGGACAACTCTTGCCAACCGATCCAGTTCTGGTCGTACATGGCGGCGCGTGGGCCATACCTGATGACATGGTCGAGGCCCACATCCGCGGCGTAGGCAACGCGCTGGCTGCGGGATGGCGCGTGCTCGAGCGCGCGGGGTCCGGAAGATGCGCGGCGCTCGACGCCGTGGAGGAAGCCGTCGTCGTCATGGAAGACGACGAGACTTTCGATGCGGGCCGCGGCAGCTTCCTCAATCGCGACGGCCGCGTGCAGCTCGACGCGCTCATCATGGACGGCGCCACGCTTCGTGCCGGAGGCGTGGGCTGCGTCGAGCGCCTGCGTAATCCAGTGCGCGCCGCGCGCAAGATTCTCAGTGAAAGTCCGCACCTTTATTTTGTAGGCGAGGGCGCGGAACGATTCGCCGCCCAGCACGGTTTGCCGCTGTGCAAGAACGAAGACCTGATCATTCCGCGCGAGGTCGAGCGGTTGCGCCAGTACCAGGCCGACGCGAATTCTCATGGCAACGAACTTTTCGCGCCCGCGGCGGATGACGAAACCATCTCGCACGACACTGTGGGTGCGGTCGCGCTCGACTGCAACGGCAACATCGCCGCCGCCACTTCCACCGGAGGCACGCTCAACAAAGCTCCCGGACGGCTGGGCGATTCGTCGCTGATCGGCTGCGGCTGCTACGCCGACAATCAGAGCGCCGCGGCTTCCACTACCGGGTGGGGCGAACCGATCATGAAGCTGGTACTGGCTAAATGGACCATCGACCGCATCGCTGCCGGCAATCTGCCCGAGTGGGCCGCACAAGAGGCAGTGAATTATTTGAAGCAGCGCGTCAACGGGCACGGCGGCATCATTGTGCTCGATCCCGAAGGACACTTCGGCATCGCCCACAACACCCCGCGCATGGCCTGGGCGTACAAAACGGTCAAGCAGCAGGAGTCCGGCGTGGAACGGAGTGGCTAGTCAGTGGTCAGTGATCAGTAAGAGCTCTCCGGTCCAGCAGTTCTTTTGGCGCCGCTGGTCACTCAACACTGACAACTGACCGCTAACCATTGACCCCAGCTCTTACGCGTTGTCGTTTCGCCGCGATTCGCGCATAATCTCCGCATCAGCAAGACGGGCCAAATTCGCGTGCGCAAGAGTTTACGGGCAAAGACCGCTCTTTCGGCCGGCTCGAGCCAAACTCCGAGCCCAACCAAAACGCCTGCTCCTCACGAACATCAGCCGACCGATCTCCGCCTGGGACACATTGTCCGCCTGTTGATGGAGCACGCCATGGTCGTGGTCAGCGGGACGAAGATCGCCCAGGAAATTCACTCCAGCCGCTCCGAGGTATGGCGGTTGATTCAGCAACTGCGCGGCCTGGGCGTGGATGTGGCAGGACATCCCGCCACCGGATATCAGCTGCGGTCGGTGCCTGACCTGCTGTTGCCTGAAATCCTGCGGCCACTGCTGCGGGGCACGATCTTCGGCCAGCATCTGCATCACTTCTACAAAATGGGATCGACCAATATGGCCGCCATGGCCGCGGCGGCCGAGGGCGCTCCCGAGGGCAGCGTTTTCCTTGCCGAGGAGCAGACCGCCGGTCGCGGGCGCGGATCGAACTCGTGGCAGTCGCCGCGCTCCACCGGGATCTACTGCTCGGTTGTTCTACGACCTGCACAGCCACCGGCGGAAGTGCTGGTCCTTTCGCTCGCGGCGGGCCTTGCGGTGCGGGCAGCAATTCAGCAGGTGGATTCGCGAGTGCAGCCAGACCTGAAGTGGCCCAACGACGTGCTGATCGGCGGCCAAAAAGTATGCGGCATTCTCACCGAGATGAATGCCGAGGCTACCCGCGTTCGCTACATCGTGGTGGGAATCGGTATTAACGTGAACCAGGCAAGCTTCCCCACCGACTTGGCGGCGACGTCGCTAAGGCTTGCGACCGGCAGCGAGTGGTCACGCGTGGAACTCGCCGCGGCTTTGCTAAAATCGCTCGACCGTGAATATCGGCAGTTGACAGGAGATGCGGACGCACGGAGTTCGATTTTGCGCCGCTTCGCCGAGAACTCCTCCTGGGTAAACGGGAAGGCGGTCCGCATTGAAGAAAACGGTTCGTTGTCCGAAGGAACGACCGAGGGCCTCGACGAACGCGGGTTTTTGCTGGTGCGGACGCCGAGTGGAGTGAAAACGGTTCTGAGCGGAACGGTAAGGGAGAGGTAGGACCGGTATTTCGTGGTGCAAACAAAATACATAGGTCCTTCGCTTCGCTCAGGATGACAGCCTGTCTTATGCTGCGTGCTTGGGAACAGAACGCTAGGAACCCATGCTGCTAGTCCTCGATGTCGGCAACACGAACACGGTGCTGGGCGTCTTTGCCCGCGTCGCCAAGGTGCACGCAGGCGGCGACCTGGACGAACCTTCGCGCTACGAGCGGCTTCTGGCCAACTGGCGCGTTGCCACGTCCCGCACCAGCACGGTGGATGAGTATGGTGTCCTGTTTCGAAATCTGTTTTCGATGGCCGGCCTCGAAGTCAAAGGCATTCACGGCATCGTGATCTCTTCGGTCGTGCCGCCGCTTGATCCCGTCCTGCGGCAGGTTTGCGAGCGCTATTTCAATTTGCGTCCGCTTTTCATCGAGCCGGGCGTCAAGACCGGCATGCCGGTGCACTATGACAATCCGGCCGAGGTCGGTGCCGATCGGATCGTCAACGCCGTAGCAGCTTTCGAGAAATACGGCGGCCCGTGCGTGATTGTGGACTTCGGCACGGCTACCACCTTCGACTGTGTCTCGGCCAAGGGCGAGTATCTGGGCGGCGTAATCTGCCCGGGCATCGGCGTTTCCGCCGACGCTTTGTTCGAACACACCGCGCGCCTGCCGAGAGTCGAGATCCGCAAGCCCGGGCGCGTGATCGGCTCGAATACGGTGGGCAGCCTGCAATCCGGTCTTTACTACGGATATCTCGGCCTGGTGGACGGCATTATTGAACTTCTGCTCGCCGAGTTGGGCCCGGAGACCCGCGTGACCGCGACCGGTGGCCTGGGGCCGCTGATCGGCACCGGATCGAAGTACATCAAGAATGTGGACGATTTCCTCACCCTTGAGGGCCTGCGCATCATCTGGGAGCGGAACGCGGCGGTGCGGCGAGAGGCCCCGGCGGCGAAAACCAAGGCCGAACCGAAGCTCGCCTCCAAACCCCCATCCAAACCAAAGAACGGCGGCGGTGAGCAGGCCAAGTCGCTGTCGCGTTCCCGCTGATGCGCCGTGGAAAACTACTTCAACTACTTCACCGAGATTGAAGAACAGTTCCTGCGCCGGCGCGGAGGCGGACTCCTGCTGTCGACCCTGGACTGGGCCTTGATCGAGACCTGGAAAGATGCGGGTATTCCCCTCGAGGCGGTGTTGCGCGGCATTGATGCCGCCTTCGACCGTTACGACCAGCGGCCCTCAAAAACGAAGAAGGTGAATAGCCTCGCCTACTGCTCGCAGGAGGTGTTGGCGGCGGCTGAGGATATGAAAGAAGCGGCGGTCGGCGCCGCGGGAGCGGAGCCTGAGCCGTCCTCGAAACGCGAGGCGGGGCTCGAACCCGAGGCCGTGGCTGCGTTTCTTCGGCGTAATGCAGATCTGCTAAAGGCGGCGCAATTGCCCGAGGGCGGCGGGGTCTCGACGCCAACCGTCGCTCTGGAGGGAGCAAAGACTCTGCATCGCCTGGCAGGAGAGATCGAATCGAAACCCGGCGCACGCTGGGAAGAATTGGAGCGCCGGCTGACGGTCCTCGAGGAAAAACTGTTCGCCGCACTGCTGGCATCGACGCCGGATGAAGAAATCGTTGCCGTCCGTGCGCAGGCGGACCGCGACTTGATTCCTTACCGCCATAAAATGTCCGGGGTGCAGATCGAACAGCTGCAGAAGCAGTATGTGCACAAGCGCCTGCTGGAGAAATACGGCGTGCCGCGGCTGAGCTTGTTCTATATGTGAGGACTGTGACCCAGTCATTCGACGCATTGATTCTCGGCGGCGGCGCGGCCGGCCTGATGTGCGCGATTGAGGCAGGCAAGCGCGGCCGCCGCGTTGCTGTCCTCGAGCGGGCGGACCGGCTGGGCAAGAAAATTCTCATCTCCGGCGGCGGACGCTGCAACTTCACCAACATTCATTGCCAGCCCGAAAATTTTCTCTCGGCTAATCCCCACTTCGCCAAGTCGGCCCTGGCCCGTTACACCCCGGCAGACTTCATCGCGCTGGTCGAGAAACACAAGATTCCCTATCACGAAAAGACGCTTGGCCAATTGTTTTGCGACGGCTCGGCACGCGACATCCTGAACATGCTGGAAGTGGAATGCCGGGCTGCCCGGGCCAGCATTTTCTTGAAGACGCAGATTTATGAAGTAACCCGCACGTCAGAATTCCGCGTGCGCACTGCTGAGGGCGAGTTTTGCGCGCCCGCGCTGGTGGTCGCGACAGGAGGCTTGTCCATTCCGAAAATCGGCGCGACGTCGTTCGGTTATGACTTGGCCCGGCAGTTTGGCGTGAAAATTCGAGACCCGCGACCGGGGCTCGTGGCGCTGGTGCTCGGACCCGAAGACCGCTCGCGCTACTGCGATCTGGCGGGCGTTTCTACCGAGGTCGTTGCCTCCTGCGGCGGCCACCATTTCCGCGAAAAGATGCTGATCACGCATCGCGGCCTGAGTGGCCCGGCAATTCTGCAGATTTCTTCGTATTGGGAAAAGGTCCAGCCGATCCAGATCGACCTTGCGCCGGAGAGTGAAGTCGCCGCGATATTTCGTGATCCAAAGACGCCGCGTAATTCGTCAGCCCTGCGCTCGCAGTTGCGGCAGATCCTGCCCAGCCGGCTCGCGGACCGCTGGCTGGAGCTTCACCCACCCGCTGCATGGACAAACGCCACTCTGGCCGATTTCGAACGTCAAATTCACGCGTGGACGATCACGCCGGCCGACACAGAGGGCTACGAAAAGGCCGAGGTGACCGCTGGAGGCGTGAACACCGATGAGCTATCGCCCCAAACAATGGAATGCCGCAAGATCCCAGGCCTGTTCTTCGTCGGCGAAGTCGTGGACGTGACCGGCCATCTCGGCGGCTTTAATTTTCAGTGGGCGTGGGCCTCGGGTGCAGCGGCGGGTCGGGCGTTGTGAGCCAGTGCATTAGAATCACTTCTTGCTCCTTACTATCGAAAAGCTGATCTATGGCGGGGACGGCCTAGCCCGTCTGCCTGCCGACGCTCACGGCCGGGGCAAGGCGGTCTTCCTGCCTTTCGTCCTGGCGGGAGAGCAGATCGAAGCCTCTGTCACCGAGCAGAAGCCCGGGTTTGCGCGCGCCGAGGCCCTGGCGATCATCACTCCGTCGCCGCACCGCGTCTCGCCAGCTTGCCCCTATTTCGGTCAATGTGGCGGCTGCCACTACCAGCACTCAAGTTACGAGCACCAGCTGGAAATCAAGAAAGAAATCCTGCGCGAGACGTTGCGCCGCACGGCGAAGGTCGATCTGCCCTGCCAGATTCAAGTTCATGCCTCGCCGCCGTGGAATTACCGCAACCGGTCGCGGTTTCAGATAAAGACGCAGCCCTCTTTTGCCGTGGGATACTTCAAACTCGCTTCGCACGAGCTGCTGCCGGTTGAGGAATGTCCCATCAGTTCGCCGCTGATTAACCGAGCTATCTCCGCGATGTGGCAGAGCGGACGAGCCGGGAAAGTTCCCGAGGGCGTGCAGGAAGTTGAATTTTTCGCCAACGCAGACGATTCGCAACTGGTGGTGGAACTGTACTGCGGTATCGAGTCCCGCCGCGCAGCGGTGCGCGCATGGGCCGAAGAACTGCGCGCAGCGATGCCGGAAATCGCTGGCGTTGCGGCATTCCGCCGAGCGACGTCCGGCATGCCCGGATCACAGGAAAAACTGCTCTCCGTCGGCGTGCCGTATCTGACCTACGAGACCCTGCGCGCCGCCTATCGCGTCAGCACCGGCTCATTTTTCCAGACCAACCGCCATCTGACCGACGGGCTCGTGAAAGTCGTGACCGAGGGCATGTCGGGCGAACTGGCCCTTGACCTCTACGCCGGAGTTGGCCTGTTTTCCACAGCCCTGGCTTGTGACTTTCATCACATTGTTTCTGTTGAGTCGTCACAGACTTCCACAGGTGACCTCGCCTACAATTTGCCCTCGAATGGAGAGGCGGTCCAGGCTACGACAGAGCAATACCTGGCCCGCACGGAAAATTCGGGGCGGGCCGGGAAGGGCAATGTCCTCCCTCATATTCTTCCTACGCCCGACCTGGCGGTGGTGGACCCGCCCCGGAGTGGTTTGGGAGAACGCGTGGTGCGGCAGGTGGCGAACCTCGACGCGCAACGCCTCACCTATGTCTCGTGCGATCCGGCGACTCTGGCGCGCGATCTGGTACCCCTGCTTGCGGCCGGCTACCGCCTGGAACAGGTGCACCTGGTGGACTTGTTTCCCCAGACGTATCACCTCGAAAGCGTCGTGCAGTTAGTGAAGTAGCTGCCTGTTGGTCGTCATGACTCGGCCTTCTGCTGCCGCGTTGCCTCCCGTTTTCCACTACAAGCCGCCGCACCAGCCCATGCTGTGGGCGGCTGCCGCGTACTCCCTGGGGATCATCGCCGGCGTTTACCAGTGGCGGTCAACGTTATGGTGGACCGTTGCCGGAGTTAGCTTCGTAGCCGCCGCTGCGTATTTCGCGCGACGGGGTTCCCGCGTGGGTTGGGCGCTTGCTCTCGGGGCTTTCTTCCTTTTCGGCGCACTCCAGGTTCAGGTGCGCGGAACTTCCATTCGCCTCGATACCAGCATTCAACCTTATGCCAACGGGCAGGAACTCGAAATCACTGCCCGTGTCACGCGCGACGGCCGCGCGCAGCCGGGCGGCCTCGGCGAAATTCGCCAGACGCTTGATGTGGAAACGGAACAGATAACGACCGGCGAAGGCGAAACTTTGCCCATTCATTCCGGCGTCAGGCTTGGCATTTACGGACGCTCGAAGGATTCCCGTGCTGAAGAGATGTCCGTCGCAGACCCAACCACCGCACTCAGTGCCGGCGCGACTGCTCCCATGCCCGCGTTCCATTACGGCCAGCGACTCCGCTTTTCGACGAAGCTCAAACTGCCGCGTAATTTTCGCAATCCTGGGGCGTTCGACTACCGGGGGTATCTTGCCGACCACGGCATCGCTGCGCTGGGTTCCGCCAAGATCGAGAACGTCGAACTGCTTTCCGGCTACGCCGGCAACTGGTTCGATGACTGGCGCTGCCGCCTCCATCGCGGCGTCGTCGCAAAAGTGCACGAGCTTTGGCCTGCGCGCGAGGCCGCCTTAATTGACGCCATGGTCATCGGGGAAGAGGCTTTCATTGACCGCGATACGCGGATCGATTTTCAGCGCTCCGGTACCTACCACGTTCTGGTGGTTTCCGGGATGAACGTCAGCATATTGGCATTCGTGTTTTTTTGGACGCTGTGCCGCCTGCGTATAGCCGACATCCCCGCTACCCTGCTGACGGTCGCGTTCTGCGTCGCCTACGCCTTCATCACGGAAGTGGGCGCACCGGTCTGGCGCGCGACGCTCATGTGTGCCGTCTATCTGGGGACTCGCCTGCTTTATCGAGACCGCGCCATGATTAATGCGTTGGGTGCCGCGGCTCTGGGTCTGCTGGTGTTCGATCCACGCCAGCTTTTCACAGCCAGCTTCCAGATGACGTTCGTCTGCGTCCTCATCGTGGCGGCGATCGGCATTCCCATCCTGCAGCGCACTTCCCGGTTGTACAAGCGGGCCCTGGCCAATTGGGAATCGGCAGACTACACGGCGCTCCTGCCGCCGCGAGTAGCCCAGTTCCGCATGGATTTGCAGCTTATCGCCGGACGGTTGTCCCGGTTCATAGGAGAAAAATGGTCGCGGGGTTTGATCCGCGGGACAGCAGGTTTCGTTCTGGTGGCTGGGGAATTGTTCTTCATCTCGGCGGTTATGCAGATGGGGCTGGCCCTGCCGATGGCCTATTACTTCCATCGTGCCACGACGATCGGCTGGCCCGCCAATCTCGCGGTTGTGCCTCTCATGCAACTGCTCATGCCCACAGCGGTGGCTGCGCTCGCTCTGGGCTACATTTCTCCGTGGCTGGCGAAAATTCCCGCGCTATTGACATCGTTTGCGCTGGCCGGGATCACCGGCACGGTGCGCGGCCTAAGCGGGTTGCGGCTGGCCGACCTGCGAGTGCCCATGCCTTCGGCGCTCATGATCGCGCTGGCAGGGGCGGCATTGGTGCTGGCGATGTGGGCGGCGCGACGCCGCGCTGCGCTGGCTGTCGGCGGACTGGCGGCCCTTCTGGCTGCGTCTTTGGCTCTCGCTTTTCTGACGCCTGCGCCCAAGGTCCATCCCGGCCTGCTCGAGGTGACTTCAATTGACGTGGGCGAGGGCGATTCCATCCTGCTTGTCACTCCGCTGGGCAAGATTCTGCTGATTGACGCAGGAGGCCCCATTGGTCCGGGAGGGTCGCAACTCGACTTCGGCGAAGACGTTGTTTCTCCCTATCTTTGGACGCGCGGCATCTCCCACCTGGATGCAATCGCCATCACTCATGGCCACTCCGATCACATTGGCGGCATGGCCGCAGTGCTCAAGAATTTCAAGCCCGCTGAACTCTGGGTGGGCCTCGTGCCGCCGAGCCAGGCTCTGGAGAATGTGATCGCCACCGCTCAAGCCTTGGGCGTGAAAGTGGTTCGGCACTGGGAGGGAGATGAATTCAATTTCGGCGGTGCCACGGTCAGCGTGCTCTTTCCGCCGCGCGACTTGCCGGCTGGCGATAAACCGGAGAACAACGACTCGATGGTGCTGCGCGTAGCCTATAGAGCGTCTTCCGTGCTGCTGGAAGGAGACGCCGAGAAGCGCGTGGAGCGCCGCGTAGCCGCTCTCCACCATCCCAGCGCCAGCCTGCTGAAAGTGGGCCACCACGGGAGCGCCAATGCCACAACGCCGGAATTCGTTGCCTGCGCCCGGCCGCAGTTCGCCATCATCTCAGTGGGATCGGGTAATTCTTTCGGTCTGCCACGCCTGGAAACGCTGGCACGTCTGCAAGAAGCTGGAACCCGCGTTTATCGTACCGATCTCGACGGTGCGGTCTCGTTTTATCTTGACGGCCACTCGGTCACGGCTTCGGTGGCGGCTCTTCAATAATCTCAATCTCGGCCGTTTCTTCCTCATCCGGGGGTAAGGTCCGGCGCTGCTCAGCGATCAAGCGTCGCGCCTGTTCCGCGTCCTCTTGCCGCACCAGGATGATCATGCCGCCGAGGCCCGGAAACATATCTTGCACCATGGCGGCGGCGGTGAGGTCGCTGTCGATACTTGCGGAATCGAGCAGGCCCTTGACCACCATCGCTTCCGGTTCATCCTCGGAGTCGAACACCTTTACCAGCTTTTCGTTGGGATCCGGTCGCGGCTGCGGCTCACCGGTTGGGTTGACTGGCTCTGCCATGGCATCTCCTTTGGAATCGGACCGCGGGGGCGACCGAATCCGTCTGCACAGGGATTGATTCTACTATTCTCCCAACGTCCGCGACGGCCGGGCGCCCCAGTTCTCGCGTTCTTGGCGAGAAAGCCTGCCCGGAGCGAAACCGAAGGGCGGCGGGGCTTTCGGTCACTTCCGCTAGCCCGGATTATCATGAGGAATTGCCAAGGTTTTGACAGGGCGCGGCTTCAAGCCGCGCCGCCGTGGCCCGCCTGAAAATTGGGGCTTCAGCCCCTGGTGACAAACGCGTTGCTACCTTCCTTGCCCACGCCCCGGGATGCTTGCAAACGACTCACCGCAGCGGCTAAAGCCGGACTTGTTTCTTGCCTGTGTCGGCGCGGCTGGAAGCCGCGCCCTTTCAAAGCGCTTCATGAACAATGCAGGCTGGCGGAAATCCGCAACCACACCTTCGGGTAGTTGCTTTCTTCCGCCGGTGAGCGACAATGCTCGCACCAATCCCGCAACTTCGCGGTGCGGTGCGACATCTAAACGCGTGAGTCGGAATAGGCATACCATGGACTTTCCTCAGCACACCGGGCAGGATGCAAGTCTTCCGCGATCCGACGAAGAGGCCCGCCACGCGCGCGAGGAAGAAGCCCGCAAGATTCGCCGCCTGCAACTGATGATCAGCATGGTCTCGTCGGTCATCAGCCAGGATCTCAGCCTCACCCTGGAGGAAGCGTCCGAACTGGCCGCCGGCGCCAAGCGCGCCGCGCTGGCCATGTTCCCCGACAAGGAACTCGCCTTCGATCTGCTCTACAAGCCCCGCCTGCAGCGCATCCTGCGCGAGCGTTTCCGGCTGCATTAGTAGCAACGACTGATGGCCGTTCTTGACCGTCAGTTTCGTAGACGACGATTTTGCGGCAGTTGCAGGCGGCCTGCCAATTACAGTGGACATGTGACTCGCGTCACAGACAGCGCGCGTTCATTCGTGTCGAATCAACCCGCCTCGCCTCTCCGAAAACTCGAAGCTGCGTACAACCAGACGAAGGAACCATGCCATGAAAACATTCATCAGATTGATAGTGGTCGCCTGTTTCGCCGGAGCCGCCTTTGCCCAGCAACCGAACCAGCCGCCGAAACCGGGACCCGAGCAGCAGAAGTTGCAGTTGTGGGCTGGGGAGTGGACCTACGAGGGCGAACGCCAAACCACATTCCTTGGCCCCGGTGAAAAATTCACGGGCAAAATGACCGCACGCTCCATCTCGAATGGTTTTGGCTTGGAGTCTGTATCCAATCAGCAGTCGCCCTCAGGAGAGAAACAGACAGTTGAGATCGACACCTACGACCCCGTGACGAAAAGCTACCCTGACACCAACGTTTCCAGTGACGGAAGTTTCTTCCAAGGGTCTTTCACGGTGAGCGGTAGCCTTGCCACTTGGGAAGGAATCTCAGTGGTGAACGGTCAGCGTTATAAGAATAGGGGCACCAGCACTGTCGCGTCCGATGGAATGAGCTACATTGACCGTGGTGAAATCTCCGTAGGTGGGAAAACGTGGGTGCCGTGGTTCACCACAAGATTTACAAAGGTTCAGGATAGTGAGAAGACCGCCGTAGAAGAGACTGTGCGAGACTTCGAACAAGCCGTCCAAGACTACAACCTCGCCAAGGTACGCTCGCTCCTTACGCCCGAGGCCCGATGGATCGAGGATTCCCTCCCGCAAACGATCGATGTTCTATGGCCGGCGTTTGAACAACTGAAGTCTGCCGGAGTTCATATTACCTATCGTGTCCACGATTTCGAGACTCATGTGCAGGGAGAGGTGGCGTGGGTGACCGTGAGCCTCGACAGCACTCCAAGTGCGGACAGTGCGGAAGGGCAGAAATTGCTGATGAGTCTTACGCCTGACGTTGACTGCTCATCGCAGGGAACCCACGCGAGTTGCAACATCACTTACGTGGAAAGCATGGTATTGGTCAAGACCCCGGGCGGATGGAAAATCACTCTCGGCCATACCTCACGGCTCCCGAAGGACCAGAAATAGTATTTCGTCCTCCAAGAACTGTCTCAGTCTGGTGTCCACGGCCCGTTGCGTGTGAAGATTTGCGCTTTGTTCCGCAGCCGTCTTTCTAACAGACACTGCGGTCCGCCCTATTCGTCCGCGACCGTGTTCCGCAACGTGCCCACGCCTTCCACGGTGACTTCCACGACATCTCCGGCGACCAGCGGCCCCACGCCGGCAGGCGTTCCGCTCGGGATCAAATCGCCGGGAAACAACGTCATGGCCTGGGCAATGTGCCGGATGACCACGTCCAGCGCAAAGATGAAGTCGCGCGTGTTGCCCTGCTGCCGAACCGCGCCGTTGACGCGCGTTTCCACCCCCACGCCGGCTCCCACCCCGAAACATGGATCAATTTCATCCGTCACCAGCGGCCCCACCGGGCAGAACGTGTCGAAACCCTTGGCGCGGCTCCATTGGCCGTCCTTGTTCTGCAAGTCACGCGCCGTCACGTCATTCACGCAGGTGTAGCCGAGAATGTACTGCCGGATATCCACATCCGCCGCGGGTTGGTGGCAAGTTTTGCCGATGACCACGCCCAGTTCGCCTTCGTAGTCAACCCGCCCGGAAATCTTCGGCCGGCGTATCGTCCCGCCGGGCGGCAGCAGCGCCGACGTCGCCTTCAGGAAAATCAATGGCTCCTGCGGCACTTCATGTCCCAGTTCGGCCGCATGCTCACGATAATTGCGCCCGACGCACACGATTTTCGACGGCCGCACCGGCGGCAGCAGCACCGCCTCTTCCAAAGGAATCGGCTCAATCCGGCGCGTGCGCAGGCTCTCCAGGTCGCCGTCGGCTTCCTCGGGAGGGGTGAGCAGAATCCTCACGATCGCCTCGCGTCCGGCAACCAGCTCAACCAGTCCGTACTGGGCCTGGCCATTGAATTGAAATCGGCAGTATCTCATCGCTATCTATCTAACCACGATTGCTGAAATCCCAGTGAATCTGTTTGGCCTCCAGGGGCTAAAGCCCATTTGATCTAACGCGGCTTTACGCGGCCCTAAAGGGCCGCTCTTCCACGGTGAAGCAGTCGTCACAGACTGTTTCCGCAGCCTGTGAAGCCCCGCATACCCAGGACCGATCTGCGCCTCATGCCGTTTTACGGCACCCTCTCGCTCGTTTCTTCTGACCGCGCGCTTTCGTTCCCGCGCACATCGACGGCAGAAACTGAATAAACGTAATTCTTCCCTGAGACGATGTCGGCATCCCGATACGCCGGCGTCCTCACCAGTTGCTTGTTTACCTTCACCGGTGCGGCGCCCTCTTCATGCCGGTAGATGTTATAGCTATCAAGGTCAACATCAGCCACCGGCGCCCAGATCAGATCAATAAATGGCTGCGGCCCGGAACCCGAAAACACCGCCTGCAGTCCGGAAGGTACAGCCGGCGGAAAAACATCATCGGCAAAAACTTTGACTTCTGGAGTGTCGTCACCCTCCACCTCAGTCGCTTGCTTACCCAGTTCTCCGACCACGCTCACCACGGTGCCGTGATAGAAATAAGTCTTCTCCCACTCAAAGGTCTGATCGAGATAGCTGAGCGGGCAAGTTTCCGCCGGCTGCTCTCCAGCCTGGGATGTACCCGGAGCAGCCGTGGTGGCCGCGCTCCCCCAGCAGGGCTGCAAATCAAGATCTGCAATCTTATCGGCCGTCGTGCTGCCTTCCTGCCTGCGGTAGATTCGAAACGTATAACGCAAGTTAGACATTTCCTGGGACGCAGGCGGGGCTGCCCACGAGAGTTGCACTCCCTGCGCTGTAACCGCCGCGGCAAAATTCAAGAATGGACCGAGCGTGGCTGCGGACAAAACGCGCACTTGGTTCGAGAGGCCGGCACTGTGACCGCCCTGATTCAGAACCTCAACTGCATACGTGACAAACAACGAACGATTCGATTGCTGTAAGTCTAAGGACAGGGTGTCAGTATAGGTCGCGGCGAGCTTCTTGTCGGGCGAGACCTTGGCTAAAGCTGCCGCCTCGCCTGCTGGCGTTCCGCACTCGCTCAGGTGCGGCTCCAGGCCACGGCAGATTCGTGTCGGCCCAAAAGCACGCAGTGTTTCCCGGTCTGTCGTTGCGGTCGGGGCCGTCCACGTCAGCGTGACTTTGTCGCCTTTGCGGACGGCTCGCAAATCGGATGGCGGCTTAGGCAAGTCCAGTGACGGAGGCTTTGGAGGTCCCATCGTCGCGCATGCCGTGAACATCAGGGGCACGCTTAGCACCAGCAGCAACTTTCGTGGGAAAAGCTTCATGGAGAAGAAAACAGAGTATCAGAAGCCCGCCGTGTGGGCGCGGGCGACTCGCCCGCGCGGTTTAGGGTGCAGACTCAATCAGCTTTTCATCCCACCACAGCCAACGATACTCCGCAGGGGTCGCTGCCAACCCTGCCCGAACGGGATTCTCCAAAATGTACCTGGCCTTTTTCCTGAGGCTTTCGTCGCCACGCAAAATATGGTCGAAGGATTCATCCTGCCAAACTCGCCCTATTCTCGCCAGGGCCTTGTTAATTCGATGGGCCGATTCGCTCTTGATGGTTCGAGTGATTTCCGGGATAGAGATGGAGCCGTTTTCGTCCACGAGCGGTATGCAAATCAAATGAACGTGATCTGGCATGACGACCGCCGCGTAAAGTGAATATTTCCTGCCATCGGCGCGTCGGCACGAGTCTAGCGCTAGATCCATGGCGATCTCCGGCAGCTTCCAACGATGCCATGTGGAGTAAGTGATGAACAGGATTCGGTTGTCTTTCTGGTAGTGGGGGAGATAACGGCGATATTCGTATTTCCTGTACAACGTGAGAGGAGAGTACCACTTGGCAGCCGCGCGGGCGAGTCGCCCGCGCCCACACGAGCACATCTCGATCCCAAAGTGGGAATGTCTACAGGATGTAGCGCGACAAATCCTGATCCTTCACGATGTCGGTGAGCATCTTGCGCACGTAATCGCCGTCCACGGTGACCGCCTGGCCTTTTCTCTCCGGCGCGTCGAAGCTGAGCTCGTCCAGCACGCGCTCCATGATGGTGTGCAACCGCCGCGCCCCGATGTTTTCCGTGCTCTCATTCACGCGGAACGCGAAGCGCGCCACTTCGTCGAGAGCCTCCGGCGTGAATTCCAGCTTCACGCCTTCGGTCTCAAGCAGCGCCGTGTACTGTTTCACCAGCGACGATTTCGGCTCGGTGAGAATCCGCACGAAATCTTCCATGGTCAGCGACTTCAGCTCCACGCGAATGGGAAACCGCCCCTGCAGCTCGGGGATCAGATCGCTCGGCTTCGACACGTGGAACGCACCCGCCGCGATGAAGAGAACGTGGTCCGTGCGGACCATGCCGTAGCGCGTGTTGACCGTTGTCCCTTCGACAATGGGCAGAATGTCGCGCTGCACGCCTTCGCGCGAAACGTCCGGGCCGTGGCCGCCCTCGCGTCCGGCGATTTTGTCAATCTCATCGAGAAAGACGATGCCCGAGTTCTCCACGCGGTCAATCGCGATGCGGGTCACCTGATCCATGTCAATCAGGCGGTGTTCTTCTTCCTGAATCAGGTACTCGAAGGCCTCGTTCACCTTCATCTTCCGCTTCTTGGTGCGCTGCCCGAAGATGTTCGGCAACATGTCCTTGATGTTGACGTCCATCTCCTCGATGCCCTGGTTGGAAATGATTTCAAACGACGGGAAGTTCCGCTCGCGCACATCAATCTCGACCGTACGGTCGTCCAGTTTGCCCTCGCGCAACTGCTGCCTGAGCTTTTCGCGCGTGCGGCTCGAGGATTCCACCAAGGCACTGCCGCCATCAATCACCACCCCACCCGCGCTCGAAGGCTCAGGCCGTGGAGGAGGGGAAGGCGGCAGCAGAATATCGAGCAGCCGCTCTTCCGCGTTGAGTTCCGCTTTGTCGGCAACGTCTTCGAGCTTCTCCCCGCGCACATTGTCAATGGCAATCTCGACCAGATCGCGCACCATGGACTCCACGTCGCGGCCTACGTAGCCCACCTCGGTGAACTTCGACGCCTCGACTTTCAGGAACGGAGAATTGGCCAGCCGGGCCAGCCGCCGCGCGATCTCGGTCTTCCCCACCCCGGTCGGCCCTATCATGATGATGTTCTTGGGGATGATTTCTTCGGCAAGGTCGGGGGTGAGTTTCTGCCGCCGCATGCGATTGCGCAGCGCGATGGCCACGGCGCGCTTGGCGGCGTTCTGGCCGATGACGTGCTTGTCCAGCTCGGCGACGATCTCGCGTGGGGTGAGTTCGTCCAGAGCAAGCTGTTCTTCTTCGGCGGTGGAGGGTAGGTAAATAGCCATAGTAATTCAGACCTTGGACTTCAGACCTCAGACCTCGGCAAAACGTGGCTGAGGTCCGAGGTCCGACGTCTGAGGTCTATAGCTCTTCGATCGTCACTTTGTCATTGGTATAGATGCACATTTTGCCCGCGATCTTCATGGCTTCTTCGGCGATCTGGCGAGCCGTGAGCTGGGTGTGGTCGGCCAGGGCCTGCGCCGCAGCCTGCGCGTAAGGTCCGCCGCTGCCGATCGCAGCCACGCTTCCGTCGGGCTCGATCACATCACCCTGCCCGCTCAGCAGAAAGGTCTGCTCCTTGTCGCAAACCAGCAGCAACGCTTCCAGATGGCGCAGGTACTTGTCGGTGCGCCAATCCTTAGCCAGTTCCACGGCGGCCCGTCCCAGGTTGCCGTGATACTGCTCCAGCTTGGCCTCAAAGCGGCTGAACAGCGTGAAGGCGTCGGCGGTGGATCCTGCGAACCCGGAAAGAATCTTGTCGTTGTACAGCCGGCGGATCTTTTTAGCCGTGTGCTTGATCACCGACTCGCCGAGCGTGACCTGCCCATCCCCGGCCAGGACCACACTCCCGCCGCGGCGTACCGACAAAACTGTGGTCGAACGAATCACTCGCTTCGCAGTCATGAGCGCGATCTTTGATTATAGCAGCGCCAGGCGTGATGCCACGGCGCAGTGTGATTGGAATCACAGCCCGAATCGAGCTGCCTCCTACACACTGTTCGCAACACCTGAAGGGAGACAGATCCTATGAAATTCGCAACCTGGGCTTTGTGCCTGGCGTTCTTGGCAGTGGCTGCACGGGCACAAACCGCGCCGCCTCAGGAGCCCGCGTCACCCCCACCACCGCCGATGGAAGGCTGCTGCATGCATTCACACCAACACGGCATGGCCGGGCAAGGGATGCCCATGCCCGACATGAAGGCGCAAGTCGAAAAGATGCGAGCCGCGCTCGACCAGATGAAGGCGAACCTGGCCAAATTGAAAGATCCCACGGTCAAGCAGCAGGCTCAGCTCGATGTGGACCTCTGGCAGGCCATGGTCGAGCATATGGAAGGCATGGCCAAGATGGTGTCCCATGGGCCGGACCAGGCCATGGGTGACATGCACGGCGGAATGGGCTGCTGTGGCGGGATGCATAAGGGAGACGGTTGCTGCGGGGGCATGAAGGACGCTGGCAGCGGAAAATGCATGCACGGAGACGCGAGCGCGAAGGCCGTCCCTGCCGAATGAAGGCTAGTCCTGCGGGCCCCAGGGCCCGCGCGGGTTCTGACGCTCCCAGATCCGCGGCACTAGCGCGGCCGGTCGTCGTGTGGGAGATTGCAGACTGGCTGCGCAAGAGTGCTTCAGTAACCGGACTCACGATTACTCGTGTGACTTTACCCGGTTCTTCTCTGCCCTTAGCGTTTAGCTCATGCGCTCCTCTGCAGCGGTTCTCTGCCGCGACCACGCGTCGCTCGAGAAGTTAAACGCTACTCTCTGTGAGGTTGGCATCCGGATGGTGCCCTGCCCTTCGCGCGAGGAAGCGCTGGAGTTAGTTCTAGCCGGCCGTTGCTCCACCTTGATCGTGGATTTCGACCTTCCCGCCGCCGAAGAAGTGGTCCGCATGGCGGCCCTGCTGCCAAAAGCGCAGAAGCCGGTCCTGCTCGCCGTTGCCAGCGGCTCATGGCCGGGGACGGGCGAGGCGTTCCACTCCGGCGCCAACCGCATCCTCTACCGCCCGCTCGATGCACAGCAAATCAAAGACGCTCTGAAGTCGAGCCGGAAGGCAACGAAAAAAACCCAGCGTAAGTCCGCGCGCTACCAAATGAAGGCTCTGGTGCATTTGGAGGTTGGAACTCGCACCCTGCCTGCGATCAGTCTTGACGTCAGCGAGCATGGCATGGCGGTTCAAGCGCCCGAACCGGTACCCATCAGCTCGGATCTCGCCTTTCGCTGCGTGCTGCCGGGCACGAACCTTGCCTTTGGGGGTCACGCCGAGGTGATCTGGGCGAGCGACCATGGCCGCGCGGGGATGTTCTTCTCCGAACTCTCGTCCGCCGCCCGCAAACATCTCAAGTCCTGGCTGAGGCGCCGCGCTCATGGCAAGCATAAGGATGCGGCACACGCCCTGCTTCCTCCCGAGAGCGACCATGTGAGCTTTGCCGCCGCCGGGGAGTGACCCGCGGGCATGGTTGCCAGTTACCGCATCTTCCATGGAAGGGAAGGGCACGAGTTCACTCGTGCCGTTAAGTCTTGCATGAAGGAACGGCGCTTTAGCGCCTGAGGTTACCACGTGTCGCTTTTGAGAGGTGAGGATTTCCCTTTACACTCCTACCGCCTGCGGCTTGGTCGCCAGCAATTGCCGCAGCACGTACTGCAGAATTCCGCCGTTCGCGTAGTACAGCGCTTCCTGCGGAGTATCGATGCGAACCAGGGCGTTGAACTCGATGGGCTCTTTCTCCTTCGCCTCTTTGCCCTTCGCCACGGCGCGCACTTTCACCGTGCTTCCGGCGGCGAAGTCATTGACCACGTCGCGAATGCCGGTGATGTCGAAGACTTCTTCGCCCGTCAGCTTGAGCGATTCGGCGTTCTGCCCGGCCGGGAATTGCAGCGGCAGAATACCCATGCCCACCAGGTTCGAACGATGGATGCGTTCGTAACTTTCGGCGATCACGGCGCGCACGCCCAGCAAGGCCGGCCCCTTGGCTGCCCAGTCACGCGATGAGCCCGATCCGTATTCTTTTCCCGCGAGAATGACGAGCGGAGTCTCCGCGGCGCGATATTTCTCCGAGGCCTCGAAGATCGTCATTTCTTCTCCCGTAGGCAAATGCCTTGTGAATCCGCCTTCGGCCGTGACCAGCTTGTTGCGCAGCCGGACGTTAGCAAACGTTCCCCGCACCATCACCTCGTGATTGCCGCGGCGTGATCCGTAAGAGTTGAAGTCTCCCGGCTTGACGCCGTGTTCCTGCAAGTATTTCCCCGCCGGGCTGTCCTTCTTGATCGAACCCGCGGGCGAAATATGATCGGTGGTGACGCTGTCGCCGAGAACCGCCAACACGCGTGCCTTCTTGATCTCCTGCACTGGCGCCGGTTCGACGGACATTTCGTCGAAGTACGGGGCGCGTCGGATATAGGTCGAGCTCTCGTCCCAGGCGTAGGTCTGGCCTTTGGGAACCGCCAGGCCGCGCCAGCGCTCATCCCCCTGAAAAACCTCACTATAGGACTTTGTGAACATTTCGGAAGAGATCGCCTGCTGCATGGTTTCTTCGATCTCGCGCTGCGCCGGCCAGAGGTCGGCTAGGTAAACCGGTTCGCCGTCTCTGCCTTTGCCGATCGCGTCCTTGCGCAGATCAATGTCAATCCGTCCGGCTAGCGCGAATGCGACTACCAGCGGCGGCGACATCAGGTAGTTGGCGCGAACCTCAGAATTAATGCGGCCTTCGAAATTGCGGTTCCCCGAGAGCACGGAGGCGACCACGAGATCTTTTTCGTCGATCGCCTGCGAGACTTCCGCCGGCAACGGCCCCGAATTGCCGATGCACGTCGTGCACCCGTAGCCCACGAGATGGAACTTCAGTTTCTCGAGATACGGCATGAGTCCGGCTTTTTCCAGATAGTCGCGCACCACTTTCGAGCCTGGCGCCAACGACGTTTTCACCCAGGGTGGGACTGTCAGCCCTTTTTCCACCGCCTTTTTCGCCAGCAGGCCAGCGCCGATCAGCACGAAAGGATTCGAGGTGTTGGTACAGGAAGTGATGGCTGCAATGACCACGCTGCCGTGCTTCAGTGAACCCTTTACCGATTGCGGCACATGCTCGTGGATGTTTGGATCTTCCACACCAATGGCGGCAGGACTTCCTCCTTCCTGCTCCCAGCGTGGGCCATTCGCTACGGTGGGTGCGGCAGTCTTCGCCCCGGATTTCGGCTTGATCAGCGAAGGCAGTGCTTTCTGAAACGACTCGCCGGCCTGCGAGAGCACGACGCGATCCTGGGGACGCTTCGGCCCCGCCAGACTGGGCTCGACCGTATCCAGATCGAGCGTGAGCAGTTCGGAGTACTCCGCTTCCGGCGTCTTCTCGTCATGAAACAACCCCTGCTCGCGCGCGTAAGCCTCGACAAGGGCGATCTGTTCTTCGCTGCGGCCGGTCAGCCGCAGATAGCGCAGACTTTCTTTGTCGATGGGGAAGATGCCGCAAGTCGCGCCATATTCGGGCGCCATGTTGGCGATGGTGGCGCGATCGGCCAATGACAAGTCACGCAGGCCTGGCCCGAAATACTCGACGAATTTTCCGACGACGCCGTGCTTACGCAGCATCTCGGTGACGGTCAGCACAAGATCGGTCGCGGTTGCGCCTTCGCGCAGCCGGCCGGTCAGTTTCACGCCCACCACCAGCGGAATCAGCATGGACACGGGCTGGCCGAGCATCGCCGCCTCTGCCTCAATTCCGCCCACGCCCCATCCGAGCACTCCCAATCCGTTGATCATTACCGTGTGACTGTCGGTGCCGACAAGGGTATCGGGGTGCGCGACAGGCGTGCCGTTGGTTGGCTGAACGAAGACGACGCGGGCCAGATATTCGAGGTTGACCTGGTGCACGATGCCGGTGTCGGGAGGGACGATAGCGAGATTACGGAAGCCAGTTTGGCCCCAGCGCAGGAAGGAATAGCGCTCTTTGTTGCGCTGGAACTCGAGCAGCGCGTTCATGTCGAAGGCGTCGGGGGTGCCGAACTCGTCCACCTGAACCGAGTGATCAATCACCAACTCAACCGGTTGCAGCGGGTTGATCAGGGCCGGGTCGCCGCCGAGTTGCTTCATGGCGTCGCGCATGGCGGCGAGGTCAACGACGCAGGGCACGCCGGTGAAATCCTGCAGCAGAACGCGGCTCGGCGTGAAGGCGATTTCTTTGTCTGGCTTTGATTCTCCATTCCAGGCCGCGAGCGCACGGATTTCTTCCTTGGTCACGTTGCGGCCATCTTCGGTACGCAGAAGATTCTCCAGCAGAATGCGCAGGGAGAAGGGCAGGTGTTTGGTGGAGATGCCCTGTCCGTCTAGCGCCTCGAGACGGTAGATTTCGTATTCTTTGTTGCCGACCTTCAGGGTAGAACGGCTATTGAAACTGTTCACAGACATAACTGCCTTCCTCACAGGACTCGCGCACAGATGTGCAGCGCTCACAGATCGCTAGCTAACAGTGTAATGGGTTTGAGTGCGAATTGCGTAGGGGCTGAACCGACGGAAAAAGCTGGTGGCTCAGTTCGAATCCCGCCGAGCTGCGATACGCCATCTGCATCGTCGTTGAAGGCGTCATCCCGAACGAAGCCGCTTTACAGGCGGAGCGAGGGATCTCCCATATACACGGTCGTTGCGCGGGAGATCCCTCGGCCCGCTGGTGAAGGCGCGGGCCGTCGGGATGACGTCAAGATTCAAATTGGGATACTACGAACATTCCGTCCCGCATTGACGCACTGCTTTCCACCACGTAAGATTCGGACCCTATGATCGGGCAGACGGTTTCCCACTATCTCATTCTGGAGAAGCTTGGCGGCGGCGGCATGGGCGTCGTGTATAAGGCCAAGGACACGCGACTTGACCGCTTCGTCGCCCTGAAGTTTCTGCCTGAGGAACTGGCGCGCGACGCGCAGGCGCTGGAACGTTTCCGGCGCGAAGCCAAGGCGGCCTCGGCGCTGAATCATTCGAATATCTGTACGATCTACGACATTGGCGAAGAAAATGGCCAGGCGTTCATTGCCATGGAGTTTCTGGACGGCATAACGCTGAAACACCTCATCGCGGGCCGTCCCATGGAAGTCGAGACCGTACTGACGCTGGGAATCGAAATCGCAGAGGGCTTGGAGGCGGCGCACAGCCAGGGCATTATTCACCGCGACATCAAGCCCGCCAACTTGTTTGTAACCAAGCGAGGTCACGTCAAGATTCTGGATTTCGGGCTGGCCAAGGTGATGCCCACCCGAACTGCTTCCGGTCCGGCGGATGGAACTCACACCATGGCGACGGTGGACGAAAAACACCTCACCAGCCCGGGCACGGCGGTGGGAACGATCGCCTATATGTCGCCCGAGCAAGTGCGCGGCAAAGATCTGGACGCCCGCACCGACCTGTTTTCCTTTGGCGTGGTGCTGTACGAAATGGCGACCGGAACGCTGCCGTTTCGGGGGGAGACGTCGGGGTCAACGTTCGATTCCATTCTCAATCGGGCACCGGCATCAGCGATGCGGCTCAATCCCGAGTTGCCGCCCAAACTGGAAGACATCATCAACAAGGCATTGGAAAAAGATCCCGGCATTCGCTGCCAGACGGCAGCGGAGTTGGGCGCGGACCTGAAGCGGCTGAAGCGCGATCTCGACTCGGGGCGTGCTTTAAGTACCTCGGGATCGGCGGGCGCGGTTGCGTCCGGAAGCGTAGCGGCTGTCTCCGCAAGCTGCGCCTCAGTTCCGGTGCCGACGGCCCGGCGCAAATACTTGTTTGCGGGTGTGGCCACAGCGATCGTGATTCTTGCGGTTCTGGGTGGCGTGTATTTACTTCGCGGAAGGTCTGACTCCAAAAAGATCAGTTCGATCGCAGTGTTGCCTTTTGTCAATGCCACGTCTGACGCGAACAATGAATACCTGAGCGATGGCCTGACCGAGAGCCTGATCAGCTCGCTCTCGCAACTGCCCGACATCAAAGTCATGGCGCGCAGCACGGTCTTCCGCTTTAAGGGAAAAGAGGACGACCCGCAGAAAATTGGCCAGACGCTGCAGGTGAACGCTGTGCTCACCGGTCGGGTTTTGCAGCATGGCGACCATGTGGCCGTGGAAGCCGATCTGGTGAACACCGCCGACGGCACGGAACTGTGGGGCTCTCACTACGACCGCACCATGGCCGATATCACCGAGGTGCAGGCCGACATTACCCGCGACATCTCCAGCCGCCTCCGCATTCAGCTGACCGGCAACGAACAACGGCGGATGGGGGCAGGCACGGCGAATCCCGAGGCCTACCGGCTGTATCTGGAAGGGCGTCATCTTTGGTACGGGCGAACGCCGGAGGGACTGAAGAAGAGCATTGAGTTGTTCGAGCAGGCGATTGCGGCTGATCCGAACTACGCGCTGGCTTACGCCGGTCTGGCCGACACGTACAATGTCGCACCGAGCTATGGGGTCGGCCTCACGTCACGGCAGGGCAATCTGCTGGCGGACGAAGCGGCGCGCAAAGCGGTGCAACTGGACGATTCGCTTTCTGAAGCGCATGCGGCGCGGGCCATGGCGCTGGCCGTTGCGCGCCGATGGAATGAGGCCGGGCCGGAATTCCGCCGTGCCATCGAACTGAACGCCAACAATGCCGCCGCCCATTATTTTTATGCGATCGCCTTCCTCATGCCTCAAGGGCAAGTCAGCCACGCGCTGGAAGAGTTTCAGACCGCGTTGTCGCTCGATCCCCTCTCCGCGATTGTCAACACCAATTACGCCTGCGCCCTGATGGAGGATCATCGCTATCCAGAGGCGCTGGCCCAGTTCCAGAAGGTGCTGGAACGGGATCCCAACTTTCCTCCCGCGCATTACAAGATGTCGCAGTTGTATGCGACGATGGGCCGCCTCCCCGAGGCAGTGCATGAACTTCAGAAGGGAATTCCGAAACCGATCTCAGCCAGCGCAGACGCGAAGGGTTACGCCGAGCTCACCATGGTCGAGATCCAAGGCACGGACCGCTCAGCGGCCGTGGCAGTGGCTTTGGCGATCAGCGGAGACCGCGACCAGGCCTTCCACTACCTGGAAAAAGCTTATGCGGACGGAGACGACGAACTGCTCTGGGCCATTCGCTATCCGGCGCTGGACCCGCTGCGTACCGATCCGCGCTACGCCGACCTGATGCAGCGGCTGGGACTGCCGCGATAGTAGTCAATCCCGGCTAACGCGCTCCCGTCCAGATCTGGTAGATCACCACGCCGAACATGAAGACGAGATAAATCCTGAGGAACCAGAAGAGAGACTTTTCGGTCGCGGTAAGCTGGCGACGCGGGCAGTGGTGAAGTTGCTTGTCGGAGATCAGTTGGTCCGGTTCGAGAGCCGCGACCACTGAGGCGAGATCCTCGCGGCTCACTTGGGGGGCAGGGGCAGAGTTGAATTTCGGGTCCATTTCATTTGCCTCCGAAAACCGCCAGGGCGTGAGGAGCGACGACGCTCACTCCGAACAGCACGCCAGCCGCGATCAATACAACCACAACTCCCAAGGCAAGCACATTTGCCCACCAGGGACTGACCAGATCGCCCATGATTTCACGGTCGTTGACCAGCATGTACAGGAAAAGCAGCGCGGGAGGCATCGCCAGAACCGCGATTACATTCACCAGCAGCACGACGTAGACGAGCGGAATGCCCGGAATCAGCACCAAGCCCCCGGCAGCCGCAGCTTCCAGAAGCAGAACCAAATAGAACGACTTACCCTGCCGGA
Organism: Candidatus Sulfotelmatobacter kueseliae; assembly: GCA_900290255.1. Classification (GTDB taxonomy): domain Bacteria; phylum Acidobacteriota; class Terriglobia; order Terriglobales; family Acidobacteriaceae; genus Sulfotelmatobacter; species Sulfotelmatobacter kueseliae. The sequence continues at coordinate 53,273 of OMOD01000121.1, forward strand.
AGGGGAGATTCAGGCTGTGGGGGCGGCGGGCAACTTCTCCGAAGGCGTAAGCCGACGAGGTAGAGATGGTGATGGCAGCAACCATTCCGGCCTCAAACATGCCGAGCGCGAAAAGAGTGGAACCCCAACGGCCGACAAAGGGCTGCAATGCCTGAGCAAACTCGGCAGCTTGAAAGTTGCCCGCGGACATGCCGTGCGCGAACAGCGGAGCGGTGGCCACAATCGTAGCCAGCGCAGCCAGCGCGGCCAAAGCTCCTCCCAATAGCGTATCCACGCGGCCGAAGCGGATGTCGTGGGTAGTCAGGCCTTTGTCGGCGATCGCGCTCTGCTGGAAGAACAGCATCCATGGCGTGACCGTTGCCCCAATATCGGCGAGCAGGATCAGCACAGTCTCTTGTGTAAGGCCGCCAGGAAGCGGTTTCCAGGTGAAGAGCGCGCCCGTGACGCCCCTCCAATGCGGGTGCGTCAGCAGCGCCACCGGGACGAATATCAGATTGAACATGGCGAGGAAGAGCGTGACGCGCTCCCAAGTCCAGTAACGGTGCGTCATCAGCGCTGCAGACAGGGCCAGCCACGCAACCAGCACCGCGACCGCCGGTGGGACGCCGAAGAAACCCAGGCCGGCGCGGATGGCGATGAACTCGGTGATCAGCGTGAGGAAGTTACCGAGCATCAGGTCGGCCATCGAGAACCATCCCCAGAAGGGGCCGAAGCGGTCAAAAATCAGCTCGGCGTGGCCGCGGTGCGTAGCCGCCCCCAGGCGCACGGTCATTTCCTGCACCACGCAGGCCATCAGGAACGTGAGCACCACGAACGGAAGAAAAAAGCCGATGCCGAAACGCGCTCCGGTAGCGGCATACGACACCATGCTGGGACCATCGTTCTCGCCCAGCATGACGAGGATGCCAGGCCCGATCAGGAGCCAGAGCAGCCGGGCTCGCGCCGACAAGCCGTGCCGGCCGCGGGTCTCGAGGACGCGCTCGCGGTCATGGGCACGGTCAATGTCCTCGTGTGTAATTACGACCGCTGAGGAATCGGGCATCCGATGATTGAGAAAGTTAAACAGGAGTCCCCCGGCGGCCTGAACTTCGACCATTCATTCTGTTGAGACCAACAACAATGGCGAGCCCGCACGTGCAGCCCGCCAAAATGGTTAGCGTAAGTATATAACAGATTATAAACTATAGTTAACTATTTTTGAGTTCCCGACAAAAGCTGGCCTCGGCTGATCTGGGGAGGAGGCATGGGGAAGAAGCTGGCCTCAGCGCTTGGCCCGCGTGGCGGAGGCAAGCCAAACTCGCCTGGAAGCGGCAGGGCCCAGGGAAAAGGTTCCTGCCGGGGTGGAGAGCGTCAGGGTCTGGTCGTAGTTGCGTTCCAGCAGGCGCAACCGAGATCCCGGACGAATGCCCCGAGTCTCAAGAAACTCGAGCAACTGGCGGTCGCGCTCATAGATGCCGCTCACGGTGTACGTGGTTTCGAGTTCGGCGTCGGCCAGCAAGACCAGGCCCCGCTTGCGCCGGCTCGCCGAGCTCTCGACTTCACTCAAATTGCCGTGCGGACACGCCCCACCCGACCCTAACTTCACCAAGAGCTTAGCCTCAAAATCCGGGGATACAGCATGCTCCAGGCGCTCGGCTTCATCGTGCACCTTCCACCACTCCATGCCGAAAATCTCCGACAGCATGCGTTCAATCAGATGGTGGCGCAGGGTCAGCTTGCGAGCGATCTTGCGGCCGGTTGCGGTCAGCCGCACTTCGCCTTCGCCATCGACACGCACCAGACCGTCTTTTTTCAGGCGGCGCAGCGCCATGGTTACGGCAGGCGGCGACACTTTGTGGAAGTCCGCGAGGCGGGCGGAAATGACCGTTTCCCCCTCGCTTTCAGCTTCGAGGATCGACTTCAGGTAGTCTTCTTTGGAGACGGTAATCACTGAGGAGCATTATACGGCGGGCGGTTAAGCATGGTTAATCCAGAATTGCCGATTTTGACGGAACTGGAGTTTTCAATCGGCAATCGGAAATCGGAACTTGGCAATGGACCGTTGACAGCCTCCCGTCCTTGCTCCTAACCTGATTCTCTCTGTCCTATGAAAGTCCTGGTTTTAGGAAGCGGTGGGCGTGAGCACGCGTTGATTTGGAAATTGCGCCAATCGCCACGCCTTCAGCAACTCTACTGCGCGCCGGGAAACGGCGGCATCGCGGAAGAAGCCGAGTGCTTGCCGGTGGATTTGAGGACCCTCGATTCCATTACAGCGCTGGGCGCGCGTCTGCAGCCGGATCTGACGGTGGTTGGACCCGAACTGCCTCTCAGCCTGGGTGTGGTGGATGAGTTTACGCGGCGCGGGTGGCCGGTGTTTGGACCCACTCAAGCCGCGGCGCGGCTGGAAGCGAGCAAGAGCTTTGCCAAGGAATTCCTGCAGCGTCACCGCATCCCCACCGCTTCATTTGCCATTTGTGATTCGATTGAGCAGGTGCGCTCGGCGCTGGGGCATTTCCACGCGCCGGTGGTAGTCAAGGCCGACGGGTTGGCGGCGGGCAAAGGTGTGGTGATCGCCAAGAGCAAAGAAGAGGCGGCCAGTGTCGCGGCGGAAATGCTCAGCGGCAAAATGCTGGGCGAAGCCGGAGCGCGGGTGGTGCTGGAGGAGTGTTTGAAGGGCGACGAACTGTCGTTTCTGGTGTTCAGCGATGGCGAACGCGTGGCGCCGCTGGTGGCGGCGCAGGACCACAAGCGCGTGGGCGATGGCGACACCGGGCCGAACACAGGCGGCATGGGTGCGTACTCGACTCGCGATATCGTCGACGACCAGATGCGCGACTGGCTGGTGAACCACGTTGCGCGCCCGGTGGTTACCGGGATGAAAGCCGAGGGCACCGAATTCAAGGGCGTGCTTTATTGCGGCTTGATGATGACGGCTCGCGGGCCGATGGTGCTGGAGTTCAACTGCCGCTTCGGTGATCCCGAGACGCAACCGATTCTGATGCGGCTGGAGAGCGATCTGGTGGATGCGCTGGAGGCGTCGATTCAGGGCCGCGTTAGCGACGGGGATTTCAAGTGGTCGGAGGACGCGTCGGTGTGCGTGGTGATGGCGTCGGGCGGGTATCCGGGGACGTTTGCCATGGGCAAGCGAATCGACGGGCTCGATGAGGCGGGCGCGGTGAAAGGCGTGAAAGTGTTTCACGCGGGAACGTCGAAGCGCGATGGCGATTACTACACCGCGGGCGGGCGTGTATTGGGCGTGACGGCGCGGGCTCGGGATCTGGAGACAGCAGTCGAGCGGGCGTATGAAGCCTGCGCGAAGATTAAGTTTGACGGAGCGCATTATCGGAAGGACATTGCGGCAAGGGCGGTGAAGAGATCCTAGCGACCAAGTTCCTTGCCGCGGATGAACGCGGATTCCGCGGATCGTTGAACCTCCTTGATCCGCGTGGATCGACACAAATCCGCGGAAATGAAGTTTCAAAGGAGATGAATGAGCAAGCCACTGGTTTCAATCGTGATGGGTAGCGACTCCGACCTGGAGATCATGCGCGAGGCGGGCAAGGCGCTCGACGAGTTCGGCATTGCCTACGAGATTGATGTGACTTCGGCGCACCGGTCGCCGGAACGGACGGCGGAGTTTGCCCGGAAGGCTGCGGGACGAGGGATTCGCGTAATCATCGCGGGAGCAGGCGGAGCGGCGCATCTGGCTGGTGTCATCGCGGCACATACGACGTTGCCGGTCATTGGCGTGCCGATTCCGTCGACGTCGCTGAACGGGATGGACTCGCTCTTGTCCACGGTGCAGATGCCTGCCGGGATTCCTGTGGCTACAGTGGCGATTGGAAAACCGGGAGCGACGAATGCCGGAATCCTGGCGGCGCAGATGATCGCGCTGGCCGACGCATCCGTTGCGAAAAAGCTGGAGAAGCACAAGGAAAAACTGGCGCGGGGCGTGAAGGAGAAGTCCAACAAACTCAGAAGTTCTCTGCCCCGTTAGATCCCGCCTCGCTTGGCGGTTCCCGCCAGCGTCTTTTTGGCGAAGGGCGTGAGCTTCCCCAGAAATGCGCGAATCAGATCGAGGTCCTGGTCAGAGATCTGGGTAAAGCGGATGCCGAGTCCAAAGCCCGGCGTTCGGTGGGCCACTTCGCCTTCGGCCCGGGCCTTGTCTTGCCCGAACCAGATCGCCAGACTCACTCTTGTCCCGGGTTCTATCGGGATGGGCATCTCCACATAGCATCCGCCGATACTGAGATCGGCGAGCGTTCCCCAAAAGGAAGCACCGTTTTGAACGTGAATCTCGATGGAATTCTGGCAGCGGTAGCGGGGAGTCTTCCGGTGCTCAAAAGAGCCGGGTTCATAGTAATCGGGAGAGGCCGGGTCCAGGGGAAAATCCCATAGCGGTTTTTCCGGCGAGATGTTCAGCAATCCCACATGGCCGGCTTTTGCGGTGCCCGGTGCGCCCACCCATTTAACCCGGAAGTGAACTTTGTTGTTGCCGTATGTTAAGCCGATGATTTCGTCGAGAGCAAGATGCGACTGCACGCCGGCCAGTTCTACGCCATTGCGGCTCACATTGACGGTGATCGCTTTCTGGGAAAATACCGAGCCTGTGCTGTCGGTCCCGAAGATCCGCACCGGGACGCGAGCATCTTTTCGGGGCTCGCTGCGCCTTCCCATCCTACGATCTTTCCTTGCGTTCGAAGTAAAGGAGGGCGTTCAGCGTCGAAAACCCTCACAACAAGACGTTATTGCGAATGCGTTCACTTCATCAACATAACAGAGTTATCAGAACAGGTAACCGGCGACCCGGCACGGCGAAGATCCGGCTCGATCGCGGCCTTAGAGTTTCAGCCCCTTCAGATATTCCCGGAACTCTCCACCGAGGTCGCTGCGCTTCAGAGCGAATTCCACTGTCGCCTTCAGGAATCCCAGCTTGTCGCCGGTGTCGTAGCGGCGGCCTTCGTAAACGTAGGCATACATCTTTTCCTGTTTCAGCAGCATGCGCATGCCGTCGGTGAGCTGCAGCTCGCCGCCCGCGCCGGTTCCGGTCTTGGCAAGGCAGTCGAAGACGGCGGGAGTGAGAATGTACCGACCGATGATCGCCAGGTTTGATGGGGCTTCCTCGGGCTTGGGCTTTTCCACCATGTTGCGGACTTCGAACAACCGGCCGTTGAACCCGTCGGCGGGCGCGGCATCGAAGACGCCGTAGGAGGAAATCATCTTGCCTTCGACGACCTGAGCGGCAATGACCGAGCACTGTTTCTGCTCGAAGACAGCGGCCATCTGCTTGAGGGCGGGGACGGGATTGTCAATCACGTCGTCGGCGAGCAGCACGGCGAAAGGCTCGTTGCCCACAAGTTCGCGCGCCATGAGCACGGCATGGCCCAGCCCGAGCGCTTCTTTCTGGCGGACGTACGCCAGGTGGATCATGTCGGAAATGTTGCGGACGATCTTGAGCAGTTCGTACTTCTTGCGCTCCTCCAGCATTTTTTCCAGCTCGTAGCTGACGTCGAAATGGTCTTCGATCGCCTGCTTGCCGCGGCCGGTGATGATGATGATCTGGTCGCAGCCCGAAGCCATGGCCTCTTCGACGCCGTATTGGATGAGGGGCTTGTCCACCAGCGGAAGCATTTCTTTGGGCTGAGCTTTGGTGGCGGGCAGGAAGCGCGTGCCCAGGCCGGCGGCGGGGAATACGGCTTTGCGGAGTTTCATCATGGCGGTCGTTCGTCGTTGGTCGTCGGCTCAAATCGGCGCGGGACAATTGTAACTGGTTGCCTTGGCGCTGGCGATCAGATGCTATTGAGGCGCCTTCCCGCCCGCACTCGAGCCCACTTCTGATGCCGCTTCCTCGCTCGCCAGTTGCTCTAAAACCGTGCGCAGGGCGCGCAGCACTTCTTCGGCAGCAGTTGCTTTCAGAACGAACTTCAGCATGCCATCCGGGGTGAACTGCGCCCCGCGCTGGGCGGAGACAAAGCGGGCCAGTTGTTCGGGGTCGACGGCGGCGTTCTGACGGAACTTGAAAGTTACGGAATCGCGCTTGCGCTCGATCGCATTCACGCCGACGCGCAGGCACAGCAGCTTGAGCGAGGCGTAGTCGAGCAGGTTGCGCACCGCAGGCGGTGGAGGGCCATATCGATCTTGCAACTCCGCGCCCACGTCACCGAGTTGCGATTCGGTCTCGACGCCGGCGACGCGCTTGTACATGCGCAGGCGCTGATTTTCTTCGGGGATGTAATCCGCCGGGATGCGAATGTTCAGACCGAGATTGAGCTGGGTCTCCGCTTCTTCCGGTGACGTTTCGCCCTTCATTTCGCGGACGGCGCGTTCGAGCATCTGTGTGTAGAGCTCGAAGCCGACAGCTTCGATGTGTCCGCTTTGCTCGCCGCCGAGCAAGTTTCCTGCGCCGCGCAACTCCAGATCCAGAGCGGCGATTTTGAATCCGGCGCCGAGGTCGGAGAATTCTTTCAACGCTGCCAGACGCCGGCGCGCAAGCGGCGTCAGCTCGATTTCTCGCGGAATCAGAAGGTACGCATATGCCCGGCGGTTCGAGCGGCCGACCCGTCCGCGCAACTGGTAAAGCTCGGACAATCCCAGCCGATCGGCGCGGTTGATCAGAATGGTGTTGCAGAGCGGGATGTCGAGGCCGTTTTCGATGATGGTGGTGGCAACGAGAATGTCAGCTTCATGATGCATGAATTTCAGCATCACTTTTTCGAGCTCGCTTTCCGACATCTGGCCGTGGCCGACGGCGATGCGCGCCTTCGGGGCCAGTTCCTGCAGCTTGGCGGCGATTTCCCAGATGCTTTCCACGCGGTTGTGTACGAAATAAACCTGGCCGCCGCGCTCCAATTCTTGTTCCACCGCCGACTGGATCAGTTTGTCGTCCCAGCTCGCTACCACGGTCTGAATGGCCATGCGGTCTTTGGGCGGCGTTTCGATCACGCTCATATCGCGCAGGCCGACCAGCGACATGTGCAGGGTGCGCGGAATGGGCGTGGCCGACATGGTGAGCACGTCCACTTGCTTGCGCATCTGCTTGATGCGCTCTTTGTGGCGCACGCCGAAGCGTTGTTCCTCATCTACGATGAGCAGACCGAGATCGGCGAATTTCAGATCTTTCGAGAGTAGCCGGTGAGTGCCGATAAGGATGTCAATTTTGCCGGCTTCCAACTTCTGCAGAATTTCTTTCTGCTGCTTCGGGTTGCGGAAGCGGCTGATCATTTCGATGGTGACCGGAAACGGCCCGAAGCGCTGCTTGAAAGTTTCATAGTGCTGGAAGGCAAGCACGGTGGTGGGAGCGAGCACGGCGACCTGCTTGTTGTCGCTGACCGCCTTGAATGCCGCGCGCATAGCGACTTCTGTCTTGCCGTAGCCCACGTCGCCGCAGAGCAGGCGATCCATGGGCTGCGACGACTCCATGTCGCGAATGACGTCGGTGATGGCCTGAGCCTGATCTTCAGTTTCGCTGAATTCGAAGGCATCTTCGAATTCACGGACAAATTCACTGTCAGCAGAAAAGGAATGGCCCTGCGCCAGCTTGCGCGCGGCGTACAGTTTGAGCAACTCGTCGGCCATGTCTTTCATGGCCTTGCGCACGCGGGCCTTGGTCTTGGCCCACGCTTGCGTGCCCAAGTGACTGAGAGCCGGCTTGGCCCCTTCAGAAGAGCGGTATTTCTGAATCAGGTCGAGGCGGGTGAGCGGGACATAGAGGCGCGCGGTCTCGGCGTACTCGAGCAGCATGAACTCGGCGTTGCCATCGCCCTGATTGATTTCTTTCAGGCCCTGATACTGGCCGATGCCGTGTTCGACGTGGACCACGTAGTCGCCGACCTGCAGGTCGCGGAAGTCAGAGAGAAATGCCGAGACTTTGGACTTCTGGCGCTGCGGGCGCGAAGCGACCGTATCGGATTCATCAAACAAGTCGCGCGCACCGAAGACGGCAAGGTTGGCTTCCGGCAGCAAAACTCCGTCCGGCACGTAGGCCTTGGCGAGAGTGGTGGTGAGAACCTCACCGGCGAAGTAGCTGGTTTCATCGGCGTAGGTCTCGCCGCCGCGGGTGCGGCTTCCCAGGCGGAACGAGACGTTGTATTCGGTGAAAATATCGGCCAGGCGCTCGATTTCGCCGGTGTTAGGAACGGCGAACATCACCTGATTACCCTCGCGCGTCAGCTTCCTAACTTCTTCCAGCATGACCGGAACAGCGCCGTGGAAGCGTGGCGTGGATTGAGTCAGGAAACCGACGGTCGAATCCGCATCTTCTCCGCGAGTAACGCCGAGATGCTCCACGTCTGCTCCAAACAGTAACGTGACTGACTTCCACCAGTGATCGGGGGCCAGATACAAATCTTCCGGGCGCACCAGATTACCGACGCCGCTGCGCTCGTGAGTTTCGACCACGCGCGTCCAGAAGCGGTCAAATTCGGAGCGCAGAAGATCCGGTTCGTCGAGCAGGACAGCGGCACGGGGCAGAAGCTCGAAAACAGTGCGATCGGCGCCCGCCACCGGCGCATAAAACTCCCAGCCGGGGAAAACTGTCGCGCCGCCGGCACGCACCGCGGCTTCCACAGCCTCTTCCGAGCCCGCGATCCGCTTGCCCGAAAGGCGAGTGTGAATCGCGCCCAGCAATTGGTCGCTGACCGGCGTCTCGGTGAGCGGAAGGAGCAACGCTTCGTCCATGGGATTGGACGAACGCTGTGAGGCGGGATCGAAGCGGCGGATCGACTCCACTTCATCGCCAAAGAACTCGATGCGGACTGGGCGCTCAGCCTCCGGGGAGTACGCGTCGAGGATACCCCCGCGCAGGGCGTACTGGCCGGGCATTTCGACCACGTCAGCGGAGGAGTAGCCGACCGTGTTCAGGTGGCCAAGCAGGCTGTCCACGTCGATGGATTCACCGCGGCGGACAGTACGGGCAAGATCGGAGTAATACTCGGCGGAGCGCAGGCGAATAGCCGTGGCGGCGATCGGTGAGACCACAATGGCCGCCTTGCCGCTGGCGATTTTCCACAGCGCAGTGGCGCGTTCTTCCTGGAGTTCGGGGTGTGGGGAGAGATTCTGAAATGGCAGCACGTCGCGCGCCGGCAATGCGACCACAGCCTCGGGATCGCCAGCCGCGGTGAGTTCCGAGAATCCGCGCAGGAGCGGAACGAAGTCCTCAGCGGCGCGGTTATCGTTGACCACAACCACGAAAGGACGGTCGGCAGCGCGCTGCAAAAGCACGAGCAGCAAAGCTTTTGCCGTTGGCGTGAGCCCGGAAACACGCATCCGCCCCGTGCCCTCTTTGAGGTGGGAGGCTGCACGCGTAAAGGCGGGTAATTTTTCCACGTCCGCGAAGAGTTCGCGGACGAAGGGAAGCAGCATGCAATTCGATTCTAACAGGAGGGCGCGCGAAAGCGAGGTTGCCCCTGTAATACTCGGCCGAACGCAGGCGGATGGCAGGGAGGGCGGACGAGGGCGTCCGCCCCTCCACAAATCATGGAGCCCCGGACGCCCTCGTCCGGGGGGAATTCTCCGCCCCAGAACCAGACCCAGCAGAATGTGCGAAAATATGCGAGTTCAATCATCCATCTGGGGTGGATCATGAGCAAAGTACGGGTTCTGGTGGGCACGCGCAAGGGCGCGTTCATTCTCACATCGGACGGCAAGCGCGAAAAGTGGGAAGTCAGCGGCCCACACTTCGCGGGCTGGGAACTCTATCACCTGAAAGGATCGCCGGCCGATCCCAACCGCATCTATGCATCGCAGACCAGCGGCTGGTACGGGCAAATCATCCAGCGCTCCGATGACGGCGGCAAGTCGTGGCACCAGCCGGGAACACCGCCAGGCCAGGAAACGGCTCCCGGCGGCATGCCCAGGGGCGAGAGCAACAAGTTTGTTTACGACGTGTCTCCCGAGACCGGCAAACCGCTAACCACGCACCAGTTTTACGACGGTACACAACATCCGTGGGAGTTCAAGCGGGTGTGGCACCTGGAACCGTCGCTGACCGATCCGGACACGGTTTACGCCGGCGTGGAGGACGCGGCACTTTTTCGTTCGAGCGACGGCGGCCAGACGTGGCAGGAACTTGCCGGACTGCGCGGCCACGGCACCGGCCCGAAGTGGCAGCCGGGGGCGGGCGGCATGTGCCTGCACACGATCATTCTCGATCCCAGCAATTCGAAGCGCCTGTGGATCGCCATTTCGGCAGCCGGGGCGTTTCGCACTAACGACGGCGGCAACACGTGGACGCCCATCAACAAAGGACTGTACTCGCAGTACATCCCCAACCCGACGGCCGAGGTCGGACACTGTGTGCACCACATCGCGATGAATGCGTCGCGCCCAGGCTTGCTGTTCATGCAGAAGCACTGGCACGTGATGCGCTCGGACGATGCGGGCGATAACTGGGAGAAGGTCAGCGGCAATCTGCCCACCGACTTTGGATTCGTGATTGACGTGCACGCACACGAGCCGGAGACGATTTACGTCGTTCCCATCAAGAGTGATGGCGAGCACTTTGTTCCCGAGGGCAAATTGCGCGTCTATCGCAGCCGCAGCGGCGGTAACGAGTGGGAGGCGCTCACGAAAGGCTTGCCCCAGAAGGACTGCTACGTGAACGTGCTGCGCGACGCCATGGCGGTGGATTCTCTGGATAAGTGCGGAATTTACTTCGGCACGACCGGCGGGCAGGTGTATGCGTCAGCGGATGCGGGAGATTCGTGGGCTCCCATCGTGCGCGATCTGCCGGCCGTTCTGTCGGTTGAAGTGCAGACGTTGGGGTGAGTAGATCCGATTTCAAGGAAGCTGATGGTTGACAATCAGTACAGGGCAAACGTGCTGCGTCACTTCAGGACTGTGGCAGCTAAGGAAACGATACGCATGGTCCGCGTAATTCTTCCCTACCATCTTCGGAATCTCGCGCACGTTGGTGCCGAAGTCGCGCTCGAAGTTGAGAGTCCGGTCACGCAGCGTTCGGTACTGGACGCGCTGGAAGCCCGCTATCCCATGCTGCGCGGCGCGATCCGCGAGCACGTCACGCTGCAACGGCGGGCATTTTTGCGATTCTTCGCGTGCGAAGAGGACTTGTCACATGAGTCCCCGGATGCGCCTCTGCCCGAGGCGGTCGCGTCGGGAAAAGAGCCGTTCATAGTCGTCGGCGCGATCGCCGGCGGGTAGCGCTGCAGCCTATCCCACGTCTCGCAAAAGCGGCCGAGACGTGGGGCACCCCAACTCGTTTATCGAGGCGGCTTCATCTCCGCAACAGCGGGCGCGTCAGGCACGTGGGCCCGCCGCCGCCGTTGATCGAGAGTTCATTGCCGGGGAAGGTGCGCACGTCAAATCCGGCGCCTCGCAGGCGATTGTTCATGCGGTGATTCTCTTCGATGGCCAGCAACCGCTTCTTCCCCAAAGCGAGTGCGTTACAGGCCAGCGTGTCACGTTCGGAGTAATCAATCTCAATCAAATGGAAGCCCCGCGCTTTGAGTAACTCCACCGTCTCCACCGCCAGCCAGGGGAGATCGACCAGCGCGGTTTGCTCGTCGAGTAGGCTGATCAGCGACATCAGGTGCAGACAGGCAGATGGTCCTCGACTGTAGGGCAGCGGTGCCGAGAGAACTTCGATACCTTTAGGAGCGAGCAGGGCGCCCATCTGCGCGATGCCTGCGGCGTTGGTGCGATAGCCATGGCCGATGAGCAGCGTTTTCGCATCGAGCCAGACCATGTCGCCGGCTTCTGCAGTGCCCGGCGCGACGATCTTCGCCAGCGTGGGGATGGCAAGCCGCAAGCAGAACGACCCGTGGTGCCGCCCCTCCGGCTCGCGGTTCGCCTTGCCGGGACGCAGCACGATCAGGCCGAAGTCAGTGGCCAACGAAGCATCGTGAGCGTAGACGGCATCGAGGGAAAGATCAGCGGCAGGAGGCAGTTCGATCACTTCAGCGCCGGCAGCTTCCAATTCGCGGCACATCGCGTCGTGTTGGGCCTGGGCCTGGACGAAATCGGGAGCATGATGGAATCCCAGCTCTCGCCAGCGCGCCGCACGCTCCCGCTGATTCCATCCCGCGCTATGGGGTGAGCAGACGAGTACCCGATCAAGCGGGCTGACCATGGAGTGCCCGTTGAAATGAATCTCGGTGGCTGAGTGGCTCATCGCGTCCGTCCTGCGCGGTGTTGGTAAGAATCTACCGGGAGAAGGCGAACAACGCAAACGGCGGAGCTCTGGCTAGAACTCGATGTGGGCGCGGAAGCCGGGCACGAGCACCGGCCCGCGGTCGCGATTGTAGCCGGGATTGTTGATGTGCTGCAGGTCCGGCGCGACATAGATGCCCCGCCAGACATGCAGCGTGTAGTAGGTCTCGACAATGTTTTCACGCCCGTAGTTCAGGGCGCCGTCGCCCAACAGAAAACCCAGTCCACCCGCAGCCAGATAGTTCTGGTGATCTTTGCAGATGGCGTTGGTGACGAAGGCTACACCGGCGCGGTCTTGCTTGCGATGCCACCAGGCGCCGTTGGCACCTACACCCTGAGCAAAAGTCTGATCGACCTCGGTGTAGGCGAAAGACTCGGTCTTGCCGTTGTCCCAGCCAAAACGGGCAAACGCGGTCAGGTAACGGGTGAGGTTTTGCTCAAAGTTGATGCCGAAGCCGTATTTGCGCGTGATGTGCCAGGGATGATCGGTGATGTTGGGCGTGGTTCCTTGCTCTTCCGCCTGAAGAATCTGGGCGCGATAGATGCCCATGTTGGCATAGTTGGTGAAGGCGAGCAGGCGAATTACGCCCGCCTTTTTCGGGATGAAGCCGTGACGTAATTCGTACTCGAAGTTCTCGGCGTGTGCCTGCCACGGTTTCCAGACCAGATCAATGCCGTTCGCAACCTTCGGCATGAGGCTTTCGGCAAAGCGGAATCCCCAGTTGCGGTCTTCGAAGTCGGCTGTGAAACCGACGGTGTAGCCGCGGGTGTCGGCGGCATAGTCCCAGGCGCCGTTGTTGTCAATCGTCCAGTTGGCGAATTGGAAGTGGGTGTCTGAACCGACCGAATTCACGTCAAAGAAATCGGGCAGGCTGAACTTGCCGAAGCGGATTTCGAGACGGCGGCGCGGCAGTTCTTCAAACAGAGACAACGCATTGCGCTGATTCTCGACTTTATCGTCGCTGAGGGCGAAGACTTTGTGGATCATGCCGCGGCCGAGATAGGGAGCCTTGCTCAGCAGGGGGTTGCGCACGATGTCGAGATCGGTGTTGCCAGCCAGGCCGAGACCGGTGCTGAGCGCGGCGCCGCCGGCTTCTTCGACGTCCACCAGGAACTCGGTCGAGTTGTTGAGACGCACGCCCGTGTAGAGTGTCATTACGCGGGAGGTTGCCTTATCGTAGTGGGGGCCGAGACTGTGCGGGCCGCTGTAAAGAGCGGGGAATTCCGGATGCGTCTGGAAGATGAAGTTGCCCTGGCCGGAAAGCCAGAAGCGCGTGTCCTTGAAATGCGGGAACATGGCTTCCGTGCTGTCGTCGGGCGGAGCAGGATCGGGAGGATCGGCCGGCGTGGGCGCGGCGCTTACGGGTGGGACACCGGCTTGCTGCGCCGCAGACGGCGACTCGGGTTGCTGCGCGAACAGAGCACTCGGCGCGAAAGCAAGAAGGAAGGCGGCGGCCAAGGCAAGAGCAGGGAACAGTCCTGCGCGGGAAGCGTCGCCGAAGCGGGTATCGTCCTGGAGGCGCACGCTTCCGCCAGCCTCTTCGGCGCGAAGGCGTCGTGTCATATTGAAAATGAAATTCAATTTCAACTTCATGCCCCTCACGGTAAGCGGCTGGACGAAGCCGCTCTGTGTTCTTGGTCACATAAGAAAGTGATGAAAGTCACGCGCCCGCTTTTCTCGTAGCCGTCCGGGATATTGCCCCCGTTGGAATATGGTTAACGCTCTTACAGTCCCCACTATTAACCATAGTTAATACCCGTGCCCAGTAACCTGTCAAGAGTCTTGAACCTGACTGTCCCATACGACGAGCCTACGCACAACAAGTTAAAGAAATGTTGCTGGCCGTCAGCAAGATTCTTCTGACGGCACCCATTGCATTTGCAGCCTCCGGCTGCCGTTGCGGTCGGTGACCGCGACCCGGCTCATGCGTAAAGATGTGCCTTCCTCTTTGCTTTCGAATTGCCCAGTCCGGGCATCTTCGTAGTGGATTGCATGCATGAGCTCGGACGTCGCCATCGCCATAGGTGCGGATAAAGTGATACAGGCCATTGCCGGTTCCCTCCTTTCCGTAAATTTGAACCAGAGGTTTTGATGTCATGCTTCGAGCTAGCGCCATAAGAAGTTCATAAAGATCGCGCGAAAAGCCACATGAGTTTCCAAGGCGGTTCGTCAACAACGCAGCGGTCGTGCGCGCCAAAACTGAAAATAGCTCTGGCCGAGGCACCTGACGCGCGCTGCAAAGCGGCACGCACCGAAACTAAGTTTTGGAGGCAGAAGAGGCAGGCGTGAGGCGATAGGGGAGGAACCAGTCTATCGGGTCACATCTACTGCTTCTACACCAGCAAGCCGGCGAATCTTTCCGCAGGCTCGCTCCCACTGCTAGTATTCCTACGTCGTGCTTGCAATCTGGCGAGGGATACCGACTTCCCCGCCGAATCTTTTATATCATACCCCCCTAGGGTACATGTCAAGGAAAAAATGCGGGGAATCGCAAAAAAGTCATGCAGGACAAACTCCCGGAAATTTCGAATGAGAAACAGAAGCTGTTTTCCCGCATCAAACGTCTGGGCGGGCAGATCACCGCCGTGGAGCGCGCCGTCGCTGAAGGGGACGAGTGCGCCGACATTCTGATGCTGCTGGCGGCGATTCGGGGCGGCGTGAACAGCCTGATGGCGGAAATTCTGGAAGATCACATCCGCCTTCACATCACTCATCCGGATCCCGGGACCGACTCGCCCGAAGAGTTAACCGAAGATCTCATTTCACTGGTGCGGGCAGAGCCTGCCCTGAGCGAAGCCGAAGGGAGCGTCCGCGCCACAGACAAAATCAAAAAGGACAGCCCGGAGCCCCCGAGACTGTCCCTCAAACCCTCCCGGTTAGAAGGGCAACTTGATGGTTCCAGCGTACCGCGGGGATGTTGCACCGTGATTGCAGGACCATGAATTTCTGGTGAATTCGCCGACCTAGGCGCTGCTATAGTAGTCGCTTGCGTCTTCATGATTTGTCGCACCTTGGCGGTCTCTCCGGTAGCAGGTGAGGCCTGAACCAGGCGGGAGGATCGATGCCGTCCATCACATCGCGGAAAACCGAGCAGTCGCGCCGCTTGCAGGAGCGGGCGGCTCGCATGATTCCGGGAGGCGTGAACTCGCCCGTGCGCGCATTTGGTTCCGTCGGAGCCGAACCGCTGTTCATTGTGCGCGGCAAAGGCTCGCACGTCTGGGACGCCGACGAGAACGAATACATTGATTACATCGGATCGTGGGGACCGCTGATTTTGGGCCACGCCGAGCCCGGTGTGTTGGACGCCATCCTGGGCGCGGCCTGCAACGGCACGAGCTTCGGTGCCTCTACGCCTTCGGAAGCCGACCTTGCCGAACTGGTGCTGAGCGCGTTCCCCCACATGCAGAAGGTGCGCTTCGTGAGTTCGGGGACGGAAGCAACCATGTCGGCGATCCGGCTGGCCCGGGCCTACACCAAACGCAAGTTCATCGTGAAGTTCGAGGGCTGCTATCACGGGCACGCGGATTGTCTGCTGGTCAAAGCGGGATCGGGTGTGGCGACGCTGGGGATTCCGGGCTCGGCAGGCGTCCCGGAGGAATTCACCCAGTTCACGCTGGCTCTGCCCTTTAACAATCTGGGGGCAGTGGAGCACGCCTTCCATAAGTTCAAACATGAGATCGCCTGCGTGATCGTGGAACCGGTGGTAGGCAACATGGGCTGCGTACCCGCGGCAGACGATTATTTGGTAGGGCTGCGGCTGATCACGGAACGCGAACGGTCGGTGCTGATTTTCGACGAGGTGATGACCGGGTTTCGTGTGGCCTACGGCGGCGCGCAGGAGTTGTACAACATCCTTCCGGACCTGACCACCATGGGGAAGATTATCGGCGGCGGGTTGCCGGTGGGCGCGTATGGCGGCTCCAGCGAGATCATGGATCTGGTGGCCCCGCTGGGGCCGATGTATCAGGCGGGGACACTCTCGGGCAATCCGCTGGCCATGGCGGCGGGCTGCGCCACCTTGAAGCAGTTGCGGGATCGCAAGTCGGAAATCTATCCGCGGCTCGATAAGCTGAGCGGAGAACTGGTCCATGGCGTGGCCGCAGCAGCACAGGAAGCCGGCATCAGACTTTGCCACAACCGAGTAGGGTCCATGTTCACTTGGTTCTTTACCCCGGGCCCGGTCAGGGATTGGGATTCGGCTTCGAAGTCGAATACAGACATGTTTGGACGCTTTTTTCGCGCCATGCTTGATCACGGAGTTTATCTGCCGCCGTCGCAGTATGAAGCGGCATTCCTGGGCGCTACGCACACCGCAGAGGACGTTCAGAAGACGATCACGGCCGCGAAAGAGGCGTTCGCAGCACTACGGGCCTGAGGCTGTCGTGCGCGGCGCTACTAAGGCTCATTTGTGGGACGGCAACAGAGACCATATCTCCGGGTCTTCTGTGCCGAGAACCCACGACCAAAAACCCTGCAGCCCGCGGTCGCGCGCCAGGTTCAGACGTTCCTGAAATCCGCGCTTGTCGGTGTAGAAAACCCATTCGCGGTAATCGTCCCGGTAGAAATAAAACCATGCTGTGCGGTCAGCCGCGTCCCACTCCACGTGCGGGTGATACGCCGCCAAATATTGGTCAATGTCCTGCTGGCCGATGTATTCCGCAGTGGGGTTCGGCTTTTCGTCTTTGCCCGGGTCTCCAGCGAACCAGTGATACCCGTACAGAGGAATGCCCAGCGAGAGCTTTTCCTTGGGGACAAATTGCAAAGCGTATTCCAGGTTCTCGACGGTCCAGGGATAGCCGGCCACTGGACCGGGTGCGGTCCAGCGCGTGTTCTGGTCGTAGGTCATCAGGCAGATCAGGTCGACAGACTGAACCAGCGCCTTGAGATCGTAAGCGCCGCGCCAGTTGGCATAAAGCCAGTGGGAATAATTGCTCTTGCCGGCAGAGCCGGGAGCGTTGGGCACGGTCGCGATTGTGAGTTGCAATCTTTCCTTGTGAAGAGCCGCGGCTGTGTCGGCGACCAGGCCCGAAAGTAAATCGCGGTCGGTCCAATTCACGTTTTCGAAGTCGATCTGGAAGCCGCTGTATCCGTTTTTCTTCGATTCGCTCAGAAGCGAGGCGATGAACGCAGCTCGCGCCGCGGGGCTCGTGAAGAGTTTGTGCAAGTCGGCCTGCGCCATTAGACCTACGATCGGCATGACCGGGACGTGGCGCTCCGCTGCGGTTTTGAGCACACTGGGATTGGGCCATCCCCACACCAAACCATTGCCGTCCACCGAATACCAGGCCGGCACGAGAGTGTCGACTCGGTCCGCGTGGTCGGTGAAAGACTTCACCGAGTTTGCGCTGTCGGTCATGTAGAAAAGAGCCTTGGGCTGTGCCGCTGCCAGGATGACGCTGAAAAACAAAAACGCAATGATGCGCTTCATCAGGAAAACTCCTCACGCTTGTGACTCGCGTGTTCCTTCCATCATCTGCGGAATGGTGAGAAATGCGTTGCCGGCCGACTTGTAACGCGTAATCAGCGAATCGGTTGCCGCGACCGTATTGGAGCGGTCAGTGCCCATCTGCCGGTGACCGCCATCGTGGAGCAGGATGACGTCGCCCCCTCGAATCTGGCGAGCGACCCTGTGCTCGATCACGTCAGCCGAAGGCGCCTTCCAGTCGTACCCGGTGACATTCCACATGACCGGTTCGAGTCCCAGTTCTCGCGCAATGCGGAGCACGGCTGGCCGCCGGCCGCCGAAGGGCGGGCGGAACAGATTGGAGTGTTCGCCGATGGCGTCTTCGAGGGCGGCGCGGCCGTCGGAGAGTTCCTGCCGAATCGCGGCCTCGCTCATCAGGGTAAGCAGAGGATGGGTGAAGGTGTGGTTTCCGACGACATGGCCTGCTCTGGCAATCCCGAGGGCGATGTCGGGGCGCTGCTGGACAAAGCGCCCGATCAGGAAAAACGTCGCATGTACGTCGTGCCGCGCGAGGACATCGAGCAGGCGCAGCGTATGCGGATCGTTGGGGCCGTCGTCGTAAGTGAGCGCGAGTTGCTTGGTGCCGCGCGCCAGGCCGGTGAACGTGCGTCCGTACCACTGCCCGGTGGGAGCCATGGTCTGGTAGCCCGCGGCTACCGCGGCGCCTGCCGCAGCCGTTCCTGCCAGGAGCGTTCCGAGCATGAGTGGATTGTAATTGTTGATTATTGAGTTTTGATTGTTGAATGAAAATCTTCCGGCGAGTGATGGGTCACTTTTCATTCAACAATCAACAATCAAAATTCAACAATGATTCTGCTGTTAACTCTTCCCTCAATTGCCACCGGGCGGCATCCGAGCTATCCTGCCACTTCCGAAGTATCGCACGAACTCATGGCTAATCTTTTCGAACTCCCCCGTTACATTGCAGTGGAAGGACCCATTCGAGTCGGCAAAAGCACGCTGGCGGGCATTTTGGCTGAGCGGCTAAACGCGCAGCGGGTGATGGAGCCGGAGCAAAACCCGTTTCTGGATGCCTTTTATCAAGGGGAACGGGGCGCGGCGTTTCAGGCGCAGTTTGCCTTTCTGGTGCGGCGATTCGAGCAGTTAGAGGCGCTCGATCTGGGGCCGCGCTCGCAGCGAATGGTGGTCGCCGACTACATTTTCGAGAAAGACAAGCTGTTTGCCTGCCTCAACCTGACCGACCAGGAACTCGACACCTACAACCGGTATTACAACCACTTCCGTGATCAACTGCCCACGCCCGACCTGGTGATTTATCTGCAGGCAACGCCGACCGTGCTGAAGAAGCGCCTGAAGAAAAAGAACGCGCCGGGCGAGCGCGCCGTGAGTGACGAGTATCTGGAGGAAGTGGTCAAGGCCTATGAACACTTCTTCTTTCACTACACGTCGTCGGATCTGCTGATCGTCAATACCTCGGACATCGATTTTGTGGATCGCAACGAGGATTTGCAGGAACTGTTGCGCAAGGTCAGCGAGCCGATCAAGGGCACGCAGTACTTCCTGCCCCTGGGCGGACAGGAAGCGGTGGGGGTGTAAGAACGGTCGTTGGCCGGTCGTCGTTGGTCATTGGCCGAGACCCCAGGACCAAGTGGAGCTTTGCGATTGGCCGCGCTATCAACGCGTGCCTTTGGTCTGCGGCTGAAGCTGCTAGGACTGCCTTTCGTGCCGCGGGAGCGGATACACCGACAGCGCTTTCCCCGTCTTTGAGAACTCTGGATCGGCTGTAACCAGCCATGCGCCGCGCTCGATGGCGAGTTCAGCGGCAAAAGCGTCCGCATAGCCCAGGTTGTGTTTTTGCTTGATCGCCGCGGCACGGGTGGCGCGATCGAGGTCAACACCAATGATCACAATAGGGAGGCGGCGCAAGTTCGCCTCGGCTTCTCTCGCCTTTGACTCACCATATCGACGCCACTCTGTGTAGAAGACCTCGCCCCAGTTGATCGCCGACATCCACAGGGGAGCATCGGTGCGAGATGCATCCACGAGCATTTTCCGTACTTTTTCTGCGGCAGGCTGCCGACCCTCGAACAGGGCGATCAGAGCATTGGCATCCAGTACGTAATGGCGAGTAGCAGCCACTTACTTCTCTTCCCGCTCGCGCTGGCGCTGGCGTTCCCGCTCGGCGAGCGATTCCTCAAAGGCCGAAGGTTCACCGGGACGTGGCTTCAAGAATCCCTGTATCTCGTCCAGAATGCGTTCAATTGGCGTCAGGATGAGTTGGCCATCTTGCTCCCGCCACATGGCTCGGACGCCCTTTTTCAATCCGAGACGCCCACGGAGTTCCGCAGGGATGACAACCTGCCCCTTCGAGCTGATTACAACCTGGTAAGTCATGGTAGTTTCAATCTTACTACTGCAGATCATGTAAGACAACTACAATATCGTCTTACCAGGTCATACGAATACTGTCCGCGAGGGCGCGAAGCGGGGTGGGCACTCTCTTTCTTGCTCTCGAAGGTGTTGAAAACGCTTGAGTAACAGGAGTCGACCCGCCAACATTTTGCGGCTACAATAACCCGAGCGTCATCTAATGACGCAAACAGGGATGGATACAGGCTCTATCCGGCAGGGCCGGAGGGGCACTGGAGGACATCATGAGTTTGACCCCGATCAGCGGGCGTCTTCTCGACGAAAACCGCCCGAAAGTAACCACCGCGTCTCTGCGGGAACAGAAACTCCGCCACGAACCAATCACCTGCCTCACTGCCTACGATTACGCCACCGCCCGCCTGGTGGACGAGGCCGGCATTGACATCGTGCTGGTCGGCGATTCGCTGGCCCAGGCCATGCTCGGCTACGAGAACACGCTCTCGGTCACGATGGACGAGATGTTGCATCACGTTAAGGCGGTGCGGCGCGGCGTAAAGAATGCACTCCTTGTGGCGGACATGCCGTATGGGGCATATCAGCTTGACCCCCAGGCTGCCGTCAGCAATGCCATGCGTTTCGTGAAAGAGGGCGGCGCCGAAATGGTGAAACTGGAGGGCGGAGAGCGGCGCGCAGACCTGATTCACCGCATCATTGACGCCGAGATCCCGGTCGCGGGTCACGTTGGGCTGACCCCGCAATCGGTCAACGTGATGGGCGGCTATAAAGTGCAAGGCAAGAGTCTGAGCGGAATTGAGCAACTCATGCGCGACGCCGTCACGCTCGACCGCGCCGGCGTTGCTTGCCTCTACCTGGAAGGCATTCCCCGGGAAGTGGCAGCCATGATCACGGCCGAAGTAGCCACGCCGACTATTGGAATTGGCGCCGGCCCCGACTGCGACGGTCAGGTGCTCGTGTTCCACGACATTTTGAACCTGACGTTTGGAACTCCGGCCAAGTTCGTGCGGCGCTATGGCGACGCCGCGGCGCTGATTATGCATGCGGTGCAGTCGTTTCGCGCCGACGTGAAGTCGCGCCAGTATCCCTCAGACGAAGAGTCGTATCATCTGCCGAAAGAAACAAAGGCAGGCCTGGATACGGTACTGGCGCGCAAGCGGTCCATGCGCCGGTAGGAAGCCGCGGCAGGTGGATTGACACGGATCGAGACAGAGTTGGCATTTTTCCGCGGAACCGTGACCGCGGTGCTTGCGTATACTCTATGGGGTAGTGGGGTCCGTTTCGGAGGGTCTGCAGCCGGTTCGCGAACGGCATTCGGCGGTGCTAGGCTGTTGTGAGACGAGGAGGTATGAGCATGCATCTCGCGGCGATTTTCTTCTTCCCATTTTTCGGCTTTGGGTTCGTGTTGTATTTCCTGCCGTCCATTATTGCCCTCGCTCGCAACAAGCGGGACACGCTGGCGATCTTCCTGTTGAATCTATTCCTCGGCTGGAGTGTGATTGGCTGGATCGTCGCGCTGGTGTGGGCCGCGAAAAACGACGTGCCCGCGGTGGCGAGGTAGCCTGAGACAGTGATCTTGCGGCGCGTGCGGGCGGCATTGGTTTTGTTGCTGAGTATCTTGCCGGTCGCCTGTTCGACCCAGAATGCGGCGAAAGCGCCCGATCCTCAGACCGCGTTGCAGGCCATTCCTCCGGCAGATCCAGCACAGTATGAGCATATCCGGGACATGCGGAACTGGCGCAATCCTTACCTCATTGTCCGCGCCGATGGTGTGGCCCTTTTCGATTCTGCCGACAGCGCGGAAATTGTCTTGAAAACTGATGAAGTGCTTACCGCGCTGGCGCGCCTGCCCGCCTCGAACTGGCCGTATGGCCGGGTGGTCGCAGTGTCGGAGAATGGAGCCAGAGGCTCCGAGCAGGAAGGGGTTGCGATCCGGCGGACGAAGGGTATTGTTGGCGGAATCTTGGAGAGCGCCCACGTCGCGGTGAAGTGGGTACCGTCGGAGTGAACTGAATCAGGGTATTAAGGCTGAGGTCTTAGGTGTTGGGTCTTAGGACGCTAACCCAAGAGCTTCAGGAATTCCAGAGCGAATGTCCCCGGACCCAAGACCGAAGAGCCAAGACCGAAGACCCGATCGAGACGCGTGAAGATCTGCACCACCATTAACGAAATGCGCAGTGCGTGCCGCGCTGCTCGGCAGACCAGCAGACGCCTGGGGCTCGTTCCTACCATGGGGGCTTTGCATGAGGGACATTTGTCGCTGGTACGGGCTGCCCGCGCTTCTTGCGATGCCGTCGCGGTGTCGATCTTCGTGAATCCCACCCAGTTTGGGCCGAACGAGGACCTGGCGAAGTATCCCCGATCATTCGAGCGCGACCGCGAACTGCTCGAGCGGGAAGGCGTTGACTTGTTGTTTGCGCCCGCAGCGGAGGAAATGTACCCAGGCGGCGCGGTGACGTGGGTGACGGTCGATGCGCTCAGCGCCAAGCTGGACGGGCGCTCGCGTCCAACCCATTTCCGTGGAGTCACGACCGTTGTGGCTAAACTGTTCCATATCGTCGAGCCCGACGTGGCTTTCTTTGGTCAGAAAGACGCGGCTCAGGCCGCAATCATCCGCCGCATGGTGCGGGATTTGAATCTGCCGGTGGAGATTTTCGTCTGCCCCACCGTGCGTGAGCCGGATGGGTTGGCGATGAGTTCACGAAATGCGTATCTCGATGCCGGGCAACGCAAACAGGCGCTGGCTCTGCATCGTTCGCTGATGCGGGTGCAGCAACTGGCTGATGCCGGTGAGCGCAGCGCCGCCAGGCTGGCGGCAGCCGGACGCGCGGAATCTGCGGCGGAGAGCTCAGTACGGCTCGACTACTTCGAGATCGTCCACCCGGACACTCTCGATCCGGTTGAGGACGTTTCCGAGGGTGCGCTGGTCGCAGTGGCGGCGTTTGTGGGAACGACCCGGCTCATTGATAACATCCGGCTTGAGAAAACTGCTGGTTAGAGAACTGATTACGCTCAAAGTCTGTCATTTCGAGCCGAGTCGAGAAACCTGCTGCTTTTGCCCCTGTTCGACCTAGCAGGCTGCTGAAAAAGTATTCTCTGGGCGGGAATCTAACCGCAGCGGCTAAAGCCGGCGCTGAAAACAAGCCAGTTATCGCAGCGCTGAAGCGCTGCGCCACCCAAAATCAGGGGCAACGTCGAGTTTTTCAGCAGCCTGCTAGTCAGAGTTTCCTTAGGTGCATGTCATTTCGTCCGCCACGTTGGCCGACAAGAACCAAGCCGCGAGCGCCAAGCCAACCCGCCTTCCCCCGGCTAAGCATTCGGGTAAATGTAAGCAGAAGGAGAATCATCGTAATACCACCACGGGTCATACCAGTAGGAGGGCCAATACCAGAAGGGAGCCCATCCCCAACCCCACGCAGGCCAGCCCCAGCCGAATCCCCAACCAAGCCCCCAGCCCCAACCGCCCCATCCCCAGCCGGGATAACCCCAGTAACCGCCACGCCAGCCGCCATAATAGCCGCCGCGCAAAGCCGCATTGCCGAATCCCACGCCGGCGTGGTTGAGCGAGCCACCCGCGGCCGGTCGCGCATTCCCGGCCAGTCCTGATCCGCGGGCACCGCCAAAGGAATGCCACTGCCCGTCAGCGATTGCCGTGTGGGCCGCTCCTGGGCTTCCACTGCCAAGTCGTCCACCCATGGTTCTGTTGCCAGCCATGGCTGCGCTGTTGCCCGTTCTTCCGGCTAGGCCATTACCACTGCCTGATCTTGCAAACGAATGCCAGCCCGGCGAGGTGCCCCCGGAGGCGTGGCCTTCCCAGGACCAGGGCCTGGATGCATCCGAACTGCGGCCATACGATGAACCGCCCCGCATGCCTCCGTAGGAGCCACGACTGCCGTAGTAACCTCCGCGTCCGCCGTAGCCGCCAGAGTAGCCGCCCCCGCGGTAGCCACCGTAGGAGCCTCCGCCGGCGTGGAACCCTCCGCCACCGCCATGGAAGCCACCGCCGCCAAAGCCGCCGCCACCGTGAGAACCACCCCCACCACCGCCTCCACCGTGACCACCATGTTGGGCAAGAGCAGTCGTGGGCATGCAAACCAAGGTGAGGGAGGCGATTCCTGCAAGAAGGGCCTGCCAGGTGGGTTTCTTCATATGGATACCCTCCACCTACGGCGGTTAGTTGCCCCGGGCGGGCAAACCGTCTTTTTCGATCTTACTCTATTTAGACTCCTACTCCGGCACGAAAGTTGTTCGGATCAAGCAGCAAAAAGGGCATCGCGGCGCTTAGGGACGGCCTGCAGCTTGCCTTTGAGCCGTCTGCGCTTTGAGGCCACAGGGGTTAGGGGGACAAGCAAGGTCACTGGCCCGGACGCGGAGCCGCGCTGGTCATCTGGTGAGCCCAACTCATCGCTTCGTTATAGGCCCGGTTGATGAAAGGCAGCGACACATTTAGCCTTTTTGTTTCTGCCGTAACCGCTTCCCAGTCGCCTGCCTCTCGCGCCACCATGAGATCGTAGACAGGGGAAAGACGCGTCTTGTTACCGGTCTTCGCGCCCAGAAGTTCCGCCTTCGTATCTGGGTTCAAGGCCAAGCCCTCCACCACCACTCCCATCGGTATCTCGAGGATGGCGTCCATCAACGAGAGCATGCCCATCAGAAAGAGATCAGATGTCCCGTGGTCCACCTTGGGCGCGAGCAGCTCACAGAATCGGGCTCGAACCAACGACGACAGAACCAGGTCAGAGCACTTTTCCTGACCCATCGCCAGAGTTATCGCCATCCGTATCCAGCGGACCAATTCGCGTTCACCCAGAAGGTTCATGCCATGCCGGATGGATTTGACTGGCGACGAGACCCCGAGAAGAGGAGAGTTCAGGTAGCGCAGCAGGCGGTAGCACAGGGATGCGTCGTGTTTGATGAGATCTTCCACCGCGGCCAGATCTACTTCCGGCGCAGAAATCGCCTGCAGCAACCGCAAGTTACCTGCCTGACTGGTGGGAATACGTCTGGCCCGCATCCGTTCGGGATGGCGGAAAAAATATCCCTGAAACCGCGTGAAACCGTCTTTCAGGGCCGTAACGAAGTGTTGCCGGGTCTCGACCCTCTGCGCCAGCATCCGGCAATGCTCGCTGGCGTAGCGCGCGGCCATGGCAGCGCCCTGCCCCGGTGCGAGCCTTCTGATGTCAACCTTGATGAAATCGGCCCGGGGAACGAGCGCTTCTCTCGCATCCGACGGCACGAAGTTATCCAGGGCGATCCGGTAGCTTCTCTGTTTGAGCCGCAGGCAGGCGGCGATAACGCTCTCATCCGCGGGTACGTTCTCCTGGATCTCGACCACCACCTTGTCGGGCGGCAGCAGCAGGAAATATTCCTTCAATAACATCTGGTGCGTGCAGTTGATGAAGGCCAGCCGCCCATCGCAGACGACATCGAGCCCCATCACGTTCAGGGTGTCGATGGTACTGCTGGTTGCGCTCTCCGCATCGGAGGAAAAGCGATTGTCCTCCGGGCTCTCGCGAAACAACAGCTCATACCCTATGACCTTTTCGTCTTCGGTCAGGATCGGCTGCCGGGCGAGGCAGGGACTCGGTTTCATGGCGGGAGCGGCTTGCGCTGGAGGACTCATGGTTCTACAGGATGTTATCGGCAAGCGGAATACCGGACTTTAGTTCGGGGCAGATGAGTCGCCCAAGGAGCAGTCTCGACGGCGGGCGACCGCCGCTCAAGGCTTCGGGTTGGCAGCGACAGTGCCGGGTCGAGGTTGCAGGCGCTGGCGCACCAGGACCTCTACCTGCGACCAGAGATGCGGGTCGCATTCGCTCTGCGCATGGCTGGGGGTGAAAACCCGGTCGAACCAGGAAGGAGCGGGGCAGTTCACCGGCGCCTTCTTGTAGTCGAAACGGAAGTTGCCGAGAATCTGAGTTTTGGAGGGGTCAGCGGCCGTGATCTCGCGCCGGCCGTGGACGACGCCGCGCGGCTGATAGAAGTTCACCGCCTCGGCGACGTTCTCCGGAATGATTCTGTCGTTCTGCCAGAGCTTCGCGACACTATCCACCTGGACGGTCAGCAGCACCGGGATTCCCGCGCGCTTCAACTCGCGAGCCAGCAGCACCGCGGCGGATGCTCCCCAACTTTGACCAAAAAGAACGATGTGGGCTTGAGCCTTTTCTTCGTCGCTAAGGACGCCGTCGTGATTGCGGTCGACCAAGCTCAGGATCGTCAGATAGGCAGTCTTCCGATGGCGGTTCTCGAAAACCTGGATGTAAGTGTCTTTCGGCGCTGAGCTCCGGAGGCGCTCTGCGAACTGAACCGGCCCGTGGCGCGGATTGTCGTGCCGCACGAAGCCGCCCACGAAGCCGGCAACAATGAAAGACGGCGTTTCCCGCGGGTGGGCGATTACCGCTCCGTCCGCGGCGACACATGCGGTGAAGGCTGCACACACCACCAGGACGGTGGCCAGAATCCGGCATCGTCCAAAGTAAAGCACGCGGGCTCCTACTGAATGAGATGATTTTCACCACTGGGGAGATGCGCCGAATCTGGACCTGCAAGTCACAGTTGTGAGCCGCCGGCTGTCCCCAGGGTGGTGAAGCGAAAAGGCTTATCCGGCAGGCTTTTCGCTGATCTGAACCCGCAGGACAGTTTACACCCGCTGGTCAAGTAGGGCCTTCCGCCGCAGCACCGGGCGTCTACTTGGGCTGCGCTTTTCTCGAGACGAACCGGTTGCCGTCGAGGATGTAACGTAAAGGCTCGTCCTGAGCCTTGCTGATGCCAATGCGCGGAGTGAGGCGTATGCCACGCGCGCGATAGCCGTCGTCGCCGATCCACAAGCTACTGGCAGCACAGGTGAGGTCGCAGCCGTTGTCGCGGGCGCGCGTGATGCCGAAGGCTTGCGCCAGGCGTCCGGGGCCGCTGGTGAGCCTGGGCCAGTCCTTCGAGCCGTGAAGTGTGATGCCGCGAGCCCGAGCCATTTCTTCCATGCCGGAGAGCGGTTCCAGGGCACGGAACAGAACGGATCCCGCTTTGCCCTCGGACTCACAAGAGACGTTGAGGCAGTAGTGATTGCCGTAAATGAAATAGACGTAAGCGTGGCCCGGGGGCCCGAAGAGCACAGCGTTCCGCGCGGTGCGCCCGGCGGCTGCGTGCGCGGCGAGATCGTTTTCGCCGAGGTAGGCTTCGACTTCCACGATGCGCGCGGCCAAGCGGACGCCGGCTGCCCGCCGGTCTGGTCGCTGCCGGTCTGATCCTCGCCGGACCAGCACCTTGCCCAGCAGTGCGCGGGCCACGCGGCGGGGATCGCGTGCGAAGAACGCCCGATCGAGCGGGTGGATCAGCTCAGTTGGTGTCGACATCAGCACCTTACCGATGCAGGCGAATCTTAAACGCACTCGGCCCCGATTCGCGACAGAAAGTCAGCCGCGGTTCGTCTGCTAGGCCGCGCCTTTGGCCGATTCCTTCAAGTACGCCAGCACTTCCTCGGCGTGGCCCTCGGGTTTAACTTTCTCGAAGATGTGCTGAAGCCTGCCGTCCGGGCCGATGACAAATGTCGTCCGCGCCACGCCGATCACTTTCTTGCCGTACATGTTCTTTTCCTTCATCACGCCAAAAGCCTCGGCGACTTTCTTTTCGGCATCGGCCAGCAGGGTGAAAGGAAGGCTGAACTTGTCGGCAAACCTCTTCTGCGCCTTTGGAGTGTCAGGGGAGATGCCGAGCAATACTACGCCGGTTTTCTGAATCTTCTTGTATGTGTCGCGGAACTCGCAGGCTTCGATGGTGCAGCCGGGAGTGTCGGCGCGAGGATAGAAGTAGAGAACCACCGTTTTGCCGCGCAGATCTTTCAGCGAAAGTTCTTTTCCGTTCTCGTCCTGCAAAGTGAAGTCTGGAGCCTTATCATTGACATTCATGGGAGTCTCTCAAGGGAAATGGAAATCGACGGCCGGTAAAGCCACCAGGACCGCGTCTGGCCATACTCTCCACAAGATTTTATACCGGGGATGGTTATGTGTCGCAGTGCTCGCCTTAGTCGCGGCGTTGGCCGCAGGCGTTGCGGCGCAGGAAGACCGCCCTGAAATCATGCCGGGCGAGCGCAAGGTTGCGGTCAAAAAAGATCTGGGGCCGCGGGCTCTGGGCCTGCTTCGGCTTTCCGCGGGTGGAAAGGCATCGCTCGTGCCCATCGCCATTCTCATTAACGGCAAGTTTTGGGACGCGACGGCGTACAAGGCCGCGCCCGTCCCGATGGCGCTCGACCCGGGAACAGTGTATGAGATCGAGGCCACCGGCAACTCGCTGGGCCTGTTTACCGTCGGCACCGCCTTGCACAGTAATGCCGCGAACGCTCCCACTCCCTGGCTCGCGACTGGAGCGTGGCTTCCCGCAGGAGCAGAGACACCGAATAAGCCGCTGAAAGCAGAAACCGTTCCCCTGGGCATCGACACCGGGGATGCGCCGCCGCGCCTAACCAGGAATCCGCAGAAAGAGGCACCACCGGCCAGCACTGCACCGGCCACTCCGCCCGCCCCCGCACCAAGTTCCGGTGACGAACCGCCTCGCCTGACCAAGCCGAAAGAAGAGACAACGGCGAGCACGGCACCGAATTCCTCCCCACCGAACGCCCCAACCGGAACCACAGGATCGAGTCAGGGAAGTGGTTCCAGTTCCACCGGGTCCGCGCCGCCGGCTGGATCCAAGCCCGCTGAAGCGAAGCCGCCAGATCGTCCCACAGAGCCTGCGAGTGATAGCGGAGCTACTGAAGCGGGCCGGCCGCGACTTCGACGCGGAAAGCCCACTGAATCGCTGCCCGATGAGGAAATTCCCGGCTACAGTAAGCCCGGCGCTGCGCCGCCAGCAAGTGCCGCGAAGACAGTTGCGACCGCGGCCGCCCCTGAGCCCGTCCAGTTGATTCCGGCAATCTCCGATGCCGGCGGCCCCGAGCCGCGTTCGTACACCTTCGAGTGGTTGAAGGACGAGGAAGGGGAGCGCCGCCAGCAGATGATCGCTCTGGCCAAAGAACAACTCCGCTCCTATCTGGATGCTCAGGCGAAGGCGCAAGCTGGTCCGAAACCGGCAGGGTCGCAGGCGCAGCGGCATGCTCCGAGCAAGAAACCGCCAGAACCCGTTCTCGAAAATGTCCGCATGTTGACCTATGACCTGTGGACCACGAACCAGCCAGTAATGGTCTTCAGCGCGGAAGCGCACCTGCCGCCGTCCGCCGGAACCCAGGCGGCAGTCGAGCAAGGCCTGCAGTATTCGATCACTCTGGTGGCCTACCCGGATATCTACAACAACCTGCATAAGCTCTATGCCGGAATCACCGACAAGTACCATCTCGACCTCACGCCGCGTCTCGAGCTAATTGACGCGGTGGACGCTGACGGTGATGGCCGCGGCGAATTGCTCTTCCGGGAAACTTCGGATGCGGGCAGCGGTTGGATCATCTACCGCGCCACCGCCGACACGTTGTGGAAGATGTACGACAGCCTGAACCCGGAGTAAAAAACGCCTGCCGGCGCTTCCAGGCCCGCATGAGGCCATGTTTCGGTAGAATAGTGTGCTGGAACGCGAACAAAGGAGCCGGCTGACGACCCTCGGCCGCCACCATTCTTGAAGGAGCCCATCTAGTTGCGTCTCACACGCCGCAAGTTTGTGCTGTCCGCGCTGAGCGCTGGCGCCCTGTCCGCCCTGCCGGCCCTGTTCTCAGGGTGCAGCGTATCCTCGAAGGCAGGCACGGCAATACCGGCCGGCACGTCGGGGCGGCAGTTCGGTTCCTCTGCGGACATCGTATTTCCCCAGGGATTTTTCTGGGGTGCGGCCACTGCTTCTTATCAGATCGAGGGCTCCTGGAACGAAGATGGCAAAGGCGAATCCATATGGGACCGCTTCGCCCACACCCCAGGAAAAATCAAGAACGGCGACACCGGCGACGTGGCGTGCGATTCCTATCATCGCTGGCGCGAGGACATTGCGCTGATGCGGGCGATGAATCTGAACAGCTATCGCTTCTCGATTTCGTGGCCGCGGATTCAACCCTCGGGATCGGGGGGAGTCAATCCCAAAGGCATCGATTATTACAACCGCCTGGTGGACGGGCTGCTCGAGGCGCACATCCGGCCGTTCGTGACGCTTTATCACTGGGACCTGCCGCAGGCTCTGGAAGATGCCGGCGGATGGCCGAATCGCGACACCGCTGCGCGCTTTGCCGATTATGCGCAGTTAGTCGCGCAAGCGCTCGGCGACCGCGTTTCGGACTGGATGCTTTTCAACGAGCCGGATGCTTTTCTGGATCTGGGCTATCTCGAAGGCACACACGCGCCGGGGCGCAAGAGCCTGCTCGATTTCCTGCGTGCCACGCACATAGTCAACCTGGCGCAGGGCGAGGGATTCCGCGCGCTCAAGGCGGCGCGGCCGAAAGCGCGCGTGGGCGGGGCGTTCAGCATGTCGTCGTGTGAGCCGGCCGGCCATTCCGAAGAAGACAAGCTGGCGGCAGAACGCGCCCATGCCATCACCAATATCTGGTTCCTCGAGCCGGCGTTGCGCGGGCGGTATCCCGAGGCGCTCACGTTTCTGCCGGAGACTGCCATGGGCGTCAAGTCCGGCGATATGGAGAAGACACGGGCTCCGCTCGATTTCATCGGCATCAATCTTTACTACCGCACGATCGCCTCTGCCCCCGCTGCCATGGAGCGCGCCGTGCACGCTCAGGAATGGCTGTTCCCGGTCAAGATGGACCCGGGACACGAAGGCCCCATGACCGACATCGGCTGGGAAGTCTGGCCCAAGTCTCTGTACGACATGGTCATGCGCATCACGCGCGACTACAACCGGCCGGTCATCGAGATTACCGAGAGTGGATGCGCCTACAACGATGGGCCGGACCGAAGCGGAGTGATTCACGACACGCGCCGCGTTTCTTATCACCACGACTACCTGGCGGCGCTGGCCCAGGCCATGGCCGAAGGCGCCGACGTGCGCGGATATCACGCCTGGAGCCTCATGGACAACTTCGAATGGGCCGACGGATTCAGCCAGCGCTTCGGCCTGGCTTACGTGGACTACAAGACGCAAAAGCGAATCATCAAAGACTCAGGGCGATGGTACGCGGGGGTGGCAGCGGAAAGCCGTGTGGGACCGGGGTAGATTGCAGACTCTGGATTCTGGATTGCAGATTTTAGATTTCAGAATGCAGAATGCAGGACGAAACCATAACGATCAATCTGCAATCTGGAAATCTGAAATCTGCAATTAGGGATCCTTCGCTTCGCTCAGGATGACCGCGCCGGGCTCGGACGCCCGGCAATCGCGGTCACTTCTGCTGCATTACCAACTCCCCATTCTCCACTTTCACGCCGCCGACGTTGTCGGGCAGCTTCAGCCGGTCGCGCTCCTCGGCCAGCTTCTTCTGCAGCGCCGGATTCACCAGCGAGACCGGAATATCCAAATCGCCGACTTTGAATTCCGTAGGATCGAACGTGGCGTAGCCATCTTTTTCGCCGATGTGGCCGGAAATCGTGATCCACACGTCTTTGCCGGCAATCTGGGTAAGGAACTGGCCGTGCACGACGTCACCGTCGAAACTAACCTGCTGGTCTTTGATGACGGGGGCACCGCTGCCGACGTCGGAGTTGGGAGTAATGCCTGACGCCCCGGCCGCTCCAAGCGATTGCGCCAGCACGGCGCTGATCTCGTCGGAATTGATGTGCACCTCGGCCTTGGGGCTCTGTGTCGCAGACGATGCCATGTGTCCGGCGTCGGGCTTGGCGGTATCCGTGGATCCGGGAGATCCGCTCGCCGGCGACGTCTGCGACGCCTGCTGGAACTGAGTCATCTTCTGGTCGAAGGATTGGGCGTGCTCGGCGATCGCGGCGGGCGTCTGTGGCTGCGCCACCGGCGTGGGCCGCTTCAGGACCAGGATGATGGCTACCAGCGACGCCACCAGCGTCGCGATGCTGATA
Organism: Candidatus Sulfotelmatobacter kueseliae; assembly: GCA_900290255.1. Taxonomy (GTDB): domain Bacteria; phylum Acidobacteriota; class Terriglobia; order Terriglobales; family Acidobacteriaceae; genus Sulfotelmatobacter; species Sulfotelmatobacter kueseliae. The sequence continues at coordinate 85,173 of OMOD01000121.1, forward strand.
ATGCGGTCGAGCTTGAATTTCTTCATAGCGAATCTCGCGCGGTCAGCCCCAAACGGACAGAAGACAGGCAGGCCCAGTGTTATGGTAGCGGGCCGGCGAGACAACGTTGAGATGACCAAAGTGATGGTCCGGGAGAATGGTGGCGGGAATTGGTTGCAGCCTGCTCAAAGCAGACCCATGGCACTCTCGCAGCGACCTTTGAGGCGGCAGTTCTCGGGACTGGGTGGGAGCCGGGTTCCGGGCGCTAGACTAGCTTCAATACTTTCTCCAACGATGTTACCAACGCTTCAGGGGTGTCTTCCTTTAGTACCAACGCATCCGCCACTGCACGAATGCCGTCCACAGGTGCCTTCGTTTCCGCCAGCACGATGGTGGGAACCTGCGGCCAAAGTCGTTTGATCTCCTGTGCGATAAGCGTCACTTCCGAGTGATTGCGGTCCAGGTCGAGCACCACGGCATCCACCGGCTCAGCGGTTGCCAATTTAATCGCCTCAAATCCGTTGCTTGAATGCAGGACCCGAAACCCCGCGCGGTGCAGGTACCGCGCATGGGTCGTCAAACTTCTGTGGTCGCAGCAGAAATGGAGAATCGTGTGGCGCCTCTCGCGCTGTCCGGACATCTCGCCCCCCGTTTCCCGGGGGCTGCAGTCCCCCTCCGCAGCCCCCGATAAGCGGATCATCAACCCAGGCCATATTGGCATTCCGGGGGTTACCGAGGTTGTGCAATATTGCACATTTTTCAAAAAACATTACTCGTGCAGGACCACATCGAGAAGGGTCTCTTTGATGCGCAATTCGCCGTTGTACTCGATGAAACCCATGTCGCGGAACTTGTTCATGAAGAAACTGATGCGCGCCCGCGTGGTGCCCACCATTTCGGCGAGTACCTCATGGGTGATTTTCGGGGCCAGAAAAGACTCCCGCCTGCCTTTCTTGACGAAGCGAGCCAGCAGCAGGAGCGTGCGGGCGAGCCGTTTTTCCGAGGAATTGAAGAGCTGGTCGATCAGGTCTTCCTGCACGCGGACAATATGCGCCAGCAAGTAGGTTACGAACAGCTCGGAAAAGTCATGCTCCTGGCGCAAGAGCCGGTTAACGACCGACTTCTCGATCCGGGTTACGAGGCATTCGCTCATGGCCACGGCCGTGGCCAGCCGCCCCTTGTGTCCGGTCAAACTCTCCTGGCCAAAAAAATCTTCCGGCCCCAGCAATCCCACGACGGCCTCTTTGCCCTGCGATGAGGTGACCACCAGCTTCACTCGTCCCTTTCTCAGGTAGAAAAGGTCCGAACCGGGATCTCCCTGCGAGTAAACTACCTGCTTGCTTTGGCATTGAAGGAGCTTCTTCCCTGCTCCAGGCTCGGAGAGGAAAGTCTGCGGGTTGAACGCGACGCACGCCATATGTGCCTCCCGTTCGGAGACTTCACTCGCTGGTCAGCGCGCCCGAGTCACTTCCGAAGCTGGCAGGCCCTTCATTCCATGGCCTGCACTACGACACGACGAGAGATAGTCTCTGGCAACTCGGAATCCGTCATCCCGTCCCAGGGGAAAAGGATTCTGTACTAGCTCATAGTATTACGACACATTTGGTGTAGCAACACTCCGATCGGAGTAGACGCCGCAATCTATCTGCTGCCGATCGAACAGGTCCGGGGCTGCTCGTGGGCTTCGGGCCGTCCCGCAAGGTCACTCCAGCTTCTTCGCCAGCAGTTCGTTCACAATCTGCGGGCTGGCCTGGCCCTTCGACACCCTCATCACCTGGCCCACGAAGAATCCGAGCATGGTTTTCTTGCCCGCGCGGTACTGTTCCAACTGCTTGGGATTGGCGGCGAGAACTTCGTCAATGATCTTCTCCAGCGCCGACGTATCAGTGGATTGCTGCGGGCGGCCTTCTTCCTCGTAGACCACGGGAAAATCTTTGCCGCGCTCGAAACACAGGTCGTACAGATCCTTGAGCATCTTGCCTGAGATCGTGCCCGTCTCGACCAGATCGGCTGACGCTGCGACTCCCCGCATGGAAATTGGAGAGCGCTCGATATCGATGCCCTTGGCCTTGAGGCGGCCCATCAGTTCGCCCTGCACCAGGTTGGCGACGCGCTTGGGATTTTTCGCCGCTTTCGCGGCCTCCTCGAACTGATCGGCCAGCGACTTGGAAACGGTCAGCACCTGCGCGTCGTATTCCGTGATGCCGTAGTCCTTCACCATGCGCGCGCGGCGCGCCTCGGGCAATTCGGGCAAGGCGTGGGCGATCTCGGCTTTCCATTTTTCGTCCACCACCAGCGGGAGCAGGTCAGGCTCGGGGAAATACCGGTAATCGTGCGCCTGCTCTTTCGAGCGCATGCCGTACGTCTTGCCTTCGTTGGCGTTGTAGAGGCGCGTCTCCTGCGTGATCGTGCCTCCCGATTCGATCACGTCAATCTGCCGGCCGATTTCGTATTCCAGCGCCTCGCGAATGAAGCGGAAAGAATTCACGTTTTTGATTTCAGTCTTGATGCCGAACTCCTTCTGCCCGCGCGGCCGCACGCTGACGTTGGCGTCGCAGCGCAGCGAGCCTTCTTCCATGTTGCAGTCGCTGACCGCGGTGTAGAGGATGATTTCCTTCAATCGCGTCAGGTATTCATAGGCCTCGTCGGGCGAGGAGATCTCGGGCTGGCTGACGATTTCGATCAGCGGCACGCCGGTACGGTTGAGATCAATGGCAGTCTTCTCTTCGGCGCCCGGAAACCCTTCGTGCAGGCTCTTGCCCGCGTCTTCTTCCATGTGCACGCGGGTAATGCCGATTTTCTTCTTGCCTTCGCCGGACGGAACTTCGATGTAGCCGCGTTCGGCCAGCGGCTTGTCGTACTGCGAAATCTGGTAGCCCTTGGGCAGGTCGGGGTAGAAGTAATTCTTGCGCGCGAAGATGGACGTCTCGTTGATGCGGCAATTCAGCGCCATCGCCGCCAGCGTGGCGAACTCAACCGCCTTCCGGTTGAGCACGGGCAGCGCGCCTGGCATTCCCAGGCAGACCGGGCAGACGTTGGTGTTCGGCGGAGCTCCGAATCGCGTCGAGCAGGAGCAGAAAATCTTGGTCGCCGTCAGAAGCTGGACGTGAACTTCGAGGCCGATCACCGGCTCAAACCTGGCGTGGGTGGCGACGGAAGTTTCTGCGGCCGAGGACATAGCAGGAGATTATAAGGCCCGGGCGAGCGAAGCGAGGCGGAGAGGCCTCCCTATGCAGAGCAGTTGCAAGGGAGATCCCTCGGCCCGCTGGTGAAAGCGCGGGCCTTCGGGATGACGCCAAAATTCAAAACTCAGCCGCGATTGAATTACGGGTTTTTCGGCGCATTCAGATACTTGTCCATCGCGATTTCGAAGAACAGAAGCTCACGGCCGTTCGAGTCGGCCACGCCGGTAATATCCATGAGCGCACCGGCCAGGGGCGACGAAATTCCGCCCACATCGAAGAACAGGAACCCCGACTGTGTGGTGTGCGGCTCGACGGCCTTGGCGGCGAACTGCGACGATTCGATTTCATCCATTTCTTTCTGGCTGATCGTGCCCTTCACGGTCTTGTGCGGAATGGGAAACGGGCTGGGCTTGGTGTTGGCCTGCGGATTCGACAGCCGCCGGTAGATGTCTTCCGGGGACGTGGGCGTGAGCCTTGAGCGATTCGCAGTGGTCAACTCGATTTCCATGTTGGCGAGGGAAATCGGCTGATCGCCGTCGTTGGTCACTAGGAAGAAAACCGGCAGAAATCCGTGCTCCGCAAAGTTCACGGAAAAAATCTTTGCTTTTTCCTGGGTGTCGTAGGGATCGGCGGCGATGGCGACTTTCTCATCACGATGGAAATCGTGCGCAGGATAGTTTATGGCGGCCTTCGCGACAGGCTTCACAAAGTTCTTGGCCGCCAGAGCAAGCGGGAGCAACAACGCCACCGAGAGCACTCGAACCACTGGGGATGAAGTGAACCGCGAGAGTTGCATGCTGTGATTATAGGGCGAGGTGCGCGTGCTGCGGGTAGCCGGTTTAGAATGGGCAGCTTGAGCTATTTTCTCTACAGTCTGGCGCTGGCGGCGGGAATGCTGTTGAGCCTGCCCTACTGGCTCTACCAGATCCTGCGGCACGGCAAATACAGGTCCGGTTTTGCGGAGCGCATGGGCAGAGTTCCCGCCCGTCTGACTGCGGCGAGGACGGATAGCACGCGCTCGAGACCAGTGATCTGGGTCCATGCCGTTTCCGTAGGCGAGGTGCTGGCGGTCGGTGGTCTGGTCGAGGAAATGCGGCGGGGCTTCCCGACGCATCGCGTGCTGGTGACGACCACGACCGGCACCGGTCAGGAACTCGCCCGCGCCCGCTTCGGCCGAGAAAACGTTTGTCACTTCCCGCTCGATTTCGCCTTCGCCATCCGGCCTTATCTGCGGGCTTTGCAGCCGGAGTTAGTCGTGCTTGCCGAGACTGAATTCTGGCCGAATTTCTTGCGGCTGGCGCATGCGAGCGGGGCGCGCATCGCCGTTGTCAACGCGCGCATCTCGGACCGCTCGTGGCCAAACTACCGCCGCTTCCGCTGGGCGTTCAGCAAAATGCTCGCCCAGGTGGACCTGCTTCTGGCACAGACACAGCAAGACCGGGTGCGGCTTGAGTCCATCGGGGCAGTGCCCGGGCGGGTGCAGATTGCGGGCAATCTCAAGTTCGATGTGAGCCCGGCGTCGCCGCCGCCTATGGTGGAAAGTCTCCGCCGATCGCTCGCAGCCGAGGGCGCCGGACCCGTGTTGGTCTGCGGCAGTACGGTCGAAGGCGAGGAACCGCCGCTCCTGAAGGCGTTTGAGAATATTCAGGTCGAGCATCCGCGGGCCGTCATGATGCTGGCCCCGCGGCGTCCCGAGCGCTTCGACGAGGTCGCGATCCTGTTGCAGCAACTCGGGATTCGCTCGTGCCGGCGTTCGCGCTGGCAGGGAGAACCGCTCGCCGGCGGCGTCCTCCTGGTGGATTCGATTGGCGAGCTGGCCGCACTCTATGCCCTGGCCGATGTCGCGTTTGTTGGTGGAAGCCTGGTGCCGCGCGGAGGGCACAATATCATCGAACCGGCGCAGCATGGTGTGGCCATCGTGGTTGGAACTCACACCGAGAATTTTCGCGATATGGTCGCGCTGTTTCAGCGCCAGGACGCGGTGCGCATCGTGACCTTGTCCGACTTGCCCCTGACCCTGATGCACCTGCTGGCCAATGATGCGGAACGGCGGGTTTTGGGCCGGCGCGCCGCCGAAACCATGCAGTCCCAGGCGGGGGCTACGGCCCGGACGCTGGAAGCACTGAAGGCGTTACTCGCGGCCAACCGCGATCCTCGGCCGGTTTCAGCCCAGGCAGCGCATACGGATTGAATCTACTCTCAGCCATCTACGGCACGGTGGTCGGAGCGCGCAATTCGCTCTATGACCGCGGAGTTCTGCCGGCACAGAGGCTCGACGGCCCCGTCATCAGCGTGGGCAATCTTTCGGCTGGCGGCTCGGGCAAGACGCCGTTCGTGATGCTTCTGGGCGAGCTGCTGCAAGTGCGCGGCATCAAGTTTGACGTGCTGTCCCGCGGCTACGGTCGAAAGAGTCGAGGCGTGCTCCTGGTGGATCCGGCAGGTTTGCCCGGCCAGTACGGCGATGAGCCGCTGTTGGTGGCCCGGAAGCTGCAGGTTCCGGTGATTGTCGGCGAAGATCGCTATCAGGCGGGGAGTTTCGCGGAATCAAAATACGGCGCCCAACTCCACTTGCTCGATGACGGCTTTCAGCACCGGGCGCTCCACCGGGATTTCGATATTGTTCTGATCACGCCGCAGGACGCGGCCGACCGATTGCTCCCGGCTGGACGACTCCGTGAACCGCTCACTGCCCTGCACCGGGCCGACGCGGCCGTGCTGACCAGCGGCGCATCCGCCGCGTCCTTTCCGCTGGAGGGAAAACTCGTCTGGCGCGTCCGGCGAGGCATTGTGCCGCAAAATATTCCGCCGCGCCCGGTCGTCTTCTGCGGCATTGCGCGGCCGCAGAATTTCGTGCTGCAACTGCGGGCGTCCAACATCGAGCCCGCCGCGGAAGCGTTCTACCGCGACCACCACGCTTACAGCGAGAAAGACATTCGCGAACTCCTCGCGCTCAGGCAGAAATGTGCTGGCGGAGGTTTTGTGACCAGCGAGAAAGATGCCGTCAACCTGGGCCCGTATCTCTCTGCCCTGGAGCCGCTTGCAGTGGTTCCGGTGCGCATGGAACTCTCCGACGCCGCTAACGCTCTGGATACCATGCTGCGCGCCATCGCGGAACGAAAGCGCAAGGCATGAGAGAATCTGCTTGGTTAAGTGTGGCGTGGGCCACTCCCTTCGGCAAGCTCAGAGCCTGCCCTGAGCTCGCCGAAGGGGCAGGTTTTGCCCGCGAAAGCTTGCCGAGAATGAGCGACACAGGTCCACGCACGAAGCGTAGACAATAAGAAATTCAAGTGATGACCAAACATTCCAAAGAAGCCGACCGGCTCAGAAAGATCGTCGAGGGGTTTCCCAGGATTACCGTAACGGTGCTCGGCGATCTGGTGGCCGACGAATTCATCTTTGGTGAAATTTCGCGCGTATCGCGCGAGGCTCCGGTGCTGATTCTCAAGCATCGCGAGCGGACGGTCATGCCCGGCGGCGGCGCCAACGCGGCCAATAATCTCGCGGATTTGGGAGTGAACGTTCTTCCGGTGGGGATTGTCGGCGACGACGAACCGGGGCGGATGCTGCTGAAATATTTCCGCCACAAGCGGATCGCCGTCAGTGGGGTGCTCAAGGACAAGGCCTACACCACCGTGACGAAGACCCGTATCCTGGCTGGCATGACGCACAACGCGCGCCAGCAGGTGGTGCGCGTGGACCGCGAACCGCTGGACGTGCCCGGTTCTCACCTGACTCGCGAACTGTACCTGGCGGCACGCAATTACGCCAAGGCCTCCGATGCGCTGCTGATTTCCGACTACGGGTACGGTGCCGCCACTCCGGCGCTCGTGAACGCGCTGCGGGAGAAGGGCAGCCTGGGATCGGTCCCAGTCGTTCTCGACTCGCGCTACCGCATACTGCAATATTCGGGAGTGACGGCAGCGACTCCGAACGAACCTGAAGTAGAAGAGGCTCTGGGCGTCCGTATCGGCCAGGATTGGGAGAAACTCGTCGCTGCCGGCGAGCAGGTAATGGAGCGCATGCAATTGCAGTCGCTGGTGATTACCCGCGGGCGCGATGGCATGGTCGCATTCGACCGCAAGCACAAGCCGGTGGACATCCCGATCGTTGGCTCTGACCAGGTTGCGGACGTGACCGGCGCCGGAGACACCGTGATTGCCGCGTTCACCGCGGCCCTGGCGGCGGGAGCGACGACCGAGGAGGCAGCGCAACTGGCGAATTACGCGGGTGGAATTGTGGTCATGAAGCGCGGCACGGCAACCGTCTCGCGCGACGAGTTGTTGCACGCTCTCGATCACTCGCCGCCAGTCACACAACCCCATTGAACGCAGACAGCAAAATCCTGAGCCGGGAGCAACTTCGCCGGCAGGTTGACGAATGGCGGCGTACCGGCGAACGCATCACGTTGGCCAACGGCGCTTTCGACCTGCTGCACGTGGGGCACGTGCGCTATCTGCGCGGGGCCAAAGCTTTGGGCGGAAAACTCGTCGTCGCGGTAAATTCCGACGAGTCGGTGCGCGCGCTCAAAGGCGAAGGCAGGCCTGTATTGCCTGAGAACGAGCGCGCGGAAATCGTCGCGGCCCTGGCCGACGTGGATGCGGTGACGATCTTCCCCGAGCTCGACGTGAGAGCAGTCATCCGCGAGATCCGCCCCGACATTCAGGCCAAGGGAACCGATTACACCGCCGAATCCGTGCCCGAACGCGATGCGGTAGCCGAGTACGGAGGCCGGGTCGAGATCGTCGGCGACCCCAAGCATCACTCCACCAGTGAGATCATTCGTTCGCGGCGGTTGCCGAGGAAGTCTTGATTGCTCATTCTGAGGGAAGTTCGAGGATGGAAAGCCTGCTGATCGTGCGCTTGAGCGCGATGGGCGATGTGATCCATGCCCTGCCCGCTGCCCAGGCGTTGCGCGATGCATTTCCCCAGGCAATGATCGGCTGGCTGATCGAAGAACGCTGGGCCGAACTGCTCTCGGCGCCGGGAACGCCGCGGCGCGGACCCCGATCCCCGCAGCGGCCCTTGGTGGATTGGGTTCACTCTGTGAACTTGAGGGCGTGGCGGAAATCACTGTTGGCGGTCCACACCGTGCAGCAAATCGCACAAGTGTGGAACGACGTCCGCAGTGTGCATTACGACGTTGCCGTCGATCTCCAGGGCGCGATCCGGTCGGCGGTGCTCGCCCGCTGGTCCGGCGCTCGCGTCGTCTACGGGGCGGCTGAGCCGCGGGAGTCGCCGGCCAGCATCTGGTATACGCGCCAAACCGTAGCGGACGGAGCCCATGTGATTGAGCACGCTCTTTCCGTCGCTGCGACCGTGGCGGGGGCAGAACGAAACGTGCCGCGCGCCGAGTTACCTCGTGATCGTGAGACCGAGCGCCAGATTGACCAACGTCTCTCGGCGGCTGGTGTCGGCGGCTTTGCCATTCTCAATCCGGGCGCGGGCTGGGGAGCGAAGCGCTGGCCCGCTGAGCGCTACGGTTGCGTCGCCAAAGCGCTGGCCGACAACGGCGTACGGGCGATCATCAACTATGGCCCGGGGGAAGAGAGCTTGGCACGCGAAACCGAAGCTGCGAGTGAAGGCACAGCCAAGTCCATGAAATGTTCGCTCACCGAATTGATCGCGCTGACACGGCGGGCGAAACTTTTTGTCGGCGGCGACACTGGACCGATGCATCTTGCAGCGGCGTTGTGCGTCCCCGTGGTCGCGATTTTCGGGCCGACCGATCCCGCACGCAATGGCCCCTACGGCACGCGCAGCATTGTGCTGCGCAATCCGGCCAGCCCGACCACGCACGCGCGCAATTCCCAACCCGACCAGCCTATGCTCGAGATTGGCGTTGACACGGTTGTGGACGCTGCTCGCAGTCTGCTCGCGGGCAAGAATGGCGGACAAGAGTGTCCGCCCCACAGGGAAGGCGCGCATGGCTGAGTGGTCGGCTATCGCGCGCCGCATCCGCGTGCCGCTGGGATTCGTCTTTGCCGTGGTGTATTTCTGGCTGGCGCGACCGACCTGGCGGTTTCTTGGGTTCGGCTGCATCCTCATCGTGCCGGGACTTCTAATTCGCGCGCTAGCCTCCGGCCACGTACGCAAAAACGAGGCGCTGGCGACTTCGGGGCCGTACGCGCACACGCGGAATCCGCTCTATCTGGGATCGCTTCTGATCGGCGTGGGATTCGCCATAGGTGCGCGCAGCTGGTGGGTGGGCGTTGCCCTCGTCGTGATGTTCTTTGCCATTTACCTTCCGGTAATTCGCGACGAGGAGGCCTTCCTGCGGCAGAAGTTCCCGGAGTTCGAGGAATATGCGCGGCGGGTGCCGAGGATGTTTCCGCGGATCGCCCCATACTCGCGCGGCGATTCTGGAGGATTCTCTTTCGATCTGTACATGAGGCATCGCGAGTACAACGCGCTGCTGGGAACGCTGGCGATGGCCGCCGCTGTGGTGGCGAAGATGATGCTGACCAAAGGCAATTAAGGATTGCTGATTTTTGATTGTTGAATGAAACCATCGGGAAAGTCAGAGGGCTTGGGGGTTTCAATCAACAATCAGAAATCAACAATCGACAATTCAACAACCTCGGAGCTATTTCCGGGCCAATAACTCCCTTGCCCGGCTGAGTTCCGGACGTGTTGAACTTCCACCCTCACAGGTTTTCACCAGAAGCGCGTAATACTCCTCAGCGTCACTCTGCTTGCCCGCCTCTTCGGCCGCGCGGGCCGCGCCGTAGAGGCCGTTGAAACGGTTGGGATTGAGCTTCAGGTCGGTCTGATACTCGACCAAAGCCAGCTGCGGTTGCTTCGCTTCGAGCAGCATGTCGGCGAGCATTTCGCGCGCCGGGATGGCGTGGGGTTCGTTGCCCAGCTTGTCGTTTCTGTCGGCGAGCGCGCGGAGGCTGGCGAGGGCTTCGTCGTCTTTGCCTTCGGTATGGGCGACCCAGGCAGCGGCTGCCTGATATGCCTGCCCGACGCCTTCGGCGAAGTCCGGCTTGTTCTCCGCCAGATATTGTTTGCGTATGCCCTCGATCTGGTCGAGATCCTTGTGGGCTTGCGCGAGGTTCCCGCTGCGCGCTGCGCCGACGGCGCGCGCAAAATAGGTGATAGCATGGTCCACCGGCAGGCCGCCGGGGACGGGCGTCAACGCGGCGGCGTCCTGCCAGTGCCGCAGTTCGAGGTCATACTGCGCGGGAAAGCCGGACAGGGCTGCGGTCTGCGGATCGAAGTCCTCGCCGTACATGTGCGACTCCATGCGCGGCATGGCCTTGACCTCGTCGATAATCTTCGCCGCTTCAGCTTCGCGTCCGCTTTGCAGGTAGGCGTAGACGAGAAAATCCATGGCATGGAACTGGTGGCCTTCGCCGCCCATGCCCATGGCAGCAGTCTTGCGTGTTGCGGCGATGGAGGCCAGATTCGAGTTGATGTCGTCTTGCCAGAGGCCGACGCGAGCGAATATGTGCGACGGCATGTGCAGCGCGTGCGGGGAGGCTGGCGCGATTTGGGCGTAGCGGCGCGCGGCGGGAAGGCCGAGTTCAGCCAGTTGCGGCTTGTCGTAGCTGTGGATCAGATAATGCGCCACGCCGGGGTGATCCGGTTCAATGGCGAACAGCTTCTCGAGAATCGCAGCCGCTTGTTTGCGGTTGGCGAAGGTCTCGTCGTTGTGCGGCTCGGAGGCTAGCAGCGAAAGCGCGTAGAAGGCTGCGGCCTCGTGGTCATCGGGATAAGACTCGTACACCTTCTTCATCCCGTCGGAGTAGGCCTTGGCGCGGGCGGCGTGATCGGACTTCTCTGAGTTGCTATAAAAGGCTCCGATGGCGGCGATGTACGCCTGTTCGCGCGGAGTGGCTTTCTCGGCGAGCTTCTTGGCCGTGCTTGTTTGATCCAGGCCGCGGGCGATCACTTTGGCGTCAGGCTCGTTCCACAGCTGATGCCACAGGCTCATGGCGACTCCCCAATGGGCCATGGCACAGTTCGGATCGTCCTTGGCAATCTCCAGGAATTCCTTCTCGGCCTCCTCGTACCAGAAGGAGTGCAGCAGAGCAACGCCACGCTCGAACGGCTTCTCGACTGACGGCGCGCACGAAACCGGGAAATGAACCGTCCCCAGCTGGGCCTGGTTAAGATCCTCGTGGTGATGGTGTTCCTGGTCGTCGTCGGACAGTGCAGGGCAAACAAGGAGCAGCGGAAGCAACAGCAACCACGCTAAACGTTTCATGACAGGACCCCGCTGAGAAGGGAGTCTAGAGGAGAGCAGCCGAGGCGGTCAAACCCGGGCACGAAAAAGCCCCTCGCTTGTGCGAGGGGCTTCTCCTAAAGTATCACGTCGAGGCCTGGCGCCTGCGCGCGATGTTAAGACTTACTTCGTCGAGGCCAGTTGCTCCAGATCGTTCTTCAGCAAGCTGATTTCGACGCGGCCTCCGCTGACACGTTTGGTCTTGGCGGCAGCTTCATCGGCTGATGGGGCGTTGCCCATGCCAACCAGATAGATGCGATAGACCGGGATCTCATGGTTGAGCACCAGGTAACGCACCACCGACTCGGCCATCTTCTGCGAGTTGGTGATCGCCGTCTGGCCCTTGCCGGAAGAGAAGCCCTGCACTTCGAAGATGTAGCCGTGCTGTCCCTTGACGGTGGTAGCCATCTGATCGATCGCGTCCTTGGCGGTCTGGCTGAGCGTGGTCTGGCCGGGGCGGAAGCGAATCTCAGTCTGGTTCTGCGCCTTGTACTGATCAATGTTGCTGACGACGGTTTCGACCGTCTGCACGCGGGTGGTGGCTTGCTGCGCGGTCTGCTGGGCCATGGTCGCCTTGTTGCCGGCGTCGAGAGCGTGCTGATCAGCCTGGTCAGCCTTATCGGAGGCGAGCTTGATACCGGCCTGGGCGCGGGCGTCCGTATCGCGGATCGCCTTGCTGTTGGCGGAGGTCAGTTCGTCGAGTTCGTTGACGCGGTCGCGAATGGGCTCAGTCTGGCGTTTCACATAGTTCTTGCGCGCAAACGGATTGATGCGTCCCCAAAAGCCCTCACGGGATGGCAGAGCCAAAGGCGCTTTGCCGGTCGCGGTGTCGGTTGACGTCGCCGGGGTTGCGGCAGGCTGGCTCGGGTTGGACGATGTGGTCTGCGCGAGGACCGGCACTGCAAGAACGGCGGCCAGCGGCAGGGCGATGAGTAGGCGATGCTTCATAATAGCTTCCTCCAAGTTAGGGAGCGTTTGGGGCTCCGTCCGGCACGCTTCAGCGTGCGTGAAATTTTGGTCGCGTCCCCTGAACAGCACAAAATGTAGCAGATTTGTCACTCGGCCCGCGGCGACGCAACGTTGGGCCGTTGAACCCGGGGCGCCCGGTTACCTTGGCCCCTGTACTTCCTACTACAGGTTGGATGCCAAAGAGAGCATTGGTGCATACCGAGCTAAGTCTCTGATATCTAAAGAGATTGTAGTCCTGACGGAAGCGGGAAGATAGTCCCGGCACGTAATTTTGGCAAACCTGATATAAAAACTGCGTAATTCCTTGGAACTCTTGCAATACGGGGGAGGGGTATTTTGCCAGACAGAAAACTGGGTTGGGACGGGCAGCGGAGACAGAGTGTAAGTCGATCTGCAGTACTGTTGGGACTCACAGTGGGGATACTCTGTGGGGCAATGTGGGGTTATGAGGCGCGGGTGGCCGATGCGGAATCGCCCTCGGGGACGGCATCTTCGCGCCTGTCAGCCGAGCATTTGCAGCAGTACTCCGACCTGGCCGTGACCTGGATGCAGGAATATCTGCGCATCGATACGACCAACCCGCCGGGAAATGAAATGCGGGCGGTTGCGTTCTTCAAGAAGATCCTGGATCAGGAAGGCATTGAAAATCGCGTGTTCGAGTTCGCGCCCGGACGCGGCGATCTGTGGGCGCGGCTTTCCCACACCACCGGCGAAGCCAAGCGGCCCATCGTTCTGCTCAACCACATGGACGTCGTGACCAGCGATGCCTCGCACTGGAGAGTTCCACCCTTCAGCGGAGAGATGCGGGAGGGCTACATTTGGGGCCGCGGGGCACAGGACATGAAAGATGAGGGCCTGGCACAGCTCCTCGTGATGGTGATGCTGAAGCGTGAACAAGTGGCGCTGGACCGGGACGTGATTTTTCTTGCGGTCAGCGACGAAGAGGCCGACGGTACGGGCACGGATTGGTTCATCGAGCATCAGCGCGATCTGCTGGGAAATGCGGAGTTCCTGATCAACGAGGGCGGCGAAAACCTGCTCGAAAACGGCAAGGTCGCCTACGTAGGCGTCGACGTGGGCGAGAAGACCACGTACTGGCTGCATGTGGTGGCGCACGGCAGGCCGGGCCACGGATCGCGCCCCATCCCGGATTCGGCGCCCAACCGGCTGGTGCGGGCGCTGGATCGCATTCTTGACTACCGCACGCCACTGCGGGTGCTGCCGGTGGTGGATGAATTTCTACGCGACATGGCGCCTTACGAACCACCCGGGCAGGCGGCTTATTACCGCAACATTCTCAAGGCAATCGAAGACAAGAAATTTCAAGACACAGTGGAAAAGGACGAGTCTTTGAACTTTCTTCTGCGCGACACGATTTCGCTGACCATGCTGGGCGGATCAGGGCAGACCAATGTGATTCCCCCGGAGGCTTGGGCCAATCTCGACGTGCGCATTCTGCCGGGTGGCGATCCAAAGGCGGTGCTGGAAGCGGTGCGGCGGGTGGTGAATGATCCGAACGTGACGGTCGAGCCGCTGAATGCGGAGTTCCGGGTGGCCAATTATTCAGGCACCGACAACGCGCTGTTTGCCGCCATCCAGCAGGTCTCGAACAAGTATTTCCCCGGCACGCCGGTGGTGCCGCACATCACCAGCGGATACACCGAGAATCAGCGCTACCGGCCCCTGGGCATCGTTGCTTACGGGTTCACCCCTTACGCCGCGACCGAGGAAGAGGGCAACACCGAGCATGGCAACGATGAACGGATTCGGGTGGAGGAAGTGCGCCGCGGCCCGCGGATCTTGTTTGATGTGGTGGCGGCGGTGGCGGGGGAGTGACTTCTTTGCCACGGATTTACGCGGATTTCCACGGACTTTTCATTGCGGGGCTTTGGGGACTACGAATTCGTCGAAGTAGCGATAGAGCGTGTCGCTATGAGCGGCGCGGTAGGGGGCATAATCCTGGGCGATCTCGCCGTCGGCGCGGTTCAAGAGCGCGAAAGGTTCAATGAGCCCCGCTTGATCGATCTTCGCCAGTGCACTGCGCGAGGATGCTGGCCAGATGACCCAAGCCTCCACTTTCGACGGTGCTATACCGCGTTCAGGCTCTGGTACAGCCATATACCCGTGAGCACGAGCAGAAATACTCCAGACCCGATGCTGAACACGCGCACTGGGATGATAAGCCGGTTGAGTTTGGCCAACAGTTCGGTCTGCTCATCGTGCATGTGTGAACTCGCATCATCCAGAAACAACTGGTCATCCCGGTGCATGGTAAGTGTGCTCTTGTAGATCAGGAGGACGATCAGGCCAATTGCGAAAACTCCGAAGATCACCGCCACAACAGTTAGCGTCATAAGCCACCTCGGCCCGTGCAGGCGGCTTCCCCGCCTTCACGGAATGATTATAGTCCTTTACTGTGATAAGCCCGACCGGAGCGATTGCACTCATCGGGCCATGATGAGTGTAATCGGGATTTATCGTCACCTATCGAAAGCAACTCTCGTTCCTTACGCAAGAACCAGCGTAGGAATCATTCAATGAGTGGGACTCAGTTTATAGTTGCGTTGAGCGTCTCAAGACTTGAGAGAGGTGGGACGAAACATGAGAAAAGCAGGTCTTCCCTTCGCGATGTGCGTGTTTATTTTCTTCGCCGCCGCTGCTCGGACCACTTGCGGCCAAGCCCCTCCCAAGATTGATCCGATGGTCGTTCCCGACATTACGGTTCAAAATGAGGATTACGCAAAGGCGCGCAAACGGTTTCACACAACGCTCATCAAGAAAGGACCAGCGCCCGAACAAGTCTGTACCCCGACAAAACCGCCCCTTGGAGTTTCAGAAATCGAGTTTACCTCCGGTCCCTTGCGCCTCAAGGCGTGGGTAAACCGCCCGCCCGATAGTAATCAGCGCAAATCTTCAGCCGTATTATTCTTGCACGGAGGCTTTTGCTTTGATCCTTCGGATTGGCAAGTGACGCAGGCTTTTCGAGATGCTGGCTTCATCGTGATGATTCCAATGTTGCGCGGAGAAGATGGACAGCCGGGGAACTTCACGATGTTTTACGATGAAGTCGATGATGCCGTGAACGCTGCCGCGTACCTTCGCAAGCAACTCTACGTGGACCCTCATTACATATACGTGGCGGGACACAGTACGGGTGGAACACTGACACTGCTAACGGCAATGACGTATGCCCATTTTCGTGCTGCCGCATCTTTTTCCGGTTCTCCCGACGCCGTTGGATACACCAGACACGCGGTCTACATAGGTTCCGATGTGCCGTTTAACTACAAAGATCCTATGGAACTTCAACTTAGGTCGGCTCGGGTCTACGCGGCGAGTTTCAAATGCCCTGTGCGCATCTACTATGGAGCGGACGAGACCCATTTTGCTCTTTCCAGTCAACCGACAGCGAAGCTGGCCCGAGACCGTGGGTTGGATGTTCAGGCCGTCGCCGTTGACGGCGGTCATAACAGCGCGTTGGACGCTGAAATACAACTGGCAATCGACTTCTTTCGTCAAACGAGGCAATGATCCAAAGGTGGAGAATGACGGAGTCAACTGTCGCTAACAGGCGTGTCTGTTGAAAAAGTCCCTCAGTTGATGCTTGTGGCGGTGCAATGTTCGGGTT
>OMOD01000054.1 GCA_900290255.1 Candidatus Sulfotelmatobacter kueseliae
TCTGCGTCCTTGATCACGGCATGCAGCGTGGCTTCGACCCACAGGTAACGGAGCAGTGAATTGCCTTCTTTGGTCAGCTTTCCCAGTCGCTGCTTCTTGCCGCTGCTGTGCTCGCACGGGATCATCCCGATATAGCTGGCCACCTGGTTGGCGCCGGCAAAGCGATGCGGGTCTCCTAGAAACACTTCCGTCGCCAAGGCGGTGACTGGACCCACGCCCGGATGCGTCAGCAGTCGGCGTGCCTGTGGTCTTTGTCGGGCTTCCGTCTCCACTTGCTTGTCCAGTTGCTGGATCCGCTTTTCTAATTGGGTGTACAGACTGAGCAACTCATCTCGCCTTTGATCGGTGTAGGGTGGCAGGGCCAAATCCTGCAGCGCCCGCCGCCCCGCCGCGGTCCAGAGCGCGCGGCCTTCTCGCAGGGCGTGATTGAGGGCGATTGCCTGTAACGTATGCTGCAATCGCGCTCGCATCTTCACCCATTGGTGTCGGTCGCGCAATAAGGTTCGCAGGTCCCGTTGCTCGGTCGACGGCATCCAAATATCGGGAAAGCGATCCTTCATCACGAGCAAATCCAGGATCACTTCCGCATCCCGCCGATCATGTTTCTGTTTGCGGGTCTCGGCTGCACGGATCTTGGCCGGGTGACCCACCCGACACTCAATGCCTAACTCTTCCAGCAGCTCCAAGAACCATTGCATCGCGCCGGTGGCTTCGATGCCGACCACCACTGCACCTTCCAGCGAGGCGTAAAAATCTCGTACCGCATTCCCCTCGTGCATGAGTCGCTTCTCGGTAAGCTCACCGGTTTCGGTATCCACCATGGCTATGCTCTGTTGCCGGGCATGTAGATCGCAGCCTACAATTTTCATCTCGGCCTCCTTCGTCCCGAGCCTTTGGGTTGGATACCGAAAAGTCTACTCGGGTCTGTTGTGAGGCCGACGTCGTTATGACATCAGCCACAAGATTTTACGCCAGAAACTCCGGCGTTCTCGTAAACTAAGTCGCATCAGGGTGGAAACTGGGGTGTTCAAATTCGTGGGGCAAGATTCCTGCGCTCATCTCAGCGCCCGGCCAACGTGAAACGAGGAGAAATCTGATGACACGGAGAAGATTAGGAACGGCAATCCTCGCGCTAGTGGCAAGCCTAGGTGTTTTCACAGGATTGTCTCAAGCGCAGACGCCAAAGCCGAAGCAACCATCAACCAAGGCGCCGACTACCGCTCAGAATGTACCCGCGGAATACCAGGCGGGAATTGTGCAATTAAGAATCGCTAAGGGCTACCTGGAGAAGGCGGGAGATAAGTGGGGCGGGTATCGCATAAAGGGCATCGCATCCATCGACCAAGCCTTCAAAGCACTTGGTGTGAGTCCGGAGTCAACTCCCACTGAAATGCAATCTGGCAATGTCGACGAGCCCGGCATGATGGACAGTGGAATATCGAACCTGCAAACCGCCAGGGCCGACGTCGCAGAAGTCGCCAATGATTGGGGTGGCCGAAGGGAGAAAGCACTTGCCCTCATCGATCAGGCGCTCAACGATCTTCAGACAGGGATTAATTGGGCCAAGGAGCACAAGACATACTGAAGCGGATGTCCGGGCAGCATTTCGTTTAGGGTGGCGGATCACGCAGGCGGTCGAATCGCCGGCATAGAATCCGTTTGGGTAGCTGCATGCAGCGAATGTCCCCGGGTCATTTTTCTTCGCCGCCCCAGTCGAACAGGAGTACAATCCGGGCCGTAAATTCTCTCGCCTCCCCGAAGCAGGTTCATGCGCTTGACAATGGCTCCCTTTTGGCACGCTCTTATGGGGTGAGCCCCTCGGTTGAGACAAATTAGGTTGGCACAGCAGTTGTAGTTTCGGTCTCGTCAGCGGGGATGAGGTCTGGAGCAGGAAACGGCGCTTGAGTCCCCTGCTTCAGCATCCCTGTAGAAAATTGAGCCATGCCTCGGAAAAAAGGGATCGTCGCCGGCCTCAAACCTGCTGGCTCATTTTGGCACCAGATCTGTCGTTCAAACTCCTCCGGAGTACAGTAGCCCAAGGCTGAGTGCAACCGCTGTCGGTTGTAATACTGCTCGATGAACACCTCGATGTTCGCTCGCAAGTGTTCTAGATTTTCGTAAGAGTTCACGCGAATCTCTTCTCGCTTCAGCTCATTGTCATATGGGTGTTCTTGGGGATGGGTGCGCGAGGATAGGGAAGGGGCCTTCCCGCCCCGCGATTTCTTTTTGAGAGGAAAGTGCCAAAGTCGGGTGCGGGCGCGAATTGCACCCAACCGTCAGGCTGGCCATGAGCACCGGGACTAGAAACGGGCCAACTAGACTTTTCATGCCACATCATTTTCAATGGTGTCTCTTTGCTCCGACTCGACGGTTTTGCCCCCGCGGGCCGCTGGGAGGAACTTTCACCCGCGAACTTGGACAATCCGCAGGTGGCCTGAATGACCTACAGCTACACCCAGATCAGCCAATACCTCACCTGCCCGCGGCGCTATCGGCATCGCTATCTCAAGGGGTGGAAGGAGAAAGACACCCGTGCAGTAATGCTCTTCGGGCGCGCCTTCGAACGAGCCAATAGTGCACTCTTTCGGTGTGAAGACCGCGGAGCCGTCCTGTTCACCGAGTGGTCTGCCTGCCAGAGTTAAGACTTGCACTATTCCAACGGCGACTCCTGAAATCGCATACTGCGGCAGGGAATCATGCTTCTGACCCGCTTCTGCCAGGACAATCGCGTCCAGATCCATCAGCCTCGATATAATCGTCCAAGATTGTTCTTGCAAGAGCTTCGATCAAACAAAATCGTCGACCTTGACTTGCCTTAGGAACTCTGTCGCGAATGGCCCTGTAATCAATGGCTGCCGAGAACTCATCAACACCCGCAGTTTCATACTCGGACTGCACATCAACTGGAATGTTCCGCAGTCTGTGTTGCTCGGAGTCGTGCACCCCAAGATAAACCTTCACCATAAGCTGCTCGATTGAAATCAGCATTTGCTACTAGCACCAGTCCCTGAGTCCAGTGAGCTGCACCTGGTCTCTATCCAGCAACATCGTGAGCAGCGCCATGCGGACGTGCAGGCCGTTGACTGCCTGGCGGAAGTAAAAAGCCCTGGGATCATCGTCAACGGTCTTGTCGAGCTCAACCGTGCGAGGAAGCGGATGCAGGATCATCGCATCCGGCTTCATGCGCTGCAGGACTGCTGAGTCAATCGCATACCGCTTCAGGTCTTTGATATCGGTCACCCGCTCAGGTCTGACGCGTGTCTGATAGACCACGTCGACCTCGCGAATAACGCGGTCGAGGTCGGACTCCAGTTGGTAGCAAACATCATGTTCGTCCAGGTACTCCAGAATATCGGGCTTCATCTGGAGTTCGGGCGGACTAACGAAAAAGATCTTCACCCGTTCGAATTTTGCTAACAGATAGGCCAGCGAGCGGGCCGTGCGCCCCCTATCCAGTTCACCGATGATGGCCACACTCAAACCATCGAGGGGACGCTCGCGGTAGATGGTGTAAAGATCAAGCAGAGCCTGCGTAGGATGCTGGCCACCATTGCCATCCCCGGCGTTAATCACGGGAACCGGGGAAACCTGGGCTGCAAGTTTGGCGCCGCCTTCTTCATTGTGGCGAATGACGATGACGTCGCAATAGCTGGCAACGACGCGGATAGAATCCTCGACCTGCTCGCCTTCGATCTCCGAGGAGAACACCCGCGCCTGCTCGGTCGAAAGCACACGACCGCCCAGACGATGCATGGCAGCTTCGAAGGAAAAGCGCGTGCGCGTCGAGGGCGCGTAGAACACAGTCGCCATGATCCGGTTCTGGTAATCGAGGGAGCCTCCCCGTGCCACCAGCCGCTCCATGCCACGGGCGCGGACAAAGAGCTCCATTAACAGGGGGACTGTGAACTGCTGCGACTCAACCACGTGTTTCAGTTTCATAGGATTCGGTTCCATGTCTGCTCGGCAACTTTGGCGGAAGCGGGATTCGAGTTTCGCATGCGTTACCGTCCTCTCGTCGGGAGTCCCGAGGAAAGTTCAGAGGAGTTACCGGGCGTGCCAGCACCGGCGGGATCAGAAACGATGCGAGTGCCAGCGGTGCCGTCAACTGCGTCGCATAGATGGTCGTAGGTAGTGATGACGGCTTCTTTTCCCCCTCGACGCAGGAAGCGAAGCACGGACTCGACTTTGGGCCCCATGTTGCCCGGCGGGAAATGCTCGACCTTGCAATGCGCTTCCATTTCGCTAGCAGTCAGCAACTTAAGGGGCCGCTGCGTTGGCCTCTTGTAATCCAGGTAGACGTAATCGGTGTCGGTGGAAATGGCGAAAACATCGGCGCCGAGCTGGGTAGCCAGAAGAGCCGAAGCGCGGACACGCAGATGCAGTCGCTTTGGCTGGCATCCTTTCATTTCCTAGTCATCAATCATAGTCTAATTGCCTTGGCCAAGACTTCGCCCTTTTCCAGTCTTGCACGCGAAAACCGTGCCCCGCAACGCACAACGCCGCAACGTAGCCGGGGCCAACCGCAACTTCGCGAAGAGACCACTGCGCNNGTTCTCCACTCCGGCCTCCAGGCTCACGTCAAACTGACTCAGCGGCAGCCAGAGGCCTTGCCCCTTGGCTTTGATGTAGGCCTCTTTTCGCGTCCAACATCGAAAAAAAGGCCTCACACCTCTCGGTGGAACCCACGGCTGTGAGTTGCTTCTGTTCCTCCGGTGAGAAGAATCGGCGGGCGATGGCGTCGACGTCGAGATCCCGACGCATCCGCTCCACATCCACACCAATTTCCCGCCTGCGGCCGAACGCCAGCAGGGTCACAACTCCCGAATGAGCTACATTGAAGCATATCCCGCTCGCCGCGTAGGGCTCCGCCAGGCCGGGTTTCTCCCTGACGGAGTAGTGGGACGTCAGCTGGGCCGGTCAGAAAGTCAAGGCAGTGCAAGCAAACAACTTAGTGCGTTCGTTTCGCGAAACGGCCGCCTAAGTAGTTCCCTACCCCTCCGCCCCCCTTGGAGAACCCTAGATAGTACTTCCAGCCTGGGCGCCGCGACCGCACCCGCCGGGGTGTTTTCTGCGCCCAGGCACGCCCGATATACACGTTCACGACATTCACATCGTTCGTCTACATGCACGCCCCATCAGCAGTAGGTAAGTGGGCCAGTCAGACCGCCTCACTACCGAGCCGCATAACCCACCCTTAGGGCGGGGCTTGTTACGTTTTGCCCCATAAGGATCCACCGCGCGCAGTTTCGTTATGTCATCCTCCAGCATCAGCAAGCCGGACTCTTCGCACAGCCGGCAAGGCATCCCGGCATAGCCGGCTTCCACTGCCCTTCCGCCACCCTCTCGCCATCCTTACCCTTTCCCGGTGTCGCCGGTTATAGGTCAGACCTGCTCCACTGATTACTCACTGGGACGAGGAGGGCTTCTCCAGTTGCTTAATGCGTCCTTGCCATGGAATCCGAAGGGCATGCGGAGAAGTACCGGGCCGTAATAGTGTGTGCTGAGCAGCACGTTGTTCAGAAGGGTTGAAGTCCCTTTGGCGCCTGGATGAGGGGCGCTATATCCAAAGCGGCGGTAATGCGTCGTCGGCCGGAGTCGACTCCGGAGGGGGGCCACCCCGAAGATGAACCGGTCGGCCAAAGGTGGGGCAAGGTCGAGCCTGCACTATGGAGGCGAAGGCGTTCTCATTCTCGTGCTGTCGCTAATACCCCGCCAAAGTGGTTCGCCGTTTCGGTCAGTTTGCGACGCGCCATGCTGCCTTCATCCAGCTACGAAGATTTCGGCCTTTGGGGCGACTTTCATGCATTTACTCGTTGCGGCCCGATGACTCGCTCACCATCCTTTCTATGGCTTCGTCGATAGGTTTCAGGATTCGGTTTCCTTCCTCCCGACTATCCAGGCTACAGGGTCCTGACTCTTACCCTGGCGGGACTGCTTCCCGCTGAATGCACCAGCCTTCGCTGGACACACCTTCATGCCGGTTTATCGAGGCACACTGAAATAGAGATTTTGCGACAACTATCCGACTTCATCCCCGATTAGGAAAGCCGCAAGCTGCCGTGGGCAGGTTCATGCGCCTTGACAATGGCTCCCTTTTGGCACACTCTGGCAGGCACGTTTGTGGGAAGCCTCTTCCTAGCAGCTCTCTTTTCCCCTTCCTAGGCGCTGGCTTTCGAAGCTGTATCGCGTCGGCAGCGGCGGTCCAGCATCAATCAAGGCAGTTCACATTTACGTGAAACGGACCAGGGGCCAACCGCACTATACCGGCAGTGACACTTATGTTCACTCACGAATACATCCGCCACCACCGCCCCACGCGAAGTGGGGGCACAAGGAGAAGAATATGCGACATTGCCATTCGACCAGTTCCGCGAACAGCGCCTGGACACGTCAATTCCTCCTGATCGTCGTGTTGTGCGTGTTCGCCTCATGGCGAGCATTGGCCCAAGCTCCCAGCTCCGCCCAGGGCAACCAAAGTTCCGTGTCGTCTGAAGGTTTGGTAACCCTTGCGGGTCACACGCCGACCCAGGTGCTGGACGGCTCGGCTACGCTGATTGACCATTACAATCCCGATCAAATGTTGCGCTTCGTGCTGGCCGTTCAGGTGCCGCACATGGCAGAGGAAGAGCAATTCATCCAAGAATTGGTGGCCAAAGGGTCACCCAGTTTTCACAAGTTTCTAAGCGCCGAGGAATGGAACGCACGCTTTGCGCCGTCGGCCGCGGATGAGCAGAAGGTGGTGGACTGGGCCGAGAGCCAGGGCCTCACCGTGACCAAACGGTACTCGCACCGCCTGATCGTGAACCTGGAAGCGCCAGCCGGCGTCATCGAAAAAGCTTTTGGCGTCACCATCAACAGCTACCAGCTAGGCAACGAGGTGCGCTTCGCAAACGATCGCGACCCGGCCCTGCCGTCGAGCTTGTCTGGCATCGTCTACAACGTGCAGGGTCTCAATAACATCCAGGCAGACCACGGTTCCTATCCTGGGTCGGAGAAGCTCAGAGCCCCCGACTATGTCCCCGGCCCGGTGGTTGGCGCGGGCAGCTCCGACCGCAAGGATGGCGATGCAACCAGGCTCCCGGCGAGAGTGGCGGCGAATGGCGGCACGGTGTCCAATCTCACCCGCGGCTTCATGGACCCAACGGATCTTTACAGTTCACAAACCTATAATTACAACGGCCTGCAGGCGCTGAGCCACTGCTGCAACGTGCATAACGATTCCACCGGCTCGCCCGCCGTCTCCTCCATCGCCATTGCCGGATTCGGCAATTTCCTGGGCACGGACATCAGCGGATTCCACGCTACCTACCCTTACCTGGCGTACAACTGGACTTCGTACAACATCGATGGAACTCCCGGTTGCAACACCAGTGCGGAAAAACCCCCATGCGCGACGGGTGAAACGACGGAGGATATTGAATGGACCATCGCCACCTCCAACAGCTTTGGCTCCGCCAACGACACGGCGCACGTGTACATCTACCTGGGCGGCAACTTCGCCAACGCCACCTTCACGACCATATACAGCCAGATTCTGGATGACAACAAGACGCGCGTGATGACCACCAGCTGGAGCTGCACTGAAATCTACGATTGCTCTACATCGACCATGGATGCGCGTCATTTGATCTTCAACAGCATGGTGGGCGAGGGTTGGACGCTGATCGCTGCCTCCGGAGACCGTGGCGCCGCTGACGACTGCCAGAACAACGTTCCGGCGCCGCCTGCCCCGCAGTTGGACCCAGACGCTCATACCTCCGTGGCCTTCCCGGCATCCGACTTCGATTTCGTCGCTGCAGGCGGTACGCAGCTGCAGCTTTATTCCAACAGAACCTGGGACTACGAGCATGGCTGGCAGGGCGGTTTCGCCATCGGGTCATGCAACAGCAACGGCGGCGGCAGCGGCGGCGGTGTCAGCGTGTACTACGGCCAGCCCTACTGGCAAAGTGACCTCAGCAGCCTCGGCTCCATGCGGCTTTCTCCTGACCTGTCTCTCAATGCCGACGGCATCGGGCAAAATCTTTACATCAACGGCGGCCTCAACGGCGACGCCAACGGCACCAGCGTTGTGGCCCCGGAGCTGGCCGGCTTCTTTGCCCAGGAAAACACCTACCTGAACTACATAGGCAACATCTGCGGCTCAGACGGGACTTCCGCGTGCACACCGGTTGGCATCCCCACTCCGTTCATGTACGAAGATGCTCTTGACGGGGCGCCTCACAACCCCTTCTACGACATGACCACGGGCTGCAACTCGAACGACGCTACCTATTACGACCATCTCAACTTCTTCTGCGCGGCCAAGGGCTACGACCAGGTAACCGGGTGGGGCTCGGCCAATATGATGCAGTTGGCCTGGGGGATCAACTGGGAATTGATTCCCGCTTACGGCAACCCCTCTCTCACCTTCTCCGGCCCTGCCACAAGCACCTGGTACAACACCAACCAGCGAGTCGACTGGGCCTTGTCCGACGCCGGAAGCGGCGGCTTCCCTGCACCCGGCGTCGCTGGATTCACGCAGGGCTGGGACTCCATTCCTGCCGACCCCCAAAGCGAACCCCACGGCGGTTCCGGCAACTCCTTCTACCGCGGTCCAGAGTACGCCTTCGGCACCAACGGATGCCTCTCCTTTGTGGCCGACAGTTGCTCGGGCGGCGTCAGTCAGGGCTGCCACACGGTTCATGTGGAAGGCTGGGACAATGAGGGGCGCACCACATTCGGGACTTACGGGCCCCTTTGCTACGACACGATTGCTCCCGTCACGACCGATAGCGTGAGCGGCACTAAAGTCGGCTCGTATTACAAGAACTCGGCGGTGGTCACTCTCACCCCGAGTGACCCTGGATCCACCTCAGTCCCCCCGACCGGGAGCGGCGTAGCGAGTACCGACTACCAAGTCAACGGCGGATTACTTACGGCATACTCCGCACCCTTTGCCGTGGGGAAGAACGGCGCCAACACGGTCACGTTTTACAGCACCGACAACGCCGGCAACGTAGAGAGCACCCAAACGGCTACCTTCGGGATCACGGACAGTACCACCACCTCTTTCAAGTCGTCGTTGAATCCGTCAGGCTTTGGGAAACCGGTGACGTTCACGGCTGATGTGACGCCTGTTTCAGGCCTAGCGACCGGGAACGTGACCTTTAAGGATGGCGCAACCGTCCTGGGCACGGCCGCACTCAGCGGCGGGGTGGCAACGTTCTCCACTTCGGCGCTCGCGGTCGGCAGTCACTCGATCACCGCCGACTTCCTGGGCTCAACCTACTTCCTG
Source organism: Candidatus Sulfotelmatobacter kueseliae (assembly GCA_900290255.1). Taxonomy (GTDB): domain Bacteria; phylum Acidobacteriota; class Terriglobia; order Terriglobales; family Acidobacteriaceae; genus Sulfotelmatobacter; species Sulfotelmatobacter kueseliae. The sequence continues at coordinate 9,275 of OMOD01000054.1, forward strand.
GCAAGCGTCTCGGGTGCGCAGACTCAGGTAGTGAAAAACGACTCGACCACAGTGGTAACCTCCTCGGCGAGCCCGTCGAAGTACGGCGAAACCGTCACGCTCACCACTACCATCAAGCACACCGCGACGCCCATACCAACCGGCACCGTGACGTTCAAGGCTGGAACCACGGTACTAGCCGCTGTCGCCGTCGGCGCCACCGGCACGGCCAAGTATGCTACCTCGACGTTCACCGTAGCGGCGCACTCGATCACCGCAGTGTACAGCGGCGATTCGAAATACATCGACAGTACCTCGGCGGCGTTTTCGCAAGTAGTGGACAAGGCTACTACTTCAACTACGGTAGTATCCTCCTTGAATCCATCCGTTTTCGGTCAGTCGGTTACGCTCACCGCCACCGTGAAGGCGGTAGCCCCAGGGGCAGGGACTCCCACCGGTTCTGTGCAGTTCTACAACGGGAAGACGTTGCTAGGGTCGCACGCACTCGCGAGTGGATCTGCGGCCTTTGCTACTACGAAATTAACTACCGGAACGGACAGCGTCACTGCGGTGTATGTGGCCAGTGCCGACTACGACACCAGCACGTCGGCAGTGCGATCCCAGGTAGTGGACAAGGCGAGTACTACAACTACGATAGTATCCTCGTTGAATCCGTCCATCACCGGTGACAAGGTCACGTTCACAGCCACTGTAACGGCCAAAGCCCCGGGGGCGGGGACTCCAACCGGAACGGTCACGTTTAAGGACGGCAGTACGACGCTGGGCAGGGGGACGCTCAACAGCAGCCGGAAGGCGACGTTCGCTATCTCAACGCTGGTGAAGGGGACGCACTCGATCACCGCAGTGTACGGCGGCGATTCGAACTTCATCACCAGCATGTCGGCAGTGCTGTCGCAGAAGGTCAACCCATAGAAGTTGCGCCTTGCGCACAGTTGCAGCGCAAGTTTTGTCCGTCCCACGCTTCGAACCCCCGAAGCGTGGGATGGAGGAACCTACGGCTGTGAGTTGCTTTTGTTCCTCCGGTGAGAAGAATCGGCAGGCGATGGCGTCGACGTCGACATCCCGTCGCACCCGCTCCGCATCCACTCCAATTTCCCGCCTGCGGCCGAACGCCAGCAGGGCCATTCCTCCCGAATGAGCGACATTGAAGCATATCCCGCTCGCCGCGTAGGGATCCGCTCGGCCGGGTTTCTCCCTGACGGAGTAGTGGAACGTCAGCTGGGCCGGTCAGAAAGTCAAGGCACTGTAGCAAACAACTTAGTGGGTTCGTTTGGAAAAACCGCCTTTTCAGCGATTCTGGCCATGGCTTCCTGGATTGTCCTCCAATCCCTTGGCCCGTCGGGTAGTGGCTGAATCTGTTAGGAGTTATCCCTCTTCCCGTTCGCGCCTTTCCGCCTGCAGGGAACGCAGCATCTCGATCGCCCGGTAAAGATCGCGCTTCAGTGCCGACTGGTAGCGAGTAAGCTTGTCAAGAGAACTCCCCAAGACAGCCTCCACCTCAAGGTGCCCAGCTTCCTGGCTGTTGTGGTTGCTCGAGTCCTGAAGCATGTTCAGTACCACGCCCTGATAAACTCTCGGGCCGCGCGAAGCACTCGAGTTAATCTCGTGCTTGCCAGCAACAGCCCGAACGACGATCCGTTCGCAGTTCCAGCCTTTATCAAGCGGAAGATCGGAGGCGCTGATGGGAAGTTCAAGATTGCCACCAAAGATGTCGTCTATCTGATCTTGCGCGTATTGTTGACGAACTGAAAGTTCCTTGGTTTCAAGGCCAAGAGTAATCCGGAGCTTCCAGAACAGGATCGCGATCTCCTCCACGAAAAACTTCTCCAGCAACCCTTGCGGACGAAAGTCGTCCCTACAGCGTTGAAATAGCCTTTGAAACTCCGCCCGTTGTTCCTTGTTTTCCAGCACGATTCTTCGCGCCAGGATGCCGTGTCGGAAAGAGTTGTGGCATGAATTGGATTTTCCCTGTTCGGTTCGAGGCCCCGTGGAGCATTTTGCGTTGGCTCGATTGGCGGCTAGAACGGCTTCAGTGACGGTCTTCTTGTGCGTCATAAGATACCCCCTAGTTTCTAAGGTCCTGGCAGTGCGGTTGGCACGCCAGTCCGCCCCGTTTGAAACCTCAAACGGGGACGACTCGCCGGGTTCCGGCTCCATACACCTGTGTTTTTCAGGAATGACTCAGACTAACTATTCAGCTTTCGAGACACATTCTTCAGCGGTATACAACACGTTTGTCAGAAATCTTAACGACTCATTCCTTAGGCAATCCCAAAAACTCTCATGCTGGCACAGATTGGACTACGTGCAGCATCGACTTGCTCTTCACCAATCTAACTATTGTCTACCACGGTCGCTGCAAGCGCGTCAATGGGCCGTAAGCACTTTTGAATCAATTGCTTGGTGGCCCTATGAGCACACGAATCCAGTCCAGTCGATAATGTTTCGTCGTAGTCGAATAATTATTCGAGCATGGTTGAGCTGCTGAACGATTTCAATCACTGCCGCGAGCTGCTGCTCGAGCGGCTCCTCTTTCCCACCTGGCGCGGTCCCGAGATTAAGGCCACCAGGGGGGTGCCTTTGGATATGGTCGGTTCAGACCCCAGTATAGAGACGCCGACGTTTCTTCATCAGGACCATTATCGCGTGTATCCTAAAACAGTCCGGATCATTTTACGATGGGCGCTAGAAGGACCAAGTTGCGGCGCTTATCCACCTATGCAGAATATCCGACAGTGACGCATATTTTGCAGGCACTTCCGATTGGTACCGATTGCTGGCTGATCGAATCGATCGCGACGGAATCTCCACCGACGCGGGATCGGGACGCATGAATTACTCCCTGAGCGCATCCCCTCAAGGAGGTTCTCACATTCATGCTACCATTTCGAAAAATGGCCAAAAGCCGACCACCGAAATCCCGGAGGCGATCTAAGTCACCTCTCTCAAGGAAGATCTTCGTCTATTTTACCGATGAGGAGCGACAGCTCGTAGACGGCGCAGCGGACGCTGAACGCAGGAGTATTAGCAGCTTTGTCGCCAATGCGGCAATTGCCGCAGCCGAGGAAGTACGCTCCAGGCAGGGCAAGAAAAGATAGACAAGGGACCTTTCTGTCCTCTTTTTTCCTTGCAATAACGATACTATTACAGTATCGTAGTATTACGATATCGTACCACTACTGGTAGGAGCCGAAGTATGCCAAGAACACCCATCCAAATACAGAATTTGGCTTCCGAAAATCGAAAGCTGGCGCGAAGACTATGGGGCGAGCACCTAGACTCTACGCGGCTCAGTTGCCTACGAGACATCACCAAACATTTTCATCTTTCTGTAGCTATGGGCGACCTCCGGCTACTTGAAGGGACATGGTATGTCACCCATACCGGACTCGTAAGACTGGCTCAGCGGCGTCATTGCGCTGGTATAGAGATCGAAGCGTTGTCTCAGTTCTGCGATCCCAGTTCCGCCCGTTGGTCATTCAAGGCGACAGCGTATAAGTCGAGAAGCTGTCGCGGCTTTGTCGGTCACGGCGACGCCGATCCGTCCAATGTATCCCCACTCGTTCACGGTGCCGAGATGCGCGTGGCAGAAACCAGGGCTGTCAATCGTGCCCTGCGCAAGGCCTACGGCATCGGCATCTGCTCGGTCGAGGAAATCGGGTCCTTCGCCGGCCAACTAGCTTCGAGCTCAGAGTCAAAGAAGCTGCCGCAGCCCGCTAACGGCAACGCAAACCACGGCGGCCCGAAGGTCCGCGACCGTCTATGCCAGATTATCCGCCAGCATCAACTCGATCCTAATCTGGTCAAGTCCTACGCGACCGACTTCTGCAGCGTGAAAACTCTGCGCGATGCCACTCGTGAACAGGTGGAAAACTTCGTTACGCATCTGGCCGATTGGGCTGAGAAAGACCGCAATGCCTTGCTCTGCCAGCTCAACAGCTATCTCGGCCAGAAAGAAGGAGCCGCATGAGACGCCAGATAACCGGTCTGCACGCCGCCGATCGCTGTGCCGCCGATCAGGTACCAGATGGCGTCTTCCTGGTTCGCGTGCAACGAGCCCGGTTTTGTCGGCAGGCACAAAAACCCTACTACACCCTCACCCTGGCCATTCTAGAGCCCGGCCGGTTTGCTGGGCACCTCCTTTCGAGCCGGCTCTATTGCAACCCCAAAGCGCTGTGGAAGCTGAACTGGTTCCTGCGCGACTTCGGCTACGACACCGAACTGCTCGGACG
>OMOD01000183.1 GCA_900290255.1 Candidatus Sulfotelmatobacter kueseliae
CCGAAACGGATGTGTCTCGCCGAGCGATTTTGAAGGGGAGCGGTTCCGATAGAGTCCTAACGTGACTCGGCAACGTTCAGTGTGCTTGCCAACGAATGCGCGGCGCTCGGTCGATTTTACGTGGGCTCACTCGCGCGACACGGGTACACTTCGCCGCTCCCGCCCCACCTGAGGATGCACCGCTATCACGCGCCGAGTCTGGGTCCCGCAGCGAGGCTCATTGTTTCAGGTCCGCGGGCCAGTTCGTAATCAGGGTCAGGGGTTCGGTAACGGATTGCGGCAGTACCGTGTTCATTACGAATTTCTTGCCGTCGGCGGATACGGTGTAAGGTCCCGAGGCAACGCTCACGGTGGTGGCTTTGAACAGCGCGTGGGGTGTGCCCAGTTGCAGGCTGGCGCCCTTCTGGCTAACGTCCACAGCCATCATCTGCTGGTCAGTCGAAAAGAAGAAAAGTTCCTTGCCGTCCTTCCGCCAATTTGGTCTCGTTCCTCCGGCGGTCGATACCTGCCAGCGGCCGGCGCCGCTGGGGAAAGGCTGGATGTAAACCTCCATGCGGCCAGTCTCATTGTTGGCATAGGCCAGCCATTTGCCGTCGGGCGAGAAAGCGGGTGTGACGTCCGCGAAATTCGTGGCTACCACCGGAAACGGTTTTTGGTCGCCGGACTTGTCCGGGAACATGGGCAGCGCCCAGATATCAAAGCCAGTATTCGACTTGGGATCGCGCCGCATGTAGGAGATGTATCGGCCATCGGGGGAGACGGAGGATGCGAATTCGGTTATACCGGGGGTTTCCAGCAGCTTCTCCTTGCTGCCTGTGCCGTCGGCGTTTTGACGGTAGAGAGAGTCGGTAGCGCCGCCGCTCGGCCCGTAACTGAAGACGATGGATTTTCCGTCGGGCCACCAGAGGGGATTGCTGCTGTACATTGGGCCAAAGGTGATTCTGGTCTTGGTGTGGCGTGCCAGGTCAACCACCCAAATGTCGGCAATGCCGTTGGTTTCGAGGGCAAAGGCCAACTTGCCGGCGTCGGGGGAAAGCATGGGCCCGTAGTAATCCGCGGTTTCCGGCAGCACCGGCTCACCCGGCTTGCCGGATGCGTCGTACCAGACCAGTTGAGAGCCGCCGCCAGCCGCGCCGTGCTGGTAAAGAAGCTCCCCGTTCGCCGAAGCCGTCAGGATGCTTCGCCATGTGTCCGTATTGACGGCGACATGGTCGGCCACGGGCTTGGCTTCGCCCTCCAACGCCAGACTGCGCAGGTTGAGACGTTGCGCCATCAGAGTGTTGTCGCGCACGAACAAAAGATATCCGGGGGCTGCGTAGAGGGCGTTGGAATCGTTGCGCAGCAACAGCTTGCGCTCTTTGGAATCGAGCGCAGCCAGATAGATGCCGCTGTCAGCGCTCGTCGCGCCGTGGGCGAAGTAGAGAAAGTGATTGCCGTCGGGAAGAAAATCGGGCCAGCGATGGGAAGTCTCCTTGGCGTCCAGCGTGGACAGGGCGACGCGCGTGCCCCCAGCGGCATCGACGCGCGCCAGGCCCGCGTTGGTATCCGGCGCGAACACAATGATGCCAGTATTGTTCCAGGTTCCTCCGCGTCCGCTGGGAGCATCGCAAAGGGCCTGCGGAGGACCGCCGCTGGCGTCAACCTTGTTCAGCTTGGCCGCAGCGAAGAACCCTACGTAGCGGCTGTCGGCGGACCAGAACGGATAGGTTGCGCTCTCGGTTCCCGACATGGGTTGTGCGATTGCGGAGTTCAGCGGCCGGATCCAAAGCATTTGCTTACCGTCTGCGTTCTTGGCTACGAAGGCGAGTCGCAATCCGTCCGGGGAGAGCACCGGCGGTCCGGCGGTGTTTCCGGTCAGCAGGAAAGTGGCTTTCTCCGGAGGGAGGATGTAGGAGTGAACCGAGACCCGCGGTGCGCGCAGGGATTGTAAGTAAGCGAGCGCGAACGCGATCGTGGCAAGGGCAAGCACTCCGGCCGCCGCCCACGGCAGCCACGCCCGGCGGGTGGGCGCAACCGTGGGAGCCTGGGTTGCAGTCAAGGGCGCCTCGGCAATCGCTTGTAGCTGGAGCTTCAGGTCATGCGCAGTCTGGATGCGCTCGTCGGGATCTTTATCGAGACAGAGGCTGATGACGCGGTCCAGGCCCCGCGGAGTCTCGGGGCGCAGAATGCTGACGGAGGGCGGGTCCACCGCGAGAATCTGCCCCACGATGCTGGCCTGAGTTTTCCCTTCGAAGGTGCGCTTGCCCGTCACCATTTCGAACAGCATCACGCCGAAGGAAAAGATGTCAGAGCGGGCGTCGGCCTCGATGCCCTGGATCTGCTCGGGCAACATATACTGCACGGTCCCAATCACCGCTCCTGCCGTGGAAAGCGGTGTGGCGGGCGAAGGGGAAGGCATGGTCTGCGTCAGGGCCGCGGCAAAAACAGAAGGTAACCTGCCGCTTCCTGTCCCGGAGGCGACCGTCGCGCCGAATGGCTTGGCCAAGCCGAAATCGAGAAGCTTCGCCCCGGACTTTGTGAGCATCACGTTGCCGGGCTTCAGGTCGCGATGCACGACTCCAGCGCGGTGTGCTTTTTCGAGAGCATCGGCAATCTCGATGGCGATTCTCAACACTTCTTCAGAGGCGAGAGGCCCCTTCCTCAATCGCTCGGCTAGAGATTCCCCTTGCAGGAACTCCATGACCAGGTAGTCGATCGGGCCTTCGTTGCCCACATCGTGGAGCACGCAGATATTGGGATGCTGAAGCTGGGAGATGATCTTGGCTTCGCGTTCGAAACGGGCGCGCAGTTCAGAGCTAGCCACCAGTTGAGCGTTCAATACTTTGATCGCAACCGTGCGTTCCAGCCGCGTGTCGCGAGCGCGATACACTTCGCCCATGCCACCGGCGCCAAGCGGCGATTCGATTTCGTAAGGGCCAAGCTTCGTGCCAGAGGTCAGAGCCATGCGTGGGCGCAATTATAGCCTGTGCAGCACGTTGCACGCCGGATGGCAATGATTCGGGCAGTGGGTTCGTATCTGACCCACTACCATGATTCGGGGTGTGTAGTCGGCAAACCAGAAGGAATTCTGCTTAAGCCGGCGCTTATGGGCGCCCTTCCGGATTCTTCGCTGCGCTCGGGATAACCGTTCGCACTCAGCGGAAGCTACTCTCGCGTTGCCGACTCAACCGCTTCGTACAGTTCCGGCAGCCGTTGCACGTCCGCAGGCGAGTTGCCGAATCGCGCTACTTCGTAGACCTCGGTGAAGTGGGCCACCGGCGCGCGCAGGCGGGCGTCGTCAATTTTCCTGACGAATTCCTGTGGCGTCTGCGCCGCCGATCTCCGCACTCCTTTTCGGGCTACCACGCGGGTCATGCGTTGGTACCACATGGCAGCAGCTTGTTGCGGCGAGTGCTCCGGATGCAGCCGCAACCGCACCTCGCGCAGCAGGCGCGTGATCCGCCCCAGATTGGCAACCATCAGAAAGCACAGCGCGACCCCGATCCCGATCACAGTCCACCGGCCGGGTGCATGCTCCACCCGCTGCTGACTGCGCCGGGCCCACGCGAGCATCGCTTCGTAGTGGCTGCGCGCCCAGTTCCGGGTAACCTCCCAGAGATTGCGAGTTCCGTTGACGGCGGTTTGGCCGAGGACGTACTGGTGCGAAGTATCGTAGCTGACGATCCAATCGCGCCAGAATGAGGCCATGGCATCCAGATAGAGACCGACCCTGCTCCAGCCCTGAGGCGTGCCGGCGCTGCCGCCAGGGGTGGGATCGAAGGTGCGCCAGCCGTAGCCGGGAAAGTAGGCTTCAACCCAGGCATGGGCGTCCTTGGCGCGAATCACGTAGTTTCCGGTCAGGTCGTTGAACTCGTCACTGCGGAATCCATTGACCACGCGCGAAGGAATGCCCAGCGTGCGCAGCATGACCGCCATGGAAGAAGCAAAGTACTCGCAGTGTCCCCGTTTGCGCTCAAACAGAAAGTTCGCAACGGGATCTTGGGGCGCGGTGCGTGGCAGTTCCAAGGTGTAATCGAAATGGGTTCGAAGGTAATTCTCGATGGCCGAAGCCTTGTCGAAATCGTTCCGTTCCGGGCGAGCGATTTGTGCGGCGAGCCGTGGAACGCGGGGATCGAGCGCGGGCAGCCGGAGGTAAATCTCCGTGACCTGCGGCGGATAGTTCCGCCCTGCCGTTCGCAATTCTGAGGGTGAGGGCGCAGCGATGTCGGAGTACGCCTCGTAACGGCTGACGGCATGCTGGATGTCGAGGTCATAAACCCCGCCTTCCAAGTCGCCGGCCAAAATCCGATAGTATCCGCTGATGCTGCGGCCCCAGGGGGCCAGAAAGAAAACATTGGTGCCGATCGGTTCCATCAACACGCGGTAATGGATCATCTGCTCGCGCGCCCGGTTCGGCGTCACCAGAGACTTCAGGGCGGCATTCTCAAGCCGTGGAACGGCAAAACTCTGGTCGGCCCAGCGCTGTAGCAGGAACTGCTCCCGCGGCTTCGACCATGTGTGCCCGTCGAAATCGGAAAGCGCCACACCGCGCCAGTGCAGATCGTAGCGGCCCAGATTGTCACCGTCGATCTGGATATGCATCACCACCGCGTTGGACTGCTGAATTTCCCCGATCTGCCCCAGTTGCACGTGATCGCTGAAGCCGGCGGAAAAATCGGTGCCGAAGGCGTAGCCTCCCAGATAGCCAATCTGCTTGCGCGGCATGAGGAAAAACAGCATGGCGCCGCCGACCAGGATCATCAGCATCAGGACCGGGGCCATGCGTGCCAGCCAGAACGCCAGCTGCCAATGCTCCCGCGGATCGCTGGAATGCCGCGCGTGGATGCTGGCGGCATGCCCGGAGCGGCGCATTTCCATCAGCACGAACGTTGCTACCGCCATCAGCATGAAGGCGGTGAAGGAGAGCAGGAACACACTGTCCACGGTCAGAACCGCCGCCGCCAGCACCATGAGAAAGGCAAGAATCGCCATGGTGATGTAATCGCGATCGCGCCGCAACGAGAACATACGCACCACTGTGCCGAACAGCGCCAGATGCAGGGTGGCGGGCAGAAAGCTGTGGGAAATGGTGAAGTAGTCGGCCGCGAAGAAGACGAAATAGGCGATGGTCAGGGGCGTGGTCCAGCGCTCCGAAATCATTACTGAACGTCGCGTTACCAACAGATACCCGCGCACAGCCAAGGCCGCGCCCACCAGGCCCACCGAAGGAGTGTCGAGCCCACCGGTGCTGGCTAGGGTGACAAAGCCAGTCAGCACAAGCAGATACAGCGCTACGTCAAAGTAAAAGTCGATGGCCGTATGGAGCGGGGTCAGAGCGAGTTTTGCCGGTTGCGTGGCCATTGCCTTGGCTCGCGGAGGAGTTCGAAGCCTTCCCCGCAAGACTTCTATGGTTCGCCCTCTATTGTTCGATAAGGGCGGCAAGAAGGGAAGACTTGAGGGGCCGATTCTTGCACCGAAAGTCACATGGCCTTTGGTCGGATAACCGGAATTGTGAGGGCAGGACGCCCTCACGACAGCCGGCGGGGACGCCGGCGCTACCAGGAAGGAAAGATTGCCGGATGCTAAAATGAGCAGTCAGGCATCGGTCTCGCGCGACGTATTCCCGCCAACCCCGCCAGGTCCGGAAGGAAGCAACGGTAACGGGCTCTTGCGAGTGCAGCGAGCCCCCGGTGCCTGGCTTATTTTTTCAGGAATGTCGGTCAGTCCTGGCTAGTTAACTGCACCAACGCTGAATCGGGTTAGACATTCTGCTTCCAATCCTTCAAAATACTGGGTTTCGTATTCGCTTCATATTCAGGAGCCCTCATTTGACGAAATCAATCCGCGCCAAAATCACCGCCCTCGGCACTTACGTGCCGCCGCGCGTTCTTACCAACGCTGACTTGGAAAAGATGGTCGACACCACCAACGAATGGATTATGGAACGCGTGGGCATCCGCGAGCGCCATCTTGTGGACAAGGGAGTGGCAGCCAGCGACCTGGCGGTCGAGGCGGTCAAGAACCTGCTGGCGTCGCATCCCTTCGATCTGCAGCAGGTGGATCTCATCGTGGTGGGCACGGTCACGCCCGACATGATGTATCCCTCGACCGCGTGCCTGGTTCAGCACAAATTAGGCATCGTGAACACCTGGGGTTTTGATGTTTCCGCTGGATGTTCGGGGTTTCTGTTTGCCCTGAACACGGGTGTGAAATTTGTCGAGTCGGGACAGTACAAGAAGGTGCTGGTAATCGGGTCGGATGTGAACTCATCCATGACCGACTTTACCGACCGGGCGGTGTGCATCATTTTTGGCGACGGGGCGGGCGCGGTTCTGCTCGAACCGGCGGAAGACGGGGAAGACGGCGTGATTGACCATGTCGCCCAGATCGAGGGCATGGGCGGGCAATATCTCTACATGCCGGGAGGGGGCAGTTTGAACCCCGCTTCGCACGAGACAGTTGAGCAGAAAATGCACTATATCCATCAGGATGGGAGGAATGTCTTCAAGTATGCCGTGAAGAAGATGGCGGAGATGACGGAGCGCATCCTGGAGAAAAACAAGCTGACGGGTAAGGATGTGGATTGCTTTATCGCGCACCAGGCCAACCTGCGAATCATCACCGCGACTGCAGATCGCCTGGGCATGCCGATGGAGAAAGTCATCATCAACATCGATCGCTATGGCAACACCACGGCGGGCACGATTCCGATCGCCATGCGGACGGCGATCGAAGAGGGCAAATTGAAGAAGGGGGACCTGGTATTGCTCGCGGCAGTTGGTGCCGGGTTCACGTCCGGGGCAACCTTGCTGCGCTGGGCGCTCTAGAGCGGACGTCGGACCTCAGACCCCGGACCTCGGGCGTCAGACTTCAGACCTCGGACCGCAAACATCCGGTCGCCCGAAAGCTCGAAGGTCTGGCGTCCAAGGTCTGACGCCTGACGTCTGTGGTCCGATGTCCGAGGTTCGACGCCCGAGGTCTGAGGTCCGACGTCCGCCGTTAGACATTCTTCCTGTAATCCTTCACAATTGACGTTTCCGTTCAGGAGTTCCCGTTGACCACAACCATCCGCGCTAAGATCAGCGCGCTCGGCACCTACGTGCCGCCGCGCCTGCTTACCAACGCCGACCTCGAGCGCATGGTCGACACCAATAACGAGTGGATCATGGCGCGTGTGGGCATCCGCGAACGTCACATCGTAGACAAAGGCGTAGCCACCAGCGATCTCGCGGTGGAGGCCTCGAAAAGGGCCCTGGCGCAGCGCGGCCTGGCGCCCAGCGACATCGAAGCCATAATTGTGGGCACAGTCACTCCCGACATGCCTTTTCCTGCGACGGCTTGCATGGTGCAGCAGAAACTAGGGGCGAAAGGAGCGTGGGGATTCGATCTTTCCGGGGCGTGCTCTGCCTTCCTCTATTCGCTGCAGGTCGGCGCGCAATTCATTGCCACGGGAGCGCACAAGCGGATACTGGTGATCGGCGCCGACGTGATGTCGTCCATCATTGATTACACCGACCGCGCCACCTGCGTGATTTTCGGCGACGGTGCGGGCGCGGCGATCCTGGAACCGGCGGAAGACGATTCGGTCGGGCTGATTGACTACATCCACGAAGTGGACGGGTCCGGCGGTGAATTCCTCTACATGCCGGGTGGGGGCAGCCTGCATCCAGCGTCGAAAGATACGATCGAAAGGAAGATGCATTACGTCCGCCAGGACGGCCAGCAGGTCTTCAAATTCGCGGTGCGCAAGCAAACCGAACTTTGCCAGAAGCTTCTCGAACGCAACCGGCTCAAAGGCTCTGACATTGACGCATTCATTCCGCACCAGGCCAACCAGCGCATCATCAGCGCCACCGCCGATCGCCTGGGCCTGCGGCCCGAAGCTGTGATCGTCAACATTGAACGCTACGGCAACACCACGGCTGCGACCGTCCCGCTGGCCATGGCTACTGCCATTGAAGAAGGCAAGCTGAAGAAAGGGAGCCTGGTGCTGCTGGCCTCAGTCGGGGCCGGCTTCACCGTGGGCGCGACCCTGCTGCGCTGGGCATTCTAAAGGCGGACATCGGACTTCAGACCTCGGACCTCAGACTTCAGGGCCCCAAATCAGTCCAGGCTGCTGTCTGAGGTCCGACGTCTGAGGGCCGTTCCGTGACGTTCGTAACCTCTCTTTGGGGTATTTCCGTAGCAGAAGCCGATGGTAAGTTGTTAAGGTTTCTCCATCGTCTGCCCTGCCGTAAGCGGCGAACTTGCACGACTATGATACGCACGATCTGCTGTTGTTTTCTGCTGGCTCTAAGTTCGGTTGCCGTGGCGGCACAGCAGGCCGATCCCCGCGAAGCCAAGCTCCTGATTCTGGAGCGCATGTGGAACGAAGCCCAGGTAAACCGCGATTCCTCTGCCCTCGACGCCCTGGTTTCGAGCCGCTTCATCGATACCGAGTGGGACGGCGACGTCAGTGACAAGCAGAAATTTCTGGCGGACATCCGAAACCCTGTCTACAAACCCACGCTGGCGAACATCCAGGACGTCAAGATGAACTTCTTCGGTGATACGGCCGTGGTCACCGGCATTTATCACACCCAAGGCAGCTATCAGGGCAAGCCTTACGACCACATGGGCCGCTTCACCGACACCTGGGTGCTCGACGGCGGCAAATGGCAGTGCGTCGCCAGCCATACCAGCCTGCTGAAGAAGTAGTTTGCAAACCTCACAGGATGCGCAGTAGAACCGCGACGTAGGCACGTACCTTTGCCAACAGCACCGGGTCTGCTTTGGAGTGAAAAGTTATCTTGCGGGCCTGCCAATCCATGCTCTTGAGGTGGTCCACGAGAACCGCTCCTTCAACCTTGTCCACGGTGACCGGAAGGGCGAAGGGATATGGCTTCCGCTTGCTGGTAAGGGGGCAAACCACAACTAGGCCGCTGGCACGATTGTAAGTTTGATCGGTCAACACCAACGCCGGGCGGCGTTTCGCTTGCTCGCGCCCCGCTTGTGGATCGAAGTCGAGCCATACAATGTCGCCAACCTCCGGGACATAACGCCTCACCACTCGATCTTCTCCCGCCCCACGTCAGGGCCCCAGTCAGTTTCTGGGTGGCGGTTCTCCGGTGTGATCTGAGCGACCAGTTCTTCCAACGTTGGGATTCTTTCGGCACTTCGTAGCTCAATGCGGCCCTTGGCGGCCTTGATCTCAAGAGCGTCGCCTTCCTTCATGCGGGCCCTTGCCGCGATGCTCTTCGGAATTCGCACCGCGAGGCTGTTGCCCCATTTCACAACTTGAGCGCTGGCCACGTATCTACCTCCCGAATACAGAGTATATACGTTGGATATACAGAGTGCAAGTCGCTGCGGGCGGCGGCTACGGCCTTGTCATCTTCTCAGGCTTGACCAGTTGATCGAACTCCTCGCCCGTGAGATGTCCCAGCTTCACCGCCGCTTCGCGCAGGCTCGAATGTTCGACGTGCGCGGTATGCGCGATCTGCGCTGCCTTGTCGTAGCCAACCTTCGGAGTCAGCGCCGTGACCAGCATGAGCGAATTCTTGACATACGAATCCACCTTGGCGCGATCCACCTCAATACCCTTGACCATGTAATCGACATAGCCGTGGCAAGCGTCGGTGATGAGCGTGACCGAATGCAGGAAGTTGTAGATCATCACCGGCTTGAACACGTTCAGCTCGAAATTGCCCTGCGATCCAGCGAAGCCAACCGCCGCCGTCGCGCCGTGCACCTGCACGCAGACCATAGTCATGGCCTCGCACTGGGTGGGGTTTACCTTGCCCGGCATGATCGAAGAGCCGGGCTCGTTCTCAGGAATCACCAATTCTCCAAGGCCGCAGCGCGGGCCGGAGGCCAGCCAGCGAATATCGTTTGAGATCTTCATGAACGATGCCGCCAGCGTTTCCATCGCGCCCTGCGCGAACACGATCTCATCGTGGGCGGAAAGCGCCGCAAACTTGTTGGGATGCGAGCGGAAGGGAAGTCCAGTCAGTTCGGCGATCTTCTTGGCCGCCCGCTCGGCAAATTCCGGATGGGTGTTGAGCCCCGTGCCCACGGCGGTGCCTCCGATGGCAAGCTCATATAATCCTTCGAGCGCTTGCTCCAACCGCTTAATGTCGCGTTCGAGCAGGCTGGCCCAGCCGCCGAATTCCTGGCCGATGGTTAGGGGAACGGCGTCCTGCAAGTGCGTGCGGCCGATCTTGACGATGCTGTCAAATTCCTTTGCCTTCGCCGCGATCGCATCGCGCACGGTTCGAATTGCCGGAATCAGTGCGTTCTTTACGCGCTCTGCCGCCGCGATGTGCATGGCCGCCGGGAAGGTGTCATTCGACGACTGTGACATGTTGACATGATCGTTGGGATGGATCGGCTTCTTCGATCCCATCTCGCCGCCGGCGATCTCAATGGCCCGGTTCGAAATGACCTCGTTCACGTTCATGTTCGTCTGGGTGCCGCTGCCGGTCTGCCAGATGCGCAGCGGGAACTGGTCGTTGAGCTTGCCGGCAATGACTTCGTCGGCGGCCTGTACGATCAGCTTTGCTTTATCGGCCGGCAACTTGCCCAGGTCCTGATTCACCAGCGCGCAGGCTTTCTTGAGCGTGCCGAAGGCGCGGATCAGTTCGGGCGGCATGGTGTCGCGGCCGATATTGAAATGCAGCAGCGAGCGCTCGGTCTGCGCGCCCCAGTAGACGTTCGCAGGGACTTCAATCTTACCCATGCTGTCGGATTCAATGCGGGTGCGAACGGCGGGTTCGGTGAGGGTAGCCATGAGGAGCTCCTGAGCGAGCGGAGAGATGAGTGCAACCAGAGATTATAGCTCCTGGATGACTCTCAGGCGGCCTGCGACCAGACCCGATTCTAGAAGCGCGCGCTAATTTCCAGCGTGCTAGAATCATCGGTTTGCGAGCCGCCGCGACCTTGGCGCCTCGCCTGACTCTGCCCCCATGCCTGAGTTCCTCGCCGACGAAGAAATCGACTCCCTTCCTAAGACCAAGGCGCAAAAACGCGCGGAGATGCGTACCGACGTGCTCATCATCGGCGCCGGGCCGACCGGCCTGGCCTGTGCCATCGAAGCGCAGAAGATCGGGCTGAAGGTCATCGTTCTCGACAAGGGATGCCTGGTCAATTCGCTGTTCCACTATCCCGCGAACATGGTGTTCTTCACCACGCCCGAGCTGCTGGAAATCGGCGACATCCCCTTCACCACGGCCCAGCAGAAGCCGACGCGCGAGGAGGCGCTCGAGTACTACCGCAAGGTGGCGGAACATTACGAACTCGATGTCCGGCAGTACGAGTGGGTCAAGACCGTGCTCGGCGAAGATGGAGACTTCACAATTACGGCGACCGACCGTGCCGGACGCCCGCACGACTACCGTGCTAAGAAAGTCATCGTCTCGACCGGCTATTACGATCTGGCCAACAACCTGGGAGTGCCGGGGGAGGAACTGCCCAAGGTTTCGCACTACTACGGTGAACCGCATCCGTATTACGACACGGATGTGCTGGTGATCGGCGGCAAGAATTCAGCGGCCATTGCCGCGCTCGATCTGTGGCGGCACGGAGCGCGCGTTACCCTGGTGCACCGCGAAGCGCAGCTGCACCACCACGTCAAGTACTGGATCAAGCCCGATCTCGAGAACCGCATCAAGAATGAGGAAATCGAGGCCCACTTCAACAGCTGGGTGCAGGAAATCGGCGTGGATCATGTGGTCATCAACACGCCCAGCGGTCCGGTGCGCATCAAGAACGATTTCGTGCTGGCCCTGATCGGCTACCACCCCGACTATGATTTTCTGCGCAGCATGGGCCTCGAATTGTCGGACCAGCAATGGCGGCCGGTGTGCGACCCGGTGTCGCTGGAAAGCAACGTCAAGGGAATTTACGTCGCGGGCGTGATTGTGGCCGGGTCACGGACGAACGAAATCTTCATCGAAAACGGCCGCTTCCACGGCAAGCAGATCGCCGCCGATTTGAAGATCAAGCTGAAACCATAGAGGGACGGGATCGACGGGATGCGCTGGAGGCTGCGGCCGCAACCGTGAGTGGTGCTCCTAGGGCTTGTTTTGCGGAGCGCGGTGGAATGGATCCAGCGAATCCACCAGCTTCTGCAGCCGCGCTCGGTCTTCGTTGGAGACGTTGGTGAACTTAATTCCATTTCCAAAGGCAGGATGGTTGCTTACCACCACGCCTTGGGCCACGACCTTTTCCTGGCCGACCCAGAGAATCACCTCGACTTCCTTCGACACTTGCTGTGTCGAGGTCATTTCCACATAGCATCCGCCCACGCAAATATCGCCGGTCTGCGCCCTCAAGGGTACGTTCACTCCCGGCTGACGCAACTCAACGGGAATGGAAGCTTTGAATCGCGGATACTGCCTTTTTTTCGAGTACGCCATAACCGCTTACCTTGCCTGGTGGAGGCAATCGGATCGCCTCTCAGATTGCAGTTCGGTTACCAACAAAACACTACTGCTAAGTAGCTGATTTTGAAAGTGAGATATGGGTTTCCAGTCATGGTTCCCGGAGGTCAGGTGACGAATTATGTCACCTGCCCGAGTTATTTCGCCTGCCGCCCAAGACGCCGGCAAGGTTGTCGGCAACGAAAGCTACTTACCGAAGATGCGGTCGATTTTTGCCGCCATGATGAAGTCGCTCTCAGTAAGGCCGTCAATCTTGTGGGTCCACAGTGAAATCTCCGCTTTGCCCCAGGCCAGCAGGATGTCGGGATGGTGCCCTTGTTCCTCGGCCAGCGCGCCCACGCGATTGACGAAATCGAGCGCCTGCTTGAAGTCAGGGAAGAGAAACTCGCGGTGAATGTGGTGTTCGTTCGTCACCGTCCATCGCGGGACAATACGGTGCAGCTTTTCCAGTTCCGCACCTTTCACAGGCGGAACCCCTCCACGGCACGGCACACAAGTTTTGTCGGCGAGATGTTCAGTCATGAAAACCCCCAGAATTCAAAATTGCGGCCTTGCCCGGAGCCAGTGGCTATCCCGCTAGTGCCGAAAGGCTTTCCACCGGAGACGGCACTGACGGAGTCTTAAAGTAACGCTTTAACCAGATCAGATAGCCGAGGAATATGACCAGCGACACCAGACTCCACCATAGGATGACGTGGCTGCGAACGAACGGGCTCGACTGCAGCATCTGCAATTGGGCATCGGACATCCCCATTTTCGAATAGGCCTGCATCATGTCGGCCTTGGCGAAGGTGAGCGCCATCGAGAAAAGGCGGATGGGCACGGTCAGGACCGCGAGCCACCAGCCCACGGCCTTGAGCCGGAAAATGGCGAAGGCAAGGTAAGTGTCCAGCGCGGCGAGAATGAGAAAGCAGGCGAATCCGGCAATCCCGGTGACGTAGCGGCCAAAAAAGGGGAAAACGGGAGTCGACAGACCGGTAACCAACAGATACAGCGCGCCAACGAAGAATACGAGGCTGGCGCCGAGAACGGGCAGAGGGGCACGGTCGGTCCAGGGCTCGACCGGATCGCGATCGTGACACGTTGCGGCGACGTCCGCGCGGCTGTAAAAGACGACAAAAGCGATAGGTACGCCAATAAAAAAGATGGCGCAGAAAACGATGATGAACGTAAGAATGACGGCCATCACGCCGGTGGGGAGGGCGGCCGATGACGCTCCCGGAGTATTCTGCTGCATCTGCAGTGCCGTTCGCATGGTCACCGGCAGCACCCCGGTCAGCAGAACGGTTATGAGCACGCCCAGAATCATCCAGTACCAGGAGATGACCAGCGTGAGCGAGCGCGCCCAGCGCTTGGTCCGCATGGATCCGATGCCCAGCCAGACCAGTGCGCCGGCAAGAAGAAGGTAGGTAGCGCTGGCGGACACGTATTGGCCGGGACGCATGGCACCGCCCGGAGCCAGACGCGACACGAACGCTCCCAGAGCAATCAACGGCACCATCATGGCGGTCATCAATCCGAGGATGATCTGTACCACGCCAAAGATCAGCAAACCGGTGCTGCGGTCGGGATGGGTGGGCGGGCTGGGCACGGGCGACAACGCTACAGGCACAAGTTCTGCGGGTACGGGTGTGGGCTGGGAGGTTGGCGCCGGTTCGGGCGTGAGTTCGATTTCCACGGAGGCCTCCGCGCGGAACAATGCGCTATCTTAGCAGGGTTGGCACGGAGAAGGCGCTGACGCCGGCACTGCGGCATGCAAGGTACGCTTGATTTGGGTGTGATCCTCGCCTGTCGCCGAGACGGTAAAGCTGCACTCAGCGGGCTGAATCCGGTGGTTCCCACGGCAGCAACCCTTATAATTCAGTCTTGATTCAAAGCCGGCTGTCGTAAGGACGAGGGAAACGGTTTCCACGCGCAGGTCGTGCGCCAGCCTCAGGTCGCGGCTGTGAGGCACGGCAGGAAAGGGAATGACGTGGTTGTTCTGGTCATCGGTGGGGCAGGATACATCGGCAGTCATGCGGCACGAGCACTGCGGCGCGCCGGGCATGAAGTCATTATTTTTGACAATCTCAGCACCGGCTACGAATTCCTGGCAACGGGATTTGAACTGGTGAAAGGCGATGTGCTGGATGCGGCTGCGCTCGGGCGAGTATTGCCGCGGTCAGACGCCGTGATGCATTTCGCCGCCCACGCTTATGTCGGCGAATCGGTCCTGAATCCGAAGAAGTATTTTCATAACAACGTTGAGGGGGGCCTTTCGCTGCTGAACGCGGCGCTTGCAGCCGGAGTGAAGAAGATCATTTTCTCTTCCACCTGCGCGGTCTATGGCGAGCCGGCGAAAGTTCCGATGGAGGAGAACACTCCGCGCCAGCCGGTGAATCCATATGGAGTCTCGAAGCTGTTCTTCGAGCAGGCGCTGGAATCGTATGACCGGGCGTACGGTTTCCGCTTTGCCAGTCTGCGTTACTTCAACGCAGCGGGCGCCGATGAGAGCGGCGAAATTGGCGAACTGCACGATCCCGAGACCCATCTGATTCCCCTCGCGCTCGGCGCGGCGGCCGGGCGGGCGCCGGAACTGCAGGTATTCGGATCGGACTATCCGACGCCGGACGGAACCTGCATCCGAGACTACGTTCATGTGAACGATCTGGCGGACGTGCACGTGAAGGCACTCGATCACCTCGCGGCGGGCAGGGACAGTTTCGCGGTGAACGTAGGGACGGGCCAGGGATACTCCGTGCAGGAAGTGATCCTAGAAGTGGAACGAGTGACGGGCAGGCCGGTGCCGCGCAAGATCGGGCCGCGGCGCGCGGGAGATCCTCCGATGTTAGTAGCCAACCCGGCCAGGGCGCAGGCCCTGCTCCAGTGGAAGGCCACGCGCGGCCTGCACGACGTGGTGGCGACAGCCTGGAATTGGATGGAACGCAGCCGAGGGGTGGCTGCGAAGTAGAGATGATTCACCACGGAGGCACGGAGACACCGAGAAAAAAGAAGGAGCTTTTCTCCGTGCCTCTGTGTCTCCGCGGTGAAGATGTTGACTGACGTAACTCGAAGGAAAGTTATGGCCAATGATCTGTCGGGGAAGAAAGTAGCTTTTCTGGGCGCCGGGAAAATGGGCGGCATCCTGCTGCAGGCTCTGCTCGGCAAAGGCCTGCTCTCGGCGAAGTCCACTTGCGCTACGGTGGCGCACCCGGAGCGCGCCAGGGCGCTGGCGGCGAAACTGAAGGTGAAGGTCGGCACCGATAACGCCGCGGCGGTGAAGGGCGCAGACATTATTGTGATTGCGGTGAAGCCGCAGGTGGTCGAAGAGGTGGTGCGCGAGATCAGCCCTCACATTACCCCTCGGCAAATGATCGTGTCGGTGGCGGCGTCGGTGCCGACGGCGACGATCGAAAGAGATCTGCCACCCAATGTTCCCGTGATCCGCGCCATGCCCAACACCCCTTGTCTGCTGGGCAGCGGAATGACCGGGCTCTGCCAGGGCAAGCACGCCAGCGCCAAACATGTCGCCCTGGCCTGCCACATGTTTGATGTGGTGGGAAGAACGGTTGTGGTTGACGAAAAACACATGGACGCCGTGACAGCGCTCTCGGCCAGCGGCCCGGCCTACATCTACATCATTCTGGAATCGCTGGCGGAAGCGGGAGTGAAGGTTGGTTTGCCGCGCGATATCGCAACTCTGCTGGCCGCGCAGACGACGCTGGGCGCGGCTCAGGTGGTGCTCGAAACCGGCGACCATCCGGCACTGCTCAAGGACGCAGTGACCACTCCGGCCGGCTGCACCAT
>OMOD01000035.1 GCA_900290255.1 Candidatus Sulfotelmatobacter kueseliae
TTCTATTTCTCCCGTCAATGGAAAATCGCAGCCCGTAACTACTCGTATTTTCAATCGAGTGCAGACCATCCACAGGCCGATGACCGGATTTGGTGCAGGCTTATCCCGCACTTTCCGCTCACCGCCGCGCCGGATGCCGCTTTTGGCCTGCTGTATCGACGGGAATCAATGTGAATGGCGGCCGAGAAATTCGCTTCCCGCGTGTGAAAATCTGTGAATTGCCGCGCCAGATAAGCGGTTTGAGTTTCGGCATAGAATCAAGGAACCCTCGCAAGGGCGAAAACTCGTCGTCCGCAGAGACCCGCCAAGCCGCAAGGGTCGTGGTAAGAAGCATCAAATCCGGGGGCTCGCTCACAGTTTTCAAGCTTAAGAGGTAGCCGACTCAACCGATCTGGATATTCTCATCCACCAGTCGCTTGTCGGACTCATCCGAGCCGATGAGCTCAAATGAGTTTGTCGTGGTGGCCTTTCCTTTTTCCACGCTGGTGATGACGTAGGAACAGCCGATCCAGTGCGCCTCGTCCAAGTCGGTGGACGACCACTGTGCGGGATGATCGGGGTGGGAGTGGTAGAAACCCACGATATCTTCGCCGCGCTCGCGGCCTTCGCGCTGAATGCGCACCAGTTCGCGCGGATCAATGTTGTAGCGGTTGTGCGGCGAATCGGTGCGCGTGTTGCCGCATCGTGCGGTCGACGTCACGGCGCGCGATCCGTCGTCTTCGAAACGGCCCAGGAGAATGCCGCAGCACTCGTGGGGATAGGTTTCCTCGCCGTGGCGGCGAAGGGCGTCGTAATCTTGGCGTGCGAGCCTCAGCATAGAAGATTGTCGATTTGCGATTTCCGATTGTCGATTGGACATCTCAAGATCGGCAATCTGCAATCGACAATCGGCAATTGCATCAACCTTCCGTCCAGAATCGTTCACTCAAATATTTCTCGCCGGAATCGCAAAGGATGGTCACGATCACCGCGCCTTCCGCGCTATGGCGCGGAAGTTCCCGGGCGATCCTCAGGCAGCCTACGACCGCGGCGGCGGCCGAAACCCCGACCAGCAGTCCCGCGTTACGCGAGAGCTGCCTCGCCATGGCGTAGGCGTCTTCGGTCGCGATCTCGAGATTGCGATCGGCCAGTTCCGCATCGTAAATCTTCGGCACGATGGCGCTGGCCATGTGCTTAGCGCCTTCAATTCCGTGAAACGACGAGTCCGGCTGCAGCGAAATGCATTGCACGCGAGGATTCAGTTCTTTGAGGCGACGAGTGGTGCCCACGAAAGTCCCGCTCGTTCCCAGCATCGAAACAAAATGAGTGATGCGCCCCTGCGTTTGCTGCCAGATCTCGTTCGCGGTCGAGCAGTAATGTGCCTTCCAGTTGGCATCGTTGGAATACTGGTCGGCGTAGAAATACTTTTCCGGATGTCGCGCCGCCAGCTCCCGCGCCATGCGGATCGCGCCGTCGGAGCCGTCCGCGGGATCGGTGTAGAGAATGTTCGCGCCGTATCCCTGCAGAATCTGCTTGCGTTCGCGGGAGACATTCTCCGGCATGCAGAGCGTGACGGGGAATCCTTCGGCCGAGCCCAGCATGGCGTAAGCGATGCCGGTGTTGCCACTGGTGGCGTCGAGCAGGATCTTGCCGGCAGAAAACTGCCCGCTGCGGCGCCCTTCGGCGACGATGCTGGCGGCGGCGCGATCTTTGACCGAACCGCCAGGGTTATACCATTCGGCCTTACCCAAAAGTGCTACGCCCGGTAGATCGCGGGTCAGAGCGTCCAGACGCAAGAGAGGAGTGTTTCCGATGCGCTCCACGACGCTGTGGCCCAGCGTTTCCCCCAATGCTAGAGCGGCTTTGCGGGGCAGACCGAGCGGAAGATCGGGCCGTGTCTGCGCCGTCAATTTGTTAGAACTCTCTGCCATGTCGGAACCAGATCGTCGTGACCAACGTAATGTGCCATATGGCCAGAAACGCGGTATGTAGTATTTTGATTAGATGAGTCAGGATCGCCCAGCGATGCGGCGAGTGTAAAGTTACCAGCGATCTTCACAAGACCTGCATCTAATTGTGATGTGTTAAAGCAGGCAGGAAAGGTCGAAGTTTACCGCAATGTCTAAAACGACTGAAGCACGAACCTACGAAGAAGCGCTGGCGTGGCTGCGCGACAATGGGTTCGACCTGACCGACGCCCCCGGCACCAACGGGCGCGTCTTTCTGCGCAAGTACAATGTGTCGGCCGCCATTCAGAGGACGGCGGACGACGGGCTGAAGATTTTCGCCTATCCCGGGTATCTGATCGGCAGTGAAATCTCGAAGTTGGTCAATCGCGGATACCAGCAGTTCTTGAAGACCTCAAAGACAGAAATCCCGGCGGCCGCCGACCACCTGAAGGCGCTGCATTCCTTTGCCGAAGAGTTGAAAGTCGCGCTCGGCCTGCCCAGCCTGTACAACGAGTCGCTGGGCACAGTCAGCGAGTCGTACCATTACGACCGGATCGAGGATCGCGACAAAGCTGCCGTGGATCGCCCCAAGCGCCCGTGGGAGGTGGCCGGCAAAGAGGCTGCCGCGGCGGCGAAAAAGGGCCAGGCGTAGAAACAGATCTGCCGCTCGCGGCACTCGTTATTTCTGCTCTGCTCTCTGTTTCGAGTCTCCGTTTCCATTCCGCTCGAAGAATTTCCACTTATCCATGCCCGCCGGCAACGCCACGTCGAAAAAGCCGACCATCATCTCGTCGGAGGTCTGATCGCCCCAGGTCACAGTCTTTGTCGGGTCGGGATTGTGGGGGTTGTTTTCCGAATTGTCATACCAGGCGATGGCGCGCAGTTTCGTTCCGGCTTTCAGCAGACGAGGCTCGGCCAGCCTATAACTCAACTGCCAGTGAAAGTGATAGTTCACGCGCAACAGCACTTCCACGCTGTCGTCGTCGTGCACAATGTCGTATTCAAATCGCTTGCCCCGCAGGTGCATGTGCGGAAACAGGCTGAGCAGAGTCGCGTCGTTGGGCAGCGTGCCTTGCACTTCGACGCGGAAATTGTCCGCACCCGGCGGAATGATCAGCGCATGATTGTTCAATTGCAATGTGACCACTCGCTGCTTCGGCGGCGTCTTCGCGAAGACCAGGCCAATGCTGGTCTGATCTTCGTCCGGCGCGCCGTTGGTCGTGTAGTGCATCTGGAAGACGAGGTCCGATCCGGCGGGTACGAACTTTGCCATCCCGTCGGGCCATTCGTCGGGTGAACTTCCCGGCGCGTAGACCAGCAGCAGATCGCTGGTGGTCTCGTGGGCCTGGCGGCGCTCTGCCGGGTTGCTCAGTGTCGAAGCCGTGAACGGCTCGCCGACCGGCGCATGGCGCAGCCACGGCGAGTCCGGGGGACGGATGTAGACGACCGCATGATGAACGTGCGCGGGGCTGCCGGGGCGAAATTCGGACATCTGCACCCAGCGATCCTGGGCAAAATGCGTGGGCACGATCTCGTAGGTGTACTCCACCTCGCCGTGAGCGGGAATGGACACCGGCTTGGGCATCCTGACCTCAAGATCGGGCTCGGGAATGTTCCATCCTGCTGACCAGTTCCGAGGCGGAGGAGCATCATGCGGATTCCCGGCAGGAGCGTCCGCCGCGGCCCAAGCGACGATGGTTGCGATCTGCTGCTCAGTCAGCGAGGGATCGTTGGCGAAGTGACCGTAGCGCGGATCGGCAAACCACGGCGGCATCATTTTCATCTCGACTGCCTGCGCCACAGCCTGCGCCTGGGAACGCACCTGCTCGTACGTTTCCAGCGGCATGGGTCCGACCTCACCGGCACGGTGGCAACTCTGGCAGTGATCCTGCAGGATGGGGAGGACGTTTTTGTAGAAAGTCGGCGCGGCGGATGTTCTGGGCTTCTGCGACGTTGATCCCCAGAGAAAGAGAACTACCGCAGACAGACCAGCAGCACCGACGAGTCTGAGCGCCATGCCGTGATTCTAGATGATCGCGCTTGATCGCAAATGTCGTTTCTCTTGGCGATCACTTTTGGGCTACGTGGAAGAGCGGCCCTTCAGGGCCGCGTCTCCGAGCCCCGAGGGAATCGGGTCTTTAGGCCCTGTGGCCACACCGGGGCTGAAGCCCTCTGGAATTCCACGGCTTACGCGGCGCTTAAGCGCCGCTCTTCCACGGATACTCCGAGCTGTCTCTCAGCAATTAACAACAAAGACAGGCCCTAGAACTTCAATCCGAGCGCGCGGCTGAGGAAAGCGGCGATGGGGGACATCTTGCGACAGGCGGCTGTGAAAGTCGCCATGAACTTCGGGCTGCAAACTTGTTTTTCGGTGAGGTCTACGGCCGTGCCGAGATCGCGCAGCTTGAGGTCTTCCACGAATTCGTGATCGCAGGGAAAGCCGCGGGGAGGGCGCGAGAGCTTGCTGGCGTCGTCCCAGTTGAGGAGTCCGCGGACGGCACGCCATTCGTCAGGGCGCGACACGATGGCGCTGCGGACTTTGAGCAGCGTCGGCGGTTCGGGATGCCAGAGGCCGCAGGCGGCGAAGCAACCTCCGGGCTCAAGGTGCAGATAAAAGCCGGGAGAATGAACGTCCTTGCCTTGGTGCGAGAAGCGCATGGCGACGTGCGTTTTGTAGGGACGCTTGTCGCCGGAAAAGCGCGTGTCGCGGTAGATGCGAAACATGGAGCCGCGCGAGGGGCGAGGATCGGCGACGAGATACGGCGTGATTTCGTATAGAGGCGCCGCTAAGTCGGTGATGAAGCGCAGGGCGGGCTGGCGCACGTGGGCTTCGTAGTCGTCCTTGTGGCCGTGGAACCAGTCACGATTATTGTTGCGCTTGAGACGAGTGAGAAAGCGGAAGAGTTCGGGTGTGAAGTAAGCGGGCATCGGAAATAAGGTTAAGAAGCGGTGGAGGAAAAGTAAAGAGGGCAGGGTCGCTTGAGTCAGCGTGCACCGTGCCCACCCTTCGAAAACCGCGAAGGGTGGGGCAGCCCTGCCCGGTGGTATCTCGATTACGCACGACAATGCCGTCGAGCTTCGCTCGACTGGACAGCCGGGGGCGGCTGTCCCCACATGGGTATTCTGCAAAACACACACTGCTCAAAAATGCTACATTCAAGAGTTCATGTCGGCTCCGAATTCCATCTTTGTCCGCGCCTGCAAATCCCAGGCGGTGGAGCGCACGCCGGTCTGGTTCATGCGCCAGGCTGGCCGTTACATGGCCGAGTATCGCGCGGTGCGCAAAGAGCATTCGCTGCTTGAAATCTGCAAAAAGCCCGCGCTGGCCGCAGAAGTTACGATCACTGCCGCCGAGATTCTGGGTGTGGACGCCGCCATCATCTTCGCTGACCTGTTGCTTCCGCTCGAAGTGATGGGCCTGCCGTTTCACTTTGCGGCGGGCGAAGGCCCGGTCATCGAGAAGCCGGTTCGCAGCCGGGAAGATATCGCTCGCCTCGAGACCAGCCGCGCCAGCGAATTGGGATACGTCTCGGAAGCTGTGAGTCTGGTGGTGAGGCACTTTAGCGGACGAATCCCGGTGATCGGATTCTGCGGAGCGCCCTTCACGCTGGCCAGCTACATGATCGAAGGCGGAGGCTCAGGCAATTACGTTCACGCCAAGAAAATGATGTACAACTCACCCGTGGACTGGGACGCGCTCATGGGCAAGCTGGTCGCGGTTACTACAGCGTATTCCGCCGACCAGGTGAGGGCCGGGGCCGACGTGATCCAGATTTTCGACAGCTGGGTGGGCTGCCTGAGCGTGGAAGACTACCGCCGCTACGTGCTGCCCCACGTAATCCGTATGGTGAAGGAGTTGCAGAAAACCGGAGCGCCCATCATCTATTTCGGTACTGACAGCGCTACGCTGCTGCCCGCGATGAAAGAGACCGGGGCTGATGTGATCGGCCTCGACTGGCGCATTCCGCTTGACGAGGGCTGGAGCCGGCTCGATCATCAGTGCGCCGTGCAGGGGAATCTAGATCCGGTGCTCCTGTTCGCTGAGTGGAAAGAACTGAAAGCGCGCGCGGAAGATATTTTGCGGCGCGCCGGCGGACGAGCCGGTCACATCTTCAATCTGGGGCACGGGATTCTGCCCGAAACTCCGGTCGAGAATGTCAAGAATCTGGCGCGCTTCGTGCAGGAATATTCACCGTCCGGCTCGCGCACGCCGGCGTCCGGAAGCCGAAAACCGGAAGCCGGGCGCCGTAAGCCATGACTCGCATCGCGATTATTGGTGGAGGCATCTCCGGACTCTCCGCCGCTTACGAGTTGGAACAACGCCGCTCCGGCATCGATCTCGAATACGTTCTGTATGAAGCCTCCCCGGTTCTCGGCGGCGTGCTGTGCACCGAGCACATCGACGGATGCGTGGTTGAGGCGGGACCGGATTCCTTCATCACGGAAAAACCCTGGGCCGCAGATCTCTGCCGGGAACTCGGCCTCGAAGACCAACTCATCGGTTCGAACGACGCCGAGCGCAAGACTTACATACTCGTCGGCGGCCGGCTCGTCGTGATGCCTGACGGGCTGATGTTCATGGTGCCGACGAAGATCCTGCCTACCGGTTTCTCGCCGCTGTTTTCGTGGAAGACCAAGCTGCGCAT
The DNA here is from genome assembly GCA_900290255.1 of Candidatus Sulfotelmatobacter kueseliae. Classification (GTDB taxonomy): domain Bacteria; phylum Acidobacteriota; class Terriglobia; order Terriglobales; family Acidobacteriaceae; genus Sulfotelmatobacter; species Sulfotelmatobacter kueseliae. The sequence continues at coordinate 6,575 of OMOD01000035.1, forward strand.
GACGCAAGAGCTGTTCCATCCGCCGCGAGCGGCGGGGCACGATGAATCGGTCGCAGCCTTTGTGGAACGGCACTACGGCTCAGAGATGGTGGACCGCCTCGCCGACCCGCTGCTTTCGGGCGTCTACGGCGGAGAAGCGGCAAATCTGAGCGTGCGCGCCGTATTGCCACGGTTCGCGGAAATGGAGCGTACCTATGGCAGCCTGGGCCGGGCCATGCTGGCAGCGCGCAGAAGGATGCGGGCCGGGTCGCGCCGGACCCCGCCGCCGCTTTTCACTTCGCTCAAGAACGGGATGCAACATCTGGCTGAGACCGTGGTCTCGCGCCTGAACCCGTCGGCGCTGCTCACGGACGCGCCGGTACAGGCGATTCAGCCGGAGGCCGGGGGATGGGTTGTATCCGCCGGGCTGCAATCCGATCAGTTCGATGCCGTGGTCGTCGCTCTGCCCGCGGCCGCGGCCGCGCGCGTGCTGCGCTTTGCAAGTCCCGAACTTTCGGCGGAACTGGCAGCCATCGATTACAGTTCTTCCATCACAGTGGGGTTGGGCTATGACCGCAGCGTGCGCCAGAGTCTGCCTCCCGGCTTCGGATTTCTTGTGCCGCGCAGCGAAGGCAGGCGTCTGCTGGCCGCCACATTCGTGCACAACAAGTTTCCGCACCGGGCACCGGAGGATCGTGCGCTGCTGCGCTGCTTTTTTGCGGGAGTAAATGCGGAGAATGTCTGGCCGCTGAGCAATGATCAGATTGTCGGGATCGTGCGCCAGGAACTCGAGCAGATCATCAGCCTCCGGGCCGAGCCTCTGTTTGCCCGCGTGTACAAATGGAAGTCGGCGATGGCGCAGTATGCCGTGGGGCACCTGGAGCGACTGGAGCGCATCGAGCGCCTGCGGCAGCAGTTGCCCGGACTGGCGCTGGCGGGCAACGCTTTCCGCGGCATCGGCGTGCCGGACTGCGTGCGTTCGGGACGCGAGGCGGCAAAGGAATTGACGAAGTCCGATTAGGCCTACCGGAGAGACGCTGGTCAGCAATTGGAATTTGGGGGCAAGTGTTTGGACGGCCGGTACACGCGGTCGAACGCGATCCAGGCCAGGGCAATCACGACAAAGCACAGCACACTGCCTTCGGGACCGACCGTGCCTCCGGTGAGCCAGAGCTTGCCGTGCAGCGCGGAACTGAGCAAATGGCCGGGCCAGACGTTCCCGCTGTCAGGGACGGAATAGAAAAATGTTTCGCCCCAGTCCCAGGCGGCGTGAAATCCCACGGCAAACCACAAGTTCCCGGTGCGGCGCAGTGTGAGGCACAGGAAGAAGCCGATGGCTGCCGCAGCCAGCAAGCCCTGCCAGTGCTCTCCCTCGTTTCGCAGGTGAATCAGGCCAAACCCGCACGACAGAGTTGCGGCGGCAGGCCAGAATCCGATTCCGCGCGCCAGGGTGAACTGCGTGTAACCACGCATAAGAAATTCTTCGAACAACCCGACCAGCAGAAACATCAGCGCCCAGAACGCGGCAAACCTGATCAGGCGAACGCCGTGCAGGGCGAGATGGCCGAAGCTGAAAACTCCCAAGCCGCGCAGGGCCAGCATGAGGAGGGTGATTCCGGCAAATCCCCAAGCCACGCCTATCCAGAAGAGCTTGCTGAATGCGAGGCGTCGCGGCAGGCCGTATGCGCTCCACGGGCGGCGCTCCACCCGCGCCAGGGCCACCGCAGGAATCAGGGCGGCTACGAGACTCCCAAGTTCCTCGAGCAGCGTAGACCACAGGCCGCTGGCACCAAAATCATGCGCCCAAGCCAGCCGTGCCGCCACGATCTGAAGCGGGTAGTAAATGGCGACATAGGTGACAAGTCCCCAGCCCGGGCGCAGGCCTTCAGGGCCGAGAAACAAGGTGTAGGCGTACGATGGTTGCGATGCGGCGGAGAAATCGGGAGCCGGCTTAACGGCGGAAGCGTGCAGTGAAGGCTCACTGGCAGATTTGGTCTCGATTTCGCTCATTACGGGACTGTCGGCAAATAGCCTCCGCCATGGTAAAACATTCGGCTCGACCATATGCACGGCTTTTTCACGCGCGAACGTTTCGGTCGCCCGCAGTTTCTGGCGGGCATGCTGCTGCTTGCCTTTCTTGGCCAGGCCGTGTGGTTGGTACACGCCGAGCTTCGCCCGGGCAACCAGCTTGACGCCACCGAAGCTTTTCGTATCGGCGAAGGATTGAAACAGTGGCACGGGCAAGGGATTGCCGCGGCGCCCATGATGGATTTCACGAGCAACACCGTGCAAGACCCGTTTCGCGTCGAGGAGAGCGGCTTCGACCGCGAGCACTCGCCTCTGCTCTACCTCGTTTCCGCAGCGCCTTTGATGGCATGGCCGCACCATTTTGACCCAGAGTCTGCGACCTACTGGCGCTGGCTGGCACGGCTTCCTTTTCTAGCGTGCGGTGTTTTTCTGGGCGCATCGCTGTGGTATGTGGCCCGGCGTCTCTGCGGCAACACCGGCGGCTTCGTGGCGCTGACGTTCTATTGCTTCTCGCCTTCGCTCATCCAGGCGAGCGCACTCTGGCACACCGAACCGGAGATTGTCGAGAGCTGGGGAGCATTCGGGACAATTTTCACGGCGATCGCGGTGGCGCATACGCTCTACGCTCCGCGCGAGGTCGTGCTGTGGAACTGGCGGCGCATCGTGCTGCTGGGAGTATCACTGGCCATCGCCGTGGGATCGGAGTTCCCGATGATCGTGCTGGTGCCGCTGGCACTGGGATTTCTGCTCTATGTCGCGCCGGTGCGGCGGCGAGCGGGACTGGTGATCTGGCTCGCGGCTTGTGGGGCGGGGATCGTTGTGCTCTTTGCCTTTTACTTCTTCCATCCGCATGTGTTTGCCGAGAGCCTGCGGCACGCGATCTTCTGGGGAGCCACATGGCGCGGATTCATGGTTCCGGGAGTCTACAAGCAGGTTGGGGTGCAGATTCTGCGCGCGTGTCCGGCACTCGTTCTGGTGCTTCCGGTTGCGCTCGTAACCTACGCGGTATGGCCGCGCACGCGTTATTTCGGCACCACGGCGCCCTTGCTGGTAGCGGTGGTCTTCTTGGCGTTGTGGATGGCGCATCCCGATCTTGGCGGGGCCGGATTTTTGCTGGCTGCGATCCCGTTTCTCTTCATCTTCGTTGCGGGAGTGCTGGCCGACTTGATGGAAACCCGCTACGGGCAGGTGGTCAGCGCTTGTGTTGTGGCGCTGCTGGCCATCTACGCTTTGCGAATCCTGGCCGCCTTGGCCCATGTTCCGCGAGGGTGAATACCGGCGTCGTGCGGCGCGCGCAAGGCCATCCGCGGCTGCCGTCCTCTGGTAGACTTCTAGGATTCCAACCGAGGGAAATCGATGAACAGGAACGCGAAGTTGATTCTAGAGATGGCCGTGCTTTGTGCGGGCGTCGGGTTTGTGGTGAGTGCAGGGAGAGCGCAGTCGAACGCGGGCGCACACGCCGCGGCGGGGACGCGGGCTGGGCAAGCGGGCGACAAGAAAGCAGAGGAGCAGTTCAAGAATATTCAGGTGCTCAAGGGAATTTCCGCGGATCAACTGATCCCGACCATGCAGTTCATCACCGCATCGCTGGGAGTGGAGTGTGAGTTCTGCCACGTGCAGGGAGCGTTCGACAAAGATGAAAAGAAGCCGAAGCAGACCGCGCGCAAGATGATGGAGATGATGTTTGCCATCAACGCAGACAATTTTGACCGGGATCGCAAGGTGACGTGCTACTCGTGCCATCGCGGGAGCACGGTTCCCGACGGCATGCCGCCGGTTATGAGCGAAGAACCTAAGCAGGCGATGGGCGAGCCGAAGAAACCGGAGGAACCGAAACAGAACGCGGGACCGACGGCGGAGCAATTGCTCGACAAATACGTGCAGGCGGCGGGGGGAGCGGCGGCGATCGAGAAGATTACGAGCCGGGTGATGAAAGGGACGATCGATTTCGGCGGGATGTCGATGCCGATCGATATTTATGCCAAAGACCCGGAGAAGCGCATTTCTTTCACGCATACACCGGGAGGAGACAGCGTGACGGCTTTCAACGGACATGAGGGATGGCTCGGCATGCCGGGCGGCGGTCCAATACGCGAGATGCGCGGAAACGATCTGGATGGAGCAGCGATTGACGCAGATTTGCATCTGGCGGCGCACTTGAAGCAAATGTTCAGTCAGACCGAAGTGCGGGAAACGGCGAAGATCGGCGATCGGAATGCCTATCTGGTGGTGGGCGAGCGCACGGGGAAACCGCCGGTCGAGTTGTATTTTGACCCACAGACTGGCCTTCTATTGCGGTTGGTGCGGTACGGCGAGACCGCGCTGGGCCGGTTGCCCACGCAGATCGATTACGCCGATTATCGAGATACCGATGGAGTGACGATTCCGTACCGGTGGACGCTGGCGCGGCCGAGCGGGCGCTTCACGATCCAAGTGAGTGAGGTGCAGCAGAACGTTCCGGTGGATGACGGCAAATTTGTGAAGCCGACCCCGCCAGAGGCGCCGAAGGGGCCGGGTAAATAGCAGGCAAACCGAGGCGATTCCCCTCCTCTATTTCAATAACAAAACCTGATAGGGACCATAAATAGTTTCAATTTCCGGGAATCGGCGGCGGACGGTACAGTGGGCGTCGTCGAACCTGCGCTTATTCCTGACTAGATGCCTCAGCGGTGGGGAGTGGGCGATCGGGAATGGCGCACGACGCAAATCTGCTCAACGGGAGTCGGGTGAAGTGCTCATTGCGAAAAGGCTGATCACTGGGGTCTTAACGGCGATGCTGATTCTGACCCTGGCGCAGGCAGTCAGCGCCCAGACGGCGGCCGCGCCAGGATCGGCCGCCGACACGAATGCGCGGCTGGCCAAGCTGGAGCAGCAGGCTGCCGACGCGAAGAGTTCTGCCGACAATGCCTGGATGTTGACCAGTGCGGCTCTCGTCCTGATGATGACCGGGCCCGGGCTGGCGTTGTTCTATGGCGGGTTAGTACGCAAGAAAAACGTGCTGGGCACGATGATGCAGAGCTTCGCGCTGATGGCGGTCATCACCGTAATGTGGGGGCTGGTCAGCTACAGCCTGGCGTTTGGCGCGGGCAACAGCTTCATTGGAGGATTGCAAAATCTTTTTCTGCACGGCGTAGGAGCGGCGCCGGACGCGGATTATGCCGGCACGATTCCAGCGCAGACGTTCATGGTTTATCAACTGATGTTTGCCATCATTACGCCGGGTCTGATTGCCGGGGCGTTCGCCGAACGCATGAAGTTCAGCGCCATGCTGGTGTTCATGATTCTGTGGTCGATTATCGTGTACGACCCGATGGCGCACATGGTGTGGGGCAAGGGCGGGCTGCTGAATGCCTCGCTGGGCGGGCGGTTCCCGACGCTGGACTTTGCCGGCGGGACGGTGGTGCACGTGACGTCGGGAGTTTCGGCGCTGGTGTGTGCGTTGTATCTGGGCAAGCGTGTGGGATATCCCAAAGAACCGATGCCGCCGCACAGCGTAGTGCTGAGCTTCATCGGCGCATGCCTGCTGTGGGTGGGATGGTTTGGATTTAATGCCGGAAGCGCGTTGGCAGCGGGGAGTTTGGCGACCAGCGCATTCGTGGCCACGCACTTCGCGGCTGCGGCGGCGGCCATAGGCTGGGCGGGTGCGGAGTGGATTCGCAATGGCAAGCCGAGCGTGCTGGGAGGAATCTCCGGGTCGGTCGCCGGGCTGGTGGCGATTACTCCGGCGGCGGGATTTGTGAAGCCGATGCCGGCACTGCTCATCGGACTGATCGCCGGAGTCTTCTGCTACTGGATGGTCGCTAAGGTGAAAGCGCGGTTCGGCTACGACGATTCGCTGGATGCTTTCGGGGTGCATGGGGCGGGCGGAACTTTGGGTGCGCTGCTGACCGGCGTTTTCGCGGTGAGCGCGGTCAATCCGATTTTCAAGGATGCACAAGGGAGCACGCTGGCGTCGGGCCTTTTCGAAGGAAACGCGCATCAACTGCTGAACCAACTGGCGGGCGTGACCATTGCCTGGGTTCTGGCAATTGTGGGCACGCTGGTAATTCTGAAGATCGTGGATGTGACGATCGGCTTACGAGTTCCGGAGGAGGAAGAAGTGCAGGGCCTGGATCTCTCCCAACACGGGGAAGAGGGATATTATTGGGAGGCGTCGGCATAGAGCGTGTGGCGCGGGCACTCATGCCCGCGACTGCATGCAGTGCGCGAAAAGGTGGGGCAAGAGTGCCCGCGCCACACGAGATCATGTTACAGGACTTGAAAACATCATGACGAAGCTTGAGGCGGTCATTCAAAACTCCAAGCTGGATGCGGTGAAAGCTGCTCTTCACGAGATTGGCGTGGAAGGGATGACGGTGATCGAGGTCAGGGGTCACGGCCGGCAGAAGGGGCACACCGAGGTCTACCGCGGGCGCGAGTACAGCGTGGATCTGATTCCCAAGACCAAGCTGGAGATGGTGCTGGCCGACGCCTTGGTGGATAAAGCCGTACAGGCCATCCTGGGGGCGGCGCGCACGGGGAAGATCGGCGACGGCAAGATTTTTCTGTCGCGGGTGGATGAGGCGATCCGCATACGAAATGACGAGCGCGGAGAAGGAGCGCTGTAGCGCAAGGAAGCGAACTGGACGCGCGTTTATTGCGCCGAAAGAACTCTTCGGCGCGCTTGCTCAAAGTAGCCTGCAGCGCATCGCGCGGCTCGCTCAGGTCCTTCGGCGGGTAAATGCGCCCGCCTCAGGATGACACGGACCTTTCATCATGGCTGCGTCCTCCTTGATCGGCGAACTGCGAACCTTCCTCAGCGACGAATCGGCGCGCATTCAGCGGGCATTCGAGGCCAGCGGCGACGGGCGCGCGGCCGTGGGGCAGCGCACCCGGCTGATCGAAGAAATCCTCAAGCGGCTGTGGTGCGACGTCGTGGTCCCCGATGGATCTTCCCTGGAAGCGCCAGCCAACTTCGCCCTGGTGGCCACGGGAGGGTTTGGGCGGGGATGGCTCTTTCCTTATTCCGACATTGATCTGCTGTTTCTCTTCGACGATCGCGAGGTCGAGCAGGCGTTCAAAGACCCAGTATGGCGCCTGTCGCAGGAACTGTGGGACCTCAAGCTCAGGTTGAGTCCGGCGTCGCGCACGCTGGCGGAGTGCGACCGCTACGACGTTACCAACACCGAATTCACCATCTCTCTTCTGGACTGCCGCTACCTGGCGGGCGATTGCGAGCTGTTCCGGCGACTGCACGACAAAGTAATCCCCAGGCTGGTCATGCGGGAATCGAAGGCCTTGCTGCAGGGGCTGGCCGAGGTCACGCGCGAGCGGCACGGCAAATATGGGCTTACTCCATATCATCTCGAGCCAAACTTGAAAGAGGCTCCCGGCGGACTGCGCGATTACAACGTGGCCTCCTGGCTGGGTCTGATTTCGGCGATGGATAAGCTGCACGACTGGCCGGATGGAAGTTCGCTGCGGGCTCCGGTGCGGCGGCAGTTGGAAACGGCGCTAGATTTTCTGATGGCAGCGCGGTGCTTTCTCCATTTCCGGCATGGGCGCGACGACAACACGCTGAGCTGGGAGGCGCAAGACGAAGCGGCGAGGCGCCAAATCGGAGTGAAGATAGGCGATGCCGACGCGGGCGAACTCTCGGCGGCTGACTGGATGCGGATCTATTTCGGGCATGCGCGCTCCGTGCAGCGGACCGTGGCGCAGTTGCTCGAGGAAATTCCTGAAGCGTGGTCGGCGCTCTACCGGCAGGTGCAGAGCTGGCGGGCGCGGCTCACGACCGCCGATTTTTCTGTTGTAGACGGCCTGATCTTTTTGCAGCAACCGTCATCTCTACAAGACCCCGAAGTGCTCCTTCGGCTGTTTCATTTCATGGCGCATCACGGGCTGCGGCTGAGTGCGACCACGGAATACCGCATCGAGCAGGCGCTTTCCGCGCTGGCGTCGACTCCGCCGCGGGGAGCGGAACTGTGGTTGTACCTGCAGGAAACACTGTTGCAACCCTACGCCGCCGATGCGCTGCGGGCGATGCATTCGCTGCGGCTGCTGACTCTGCTGCTGCCGGAACTGAAGCTGATTGATTCGCTGGTGGTACGCGATTTTTATCATCGCTTCACGGTGGATGAGCACTCGTTTCTCGCGATCGAAAGTCTGCACCGGCTCAAGCAGGCGCAATCGGAATGGGAGAAACGCTACGCCCAGTTGCTGGGTGAGTTGGAGGATCCAGAACTTCTGTACCTCGCCCTTTTGCTGCACGATACAGGCAAAGGCGTCGCGGGCGCCAATCATGTGGAGGCGAGCCTCGAGATTGCCAACCGCGCCATGGATCGGCTGGATGTGGATCCGAAGGAGCGGGCGGAAGTGCAGTTCTTGATCGCAAACCATCTGGAAATGTCGTCGGCCCTGCGGCGGGACATTTTCGATTACGCGACGGTGGCGGCGTTTACCGAGAAGATAGGAACGCCGGAGCGGTTGAAAATGCTGTGCCTGCTGACCTATGCCGACATCAAGGCGGTGAATCCCGAGGCGCTGACGCCGTGGAAAGCGGAGAATGTCTGGCAGCTATACATGGCGGCGGAGAATTATCTGAACCGCAGCGCCGATCAGCGCGTCCACGCGAGCGCAAATGACGACAAGCTGGCGCGGCTGCGCTCGCTGGCGCCGGTGACGGGCGCGAAGTTCAAGGGATTTCTCGAGGGATTTCCGCAGCGGTATCTGCTGGTGCATACCGCCGAAGAAGTGATGCGGCACATGCAGATGGCTGACGGGTTGGGGCTCGAGCCGGTGCGGGTCGAGTTGAAGCGCGGGCGGCATTGGTACGATCTGACGCTGGTAACGAAGGACCGTCCGTTTCTGTTTGCCACGCTGGCGGGCGTGCTGGCGGCGTGGGGGATGAACATCGTGAAGGCCAACGCCTTCTCGAATGCGGCCGGGACGGTGGTGGATACGATTCACTTTACCGACCGCTTCCGCACGCTGGAGCTGAATCTTTCCGAATGGGAGCGGTTCAAGCGCAGCGTGACTGCGGTGCTCATGGGCGAGGCGGATTTGCAGAAGATGCTGCGCGACCGGCAGCGCGCGGAAAAGGGCGCAATCGCGAAAGTGAAAGTGGAAACCAAGATTGAGTTCGACGATTCGTCGTCGTCGTCGACGACGCTGGTGCAGGTGATTGCGCAGGATCGTCCGCGGCTTCTGCACCGGATTGCCTCGTGCCTGTCGGATCAGGAGTGCAATATTGAGATCGCTTTAATTGACACCGAGGGCCAGATGGCGATTGACACGTTCTATCTGACATCAGCAGGAAAAAAGCTGAAGTCGGAGCATTGCCGGCAGGTGGAAAAGGCGCTGGTGGAGGAGTTGAGGGGGGAGTGATGGCGCTCCCGGCCCGGTCCCGCAGAGACCTCCGATAGTAGCCCGCCGCTTCAGCGGCGGGTTGCGCGCC
>OMOD01000025.1 GCA_900290255.1 Candidatus Sulfotelmatobacter kueseliae
AAACTCAAACCGTAGCTTGGCCTGGCGGCCAAGCTGGTCTCAGAGGTTCTGATGACACACAGTACGCATCGCGGGAGTGATGAGATACGGAGGCTGTGACCCGGCTGAGATTCTGGCGTCCCTGGAGATGGTAGCGGCTACGCGGTGTGAGGATGATATTCCGCATGAGGACCTGGAGCGCATTGCAAATGATGCGGGCAAATGGCCGATAGGCACTCGCGCCGAAGTCATTATCACTAGCGCGAAGGGACCCACGGAAAAACCGAAGCGGAGAAGTCCAGTTTACCCCATCGAAGTGTGGGACAGTACCGCCGTGGGAGAGTTTGCCAAGCTGTGCGCTCACGATAACAACGTCCCCCGCAAGCTGTACGCTGAATCCTTCCGCACGGTGCTAGGCGCGGTGGTGGGTAATCAGCTCTCCTGCTCTGCTGTGGAAGGCGCAACTCCGCGAAGCTACACGGTCATTGTCGCGCCTTTCGGTAAAGGTAAGGGGACAGCAATTCGCCGGGCCGTCCGGTTTTTCAGTCAATCGGGGTATGGCACGCGAAGCACATCTGGTTTGACGGTCCAAGCGGAGACACCCGGTTTGTTATCAGGGCATCGGGACTTCATCTGGAAGCCGCAAGGCATTGGAGCATGGAACGCATCGGCGTCCAGTGTGCCCGGCATGGCAAGGCTGGCAAAGGATCTGGAGGAAACGGTCAAGAGTAAGCCACAGCTCACATGGGGTGGCACACTGCCGCGTATTTTGAGCGTGCATGAAGAAATGAAAACGTTTTTCAGCACGATTTACATAGACGGCGGTGTGGGAGTGGGCATGGACGGCGTGATCTGCCAGCTTTGGGACGATACGGAGTTCAACGGCACAGCAACCGGGACGCGGGAAGCGCAGTACGGTCAAATGATGTTGTCGCTTCTCGGCGGCGTCACGCCCGATGATTGGTTTGACCTGATTAGCCGGGGCAACGCAGTGGGCGGCGGCCTCATGTCACGATTGAATTTGATTGGGACTGAGGGCAAATATGAGAACGTCCCGAAGATGACACCGCCGAACCTTGCCCTGTTGCAGGAATCTTTTATTCCGCGCATCAAGCTACTGGCCGACGTGCCAGCGCAGATCGAATCCGATGAAGGCGCAGAGCGCGTGATTGCTGAGTGGGCCGACACATTACCAGAAGGCAGCGAACGTTTGAACGTGCAAGTGTGGCGTAGTGCGTTGCTGCTCGCTTGGCTCCGCCGTGAGGAACGAATCACAGAGAAGATAGCGGCGGACGCCGTGCGTCTTGGTCAGTATCAGGCTGCCAGCCAAGAGTTTTACCGTGTGCCAGATGCAGACAATCCAGTCGCAAAGTCTCAGGTGAAGATACTCCGCGTGCTGGAGATGAAAGGTCCAACGTCCAGGCGCGACTTGCAGCGGCAGACGCACGCCAGTCGCATCGGAACGCAACGATGGAACCTCGCGCTGGACGGTCTAATTAAGGAACTGAAGGTGGGCCTAAAGGACGGGCTGTACTTCGTGGCCGAGTGAGCGTGTCACCATGTCGCCATACGTGCCTGTTCTTCGATTCGCGCCATTTAAGTAAGTAAGTAAGTAAGTAAGTATAGTATTATCAATACGTTAGCTCAAACATGCTCTCTCGGGCACTATGGTGACACGGTGACAATGGTGACAGTTCCCGGCCCGCCGCGCCCGAGAGGTAGGGCGGCTAAATCTTGAGCGTGACACCCCCGGAAGGCCCGCAGTTTCATAACTTTACACAAACAAGTCTCGTATCATTTTGAGATATTCTGATTATAAAGGACTTATGCCGAACCGCAAGAGCTGAAAACACCGCTAAATTCAGCTATGCGCTTGAAACCGCAGGGCTTATCAAAGCAAGCGGGGCGCAAATGGGAGCGGCTTATCAAGGAGGTAGAAGCGTCCGGCCTTCAGCTCACGCCCGCCCACCGCGCCGCGCAGTTGAGACGACTATGGAATGGCGGGTTTGTTCGAAGGCGGTCTGTGGGATATTCGTGAGAAAAACCCGCCTCACTGTTTATGCGCGACAAACTGCCGAGTACCGCCTTTCACTTTGTCCTCGATGGAGATCGTCATCGTTTTCCCGTCAGGGGACGGCGTGAAGCGAATGACCTCGACCACTTTTCCGTCGCGTTTATCTGTCTCTTCGATCGTGTTCTCGCCAATGCGCTTTACTGAAACCGTGGTCTGGCTGAGATCCCCCTTGATTGGCGTCTCCGTTCCGTCTAACTTCGCCGCATAACTCATCCCGGCCGGATCGACGAAGCTGAAGGTATCGCCTTCCAGTTTCAAGGTGGCGACCATCGCATTCTCCGACATATTCACACGCTTCACGATCTGCCACGAACCCGAAACTGCATGTGACCCACGCGGTCCTTTGGCTACTCGGCTCAGGATGAATGTCTCACTCACCACATCGCCGTTGACGTTACAACTTTCCTTCCAGTCAATTGTGGCAGAGTTTCCATCGGATGAGACTGTCATCTTTGAAGTCCCAACCGTCTTCCCACTTCTCTTGTCGGTTTCCAAGGTCGTCCGGTCGTCCACTACCTGCAGGCCGACAGTGTCGTAGCACGGCTCTCCTGTGACCTTCTGGTCCCGGCCATCCGCGCGAACATCGAGCGGGGGATCACAGGTGGGGCAACGATAGGCACCGTCTTGCAGGAGATAGACCTCAGGTGCCCGTGGAGTGTCAATCTCAGTCGGCTCAGCCTTCCAGACACCGTCAAAGGGGCTCTGCGCCACCGCGAGAACTGACATCAGGCCCGAAACCAGAAGTACACAGCAAAGCGGCCTCATTCTCGACCTCCCTAAAACTGAATGGACTTTGCTATCCCGAAAGCATATCAGTTCTAATTTTCTGGAGACGAGTCTGGATAGTTTACGAAACCAGCCAGCGGGAGCCCGGAGGACTGGGCAAACGAGTCGCACGGGGATGCACGATCGGCGTGGTTGGCTGATGGCACTCAAATCGATGAGAACTACTACCGGAGAGAAATCAAGGTCGTCGACGAGAGGCTCGCCCTAGGCCGTCCTGAACGAGGCTTTCGTACAGGTGCAGCATTAGGAATTGCAAGCTGCACGGCCCATTGTCGCGACGGTTGCCCAGCGGCCGAGGCGTACCATTGGGCATGAGCAGCATACATCCAGAACGCCCCGGCTCGGACCCTCCTGATCGGTTGCTTACTGATGTCCTCGTTCGAGAAGAGGTAGACGAGGATGACGACGATGAGGACGACGAAGGCGACCGCAGGAAAAAGGAGGATGACGATGAGGACGACGAAGACGACGGCTACTCAGAGTGAGCATGCCCTTATTTATTTCAGTGGGTGAAGGATGAAGCGCGAACATTTCGTCAAGGTAGCCTCACTGGCCGGTGGGACGAGATCCCTACAGCGAGCGAGATCGGCCTTGTTTAGGAGGTTTGGGGAGCGCGGGGCGCAGGCCAGGCGAAGCGCTCGAAATCGCGGAGGTTGCCTACGTTGGCGAGCGACCTCAAATTGTCGTTTTGGGATCGTTTGCAAAAGGCCACGGGCGGAGCGCTAACCAGCTGAAATCAGGGCAGGATGGTCCCACTGGGGGGCGGCTTTCGTCGAATCTTGCGGAAGTCGTCGCTTTGCGGCTCGCTGGGTCCAGCCGGGTTCTGAGGCGGTGGGGGGCATTTGTCGGAGCCGGTCGCTACTTCGGCTGCCGGTTGCCCACAGCCGACACTGCAGTCTTGATCCTTCCCTCCACTTCGTCGCTCATATAGCCACAATCCAAACGCATGTAAACCGAGGTGTACGGGATCGTTGCTGTGGTTTTGATAAACAAGATTCGGAATGTCTTCCCGGCCTCGCCGATTTTGGTCATCACTTCGGTGTGCGGAATACTGGAAATCTGGTCTTTGGCAAAGGGCGCCATGATTTGCTTCCTCAGCTCCGATACTCCCGGGTAGTCATGCTCATCAATAAACTGAAGTTCCTGATCGAGAAAGACTGTGGCTCGCACGTGGCGTGACGAAGAAATGGCGCTCGCGACATAGCGCAGTACGGACGGCAGATCGGCGTTCACGACAATGGTCTCGATGCCAGGCTCGGCGTAGACCGGGAAGGCCGAATCTGCGACCACGATCCAGTTTCTGTGGCCATAGAGGGAAAGGCGATTCTGGACTATGTCCTTCCAATCGGAGGAGGACACACCGGCCGGGGTTTGTGCGAGGGATGAGCTAAGCAGCAGTACGAGGAGAAAAGAGGCGACACGCAATTTCAACTTCAATATGCTCATGATGACTCCGGTTGCAAATAAGAGGGTTCCGCGCCCGCAGGATGAATCATGACCATGAGTCCTAGGCATTGCCAACCGCACCGAACTAGGACGGCTGCTTTGTCGGTGCAGTCGGGTGCTGTTCTAGGAAACGCTCCACTTCCTGCCCGCTCGGCATGGAAGGTTGAGCGCCGGGCCGCGTCACCGAAATCGCCGCCACGGCCGAAGCGAAAAAGGCACTGTGGGAGACGGTATAGCCGCGCATCAATCCCACTGCGAATCCCGCATTGAAGGCGTCGCCGGCGGCGGTCGTATCCACGGCATTGACGGAAAACGCGCGGACACACTCTTTCGGTAGAGTCCCCTGGGCGATCAGGCACCCGCGCGCTCCCAACTTCAGCAAGACGTTCTTTGCGCCGCAGGCCAGGAGGCGATCGGCAGCTGCACAATAGTCCTGGTCGCCATTCCTGATGTTCGTCTTCAGCAACTCCAGGGTTTCAGTCTCGTTTGGCGTGATCCAGGAGACCCGGCGAAGTAGTGCTTGCGAAAGCTCTCGTGCCGGCGCCGGGTCGAGCATAATGGGGATGTTGTGCCTTTCTGCGAACTGCGCCAGGTAGTCGACTGTCTCCAGTGGGATCTCCAGCTGAGTCAAAAGAAATCCGGCACGCTCGAGAAGGGGCGCCGCTTTTTCCACCAGTTTGGGAGTGAGGTGCCCGTTCGCGCCGGGCACAACGACGATGCTGTTCTCGCCGCGTAGATCGGTTGTGATCAACGCAACGCCGGATGGGCCTTCGACAGTATTCACACAGGCCGTGTCCACGCGGGCATCATTCAGCCCATTGCGCAGCTGCGTTCCAAATGCGTCGTCCCCGACGTTGCCAACCATCGCAACGGGGCACCCGAGTTTCGCTGCTGCAACCGCCTGGTTTGCGCCCTTCCCACCGTAGAAAGTCTTAAAGCCTCTGCCGATGACGGTTTCGCCGACTCGCGGAATGTGATCGGCGCCCGCTACTAAATCGAGGTTGATGCTGCCGACAACAACAATGGATTTCTGCATAATAAGAAGACCGTTTTCATCACCGTGTCACCATGGGAGCAATCGCGATTGATGCAAGCCCAAGCACGAAGAAAACAAACATGGCAGGAATCAGTTTGCGGGCGGCGGCAGGAGCGGTGGCGAATTCTTTCCAGATGAAGATCCCCCAAATTGCGGAGACCATAGTCGCGCACTGACCGATAGCGTACGAGACTGCCGGACCGACGATTTGTGCGTGGGAAGCAACAAAGTTGAAGACCGTTCCTGTGCACCAGATCAAGCCACCAAGGACTCCCCAAACATGCCAGGACTGCCGTGCCTGGAAATACCCAGACATGGTGACGGGCGGAGTACCGGTAAGCGGCCGTCGCATAAGGAGGTAGTTGACCGGCACGGCGCAGAGCGCCGCACCAACGGCAAAGAAAAACGCTACGCTGTAAGGTCCCAAAGAAGCATGCCCAGTAACAGCCTTCGTGACTAACGGATAGAACAATCCCATGAGGACGCCACAGGCGATGCTGATCTGAATTCCTCGGGTGCTTACCGACTGGGTTTTCTGTTCGCGCCTGCGGTACGCTGCCGCGTCAATCACGATCGCGAGCAGGACGAGGGCAACACCACCAAACAGGAGCAGCGGATTCCCCTTGGGAGCGAGCACGTAGTTGAGCAGAACACCCACAACCAGCGCCAGCCCAATGCCCACCGGAAACGCAACCGCCAAACCGGCAATATCGATGGCCGCAACCAGCAACAGGTTGGCAACATTGAAGACTGCGCCCCCGGCGATCGCGAACAGGATGTGGGTGGCATCGGCTTGGTGAATGTTGGCCAGAAATGACAGCTCACCTCCGCCCACATTGCCTAGGCTAAAGCCCCATAGAAGGCTGCCGAGCAGAATCCCGAGAATGTAGTCCCAGTAGAACAACTGGAAAGCATAGCCGGGAGTGAGTTTCATGGTGTTGGCCCACGACCCCCAGCACAACATGCTCACGATCATGAACAGCAGTGCGATGCCATACGCTTCCGGCTGATACATGGCTCTCCTAGATGAAGACGCTGTTCAACACTCCACGGACTGCCGGATGGCGCGAACAAGAGGGATCTCGCCCGCGCCATGCTCCAGTCTAGAACACGAACTTCATGTCCAACTGCATACGGCGCCCGGGGCGGGCTCCGGTAATATATCCGAACTGGCTCACAGGGTTGACTGCCCGGTCGTCGTAGTTGTCGATGTATTGCCACTGGGAGTGGTTGAAGGCGTTGAATGCATCGGCGCGGAAAACCAGTTGCCGGCCCTCGCCAAACACCGGGAAAGACCTTTGCAGCCCCATATCCCAGTTGTTAATGCCGGGCTGGCGAAGATTGTTGCGCTTCTCGTTTCCTCGATGCACTGCGTAGTTGAAAATGCCCTGCGAGGTGTATGTCGGATCTGTGCTGGCAGCAGGCTCAGTATAGCAATTGACATTGAAATACTGGGTAAAGGTTCTCTTCCCGCGCGGGAGATTTCCGTTACAGGTCTGGTCGGGGACATCTCCCATGTAGTCGTAAGAACTGGTGTAGTTGTTCCAGACCGTGATCGGTGCTCCTGATTCGAACGTGCTGATCGAACTTAACTGCCAGTATCCGACCACCTCTCGCAAGAAGCGATTCTGGAGGGACTTTCCCGGCAAGGCGTAGGTAAGCCCGGCTACAAAGCGGTTGGTATGGTTTGCGTCGGATGGGCCATAACTCCATTCCGGGTGCCATTGACCGCCGAGTTGCCGGGCGCCGCCCTCACCACTCTCGCCGAAGTAGTTGTCCATTTGTTTCGACCACGTGTAGGAGACTTGGCTGGTCAGGCCATGCCAGGCGCGGGTTTTCAACTCGGCGTTCATGGCATTGTAGTTGTTGCTGCGGATGGCACGAACGCTGTTAATGCCATCCCAGCGGCCGGGCGCGATGGCTGTGAGCGGACGCGCATTGTAAAAGTCAACGGAGTTGAAGTAGGTACCTTCTGGCGGCAGGTTCAAGTCGTACTGAATCGGCAGATGCGTACCCTTGGAACCCACGTACCCGACGCTTGCGACCACGGCCTTTCCGAGTTCGCGTTGGATATCGAGGCTCCAGCGCTGAATGTAGGGCGTGACCCAGGATTTTGCATCGGTGGTAGCATAATTGCAGCCTACACAGAACCCGAGGGTTCCACCGTCAGTGCCCAGCGGATTCGGCCAAGTGCCCCTGCCGACCGTCTGGGCAGCAGGCCACGCATCGGCGAGCGTGTAGAACGTTTCCGCCGGATCGGGCACCATGCTGGCGGAACTATAGGTCTGCCCTCCGTAGCCGGGCGAGTTCCAGAACATCTGATCGAGGAACTTGAATCGGCCAGATTCGTAGAAGATGCCGTAGCCGCCACGGACCACTGTCTTGTTATCCAGCCGATAAGCGAGCCCGATGCGAGGCGCGAGATCCTTCTTGGCGGCGGAAAAGGGATGATTGCTCGTCCCAGGAGTTAATCCCGGCATGATCATTCGCCATCCCGGATAGGTTTGATCCAACACGCCCCAGTAACTGTTCACGGAATAGGCCGGCATGGGCAGGTCGTAACGCAGGCCAAGGTCCACTGTGAGCTTCCGGGTCGCTTGCCACGAATCAGTCACATAGGCAGAGTACTCGGGCATTCCGAAATACAGGCTGGCATCGCCGCTGGATACCGGGGTGCGCTGGCCCATCTGGGTTACAAAGCCGGTTTCAAATTCGGCGATTGTGTTGAAGCCCGAGCCGTCACCGATGTTGGGGCCTTTGCTGGTGTAGTTACCGGCAAAGTAGACGGAACGTACGACGTCATTGTCACGCTCATAGCGGCGGGCCATGTAGTACCCGAACTTCACTGTGTGCCGGCCAATGACTTTGGCCAAGTTGTCGGAAAGCTGGAAGATGGGCACATACTGATACCAGTACTCGGTTGATCCCAGGCTCAGATCATTTCCGAAGTAAGTGTTGTCCCAACCTAGATTGACGCTGAAGGTCGCGTCATTGTTGATATTGAATAGGCTCTTGTCGTAGGACGTGAAACCCGCCATGTTCGTGGACGTATTCTGGAACAGACTGTGGATCCACGACGTTTGCGAAAACCGGTTAGCCTGTGCTGGATCGTCGCTGAAGTTGTAGCCCTTGGTCCAGCTGACATTGAACTCGTTGGTGAACGTGGGCGTGAAAGCGTGCACGTAGTGAACCTGGTAGGTGTTCACGCGGTGCAAGGGGCCGTTGTTCATGTTCAATTCGGGGACGAGCCCGCCCTCGTTGATGGCGCTGCCGTTGTCGCGCAACCAGCGGAAATAGACGTTATCTCGGCTGGTAAAGGTGTAGTCGGCGCGAATGGTGTAGTTGTTGTTGTTGAGTCCAGAAGTATGGGTCCCGGCAAAATTGTCGAAGTCGCCTTGGACAGGAGACACATAGCCGGTCGGCTCCGGGAAATGAGAAAGATATGCCAGAGCATTAGCATTGGGGTTGGTGATGATGTTATTGGAGAAAAACTGCCGCAACTGGGTAGTCGGGTTGTAGGTTGTGGGATCGTAAATCACGTAACGGCAGTTGGCGGGCGCATTCGTTGAACCGTCGCACAGTGTCGGATTTACGGGAAAGCGCGTCAGCCAAGCGCTAAAATCGCCAGTGCGCTCGACATCGGTCGGAACATATGCGGTGTACTGTTTCGAGCCGCGGTTGCGCAAACGCTCGAACGATCCGAAGAAAAACAATTTGTTCTTTCCGTTGAAGACTTTGGGGATATAGACCGGTCCACCGACCGTGAAGCCATACTGGTTCTGGTGATAGGCACTGCGCGGTATGCCCTGAAACTTGCTGTAGGGATCAACTGCGTTCATGCCCGCATTCTGGAAGGTGTCGTACACCGACCCATGAAAGGCGTTGGTGCCGGACTTTGAAGTCACGTCAATCTGGCCTACGTCCCGCCCGTATTCTGCGGAGTAGTTGGACACTTCGGCTTTGACTTCCTGGATGGTGTCCTGGTTCACGTTCATGACCGGGCCTTCCACCCAATTGTCGTTGTTGTTCAGACCGTCAACGTAATACCCGACGCCATACTCGGTGCCGCCCACGTTCAATTGCATGGCACCCGGCATGGTTGCCGAAGCCAGTCCCCAGGCCAGGCGTGAAGTGTCGCCTGTGCCGCTGTTGAAGTTCGGCAAGATCTGCGCATAGTTCAGGTAGTTGCGGCCTTGAATGGGAAGGTCGGCGGCAAACTTATTCTCGATGATGCCTGACACATTGGCATCGTCGGTCTTAAGGAGAGCGGCCGCGCTGGAGACTTCCACGATCTGCTCGGCTTGGCCGATCTTCAGGGCAAAGTTCACGCGCTTGGTGGTTCCATTTTCCAGCGGCACCTCGGTGGAGATGGCCTTGGCAAAGCCTTCTTTCGTGACCTCGACCTTATAGCGGCCAGCAATCAGGTTCGGAAACTGATAGTCACCGGCTGCGTTTGTGGTCTCCTTCCACTGGACGCCGGTCTCGACGTTGGTAAGCGTTATTTTCGCGCCTGGGATCACAGCCCCTTGTGGGTCGGTGATGGTGCCGACGATGGTGCTGGTGATAATGACTTGTGCGAACAGCGCGGTAGCGAGGACGCAGAAAGCTAGCAGGAACAAGCCGCGGTCACGACGCATAAACTCCTCCTGTGTAACGGTGCCGGCCCCGACGAGAGATCGCAGCCGGGATTAGCGGTCAAGTCTCCATATTTTGAAACGTTTCAAATCGGCAACGACGCAGTGTATGCCTGCCTTTTGAGCGTTGTCAAGCAGAAATTGAAGTGCGTGCCGCGGAGCTGGGAATCGATGCCTAGAGCACCTCGACTGCTTCTGCCCGCTCCCCTGGGCAGAAAAGCAGAATGCGCGCTGGAGGGAAAGGCAGCCGGGCGACCAGAACTGCCCCTCCAAATCGCTATCTGCTAGAGGCTACTCCGCATCCTGAACGCAGCGGAACCCGAGCGCTCCGGAGCGGTCCATGCTGGGCGCCATCATCAGGAGTTTTCCGTGCTCGCCGAGCTTATAGGCTTGCGGAAAATACCAGATGGACCCTTGCGGCTGGTAATAGCTGCCGCCACGGAGAATCCCGCCACGGGTGTGCTCGTCCTGAAATTCTTCCGTCCACTGCCACACGTTTCCTACCAGATCCATCACGCCGAACGGACTTGCCCCTTGCGGGTGCGCATCGACTGCATCCGGTCCGTGCATGGTTCGACCTTTGTCGGCCGCCGGAACTGCCTCGGCATTCCACGTGTTTCCCCAAGGGTAGGTGCGTCCATCCGTTCCTTGGGCCGCGTACTGCCACTCCCACTCGTGCGGCAGACGCTTGCCGGCCCAAGCCGCATAAGCCCGCGCGTCTTCCAGTGAAACCCAGGTGACCGGCTTGTTCTCCCAACCTGACGGATAGTTCCCGTCCTTCCAGTCGCGGAGGAAATTCAAATCATCCTGCGGATGATAGTGGGTGGCATCGAGGAACTTCTTGAACTGCGCGTTGGTCACCGCGTACTTGTCGATCCAGAATGACTTCAGGTGCATGGGGTGATCGTGAAAACGGCCCGGCGAATCCTCCCATGGATACTGCACATCTACCCCGATATCATCGGATCCTTCAATCTCGATGCCCGCCACCCGAAAATCGAAGTCCCCCTCGGGAATCTTTAGCATGTCCGCAGGCGATCCAGAGGGAGGCTTGGTGGCGGCGATGGGCACGATCTGTTGCAACACAACTTTCCACTCATGGGAGTAAGCAGCAAGCGGGGTCAAGCTCAACTCTTTCATCTTCGACATCAGTTTCTGAATATCGGCATCTGGGGCGCTGTGTGAAGCCAGCAAGGCTCCGTAGCCGTGCGCCTCGATCGGAAAGCTGAGCAGCATCCGGCCCGACAGACTCTTGGCGGGCGTGAGTTCGACTCCGTGATAGAGATCGAAATAGCGCATGCCGTCTTCCAGCGCCAGTTCGATCTGCGGACCTTCCACGTTGTACTCGTTGCGGTTCACAATCGTCCAGACGGTTTGCCGGCCCAATGGCCACCGGCTGGCAAAGACACCATAGCGCAACATCGGGGCCAGAGGCTCCCAGTCAGGACTGATAAGAAACGGGGCCAGCGCGCGTTCCATGGTGGCGACACGGCGGGTGGCTTCCGCGTCGCGCGGAGTGATTCCGTTCCAAATGCCCCATATGTTCTCCCAGCACTCCCAGCCCACTCCGTTCAAGAAGGCAAACTGCAGGTTGTCGGTCTTGTCGCGCTTCCAGCGATCGGAAATGTTGACCTGGTGCCGCGTTTCCAGCCATTTGTATTTGTCTACCATGGGCACAAACGGATATTGATATTGCCCCCAGGTCAGGACATTCCAGGCCAGCGCTTCATCCGCCGGTCCGCCTTCGGGCTCAAAGGCGAGAGGATGACCGGTCTTGTCGGCAGCCAGCGAGAAAGCCAGTGGCACTCCATCCTGGGTATCACCGTTAATGCCGTCTGCGCCAATCTCCGCCATCAGGGTAGCAATGGCCTCCGGCCACGGCATGCCCGGATCCCTGGTCCCTTGATCCCACATCATCATGGGGAACAGGACGCGCACCCCGCGACGATGGAAGTCGGCGATCATCTGCCGCACCCCGGGGATGCCTCCCGGCATGGAGCGGATCATGTCGTGCTGGTTACGGTTGTCGATTCCCATGTTCGGATAAGTGGGCCAGATGAGCACCGCATCGATTCCGCCATACCTCTTTTCCAGATCATCGAGATAGCGGTCGACGGTGTAACGGTGTGCGACCGGGTCATAGAAGTAGCGGTCTTCGACCATCATTTGCGGCTGGAGGAAACTGGACTGCGTCCACTTGAGTGCAGGCAGGTCGTAGCGCGAGCCGTCATAGCCGATGCGAATGCGGCGTTCGTTCCGCCAGTGACGAATGTCGGACAGCCAGGCATCGTGCTCATTCTGCGTGCACGGCGCGGATCCGCCTTCCCACGCGCCTTTCATGTTGAGGCAGCCTGGCGTGGGAATCTGCTGGCGTTGGGGCGAGAATCTTGAGTCTTGAGCTGAAACCATGCTGACGGCAGCGAGAAGAACGGCAACGAGAAATGACGGGATTCCGAATCTCATGAGTGCACTCCAAATCGAGAAGCGATATACGGGGCTCAATATAAAACGTTTCAAGCCGGGTGTCCATGCTTGATTGCGGCCAACGCCTGCAGCAACCGCGTCTTGGACGCACATCCGGGGCTGTGATAGAAGACCTAGCCCCGGTCAAAAGGAGTAGAACATTGTTACCCAGAAAGGTGGAGCGAGATTCATGAAGAAGAGCGGATTCACATTGCTGATCTTTATCACCTTGGCTACGTTGCTTTCGGCTTTCTTGCAGAGTCAAGAACTGGCTCAGAGCAAGACGCCCGCGGCGGATAGAACCCTGGTGCTTTCCCATGCGGAATACCTTGACCGGGTCCAAGCCATCTGGACGGCACAGATGATTGCGCAGTATACGGGTAGTCGATTCGAGCACCAGCCTGCGTCGGTTCTTCCGGAGACACCTCTAAGCCACCTTCCCAGTTACGCTCCGGTGGACGACGACTACTACTACGAAATGGTGGCGGTCCGCGCCTTCGAGAAATACGGCATCGGGCTCACCGTCCAACAACTCGGTCAACAGTGGCTTGAGAACAACGCCGGTTCGTGGGGCTCAAGCGAACAGGCATTGTTGCTGCTCAAGCGCGGCATCAAGCCTCCCGATACTGGGCATCCCCGGTACAACAAGCTCTGGTGGACGATTGGGCCGCAATTCAGCAGCGATGTATACGGCGCCTTGAGTCCGGGAATGCCGAACGTTGCCGCCGAAACGGCTCGTCTCCTTGGCCACATCAACGGCTATGCTGAGGGAACAGACGGGGCTGTCTTTGTTTCTGGAATGATCAGCATCGCTTTCGTGGAGCGGGACCCTCACATCATTGTTCGTAAGGCCGCGACCTTGATTCACCCTGACTCGCCGTACCGTAAGTGCCTGGATATGGTGATCCAGATGGCGGACGGGGGCAGCAGCCCCGCTCAGATCTTCCGGGCGATTGATGAGCGTTGGGGTATCGAATACCCCGCCACGAACAACGCCGTCGTCAATGGCGGTTTCGTCGCCACGAGCGTGTGGTTTGGCGGGGGTGACTTTCAGAAAACGATTCAACTTGCCGTTCACGCTGCCGATTTCGCCGATGCTGACTGTAACGCGGCCAACGCTGAGTCCGTGGTTGCAGCGATGTCGGGCATGAGAGCTCTACCCCCTGAACAGGTGGCCGAACTGCACGACCGCATCAAGGGAGCTGAGATGGGGCCTCTAAAGTTGACACCGCCGGTAGATGAAAGCATCAGCGAATTGGCGAGGCGAACCGCGAAGCTAGGCATGGCAAATCTTATGTCTCACGGAGCCAACGATGACGGGAGCGCTCTCCGGATTCCAGTCGAGGAACCCGAGACTCAACCGGCCGAGTTGTTCAAGCTCGCAGATCTGATGCGCTATTGGAACCCCGATTGGACCCTGGAGCGAGCAGGGTTTGGCGGCGCAGGGGGCGGCATGCCGGGAATCCGTGGCATTACATACCTGGATGGAGAAATTCTCGCGACCTATCCCCGCGATGAAGTGCGAGGAACAGTCTTGAGGAGAACAGTCCGATTGGGGAATCAGCCAATTTTGAAATTCAAGGTGGGCGTGGATCAAGGGCGAGCGTGGCAGCTACAGGTCTATGTGAACGACGACAGGCTCCTGGACAAGCTGATCGAGGGCGTGTCGCATGCGCGAAGCTGGCAGGAAATCAATGTGGATCTAGCGAAGTACCAAGGTCGGGAGGTGGTGCTGCGGCTCTACCAGCGCGTGCTGATTCCGCACCACGAGGCCGGCAATGCCTATTGGCGGGACCTCGTCATGCAATAGCATCGGGCTGCCTGGGGCCTGCTTCAGCTCTGGCTCGCCTAACAGCTACACAGCTCCCAGATGGAAAATGGGATTCACCCCTGTCGCTCCCGCGATGAGTCGTTGCTGCTCCGCTTCAGTTATGGGCTGGAAGTTCTGAGCAACATCCATTCCCAGCCGGAAGTAGCGCTCATCACCCGGAGGAATGGCGGCGGTAATCGGTTGCGAGAGCGTCCAGCGCAATCCCATCGCGGCCTCGTCCGGGAAGCCGGCCGGCTCATACCAGCACTTGGGATGAGGGTGATCGTTCTTCGCAGAGTCCGGCCAAGTCGTCCTGGCCATACCTTTCAGCGCCATGATCCCCATTTCCTTCTGTCTGGCTTTCTCGATCACCTGCGGTCCGAACTTGGCCTGCGAGTAGAGAACAAAGTTGACGGGAAACAGAATGGTGTCGAAGTGATAGCGGTCCATCGCCGCGAGGGCCACTTCAACCGAATGGGCGGAGAACCCGATGAAGCGCAGTTTGCCAGCCTTCCTTGCCGCCTCGAAAGTCTCCACGGCGCCCTTGGGGCCTAAGATCTGCTCGAGATCGGACATCTTCGAGAGCGCATGAAACTGGTAGAGGTCGACATGATCAGTACGCAGCAGCCGGAGCGACTCGTCCAGCAACTTGGCCGAGCCTTCCTGGCTCCAGTCCTCTTCCTTGCAAGCGAGGAAGACCTTGTCGCGATAGGGTTGAAGGGCCGCTCCCAGCCGCTCTTGTGCGTTGCCGTAAGTCGGGGCAACATCAAAGTAGTTGATGCCTCGGTCCACGGCCTCTGCCACGATGTTGCTCGCAAACGACGGGCTGTTTTCCATCACCACAATGCCGGCAAAACCGATGATGGAGAGCTTCTCGCCGGTCTTGCCTAATGGTCTCCGGGGAACAGGTGTCATGGTATTGACTAGTTGTTCCGCCTTCGCGAGGGGCTCAAACATTCTCGTTGAGCTGACTAATCCGGCCGCTGCTCCTACTTTCAAGAAATCCCGTCTTTGCATGACATCCTCCACCGAAAAGGCTTTGACTTTCAGTGATTATAGGGTTTCTCCGAGTGCTGTACGAAGTTGGCGGGGAGCGGTTCGCGGATGACCATGATGCGGTCCACATCAACGTCCTGAAGCACCTGCTTGATGCCGCTGGGCCAGCGAATCTCGATTTCTTTGATGCGCCGGTTTGCGCCCAGGCCGAAGTGCACGCGGCTATCGCTCGAGGAAGCGAATCCGACGGCGGTGGTAACTTCATTCCGCTGTGACCGGCCGTCTTCGGTCGTGATGTGCACTTGTGCGCCGATCCCCATTCGATTGCTGGCTGTTCCCACCAGCTTGAGAAGAATCCAGTGGTTGTTGCCGCCAGAGATATTGTGAAACAGCTTGACTGCTCCGTTCAGCACCGTGACTACAGCATCCACGCGCCCGTCGTTGTCGATATCCCCGAACGCGACTCCGCGGTGCGGAGCTTCCTTCTGGAAGTCGGGACCAGCTTCGGAACTCACGTCTTCGAATTTCCCGTTGCCGAGGTTGCGGAAGACGGAATTTCGCTCTGGATATTGCCGTTCCGGAACCAGTTGGCTGATGTTGTCCAGAACATTGGAGCGGGCAACGAACAAGTCTTTCAAGCCATCATTGTCGAAATCAACCATCCCGTTTCCCCACCCGGACATTTGTGAAGTCAGCCGTGCCAGCCCGCTGCTGACTGTCAGGTCGGCAAACTCTCCCCGGCCGCGGTTCCCGTACAGAGGGAAGGTCTCGAATTCCACGGCAGTGTGCCAGATGTCAGGCAGGCCATCGTTGTTCACATCGCGGAAATCGGAACCCATGCCCGAAAGGGCGGCGCCATTCGACCCGTAGGCCACGCCGGCCAATTCGCCGACCTCCTCGAATCTCTTTCCTCCGACATTGTGAAACAGAAAGTTCCTCGTGGTGTCGTTAGCCACAAACGCATCCAGAAAGCCGTCGCCGTCATAGTCGGCGAAGGACACGCTCATACCTTTGCCAAACTGAGATGCGATCCCGGTTTCCTCGGAAACATCGGTGAAGGTTCCGTCCCCGTTGTTTCGGTACAGGGTATTGTGAGTTGGAGCGTAATACTGAGGATGACAGTAGCCCCGTTTACCGCCGCCAATCGTGCAGTAGGGGTCCTTGTTGACCTCCCACTTGCAGTAGTTGACGACGAACAGATCCAGGAGGCCGTCGTTGTTGTAGTCGAACCACCCCGCGCCCACGGACCACATTTTCTTGCCATCGAGAGTCGCGCCTTGCAGCCCCGCTTTGGCGGTTACGTCCGTGAAAGTACCATCTCCGTTGTTGTGAAATAGCTGATTCCCCGTAACGTTGGCGACGAATATGTCAGGCCAGCCGTCATTGTCGTAGTCACCTACGGCCACGCCCATGCCGTAGCCTACTGCGGCGACGCCTGCTCTCTCGGTCACATCGGTGAAGGTGCCGTCATGGTTGTTATGAAACAGGCGGTTCCAGTAGGCTGGGGATTCTTTCTTGAGTGAGGGGATTGCGGCTCCATTTACAACGTATATGTCGAGGTAGCCGTCATTATCATAGTCGAGCAAGGCTATGCCGGCGACCATCGTTTCGATCTGATTCTTGTTCGGAGTGGGTGAACTGGAGGTAGTGAAGTTCAGCCCGGATCTTGCAGCGATTTCTTCAAATCGAATGCCCGGCGGAGCGCTCGGGCCAGATGCCACGGCGAGCACCACAGCAGCGATCAGAATGACAATCAGCGAACGCATAGCACTTCAATCCTCGCGTTCTCGCGGACTTCTCTGGTGCCGAAGCTTATCATTCTTCAAGTTGCCGGCCAACGCGAGGAATCGGGCTCGTCAGTCGGGACAATGCGAAGTGCTACCATGCGGAATGAAAATGAGGACGGTAGTTGCATTCCTGTTGATGTCGTCATTCATAGCGGGGCAGGCTGGACCTGATCTGACGGCGGTCCTGCGGCAAGGGGCAAGACTCGTCGATCAAGGCAAATTGTCCGCAGCCCAGGAGTTGTATGAGAAGGAGCTAGGCAGTTACCCTGACGACCCTGACCTTCGCCTCGAGTTAGGTATGGTCTACTTTCGCCAGCGGAATTGGGCGAAGGCTGCCGAAAACTACCAGGCCAGCCTTGCCGCCGCGCCGGGGAAGATCAAACCTCTTTACTACCTGGCAGAGGCCTACTTCATGGAGTCGGACCTGGATCGCGCCCGCGACACGATTGCAGAGGCGGCCCGCATAGCTCCCGACGATGCGCAAGTCTGCCAGAAGTATGGGGAATATCTGAGCGCGACGATTGAGAGGCGCAAGGAAGGACTCGCCTGGCTGCAGAAGGCGCGCCGTCTCAATCCTGGCCTAGCGCGAATCGACTTTCAGATCGGTAAGACGGAATTTGACTTGACCGATTACCGGTCGGCAACCTCGAGCTTGGAGACGGCCTTGAAGAAGGACTCCAGCGACGGGCAGGCAGCGTTTTATCTGGCGGAGTCCTGGGCGAGCCTGGGTGATTGGGAGAAAGCACAGGGCGATTACAACTACGCCTTGGCTCACGGCCACGCAGACGGACCAACGTACTACGGACTGGGCAGAGCCCTGGTGGAATTGGGAAAGCCCGACGCCGCGCTCGCTCCGCTCCAACGCGCAATTGTCGTGCAGCCTTCGCTGAGCAAGGCTCATTTCCAGCTCGGTAAGGCATACCGTGAACTCGGCCGGAGCAAGGAAGCACAATACGAGACCAGACTCTTCTCCGCGATGACCGACAGGATTGACACATCCAACGAACTGAACGGACCGGAAGAGGAAGACGCCTGGAAGCGAGTAAAGCCGCTGCTGGAAGCAAACCAGGAGCAGGAAGCCCTCGAACTCCTGGCGAAGCTGCCCGTGGCAGACGTGCTCGATCATGGGGAACCACACTACCTGCTTGGGACCATGTACTACAGCTTGGGGCGGAAAGATGATGCGAAGCGCATGCTGAACATTGCCCGAACGCTGGCTCCGAAGTCGAGCCGCATCGTGGCATATCTCGGCATGGTTGAACTGTCTAGTGGAGAAACTGTGGCGGCGGAAGAATCGTTCCAGTCAGCTCTAACCCTCGACTCCGCAGAAGTCTTGGCACTGATCGGAATGGGCAGCATCCGATACCAGCAGAAGAGGTGGGCCGACGCCACGGAGTATCTGGAGAAATCGCGGACAGCCGACATCGGAGCACTGTTTATGCTCTGCGATGCCGATTTCCGCGTTGGAAGAACTGAGGACGCGCTGCTCACTGCCGAAGTCATTCGAGCCCTTGGCGCAGGTCAACAGCCTCTGCTTGATGAACTGGAAAAGCTGGTGAGACTTCATCAAACCGAGCCAGCACATATGGTTCCATAATCCCTGATCTGAATTGTGGTCACGCAAGAGGCCGTGTTCCTGCTACACTCCCACGTCATGAAAAAGACTGGCACTTGTTGTAGAGCATGTATGGTCGTGCTGCTCTCTCTGAGTGCGGCAACTGCGTTCGCACGCAAACATGAAACTGGATTTCTAGACCGAACGGTTTCCCTGAACGGAGAGTCTTACCGCTATCAGGTTTACGTGCCCCGAGATTTCGATTCCAAGAAGAAGTGGCCGGTCATTTTGTTCTTGCATGGTGCAGGCGAGCGCAACGATGACGGCCTGCAGCAAACCGATGTTGGGATCGGACATGCCATTCGTGTCAACGCCCCCAGGTTCCCGTTCATTGTCGTGATGCCCCAATGCCGAAAAGACAGGCGATGGATCCATGCGGACATGCAGGCGCAGGCAATGGCCGCGCTCGAACAATCGATCAAGGAATTTCACGGAGACCGTGACCGGCTCTATCTCACCGGCCTTTCCATGGGCGGTTACGGAACCTGGGATATGACCGCCAAGTATCCAGGTAAGTTTGCCGCTTACGTCCCAATTTGTGGCGGCATTTACGGCCCGGTGAAAGTGCCGGACGCACGGGTCGGACTCGCGGCCGATCCCAGCGTGGCTGATCCGTATGCCGAAACCGCAAAGCGCATCGGCGCTACGCCCATCTGGATTTTTCATGGCGCTGCAGATGACACTGTGCCCGTGGAAGAATCTCGCAAGATGGCGCAAGCGCTTGAAGTCGCGAAGGCCAACTTCCATTACACGGAATATCCTGGGGTCGGTCACAACGCGTGGGACAAAGCCTACGCGGAACCTGAACTGATTCCATGGTTGCTGGCGCAACACCTCCACTAAGATCGTGATCACCGCGCCGCGCTGGGAGGAAGACCGCCTGGCGCGTCAGTTGAAGGCGGAGGTTCGGTATCTGCTACAATTCCGCGTTCCAAGCGAGGCTAGCCGTAAATCTTCTGGCCTTCCCGCGAGGTGTTGAATGCATTCAAACAGAGCGCACGCGCACCAAGTATTCTGCAATTTGCTCGTCGGCATGTTGCTTGCGCTCGCCGCCGCGGCCCAGACCACTCGCTATTCCCCAGAAGGTGACCAACTCCCCGGCCCGGACTGCCTCAATCCGGTGAGGCCGTCGGCAGGGCAACCAAAGATCTGCACTCGGGAAGACTATAAGATCTGGCTCGACGACATCACTCACTGGCGCAACGAGATGCGGATTCGCGCCGGTTACTCCGGGCGGGAATACGAGCGGCCTGAATTGAAGTGGGCGCGGTCCAGTTTCATTCAGCCGCAGATGATGGTCGAGGATCGTTACTTCTACGATCCGGAGAGCGGCCAATACACCGTCGACAAATATCTGGACGATCTGGAAAAACGCTATGGCGGCATTGATTCCATACTGATCTGGTCGGTGTATCCCAACGTCGGCATTGACGATCGCAATCAGTACGACATGGTGGGGACCATGCCGGGAGGAGTCGAGGGTGTCAGGAAGATGGTCGTGGACTTTCATCGCCGGGGAGTGCGGGTTTTCTTCCCAGTGATGCCGTGGGATCAAGGCACGCACGATCCCGGTGTACCCAACTGGGAGGCTACTGCAAAACTGCTGGCGGACGTGGGTGCGGACGGGATCAATGGCGACACATTCTGGGGTCTGCCTCGTGCCTTTCAAACGGCAGCGGACGATCTGGGCCATCCACTGGTTCTTGAACCGGAACATACTCTGCTGGCTCCCTTCGAGGGGTTGACGTGGAACACCATGACGTGGGGCTACTGGCAATATCCCGCTGCGCCGATGGTCAGTGCGCTGAAGTGGCTTGAACCCCGGCACATGGTCAACGTCTGCGACCGCTGGAAACGCGACAAAACCGACAACCTCCAGTATGCGTTCTTCAACGGCGTCGGATACGAAAGTTGGGAGAATGTATTTGGCATCTGGAGCGGCATCGTCCCGCGTGATGCGGAGGCCATCCGTCGGGTCGCGAAGATCGAGCGGGCCATGGCGGACTTCCTGGTGAGCCCTGAGTGGCAGCCCTACGCTGCGACGGAACGATACGGGATCTATGCCAGCCGCTGGCCCCTGGAAAAGAAGACCTTGTGGACTATTGTGAATCGCCTTCCGACTGATACCGACGGTCCTCAGTTGCGGGTTCCCGCCCAGTCGGGGCTGCGCTACTTCGATTTGTGGCATGGCGTTGAACTGACGCCGCAGCTCGCTGGTGGAGGCGCGTTCCTTTCCTTCCCCATCGAGGCGCATGGCTTTGGCGCCATTCTCGCAACCCCCGACGCACCCGACGGCAAACTGCAGGCGCTCCTCGAGGCGATGAAGGCCCTTGCGTCCAGTCCGCTGACCAGCTATTCCAACGAATGGAAGTTCCTTCCGCAGCAAATGGCCAAGCTAGCCAAGACCGCGACCGCCAGCACAGCCCCGCCCGGCATGGTGAAGATTCCATCCGGAGATTTCGTCTTCAAGGTCAATGGAATCGAGATCGAGGGTTTCAATGAGAGCGGGGTGGACGTGCAATATCCGTGGGAGGACTCGCCGCGCCGCCACCATCTGCATACGGTGCACGTGGATTCCTTCTGGATCGACAAGTATCCGGTCACAAATGCTGAATTCAAGAAATTTCTGGATGCAACTCATTATCACCCCAAGGATGACTCGAATTTTCTGCGCGACTGGCGGAACGGCACCTACCCGCCGGGATGGGAGAACAAGCCGGTGACCTGGGTCTCCCTCGAGGATGCGCGCGCCTACGCTGCATGGGCAGGAAAGCGTTTGCCGCATGAGTGGGAGTGGCAATACGCCGCGCAAGGAGGCGACGAACGCCTCTATCCATGGGGCAATACCTGGGATGACGCGGCCGTGCCCGTGCCTGACAAAGGTCGCGCACTTCGCGGTCCGGACGGTGTAGACACTCACCCTCGCGGGACGAGTTCTTTCGGAGTTGCAGACTTAGTCGGCAACGTGTGGCAGTGGACCGACGAATTCAGCGACGAGCACACACGTGCCGCTGTGGTGCGCGGCGGAAGCTATTATCAGCCCCAAGGTTCGGTGTGGTATTTTCCGCAAGCCTATCGTCTTGACCAGCACGGCAAACTGCTGCTGATGGCGCCGAGCAAAGATCGGGCAGGTACGCTGGGGTTCCGCTGCGTGAAGGACGTGGAATAAATGCGCGGAATAGAAACGCAGAATCGCTTGTCACTTAGGCTGTTTCGGAAAATGCCGTCTAATACTGCACACACGACCACTCCAGTAATGCATGTTTAAGTCTGGCGCAGGAAATCGAGATTGCGGTCCCGACGGGAGCCCAGTTGATACCGCTGGGTGGCAGTACGCCGTGGCTTCAGGAATCCTTGGCTGGGTTCTCGACGCCTTTGATTTTTTTGTCGTCATCTTTCTGGTCGATTCGCTCGCCACTCATTTTCAAGTCGAGAAAAGTGCGATCGTCTGGACGATCTCGATTGCTCTTGCGATGCGCCCGGTTGGCGCATTCTTCTTCGGGGCGCTGGCAGATCGCTTTGGCCGACGGATCCCGCTCATCATCTGTGTGCTCTATTTCTCCACGGTCACCCTGGTAAGCGCGTTTGCCCCGAATTATGCGGTGTTTGCGGTTCTGCGAGCGCTTTACGGGATTGGTATGGGTGGTTACTGGGGAACGGGCGCGTCACTGGCTATGGAAAGCGCTCCACAGCAGCGTCGTGGTTTTCTCTCTGGACTGATGCAGAGCGGCTACCCGGTCGGTTACCTGCTTGCCGCCGTCGCGATAAAAGCCATTCTGCCGCGGTATGGGTGGCGCTCCATGTTCGGCGTAGGACTCCCCGTAGCACTCCTGATCAGCCTGGTGGCGCTCAGGGCGCCAGAATCCGTTGCCTGGCGTGAGAATCGAGTGGGCTCGGTAGGCTCTATCCTCCTCGTGCTCTGGAGACATCGGGGCGGCTTCGCCTACCTCCTGCTGCTCATGACGGTGATGTCCTGCTTTTCCCACGGCACGCAGGATCTCTATCCGGATTTCCTGAGATCCGCTCATGGACTAACCCGAGACACAGTGTCCAACATCGCGATCCTCTACAACACCTGCGCTATCGCATCCGCACTTCTATTCGGACAAATCTCGGAAAGACTAGGCCGAAGACGAGGCATCATGCTAGCTCTTTGTGTGTCCCTGACCGCACTCGGCCCGTGGGCATTCGGCACGTCGCTTGCAGTTCTGATTCTCGGGGCATGCGTGATGCAGGCAGGCGTGCAGGGCGCCTTTGGAGTAATCCCGGCTCACTTGAATGAGCTGTCGCCCGATGCGGCTCGCAGTCTGTTTCCAGGCCTCGCCTACCAACTTGGAGTGCTGGTTGCCTCGCCTGCTGTGTCGGTGGAATACGCCTTGCGCAATCGCCTCGGCTATCCCTGGGCGTTGACCATCTTTGAAGGAACAGTCATTCTTTGCCTGCTGTTCATTTTCCAGTTTGGTCCTGAACGCCAAGGGCGAAGTTTCCGTGCGTCACATGTCGGCGAATGACCCAAGCTGCGGGTGGCGACTGGAATCGAGGATTGTGGTACACAGCCAACGCATAGCGCAATGCGGCGTTGAAGCTGGCCCCGGACCGCGATGTGCGGGTCATGGCGGCGCTGGCTCTGGCGCGAGCAGGCGATACTGCGGGAGCGGAGAAGCTGGCCACCGAACTCGACAAGGCTCTCCATTGCGGTCTTTTTCGAGGTTCGCTATTATCGCTTCGACTTCTTTCTCGGTGAACGCTTCCCCCCTGTTCCGCGTCAGTGACGGGCACGTTTGCGACTTTGATGTCCCGCCACGGATTGTGTT
>OMOD01000084.1 GCA_900290255.1 Candidatus Sulfotelmatobacter kueseliae
CGTTGTTCGATGAGCCGACGTTGGAAGAACGACTCCAGCATGGCAGCCAGATTCGGTGGTTTGCTCATCGCGCACCCCCTTCGGGCTGGAACGCGCGACTGGCCGCCAAGCCTAAGAGGGCAGGCGTGCCCGTAATGTAGTAGGCTGTATCGCTGTAGCGGGTGTGGCCAAGGTACGTCGCGAGAAGCGGCAAGCGCGCCTGCACATCCACTCCCTCTTGATACCAAGTCACCAATCGTATCGTTGCGAACCGATGACGTAAATCGTGCGGCCGTAGCCCTCGATGGGAGCCTTGGTCGAGACCCGCCTTCACGCAGGCTTGACGAAAAGTGCCACCGAACCCGCACTTAGACCAACGCCCACCTCGCAGGCTCAGGAAGAAGGCCGGTGAGCTTGATCGAGGGTAGGCCTTATCGCGCGCATTGACGTAGGTGCGCAGCGCCTGGAGAGTAGTAGGGTGGACGGGGACGAGGCGATTCTTACGAAATTTGGTGCCACGAATTCGAAGGATACCCCGTTCGAGGTTCACATCACCACGATCCAGGTGTGTGACCTCTCCAGAGCGCAGACCGGTGCTCGCGAGGAGACCGATAATAGTAAACAGCGTGAACCCTCGCATGGGGTGGAGCGGTGAGATTTGACGAGCGGCTTCCAGCAATCGTGCAAGTTCATCTTCATCCAGAAGGCGCGCCGGCGGGACGGCCCGTGAGCGGGGGAGCGCCTGGGGGTCGAGAGCTTCGGTGCGGGAATCGAAGATTGAGAAATAATCAGCGAAGTTCTTCAGGAACCCGTAACGTCGCGCCCGGGCGTTTGGAGTTACCGGGCATTTGAGTACAAAAGTAAGCGCCAAGTGCTGGGTCAATGGCCCAGCTTCCGACCGGCGCTTCACAAAACGGCCAAACGCCTGTAGCGTCGCCGCTTGCGACTCGAAGGAATATCCAAGTGAGCGTCGGAGTTCGACGTAACGGTTGATGTGGTCGACCAGACGGCGGGCGAAGGTGCTCATGCTGCACCTCCAGGGAACGGAAGTGCCACCATGGCGAGTTGCGGCAGGGCGACCTTTACGTAGATGGCCGTCGTGTCGATGTGCTGGTGCCCTAGAAGATCGGCCACCTCCTTAACTGGACGTTCCTGCTGCACCATCTTCGTGGCCAGGCTGTGACGAAGCAAATGTGTCCCCGCACGCACCGGACGGATCCCTAGTCGGGCCAGCCGCCGACGGACGATGCACGACACCGTCCCGCTAGTTCCCAAAGGCCGGACAGGCGGACGATGGCAGAGAAAGATCCGTCGTTCCGGTGTCTGCGGTCGGCTGTGAAGGAGATAGTCCGAGAGGGCGCTGCCAGCTTCTTCTACTAGCGGCACGACCCGGTCTCGGCGGTTTTTGGTGCGGCGTAGATGTACTTCTCCTTCCCGCCATTGGATGTCGTTGAGTTCGAGACGCCGGAGCTCGGCGTTTCGCATTCCCGTGGTGGCGACGAGCGTCAGCAACGCCCGATCACGCCTGCCCACTGGGTCGGAGACATCAACCGAGTCGATCACCCGACGGACGTCGTCCCATGACAGGTACTCCGGAATGCCAGCCATGGTCCAGATCGGCACTCGGGGCACGTTGCGCGATAAGTTCTCGCGGCAGATTGAGGACCAATGAAGGTAGCGGAGAAGGTTCCGCAAGTGCGACATCTCCGCTGACCGTCTTCGGTGTGAGATCGCGCGATGTGTGGCGTATTGGGCATACGCCAGGACATCCTGAGCCGAGAGGCGCGCCAGTGGTTGATGGGCCCTGGCATGACGATACCAGCCGATCGTGCGACGCGCTGCACAAAGGACCCCTTCCCGCGACTTGGCTTCCAGGCCACGAATGTCGCGCAGATACGCATCAAACCTACTCAGCAGCACTGCATCGCGTTGTTCCGACGCCGACAAACGGACTGCGCCTGGATGTCGGCCGAGGTGGCGAAGCACGTGGCCGAGGGCCGAGCGGGCGGTGGTAGCAAAACTGCGCGACAGCGAAGCTCCCCGCAAGAACCGCTCCACGAGAGCATGATCAACCGCCGTTACCTGAATACACCCTGACTGCAGTGCGTAGCGGCTGAAGCTCGCAATCAAACTCAGATAGCGCTTCGCCGAAAAGTAAGTGTACCCAGTTCGCTCGAGATGTTCGGCAACCCTGTCGATCTCGGCACAGAGCGGCCCAAGCCGCATACGCCGCAGTACACCGGGATACTTGAAATAATGGTTCAACATGTCCTTCCCTCCTAAATGACCAGGCTGATCGCCCGGTCTTTGAAGGAAAGGATCGTCGAAGAATATGTGTCGACAGAAGATGATTTAGTGAAGAGGAATCGCGGTCATTCGCAGGTTGCGCCACATATCATGGCCCGCCACATAAGAAAGGGTCCGTTTGCAACTGCTCTTGGCACACCCGCGCCAGACCATCAATCCCCTTGCGGAAATCCACGGCCTGGATCGCCACCAAGATGCGGGTCTGTACGGTGATCTGAATCACTCGTCGCCCCGATCTATCGAGTCTCATCGTTCCACAGCGCTCGACTCAGCGCCACCAGTTCCGCTGTGGCGATGCCCTTGAAATCCACCCTCATCCTCCCGCGCGGCCCTTCCAATTCCACTCGACATTCTTGCGAACTGCCTGGCCGCGGCGCCAGCAGCTCGACAAATGACGGCGCCGCTCGGCGAAGAGCCGATGAGGAACGAACGGCCGACTTGCGTCGCGCCTGGGGTTTCACCCGAGCCTTCAGGCGGGCGTAGTCCAGGCGCAACGTGCGCGCCGTGAGTTGAACGCCATGTTGGCGGGCCAGTTTTGCGGCCGCCCTCCAGAGAGGCTCTGGGATCGGCGAGCGATGCGCCTGCGTGCTCCGCCACTGCTCCAGTTCTTGGCGAACTTGCTCCAATTCGGGGGGAATAACGGGCGTTTTGGTAGGGTCCATCAGCCTGGCCTCCTCGCCCTGGCTGGGCAACAGACTGACGTTACCAAGATCACGCGGGCTCAGTCATGCAAGCTTGCCGAAACCTCACGCTCGACAGGCATAATTCGCTGGTGGTCCCTACCAACTACTCAACGAGGCACCTGACATCCTACTAGTTGATTCGGCCACCCCCACTCGACCTGCCGGGTCAATGCCATTTGAGAAGGAGGAATTCCCATGATCATTGGCGTCACGCACGACCACGATGGCCGTGTCGTTCAACGGCTGTCCGTATCGACCAAAGTCTCTATCGGCCTGCCACCCAATGGAGATCACAGCCATCCCACCAAGCTCGACCACTTCGTTTTCCTGCGCAAGAGGAAGTCAGCCAACAGGGTCGAGTGGGAAGCCGATCCGGAGCTGACACGGCATTATGGCGAGCAGTGCCGAGAACTTCACATCATGCTGATCGACGACGACATAGAAAACGTCTTCCCCAGTTCTTACGCCTGGTGGACGACCACAGAGCGAAAGTGCTGGGGTGATGGTGTCTCGGCCACGCGTCGCACGCCAGAGAAACCTGGCGGTGAACCTTGGCCTCAATGTGGCAACGGATGCCCGGAGCTTGCGAGCGGGCAGTGCAAACCCAGTGGAGATCTTCGCTTCGTGTTGGCGGACTTCCCGCGTCTGGGGAGTGTCTGCCGCATCCACACGTGCTCTTACCGATCCATTCGCCAGATCCACTCTGCCTTGCAGGAGATCCAGACCTTCACGGGTGGTCGCTTGGCCGGCATCACGGCAAAGCTGACGGTTCGCCCGGAGGAGGCCACATACTTCGACCGCAAGGAGAAGAGGAAGAAGACTTCATCCATCTGGGCGCTGAGTCTGGAGGTTGAAGGCGAAGACATGCGGAAGCTAATCGCCAACCTGACGGAGAACGCACGGCTGTTTGCTGAGACTCGAAAGCTGCTCGGGTCGGGCGGCAAGGTCTTGGAGGTGGTAGAGGACGAGCAAGAGCAGGCGCCAGAACTGACAGCGGAGTTCTATCCGGC
>OMOD01000095.1 GCA_900290255.1 Candidatus Sulfotelmatobacter kueseliae
CTGGTGAAGAGAAGTCCGCGTCTTGTTCGCACCCGTGCTCGGCGTTTCCGTCATCGTTTGCTGCGCCCCCACCCGGACTGGACCCAGGGCCAGGCCCGCCAAGGCGACAGCGCCGCCGGTGATCACCTGTCGTCGAGTAGGCGCGTCGGCCAGCGCCTCCATCTTCTTTCTCTCGCTCACGATTCCCTCCTGCATTCTGCGATCATCCGGGTTGCCCCGGCGGCCTCATAGAAGCATGGCGCCAAAATATGTTCAAAATAATGTTTTACCAGGTAGATCGGGACGGCTCGAGGCATACTGTACCTCACACATTGATAAGAAGAGGAACATCATGCCTTATGCCCCTGGTCACCGCCGAACGTAAGAAAGAAAATTGTCAACAGCACGCGTCGGCTCTTCAATCGGCGCGGCTTCGAGAATGTCTCTGTCAACCAGATCATGGCCGGGCTGGCCTCACACACCGCGGATTCTATAGCTATTTCAAGAGCAAAAGCGATCTGTATGCGGAGGTGCTGGGCTGCTTTCTTACCGACCCGGAATGGAAGAGTTGCTGGGAGGGAGTGCATGTGGACCTGTCATCGGCTGACGTGGGCCCGCAGGTGGTTCGTGCTTATCTATCCCGCCAGCATTTCGAAGACGTCGAGAACTCCTGTCCCATGGTGGCGTTGCCAGGCGACATCGCGCGCTGTGGCAAGAGCGCCAAGCGAGCCTTTGAGAACGTGTTCCGGGCCATGGTCGATGTTCTGGAACGCAGCTTGTCGGACAAAGACCGGCCACGTCACGCCTGGGCCCGCGCCATCGCCGCTTTATGCGTGGGAGGATGGTTCTCGCCCGCTCGATTGCCGATACCGCTCTCGCCGACAAACTCCGCAATGCGTGTATGACGGTCGCGCTAAAGCTGGGCGGCTGGGACAAAGATACTCGACTGGAAATGTGGGGACAGGCGGGGCTAACTGCACCAGTCTGTCCCCATATCTCCCCATATTTCCCGCGCGTGAGTTACCTGTATAGTGACTCAAATACTGGAGGGACGATGCGTCACCGAATTCTGCACCTGATGTGCGTCGTAGTCCTTATGACCGCCGCCTATGCGCAGCAAAGCCATTGGGCCACACCCGACGACAAAACCGCGACGTTCATGGTCGACATGGAGCGCAAGTGGGCCGAAGGCGTTTGCACGAATAACGGAGTTATCTCTGAGCTGTTGGCCGACGATTTCCAGGGCACCAGCACTCGCGGCGAGCACTACAACAAGGCGGATGAGCTACGCGATGAAAAAGGCCCACACTCGGCACGCGGCTGCGCACTCGACGATGCCAAGGTGCGCTTCTTCGCCGAAGACGTGGCAATCATTTACGGCAGCGAGCACGCCATCGGCAAAGACAAAACGCATCCAGACGCGAAGCAGTGCCAGGTCTGGACCGATACCTGGTTAAAGCGCGATGGGAAGTGGCAGATCGCTGCCGCGCAGGACAACAAGGTCGATTGTAAGTAGTTAGAGGATGATTCTCTCATCGCCGACACCAGGGTCAAGAGCCCCCCGTCTTACGACCTAAACCGCCGCCGGTGCGCGGTCAGGCGCTCGCCGGCGTGTCCTGCAGGCGGCGCCAGAAGAAGTACGAGACCAGAAATTCTCTAAGCGCGCCAGGTAGAATGCCGACATGAAATCGATCCCTCTTCGGACACAGTTGCGCCTGGTGGCGGCAGGCTACGCGGTAGTGCTCGCGGCTGCGGCACTCCTTAGTCTTTATGCGCCACCTGCTATACGTCAATCACCCCCAAGACGCCGCAGCGGCGGGCGGGATGTACGCAGCCGGCGACTGGATGCTGGAGATCATCATTGGCTGCATGGTGCTGGTGCCGACTTTTGTTCTGGTGCTGGTGATCCGCAAGTACGAACCCCTCTACGCCGTGTATTCCAGAATCCTGCTTGGCCTGAGTCTGACTGCACCGCTTTGCCTCGCGGTGCTCAGTATCCCGGCCGTGAGCCAGGGGACGATGCTCCTGGGCTGGATTTGCCTGGATCGGCTGCTCTGCTCGCCCGTCGTAATTGTGGGACTGCTGGTCAGCCGCTTGCTGGCACGGTTCGACCAGGCGAAACGCTTCACTCTCTATGCGCTACTGATCGAGGTCTTGACGTTGGCCCTCGCGGTAGCGCTGTTTCTATTCGCGGCGAAAGCCCACTAGACCGAACTGACGCGGCCAGCGATCTTTGCTATGGAGAAATCACTTTATGGAGAAGACTGATCAAAGCAGCGGCAAAATCAACCCCAAGGCACCCGCGGCGCTCTCTCGTTTTGCTTTCCTCATTGGCAAATGGCAATTCAATGCGAAATTTCATTCGGGCAATGGAGGATGGGAAG
This sequence comes from Candidatus Sulfotelmatobacter kueseliae, assembly GCA_900290255.1. Lineage (GTDB taxonomy): Bacteria > Acidobacteriota > Terriglobia > Terriglobales > Acidobacteriaceae > Sulfotelmatobacter > Sulfotelmatobacter kueseliae. Next base: position 2,364 of record OMOD01000095.1, read on the forward strand.
AGTTCGAGGGGACTTGGGAGGGCCGCTCCATCCTCGACGGTTATGCCATTGCAGACGAATACCGCATGACGAACTCGTCCGGAGAGGTGATCGTTCTCGGCATGAATTTCCGTGTCTATGACTCTGCCAGGCAACTCTGGAATATCAAATGGCTAAATGCTTTGGATGGGACGTGGATTGATCTTGCGTCGCCAGAGTTCGGAGGCGCGCACTTCGATGACCACTCGGTCAGCTATATCTTCAAAGATCCCGCAGCGGCTTGGATATACACGCGGGCGACGTATACAAGCATCTCTCGCATGCACTTTACATGGCTTGGGGAAAAATCCGACGACAGAAACACCTGGACTGAGTTCATGGTCATTGAGTGTCATAGGACCGTGAGCTAAGAGGTCCCCGGCTCTCGATTCCGCATTGCGATCCGGCTAACAGATGGGCCGGTAAGCGTCCGTCAGTTCCTCTAAAGCTTGTTAGGCCGGTCTCTTCGAAATCAGCCGTCGAACGACGTGGCCTTTCCACATCCAAAGCCCCGAAAGGAGCAATACAGGAAGAAAGACATACCTGACACTGGCCGCGTAGTTGTGGGTATCGGAAGGCGAATCGTAAATATAGCCGAGTATCGGGATGCCACAGACGATGTGAATCCAGCGAAAAATCGAACGTTTGGTGGCATCCTTCATATTCAATCTTTCCTCCCCCTACCTCTTAGACCCTTAGCCAGCCACGGAATGCTCTGGCGGCATAGTAAGATTCCGCGCCGTTGTGGTACACGAAAACAGTGTCGAAGCGGGGATCACGCAAGAGGGCGCGCCGAGTTCTTTGATGGCTGGCCCGCTAATCATCCAATCCCTTGCCCTTGAGAATTTGCAGCATAAATTTTTCAATCCTCGCCTCCCGCGTTTTGGATTGTTTGGCGGCAGAAAAATAAAAAATGTATCCTCTTTGCCGTCCCGGGGTTAGCGCAGCAAAAGCTTTTTTCAACGACGGGTTTTCATCCAATTTATTCTTAAACTCTTCCGGAACCTTGAAGTCAGAAGTTTTCTTGAGCTTCACCTTCAAACCGGACTTCTCCACCGCAATGGCTTCCTGGATATAGGCCTTCAAGATGGGTTTCATCTCAGCGATTTCTCGAACATTGGCGAAGCGAATCTGGCGCGCCGACTGCACATTCTTAGTTTGCTGGATAAGGATATGCTTGGGATCTTTCAGCAAGGCGCCTTTGAAGAATAGAAGCGCACAGTATTCTTTGAATCCGTGGATTAAAACTACGTTTCTTCCTTCAGACGTGTAACAGGCCTGGCCCCACTTCAGCTCCTCGGCCAGCGGAGCAGCCAGAACAATCTGTCTCAATGTTTCAAATTCTTCCTGCCACTTTGTGGCTTTTCGTAAAAGTCCATCCACCTTGGGATTCACTCTGTTCATGGATTGATACTCCTCGTTGATTTATTTCTTTTGTGCCGCCTGAGGCGGCCAGTCTGGCGCTTCGATCCCGAACTGCTTGGCGTACTCCACGTTCAGCCGCTGCCAGCCCCCGAATTTAATGGCGTCGGAGCCAACCATGCGGCCGATAGGAGTTCCGCTCAGGAGCCGATCGAGAACATCGAAACAAATGTGCCACCCGGCAGCGCCCATGGAGATGAAGCGGTGACCGATGTTGGTCCACAGCGTCAGGCGCGTACCGCCACCGAAGGCTTCGAGTTCCCACCGCATATCGAAACCACCCCATTTGTACTCCAGCAACTCGGGAGCGTCGGCTCGCGTCACGGTGGTTTCGGTGACGCGCGGCGTCGGCGCTCCCACCGTGATGAGCTTCACTGTGTTTCCAACCGCACCCAGATTCCCATCAGCATCGAAGGGCGCCCACTCCCGCAGATGCGCCGGGTCGGTTAGCGCCTCCCAGACTTTTTCCGGCGAGTGGCGCAGTTCTCGGACGAGAATGAGCGTCCACTTCTCTCCCTCCTTTCGTACCTGCGCTCCGCTGGCCGGACCCGGTGCGTACTGCTCGCGATCGGTCATCTATCTTCTCCTTGTCTTCTCTTTCGTTGGTGTTGCTGATCCGTGCGGACGTTGCTCCATGCGGTCGTGATTCATGCGATCAAGGTGGCGTTCGAGAGCATCCACGTGAGCCGACCAGAACCGGCGGAACTGAGCCAGCCAGGCATCCACCTCATGAAATGGTCCGGGTTTCAGCCGGTAGAGACGGCGTTGCGCGTCCACCGTGGACTCAACGAAACCGGCCTCGCGCAGCACACGCAGGTGCTTTGACACGGTCGGCTGCGGCATCCGAAGCCGCCGCTCGATCTCTCCCACCGACTGTTGGGACGAGACCAGGAGGCTCAGTATCGCGCGGCGGTTCGGCTCCGCAATGATTTCGAACACAGATTCCATCCGCTTGATATACTCCACAGAGCATATACCTGTCAAGGTATATAAAGGACCCGATCGGCGCGAATGCGCCGAATTGGGAGTGCCCTATGAGCGTTTCCTGGAAGCCGAGTCCTGTCCCAGAATAACTTCCGGTTTGCCCGTGATACGACAAATGCACAAGTCCGGCACTCCAGGCTGCGATTGCGGCCGTTCATGCGGAGGCGGAATCGGTCGCGGCAACCGACTGGCGGCAGATTGTTGCGCTTTACGACCAACTGCTACGAATTCAGCCTTCGGCAGTTGTACAGCTAAATCGTGCCGCGGCGATCGCAATGTGTGATGGTCCAGAGGCCGGTCTGGCGCATATCGAAGCGGCGTTGGAACAAGGCGAATTGGCAAATTATTACCTGGCGCATTCCGCCCGCGCAGATATGTGCCGCAGGCTGGGCAGGACAGCCGAGGCTCGTGCTTCGTATGAGAAGGCGCTGGCGCTGACCCAACAGGAACCAGAGCGGAAATTCCTGCAAGAGCGTATTCGACAATTGAAATAAAAAATGGAGTAGCTGTCGGTTTCCAGGAAACCGGTGTTGCACCGTTCGCACCAATGGGCTACCACTAAGCGCACATCCGCAAGCGTTTAGATCCGCATCCCGTTCGGGCCAGCGTTAACCGTACGTTAGGTCGGTGCTCTGTCCGACTTCGATAATATAGCCGTCAGGATCGCGGATGTAGCAGCGTATCTCGCCGTACTTGGGGATCGGCTCCGTGATGAACTCCGCTCCGCGACTTTTCCATAATTCATAGCAAGCTTGAATATCCGCAACCCGGAAATTCATAAAGCTGTTGATGTGGTTCGGGTCGGGGACGCTGAGTGTTACCGTCGGCTTATCCGCAGTCGGCCCGCCCCCAACGTTCAGAATCATCCAGATATTCGCCAGCTGAAGGTACGGAGGCGCGTTGCCGTCACCCATGGTCAGAATGCGAGCGCCGAAGACCTTTTCGTAGTAGTGAGCCGA
>OMOD01000077.1 GCA_900290255.1 Candidatus Sulfotelmatobacter kueseliae
CGCACACTTCGCGGTTGCCAACGCGGAAACCAAGTCCTGATCTTCCTTTTCGAAGCCGACCTGTTGCTTGGACCGTGGGCGGCACCCCTGCGCCCATCGGGTTGTAAGACTGCGATAGGAAGAACACAAAAACGATACCATGACTTCGACAATATGCTTAAAGTAAGCGCCGTCGATGACATTGCTACTGCGTAGACTTTGGGCTGAAGACAAGGCTGAGGACATCGCTGAATATGCGGTGATGCTCGCAGTTATCCTTGTCCTTGTGGTGGGCACGATCCGGATGGTCGGCTCCAATGCCAACAATGCCTTTTCCAGCGTGGCGAGTGTGCTTCAATAAGCCGAGGGTATCCTACCTGTCTGCCGCAACATGGTGTTCGTCTCCTACATCCACGTGCTTTTGGCCGCATTCTTGATGGGATTGGCGGCTGCCGCGCCGATGGGTCCTGTTAACATGCTGGCCATCCGCCGCGGCCTGATCGGCGGTTGACGCCATACCCTCGCCTGCGGAATCGGCTCCGTCACCGGCGATCTCATCCTTTTCTCTATGGTCCTCCTCGGGGGGCACTACCTTTTTTCCGATCTGTCCAACCCGACGCTCCAGACAGTTCTGGCGGCCGTCGGCACAATCGTCCTGCTTCCGCTTGGGATCTACTTCCTTGTCCGCGCCGTCAAGGATCCCATGCGGGCCTATGCCAGCGCTCGCCAACACTGGGACGAAGGCACCGTCCCTGCGCATCTGGTCGCCGAAGTCACCGAATGTGTTGCCCTGACCATCTTCAACCCCTTAACCATAGTTTACTGGGTTGGCGTTACCTCCAACTGGCTCCCTTTCGCTCATTCAGTCTTGGGCTACAGCGCCCCCGGGTGGGGAATCCTGATGGCCGCGGCAGGCCTGATGACCTGGTTCACAGCCCTGATCGTCGCCGTTCGCTTCATCCCCCACCGCATCGGCCCGATGTTCTTCCGCCTCGTCAACGCCATCCTCAGCCTTATCCTGCTTGGCCTCGCCACGTTCTGTGGAATAGTCCTGTCCCGCCATTTCCCGCACTGAAACGCAAGGTTTGTTCCCACACTTCTAGTTCGACAGAATATCATCGGCTTTGGTTTTGTCTGGTAGTCACCTTCGAGAGCCGTGTTTGTCGCCAGATCACGGGAGAGATCCGGCTCGGCGCTCGTTGAAAGAACTGATGGCGAAGTAACGGGACGGAGTTGTTAGGCTCACCACTGTTTTTGAGATGCTGGGCAAATCGAAGTACTTCGTCGGCAGCGCTCCGAGCAAATGGCTCACGTTGGCGCCTGCCTGCTCCAAGACGCATTGTCGGACGATCCGTTACGCCGACGGCACGCCGGTACAGACATCAACCTAATGGGGTGCGAATCCCCTGATCTCAATCGTCCGTTCGGGGATCTAGCAGGAGGTCGAGTTGGAGGCGCGAGCCAACGGCTCAAGTGACCTTGAACGAAGATGCAAAGCAGCGGGCCGTAATAACCATGAACTCGAATCAGCCTCGTCATACGTCATTGTGTGAGCCGACCGTATCGTCTGCGCGGGAAGGCTGGCAACAGGTGGGGAACAACGGACACTCGAACCATCTGTTCACACCGGGGTGTTGGAGATGGCACGTTGTGAAAGGGTGATGATCCTAGGCCGGGAGGTCTCATGCGATGCCAGTTGACCGCTGGCAACGGGCCGGTATAAGGCAACCGAAATCCGGCTCGGTCGGATGAGAATTCCGCGGGGCTCATAGTACCGCTAGAAGGTTGGGACAACATAACCCAACCCGAGGAAAGGGGCCCTGCTTCAGTCACAGAGGTTCAATGCAGCTGAGGAGGTTTTATTGCCGCATGGCTAGAAACGAAACAGAACAAGTTCGGCAGTTGCAACGAACCCTATATCGCACAGCCAAGCAGTCGAAAGCTGTGAAGTTCTACAGTCTGTACGACAAAGTGTGGCGCAGCGACGTGCTCCGGGAGGCATGGAGACAGGTGAAAGCCAATCGGGGTACGCCGGGCGTGGATAGCGAAACCATCGAAGGCATTGTGTCGCGTGGAGAAGAAGAGGGGATGC
>OMOD01000024.1 GCA_900290255.1 Candidatus Sulfotelmatobacter kueseliae
GGGGTCTCACGGAGAGGAGCGGAGAAGTGTTTGTTCTTGACATCCTCTCTCATAGGATGAGTGATATGGCGATTTATCGTCAATTGACCAGGGTGCTCCACGGGCCGCAAGAGCAATCACGAATACAGTTATGTGCCACCGCTTCCACATGCCGTAATTGTTTTGTCGCCCCGCTTGTGATAAAGAAAAGGGATGACTTTCTTGAGGGAATGGACACACAGCTTATGGGCAGTACTGCTGATCGCATTGTTGGCGGGCGGGATCCTGCACAACGCCAGCGCAGAGGATAATGGTCTTGAGCGCACGCCCGTTCTCGGCTGGAGTAGCTGGAGCTTCCTCCGCAAGAATCCCACGGCAGACATAATGAAAGCTCAGGCGCTCGCCCTGCATAATTCCGGATTGCAGAAGATCGGGTACCAATACGTAAACCTCGACGACTTTTGGTATCAGTGTCCGGGACCGCAGGGTCCGAACGTCGACCCTTACGGCCGCTGGCTGACGGACTCATCGAGATTCCCGGCCCAGGGAGATACCGATGGCATCAAGGTAGTGGCTGACTACATCCACAGTCTCGGGATGAAGTTCGGAATCTACGTTACGCCGGGTATTTCCAAGCAGGCGGTCAGCCGGAACACGCCCATCAAGGGCACATCATACACGGCTGCCCAGATTGCGGACCCGTCTGTAGAGGAGAGCAACTACAACTGCAAGGGCATGGTCCGCATTGACTACAACAAGCCTGGAGCGCAGGAGTATACAAATTCATGGGTAAATATGCTCGCGGCGTGGGGTGTCGATTACATCAAGATTGACGGCATGAAAAACAGCAACGCCGCTGACGTTAAGGCATGGTCGGATGCTATACGGCAAAGCGGGCGGCCCATGGCCCTGGACGTCACGCAGGGGAACCTTACAATCGCGATCGCCCCGACATTGATGAAGTATGCCAACCAATGGGAATTCGCCCCTGACGTCGAATGCTATCGCTGCGAAAAGGGCGGTAGCAGCTACCCCCTGACCAGCTGGGCCGACGTTGCCAAACGCTTCAACTACGTGGCGGAGTGGCAGCCTTACGCTGGTCCGGGCGCTTTCAACGACTATGACTCCATCGAGATAGGAAATGGCAGCAACGACGGGCTGACTCCGGTCGAGCGCCAGACTCAGCTCAGCCTATGGGCCCTTGGCGCGGCACCCCTCATCCTCGGCGTCGATCTTACTCACCTCGACCCAACGGATCTGCAGAATTACCTGGAGAACTCCGCAGTCCTTGCTGTCGACCAGGATTCGATCGCCGCGAAAAGGGTGCTCAAAACCGGCAACCAGCAGGTGTTCGCCAAGAGGGAACCGAACGGAGACACGATCGTCGGTTTGTTCAACACCGGCGGGGAGGCAGAGGAAGTCTCCGTTCCAGCATCCACTGTAGGCCTCACCGAAAACCAAAGCGGCTATTCCTTACACGACCTGTGGACCGGCGAGACGAAGAAAACAAGCAGCACCATCAGTGCTGTTGTTCCATCGCATGGGGTCGTCCTGTACTGCGTCAGGGGACTTTAAACTACTCGATTGCTGACGACCCAGTCTGGATCGCCAACTAGAACTGGTCTCATAAATGTGTTGGGAGGGGATGCGAACGTCCGTCAGGGGCTAAAGCCCGCATTCTATCGGGCCCTGAACGGCACGGCTGAAGCCGTGCCCTACCCAAAATCATTTATGAGACAGGTTGTAGAATATTCTTCAAGCGCTATCTCCTTTGATCCGCCTGATTTGCGATAGCCCAAAATGGCGCCCTCGATACAAACGGCAGCGAATGCCGGGAACTCCCGAATATGGCGATTTGGAGTGACATCAGGGACGTATCGCTATTCGTACCGCAGAGCCTCGATGGGGTCCAGACGCGAGGCCCGGACGGCCGGCACCATGCCGCTCACCAACCCTACGCCAGCCAGGATCAGCGTGGCCACGATCAAAGTGCCCGCATCAATGACCAGGCGGATGTCGCCCGCGTCCGCGTTTTTCGCCATGGCGCTGTACAAGGTGAGCCTTCCCACGGAGAACGAGACCGCGTAGGCCAGGATGACTCCCAGCGCGCCGCCGATGAACGTGATGGTCAGAGACTCGGCCAGGAACTGAAACAAGATGTGACTCCGGCGCGCGCCCAGCGCCTTTTCCACACCTATCTCACGGGTGCGCTGCGTCACCGAAACCAGCATGATGTTCATGAGGCCGACCCCACCGATGCCCAAAGTGAGCGTACCGATGAAACCCAGCAGAATCTTCAGGCCGATCGTGATCATTTCGAACTGGTGGACTTGTTGCATCAGGTTGAACACCATCATGGCGCGCCGGTCGGTGGGATCGAACTTGTGTTCTACCGCCATCACCGAGCGCACGGCGTGTTCCAGATCCTCATAAGCAGGGGTCTCATAGTTGAACCAGATGGAGTCAAGGTAGTGGGTATCTTTGACGCCGCTCATGGTGGTGAAGGGGAGGTAGATCACGCGGTTAATATTGTCATCGCCGGCCTGCATCTTGGCGCTCAGGATGCCAATGACTTCCACGCTAAGGCCATCGACGCGGATGCGTTCGCCCAACGCGTTCCGTCCGGAAAAAAGCTTTTCCTTGGCCTCGGAGCCGATGACGGCGACGCGCGCGTGCTGGGTTTCATCCTGCGCATTGTAGAAGCGCCCCTGCGCCAGTTTGAGCGCGCGGATGGAAAAGACGTTGGGATAGTTGCCGGTAACGTTGAAGGCAAACGTCCGCGTCTCGTACTGGATGTTGGCCTGCTTGTCGGCTTCCGGCGTGATCTGTACGATTTGAGGAATGTTGCTGGTAAGCATGTCCACGTCGTCGAGGGTAAAGCGTAAGGGCACGCCGGCTTTCTGGCCGCCCGCCTGCATCGAACTGCGGCCGGGAATCACGATCATCATCTTGGTGCCGAAGTTGGCGAAAATATTAGCGGCGGCCTGGCCGAAGCCGTTGCCGTAGGACAGCAGCAAGACAACCGTGGCTATGCCCCAGGCCATGCCGAGCATGGTCAAGGCGGTGCGGCGGCGGTTATGCCGCATGGCTCCGTAGGCTTCGGTCAGCAAATCGCGCAACATCGTATTAACCCTGGTCCAATTCCCGATCATTATTCCTGCCGGAGCGCTTCCACCGGCGGCAGCATGGCCGCCTTGCGCGCCGGATAGAGTCCGGCAATGACGCCCGCCACCGTCAGGCAGCCGATCGCCAGAAACGCCGACGTCGGCACCAGTTTGGGGGGATCAAAATTCCCCACTCCTTGCTGCATACCCAGCAGAGCCATCAGGGCGCCGGCCAGCCCCATTCCGATCAGTCCACTCAGAAACGTGAGCAGAATCCCTTCCAGAAAAAACTGGAACAGAATGCTGCGATTGGTGGCGCCCAGGGCTTTGCGCAATCCGATCTCCCGCGTGCGTTCCGTGACCGCCACCAGCATGATGTTGATAACGCCAATGGCGCCCAGGGCCAGGGTCACCAGTCCGACCGTGCCCAGGAACATGTTCATGGCATCGAAAATCTTGCCCATCATCTCGGCCTGCTCAACCGTATCCAGGTTTTCGAACGCGTCTTCATCGTGGTAGTCGAAGCCGTGATTCCGGGCAATGATCTTGTGGACTTCTTCCCGCGCCAGCATATGTTCGGCCGGCACGCGGGGCTGATAGTTGATCAGGGAGATGGAGTTTTCGTGGTTCTCGCCCTTCAGCGGGAAGTAGGTAGCCATCACCTGGAACGGAATATAGCCGCGCATATTGGTGAGGTTTTCGTCACCCCGGCCGATACGCTTCAGCGTGCCGATCACTTCAAACCGGATGTCGTTGAGCAGGATGAATGCACCCAGCGCGGGTCGTCCGGAGAACAGGTTCCGGGTCAGTTCGTCGCCGAGCACGATGACGTTGCGTCGTTGAGCATCATCCTGCTCGTTGAGCCAGCGCCCCTGCTGGAGAGGAAGATAGCGGATCTCGTTGTACTGAGGCTCCGCGCCGACAATCTGGCCGTTGGCGCTGGCGAATTCGCTCACTGCATGGATGTCATCGCGAGACAGGACTGGCGTGGAGTTGCGTACGTGAGGAGCTTCGGCGCGGATGTCCACATAGTCCTGATAAGTAAGCAGGTAGTTGCGCGCCGAGTTCATGCTGCCTGCGATCACAGGAGCGCGGCCGGGAAAAATAAACATGATATCTTCCCCGAATTCGGCCAGCCCACGCTTGTTTCCCGAGCGGAAACCCTCGCCCAGGCCGACCAGCAGGAGCAGCGATCCCACCCCCCAAGCTACGCCGAACATGGTAAGGAACGAGCGCAGCTTGTGGGCCCACAGAGTGCGGAAGATTTGCCCGAAAATGTCCAGGATCGTCCGCATGGTCTACCTATTGTACTTCGAGAATCTCTGCCGAATGCAGCTTTCGCCCCGTGGTGGGATGAACGGTAGAATAGTTCCATGCCAAGCCAGATTCCCGCCTCGATTCAAAACCACAAATACATTTCCCTGAAGACCTTTCGCAAGACGGGAGTGGGGGTCGCGACTCCAGTGTGGTTTGGAGAAGACGACGGCAAGCTCTATGTGATGACGCGCAGCGACATGGGAAAGACCAAGCGGATTCGCAACAATCCGCAGGTGAAAGTGGCGCCGTGCACGATTCGGGGAAGAGTCACTGGGCCGGAATTCGCCGCGACCGCGCGCATTTTACCGCCGGAAGAGCACGCCCGCGCCCGTCAGACGATCAACCGCAAATATTGGATGGCGCGGATTCCGCTGATCTGGTGGAGAACGGATACGTATTTTGAGCTGACATTCGCGTGATGGGAGACCGGTTTGGCGTTTTATCCCGGAGGGACATCTGACAATAGCCCGGCGTTTCAACGCCGGGTACGGTGGGCAAAGGGATCTTGTCGCGTCCCGTTGGGACGCCTGAAACGCGGCATTGATTGGCGATTGGTTCAATCGTGCCTACGGCACGTGAATGGGAAAAGCAATGATTGCGCCCCGCCAGTGGAACTGGCGGGCTATTATCAGCGGTCCCTGACGGGACCGACCCTACCATTCCCCCGTCGCCAAATATTCGTTGATGGATTTTGCCGCGCGCCGTCCTGCGCCCATGGCCAGAATGACGGTCGCGGCGCCGGTCACGATGTCGCCTCCGGCAAACACGCCTTTGCGCGTGGTGCGCTGCGTTTCTTCGCTAGCCTGAATGTATCCGCGCTTGTTGGTGCCGAGCCCGGGCGTCGTGGTCTGCACGATCGGGTTGGCGGTCGTTCCGATCGCCATGATGGCCACTGACAGCGGCAGATCGAACTCCGAGCCCGCAATCGGCACCGGCCGCCGGCGGCCTGACGAATCCGGCTCGCCCAGTTCCATGCGCACGCAGCGCGCTCCGGTGAGCCATCCTTTGCCGTCGGAGAGGAATTCGACGGGCGCGGTCAGCATGTGGAAATCAATTCCCTCCTGCTGGGCGTGATGCACTTCTTCGATGCGAGCCGGCATCTCGGCCTCGCTGCGGCGGTAGATCACATAGGCATGGCCGGCGCCCAGACGCAGCGCCGAGCGGATCGCGTCCAGCGCCGTGTTCCCGCCCCCGATCACGGCCACGTTCTTCCCCTGCAGATTGAGCATGGGCTCGTCATAGACGGGGAACTTATAGGCCTTCATCAGATTGATGCGGGTAAGAAATTCGTTGGCGGAATAAACGCCGTTGAGGTGCTCGCCCGGTATGCCCATGAACTGCGGCAGGCCCGCGCCGGTCCCGATATAGACGGCGTCGTAGCCTTCTTCGTGCATCAGTTCATCAATGGTAATGGTGCGGCCGACGACCACGTCCGTCTCAAATTCCACGCCCATCTCGCGCATGTAATCGAGCTGCTCGCGGATGATCTGCTTGGGCAGGCGGAATTCCGGAATGCCGTAGACCAGCACGCCTCCGAGTTCGTGCAACGCTTCGAACACGCGCACCTTGTGGCCTCGCTGAATCAGATCACCGGCGCAGGTCAGCCCCGAAGGACCGCTGCCTACGACCGCAACTTTCTTTCCTGTAGGCTGCACGCTGGGCAGCACGTGCTTGCCCATACGCTGCTCGTAGTCGGCGACGAAGCGTTCGAGATAACCGATGCCCAGCGGCTTCACCTTTTTTCCCAGCAGGCACTTGCCTTCGCAGTGATCTTCCTGCGGGCAGACCCGGCCGGTGATGGCGGGCAGCACGTTGTCTTCGCGGATTTTCGCTGCCGCCTCCAGGAACTTCCCGGCCACAATCAGTTCCACAAATTCGGTGACCTTCACGCCCACCGGGCAATTCTCGGTGCAGGTGGCCTTGGCGCATTCCAGGCAGCGCTGCGCTTCCCGCTGCGCCAGTTCCTCGCTGTAGCCGAGGTTCACTTCAGTGAAATTGTGGGCCCGCTCCTGGGGCGCCTGTTCGGGCATCGCCTGGCGCGGAACCTTCATGCGATCCTTGATGGGCACCGGGTTCAGCGACTTCTTTACCGTCGGACTCATCGTTGTTCTCCCTGTACTCCGGAGGAAGCCGCTACGCAAGGTTCAGCGGCTGGCTCGCCGGCTTTCGCGCTGACCGCGCGCTGGTATTCCGCCATGGACTTCTGTTCGGCGTCGCGGTACATGGAGTTGCGCTGCACCAGCACTGCGAAATCCACGTTGTGCGCGTCAAACTCCGGGCCGTCCACGCAGGCGAACTGGCTTTTGCCGTCGACCAGCACGCGGCAGCCGCCGCACATGCCGGTGCCGTCAATCATGATCGGGTTGAGGCTGACCACGGTGTGGATCTTCTCCGGGCGGGTCATGTCGGCGACGGCCTTCATCATCACGATCGGCCCGACGGCCACCACCAGATCAATGCGCGCGCCGTTCTGAATCAACTGCCGCAGCTTGTCGGTGACGAAGCCTTTGTCGGCGTAACTGCCGTCGTCGGTCGTGATCATCAGCACGTCGCTGACGGCGCGCATCTCGTCTTCGAGAATCACCAACTCCTTGTTGCGCGCGCCCACGATGGAAATGACGCGGTTCCCCGCCCGCTTCAGCGCAGCTGCCGTGGGATAGGCCATCGCCGTGCCCACCCCGCCGCCGACCACGACCGCCGTGCCGTAGTTCGCGATCTCGGACGGTTTGCCCAGCGGGCCGACCACGTCGAGAATCGAATCGCCGGTATTGAGCGAATTCAGCAGGTGCGTCGTCTTGCCTACGGACTGCACCACGATGTTGACCGTACCCCGCTCGGGGTCGGAATTCTCGATGGTGACCGGAATGCGTTCGCCTTCTTCGTAAATGCGCAGAATGACGAACTGTCCGGGCTTCTGTTTGCGGGCAATGCGGGGAGCTTCAATGACGAACCGTTTGATGCCAGGCGCCAGAAACTGGGCGTGGATGATCTTGAACACAGGCCCTCCGCGGGACGGAAATGAGGTAAAGTCCCGCGAAAGTCATTGTGGCTGGGGAGTCGCAGAATCGGCTGTGATTCTGATCACAGTTCGTTGTGCGGGGATTCGAGCGTGGAAGTGACACCACTGACAGCGTTTACGGCCTCGCGGGGTCGAAGTGCAGTTTGGCTATTTGGCTATAGGGGTCACTCTAGGGGCGTCATCCCGAAGGACCGCGCTTTCACCAGCGGGACGAGGGATTTCGCCTGCAGTACACGCACACGTTGCTCCCACGCGAGATCCTTCGCTCCGCCTGAAGAACGGCTGCGCTCAGGATGACGCCGTCGAGGAAGGTTGAGATGGTCAAGAATTCAAACTGAGCCACTACTCTAATTGCGCCTGCGGCTCCAACACCGGGCTCTCTAGTTTCCTTCCGGCTTGAAGATCACGCCCTGGCTGCTGCGGCTGTTCATCACCACCCGCAGCGGCTGGGTGAATTGCAGGTGCCGCACGCATCCTTGCTCTTCGACCGCAGGCTGTTCGGCCAGCCATTGCCAATCCACCGAGCCTTCGCCGGCATCGGGATTGACCGTGAAGTATCCCACCTGAAACGCGGTCAGATTCTGAAAGAAATGGCTGCCCTGCGAAGGCGTCACGCGGAAATCGCGGAAGCCGGCTTCGACAATCGCGCGCGCGCCGGCGATTTCGTCCCACTCCACCGGAATACCCAGCCAGGGATCATTCGATCCCCAGCGGCCTACGCCGATCAGCAGGTAGGGGCGATTCTCCGCGCTCAGGCTGGCATTGAAGTGCGCCACCGATCGGGCCACTTGCTGGCTGCGGCTGCGCTCGAAGCGGTGTGAATCCACCACCACAATGTCGTGCAGGTTTTCGATGCGCCCGTTGCCCAGAACTTTTGTGCTCTGGCACAGCACCTGCGCCGGGTCTACTTCGTCAATGGTGAGGTCTCCCTGATCGCGGGCCAGGGTCAGCGGACGAATCTGCAGGAAGCCGAATTCCGCCGGCTCGTCGGCGCGCGGCAGGCGGACGGCGAATTCGATCTCCACCGGATTGCCCAGCGCATCTTCTCCGGCCCGCACCAGCACCTCCAGAATTGTGGCCAGCGGGAAGATGCCGTGCTTGAGCATGGGCGCAAATGTGACCACGCGAGCGCCGGGGCGGCTGGTGCCGTCATAGACGGCATGGTTATCCGCCGAATACGTTGACGCCACGGGATCCAGCGTACCATCGGACTCGGCCACATCGAGGCCGAAGCGGACTTCGCGCAAATGGCCCGGACCGCCGTGGGGAACGCCGTCCAGTTCGAGGGCGCAGAACTCGGTCTGGGTGTTGGCCAGAATGTCTTCGACGGAAGAAAACTGCAGCAGATTCCGCGGATAGCGCGGGCAAAAATTCAGGCACCTGCCGCCATCCACGACCGTGCGGCCCAGGCCCAAAGCCACCGCCGCAATGCCGTCGGCAAACGTCATGGGCGGCACGGGATAGAAATTGTGCGAGCGCACCACGCCGGAAAAATCCGGATAAAAGCGCGGCCCGTGAGCCGTGCCCACCACCCGCTGCAGGATCACCGCCATTTTTTCTTCTTCCAAGCGGTAAGGCGTGGCCCGCACGTAAGCCTTGGTGTGCTGGCTGAAGGTGGAAGCGTAGACGCGCTTGATGGCTTCGGAAAGTTCGTCGAGCCGCACGTCGAGGCCGGCCTGCTGGTTGCCCAGCATGAAAGTTTCATAGACGCCGGTGAACGGCTGGTATTGCGAATCCTCGAGCAGGCTGGAGGAGCGCACGGCCAGCGGATAATTCACCTCCGCCAGATATGCCCTCAGGTCTTCCTGCAGGCCGGTGGGCAGCGGAGCGTCGAGAAAGCGCTGCTGGATCTCGGTGTCGTCGTCGCAATGCAGGGCGAAGTCGCTCAGATTATTTTCCGAGAGAAACTGATCGAACACGTCGGTGGCCAGAACCACGGCGGGCGGCACGGCGATGCGTACCCCCGGAAAGCGGCGGGCGATGCGGCGCGTGCGCAGCAGATGCCGCACAAAAGCCAGGCCACGGGCCTTGCCCCCGAGCGATCCCGAACCAATTCGCAGGAAGCTTGATTCCGCAGGCTTGAAGGTGTCGGCCTTGAAATCTGCAATCAGGACTTCGTTCTGTTCGCGCCGGTAATCGCTGATCGATTCAATCAGGTCGCGGCGCATGTGCTCCGGGCCGTTGAAGTCCGAGACCTTGCGCGGCCTCAGCTTGGCGGCCAGGGCAAATTCGGTGCGCGCCATCAGCCAGTGGGAAAAGTGATTACGCTGCGCGTGGTACATCAGGCTGTCGGCGGCGACGCTTTGCAATTGCTCTTCCAGTTCGTTCAGGTCTTTGGCGCGCGCCACTTCGCTGCGGTCGGGCATGCGGAAAACGAAATCGCCGAATCCGAAGTGATCGGTGAGAATGCGGCGCAGGTCGTTGAGCAGCGTGGGCGAGCGCTTGCGCAGGAACGAGTAGCCTTCGGCGCTAGCCCGCGGAAGGAATTCCGGGCGGCTGGTTTGCAAAACGATGGGAACGTCGGCGGCGAGACTCTTGACCAGGCGCGCCAGTTCAAATCCCGCTTCCGGACTCAGCTTGCCATCCCACGGAAACTCAACGTCCGACACCAGGCCGAAAATGTAGTCCCGATACTGCTCGACCAGCTCCGCCGCTTCTTCAAAATTCGAGGCGAGCACAATCTTCGGACGCGCCTGCATCCGCACCAGCTTGTGCGCGACGTTGATGCCTTCCTGAATCACAAGCCGCGACTGCTTGATCAGTTCGGTGTAGAGGACGGGCAGAAACGACGAGTAATAACGGATGTTGTCTTCCACCACGAGCAGCACCGGCACGCCCATGGCGCGCGTGTCGTGCAGCACGTTGCGCTTGTCTTCGATGTACTTGACGATTGCGATCAGGATGCGGGCATTGCCCTGCCAGAGAAAGACGCGGTCAATGTCGGTGACCGGATTGCACGCTACGAAATTCTTGATCTCGCGATAGTCGTAACCGAGCACGACCACGGGAACGTCGAGCCCGGCGCGGCGCACTTCGCGGGCCAGCTGTGCGGCGTCCATGTCGCCGACGGCGAGGTTGGTCACGATCAGATTGAACTGCGGATTGGCGCGAGCCAGGTCAAGCGCCTCGGCGCAACTGGAAACGTGGGTGATGCCGGGAATCTGCTGCAGGTTCAGGTCGAGCGATTCGTCGATCAGCAGCTCGTTCAGCCGTCCGTCTTCGCGCAGGATGAACGAGTCGTACAGGCTCGACACCAGAAGGATATTGTGCACCTTGAAGGGCATCAGATTTTCGAAGCCTTCAAAGCGCTCTTCGGCGTCGAGGATGGGCTCGGTAATGCGCAGCAGAGACATGGGCTTGGCTAACAGGTAATCATACTCGCGAGGATAGCCTGATATTTGTGTGGGGACAGCCGCCCCCGGCTGTCCGGTCGAGCGAAGCTCGACGGTTCTAGCCGGAAGGAAAAGGGGTGCCGGAGGCACCAGCGAAAATAGCCCGCCAGTTCACTGGCGGGAAGGCTGCGAGCAGAGTCCCCTCGTGCCGGAGGCACGACTGAAATACTCCCTATCACTTCATTTCAGCCTGACCCGGCCTTGAAAGGCCGGGCTATTGTCAGCTGTCCCTCCGGGACAAGGCGAGCCATTGTCACTCGTCCCTGGAACGAAGTTGCAGACGTCAGCTGGCCTGATCAGATCAAAGCACTGGGGAGCGCGAGTTTCTTGCGATTCATCGGTGCGCAGAAAATCTCCGGGCGGCTCGCTTCGTGGAATGCCCTGCGCTGAGCGTCAGAAAGCGCAGCGCGAACTTTCTGGACCTCGGCCATACCGAACATCAGATCGATTTGGGCGCGCTCCAGCGGCAGGTTAAATCGATTTAATGAGCGAATCTAAGTTGTTGTTTATAAACACGTTACAGCGATTTCTTTACACAGGACTTCAAGTCAGTAACTCACTAGGTTTCAGTCGCTTGTAACGATGTTGCACCATTTGTGGTGCAACAGGTAGCCGGTCGAGGTCTTGACTTTTGTGGCTGCGGGAAAGGGCACTGGATTTTCGTTGGACGCCCGAGATGAAAGTCAAAATCCCCACCCTTGCCGCAAAAGCGCGACAAGGATGGGGCACCCGTTTCATCGTTACTGCATGTAACTGCCGGGCTTCGCCCGGCTGGGCGGACGAGGGCGTCCGCCCCTCCACGAGCTACTACACCAGGCCCTGATCCAGCATCGCGTTGGCGACCTTGAGGAAGCCGCCGATGTTGGCGCCGTTCACCAGGTTGCCGGGCGTGCCGTACTTCTCGGCCGTTTCGTAGCAGGTCTGGTGGATGGCGATCATGATCTTGTGCAGACGGTTGTCCACTTCCTCGCGCGTCCAGCTCAGCCGCTGGCTGTTCTGGGACATTTCGAGGCCGCTGGTGGCCACGCCGCCGGCATTGGCGGCCTTGGCCGGTCCGTACAGGATCTTGGCATCGAGGAACATCTTGGTGGCTTCGAGCGTGGACGGCATGTTCGCGCCCTCGGCAACCAGCTTGCATCCGTTCTTCAGCAGGTTGGCCGCATCTTTCGCGGTGATTTCGTTCTGGGTGGCGCTGGGGAAGGCGCAATCGGCCTTCACGTTCCACAGCGGGTTGTGCTCCAGCTTGATGTCGGTGGGCATGAAGATGGCTTTCTTGTACTTGTCGGCGTAGTCGCGAATGCGGCCGCGCTTCACGTTCTTCAGGTCCATGACCCAGGCCAGTTTCTCGCGGTCAATGCCATCGGGATCGTAAATGACGCCGTTCGAGTCGGACACCGTGACTGGCTTGGCGCCGAAGTCGAGCAGTTTCTCGATGGTGTATTGCGAGACGTTGCCGCTGCCGGAAACCAGGCAGAGCTTGCCTTCCAGCTTGTCTTTTCTCGTCTTCAGCATTTCGTCGGCGAAATAGACGCAGCCGTAGCCGGTGGCTTCGGGACGAATCAGCGAGCCGCCCCAGCCCAGGCCTTTGCCGGTCAGCACGCCGGTGAATTCATTGCGCAGCCGCTTGTACTGGCCGAACAGGAAACCGATCTCGCGTCCGCCCACGCCGATGTCACCGGCGGGAACGTCGGTGTCAGGCCCGATGTGGCGCTGCAGCTCGGTCATGAAGCTCTGGCAGAAGCGCATCACTTCGTTGTCACTCTTGCCCTTGGGATCGAAATCGCTGCCGCCCTTGCCGCCGCCCATGGGCAGCGTGGTCAGCGAGTTCTTGAAAACCTGTTCAAACGCCAGGAACTTCAGGATGCCGAGGTTGACCGAGGGATGGAAGCGCAGTCCGCCCTTGTAGGGGCCGATGGCGCTGTTCATCTCGATGCGGAAACCGCGGTTGACCTGAACGTTGCCCTGATCGTCGAACCAGGGAACGCGGAACATGAGGACGCGCTCTGGCTCGACAACCCGCTCCAGCAGATGAACTGACTGGTATTCGGGATGTTTGGCCAGGGCCAACCTCAAAGAGTCCAGCACTTCTTGCACCGCCTGATGGAACTCGGGTTCGGCGGGGTTCTTCGCTTTCACACTGATCATCACGGATTCAATGTAGTCCCCTGGAACCTTGATTCCCGGGGGTGTCATCACAGCCATAGTCCTACCTCCGTAGGTACAACCTGTACATAATGCCGCTACTCATTCTCTTCTTCCATAAAGAAGTGGCAGTGACGTATCGCACCGGTGGGGGTGATTGGCGTCACGCGGTGTGGATGTGGCATGGAATGAATAAGATACGGGGACCGTTGTGGGCTATTCGGGTAATTCTGCGGGTACCTCCAGCATCACGCGGCGCGCATGGTAGGTTTTCGGTGTGCAATCATTGATTGCAGTGCTATCATTGATAGCATGCCAAGCATTACCATCCGAAACCTGGAACAGGACACGAAACGCAAGCTCAAGATCCGCGCGGCCACGAATGGGCGGTCCATGGAGCAGGAGGCACGCGAAATCCTGAAGAGTGCGCTGGCCCAGACCTCGAGGAAACAGTCCAATCTCGCCGAGCGTATTCGCGCCATCTTCGGTCCGCTGGGAGGAGTGGAACTGGAGCGCCTGGCACGGGAACCCGTACGCGATCCAGATTGGCTCAGTGAGGGGGAGTAGAGAGTTTCACCACGGAGGCACAGAGACACGGAGAGAGAATTGTTGAATCCTGATTGTTGATTGATGAATGACAACCCTGAGCTTCCGGTAGCGGTTCTCATTCAGCAATCAAAAATCAACAATGAGTATTTGCGTTCTCTGTGACTCCGTGTCTCCGTGGTAAGAATTTGCGCGATGATCATTCTCGATACCAATGTCGTTTGCGAACTGATGCGCCCGGCGCCGGAGCCGCGCGTACTGCACTGGTTCAGCAGTCAGGCGGCGGAGGACCTGCACGTCACCGCCGTGACGATGGCGGAAATTTTTTACGGCATCGAGCTCATCTCCGTAAGCCGGCGCCGCGACGCACTTCGCGCGGCTGCCGAAAAGATGTTCGGCGGCGCGTTCGCGGATCACATTCTGACCTATGAGGACCGAGCCGCCCGTGCGTTCGCGCAGATCGCGTCCTCTCGCCGCCGGCAAGGGAAACCGATGTCTGGTTTCGAGGCGCAGATCGCGGCGATCGCGCGGGTTCATGGAGCAACGCTGGCCACACGCAACCCTTATGTTTTCGAAGGATGCGGGGTGAGGCTGGTGAATCCGTGGGAGGGGTGAAAGCTGCGCCGGTCGCGCTTCTAGACCCAAAGCGAATGACCTATGTGGTGAGTGAGTGGAAAGACGACGGTGCCGGAGGCACCTCCGAAAGTAGCCCGCCAGTTTACTGGCGGGAAGACTCCGCACCATGGAACCTCGTGCCGGAGGCACGATTGAAACGGCGCGCCGCTGCCTTTCAGCCGTCCCTAACGGGCCGGGCTGATCTCAACGGCGGCAACCCGGCGTTGGAAACGCCGGGCTATTGTCAATCGTCCCTTCGGGACGAAGTGCATCTAGCAGATTCTCGGCAGCTGTTCCCCGCTCAGCATGTCCACCACCCGATTGCCGCCGATGCGGCTTTGCAGAACGACGGTGCGGCCGGGGCTCTCTTCCACTTTTCCTATGCGGACGGATGCTCGCGACACCTCGACTTTCTTCAGAACGTCAAGCGCGGCGTTGGCTTGCG
Organism: Candidatus Sulfotelmatobacter kueseliae; assembly: GCA_900290255.1. Lineage (GTDB taxonomy): Bacteria > Acidobacteriota > Terriglobia > Terriglobales > Acidobacteriaceae > Sulfotelmatobacter > Sulfotelmatobacter kueseliae. The sequence goes on from OMOD01000024.1 coordinate 14,560, forward strand.
CTTCTGGGACGAATACGGCGAAGCGGCCTTCGTTGGCCACGTACAGCGGATCAAGGCCGAGGATTTCGCAGGCGCCCTCGACGACTTCGTCGACCGGAATGAGCGTTTCCTCCAGCTTGATGCAGACATTCCGGTCGCCGGCGATCTCGTTCAACGTTGTCGCCAGGCCGCCGCGGGTCAGGTCGCGCAGACAGTGAATTTCAATTCCCGCATTGAGCAGCGCTTCGACCGCGGGCCAGACGCTGGCCGTATCACTGAGAATCGGCGATTCGAACGCGAGGCCTTCGCGCACGGAAAGAATGGCGATGCCGTGGCGGCCGAGGTCTCCGCTGACGATGACGGCGTCGCCGGGCTGGACTGAGGCCGGGCCGATGGCAGCCAACGGTCTTCCCTCAGGGGCTAAAGCCCCCGTTTTTCTTGGCTGCTGATGGCGCGGCTGAAGCCGCGCCCTTTCAGAGCCATTTATGAGCCCAGCTCCGGACTCGACGACGCCGATCCCGGAGGTGTTGATGAAAATGCCGTCGCCTTTGCCCTTGTCCACGACTTTGGTGTCGCCGGTCACGAGTTGCACGCCGGCTTTGGCCGCGGCTTCCCGAATGGACTTCACCACGATGCGCAGCGTTTCCATCTCGAGACCTTCTTCCAGAATGAACCCGGCACTCAAGTACAAAGGCCGCGCGCCGCACATGGCGAGATCGTTCACCGTGCCGTTGACGGCGAGGTCGCCGATATTGCCGCCGGGGAAAATCAGCGGCCGTACGACGAAGGAATCGGTGGTGAAGGCGAGGCGCGAGCCGGGCGTCAATCCATCGATAGGCAGAACGGCGCCGTCGTGACGCTGGTCGAGGGCGGGGTTCGAGAATGCGGGAAGAAAAATCTTTTCGATGAGCTGGTGTGTGAGCCGTCCGCCGCCGCCGTGGGCCAGAACGATGCGATCGTCAGCGACTCGCGGGACTGGGCAGCTCAGAGTGAACGTCGTGGGTTTGCCGTCTGCCATAGTGGTAATAGGCCGCGCAGGCGCCTTCTGACGATACCATGGGAGCGCCCAGCGGATTCTCCGGCGTGCACTTCACGGCAAATGCCGGGCAGTCGTGAGGCTTCTTGAGGCCTTGCAGAATCAGTCCGGCAATGCACTCCGGAGATTCGTGCGCCGGTTCGCCGGAGAACGGGAAGCGCCGGTTGGCGTCGTATTTCTGGAAGCGTCCGCGCAACTGGAAGCCGCTGGCCGGAATCTCGCCCAAACCGCGCCACTGCCGCGGGGTGATCTCGAACACTTCGGCGATGCGCTCCTGCGCGGGGCGATTCCCTTCCCGCCGAACCGCGCGGCTGTACTGGTTTTCGACCTCGTGGCGGCCTTCCTCGAGCTGAGTCACAGTCATGAGAATGCCTTCGAGCAGGTCGAGCGGCTCGAATCCAGTTACGACGATCGGAACGTTGTAACGCGCCGCGATCGGGATGTATTCCTCGAAGCCCATGACGGTGCAGACGTGACCGGCGGCGAGAAATCCCTGGACGACGCAACTGTCGGAGGACAGCAGCGCCTCCATGGCGGGAGGGACCAGCACGTGGGAAACGAGCAGCGAGAAATTCTCCACGCGGTCGTGATCAGCCTGCCACGCGGCCATGGCGTTAGCGGGAGCCGTGGTTTCGAAACCGACGGCGAAGAAAACGACTTGCCGATCCGGATTGGTCTTCGCCAGTTTCAGCGCGTCGAGCGGCGAATAGACGATGCGCACGTCGGCGCCTTCGGCCTTCACGTCGAACAGGCTCTTCGACGAGCCGGGCACGCGCAGCATGTCGCCGAAGGAAGAGAAAATTACATCTGGGCGTTGGGCGATGGCGACTGCCTTGTCGATCAGTTCGATCGGCGTGACGCAGACCGGGCAGCCGGGGCCGTGCACCAGCGTGATTTCGCGCGGCAGCAAGTCCTCCAAGCCGCTCTTGACGATGGTGTGAGTCTGGCCGCCGCAGATTTCCATGATCGTCCAGGGGCGCGTGACTTTGGCGCGGATGGCCTGGGCGAGTTGCTCGGCGGCCTTCTGGTCGCGATATTCACTGAGGAATTTCACCGAGTTCCTCTTTCAGCGCGCCCAGTTCCTCGAGGTACTGGAAGACGCGCTGCGCTTCGGCTTCGTCAATCACGCTGATGGCGAAGCCGACGTGGACCAGAACGTACTTGCCGACTTCGGCCTCCGGCGTGTAGGCCAGATTGATTTCTTTGCGCACACCGCCGAAATCCACCTTGGCGCGGCGGAAAGCGATGTCGCCGGTGTCGGTGATTTCGACGACCCGGCCGGGAACAGCAAGACACATGACGCGCTCCTAAACTCCCTCAGGGGCTAAAGCCCCTTTGTTGACGGTCTCTAACGCGGCCCTGAAGGGCTGCTCTTCCACGGCACTGCCCGCGCCTTTCCATAACCACTGATCCGCTTAGCGACGTTTGCGAGAATCTTTGCGATCTTTGCGGTAAGAAAGCTCGAACGCAAAGGGCGCCAAGGACTCGCGAAGCCCGCGAAGAAAATCCTACAGCCTCGCCATTACCGCCTGGCCCAACGCGATACCGCCGTCGTTGGGCGGGACGCGCTGATGCGTGTACACCGTAAAACCGCGGGACTCCAGCGCCGCGGCTGCCCGCTCCGTCAAATAACGGTTCTGAAATACGCCGCCGCTGAGCACAACCTGCTTCAGTCCGACTTGGGCTGCAACTTCCAGGATCCATGCGACCAAAGCGTTGTGAAAGCGCGCGGCGATCAGCGGCACAGATACTCCGGCGCGCTTGTCAGCCACGACGGCCTGACTCAAGGGACCCCAGTCTCCACCACTCAAAGGATACGCCTCCTCGGTGCGCAACGGCCCAATTTCATTTTCCAGCAGCATGGCGGCCTGGCCTTCAAAGCGATTCTGCTGGGCCACGCCGGTAATCGAAGCCACGGCGTCAAACAGGCGTCCCACGCTGGTGGTGGGGACGACGTTGATGCTCCGTTCGAGCATCAGACGGACTCGCGGGTCAGCGGCTTCGGGTCCGCAAGCCTCAAACAGCAGACTGGCCGCCGAACGCCAGCCTTCGCGGACGGCAGCGTCTCCGCCGGGCAGGCCGAACGGACGCAGGTGCGCGATGCGCTCGAAACGATTGCCTTCGCCGCGAAAAAATTCGCCGCCCCAGATGGCGCCGTCGAGACCGTATCCGGTGCCGTCCCAGGAGACGCCGAGGTATTCGCCTTCGACGTCGTTCTCGGCGGCGCAGGCGGCGACGTGGGCCTGATGGTGCTGCATGCGGACGATCGGCAAACCGGACCGCTCGGCCCAATGCGTCGAGGCGTAGTCGGGATGCAAGTCGCAGGCAACGGCTTCGGGCTTGAAACTGTAGAGGCGGCAGAGATCGGCGATGGCGCGCTCGAAGGCGCCGCGGGCCTCGAGCGTGTCGAGGTCGCCGATATGCTGGCTGAGAAAAACGTCCTGGCCGACGGCAATGGCGACGGTGTTCTTCAGATGGCCGCCGACGGCGAGCACGGGAGGCAAGCTGTGGCGCACCCGAATGCCGAGCGGGGCATAGCCGCGGGCGCGGCGGAGAATTCCGGCGCGTCCGCGGGTGAGACGCACCACGGAATCGTCGCAGGCGCGCACGATCGGCCGGTTGTGCATCAGAAAGCGGTCGGCGATGTCTTTGAGGCGAGTGGTCGCTTCGTCATTCGCAACCGCGATAGGTTCGTCGCTGCGGTTGCCGCTGGTCGCGATCAGAGGAAATCGGCATTCCTGCATCAGCAGGTGATGCAGCGGCGAGTACGGCAGCATGACGCCGAGATAGGGTGAGCAGTGAGCGACGTTCCAGGCGAGATCGGTAGCGTTTTTGGGTTTAACTAATACGATAGGCGCGGCCTGCGACTCGAGCAGTTCGACTTCGGCGGGTGAGATGTCGCAATACTCGCGCGCGACTTCGAGCGACGGCATCATGAGCGCGAAAGGTTTTTCTTCGCGATGCTTGCGCTGGCGAAGGCGCGCCACGGCGGCAGCCCGGCGGGCATCGACCAGAAGCTGAAATCCTCCGATGCCTTTGAGTGCGACAATCTCGCCGCGGCGCAAGGCCTGGGCGGCGTCCTGGATCGTTCCATCGAGTTTGGGGCCGCACACCGGGCAGGCGTTGGGCTGAGCGTGGAAGCGGCGGTTGGCGGGATTTTCGTATTCCTCGCGGCAGGCGGGGCAAAGCACAAACTCGCGCATCGTGGTGTTGGGCCGGTCGTAGGGGATGTCGACGACGATGGTGTAGCGCGGGCCGCAGTTGGTGCAGTTGGTGAAGGGATATTGGAAGCGACGATTGGCGGGATCGAACAGTTCGGCGCGGCAATCGGCGCAGGTGGCGAGGTCGGGAAGAACGTTAACGGTCTTGCCGGAATCGGCGTCGCTCGAAAGAATCTCGAAGCGGGTTGAGCCTTGCGTTTCAATCCGCGCCGATTCGCGGACGGTCACGACCGAGGCTTTCGGCCGCTCGCGCTCCAGACGTTCTTCAAAACGGGCCAACTGATCGGGCGGGCCTTCGACTTCGACCACCAGGCCGGCAGAGGAATTCAATACCCAGCCGGTGAGGGACAGTTCCGTGGCGAGGCGGTAAACGAAGGGACGAAACCCGACTCCCTGCACGGCGCCGCGCAACGTAATGCGCAGGCGTTCGAGCGCGGGATTTTCGGCGCGAGTCATCCGAGGACAAGAATTCCTTGATTCTAGAGCATTCCAGGGGGCGCCGCGGCACCGGCGGGTCTGGCAGTGTCCTAATTTGCCTTTTTTCACCACAGAGTCACGGAGAAGACCTTGAACCTGCAAAAACCGGAAGGAGCGTTTTCAGGCAGTTGGTTTTCTCTGTGTCTCCGTGGTAAGAAAACCAGCTTAGGACATTACCGCGGTCTAAAAGCCTTAACCGCACAGCACGCCAAGAAAGGCCGCGAAGATCGCGAAGAAAATCAGAGCTTTCTGCAGCCTGTCAGTGCTTTCGCCTGCCGCCTTTCGCTGAATCGCTGTTTGTCCCCCGCTCACTCCCGAACCGTCAGCACGGGGCAGTGGGCCTGCGCAATCACCTGATGGTCGGTCGTCCAGGGCAGGTGAGTGCTGCCGGCGCTGGCGGCGGTGCGGGCGCCGAGCACGACGAGATCGACTTCCCGAGCGGAAGCGACTCTCAGGATGCGCTCCGCGGCGGGGCCGAATTCGAGCACGGTTTCCGGCGGATATTGCAGGGCGACATCGTTGGGCAACAATTCATGCAAGCGGCGCACGCCCTGCTCGATGAGGTCGGGCTGGCTGCCCAGATGAGTGTAATCCTCGAACACATGCAGGAGGGTGAGCCGGGCATGGAATGCCCCAGCCAGAGACACGGCCGCCCGGGCGACGGCTGGCGCGTTGTGCGCAAAGTTGGTCGCGAAAAGGATCTGCCGCACCTCGAGCTCGATCGGGGCAAGATCGCGGCCAGTAGCCGGAAAAGCAGGAAGTTTGGCCCGGCCAGAGACCTTCGGGCCAACCGTAAGCACGGGACAGGGCGCGTGGCGCAGAATATCCTCGGCCACCGAACCCAGGAGCAGCTTGCCCAGTCCGGTGCGGCCGTGCGTGCCGACCACGATCAGATCCACTTCCTTTTCGGCAATGATCTCGGACAGGTTCTGCCAGATCAAGCCATGGCGCACGTGAGTGTGGTGAGGGATTCCCTCAAAACGCAGCGCCATGTGCTCAATTTTTTCCTGGGCTTCCTGGAGCGCGCTCTCGTAAATGGTGCCCATGCTGACGTAATCGACGCCGCCGGTCATGGCCAGCAGGCTGGTGTCGGAAAGCACGTGTGTGACGTGCAGGGTGCTCCCAAAGCGCCGGCAAATGGCGGTGGCATAGGGCAGAGCTGACTCTGAGGTGGGAGAAAAATCGGTGGCGAACAGGACATTCTTGGGCGGAGCAACGATCTTTCGCTCGGCCAGTGCGGTCTTGCCTTCTTCGACTCTAGCTTCGGAGAGTGTCATGGAACACCTCCATGCTCAAGTTCAGGATTACGCGGCGGGCTGATTTTCGATATGCCGCCTGTCACCGGCGGGTGTGATTGGGGTCACGGAGGGAAGAATGAGGGACGCATTTTCAATGGGATGCATGGGGCCGCGTCCTTTCAACACGGGGCCGCAGGTCGAGTTCCCCAGCAGTCTGCTGAAGCCCCGGTGATGTTTTGGCTCGAACGGACTGCGCTGTCGAGCTTCGCTCGACCGGACAGCCGGGAGCGGCTGTCCCCACATAGCTGTGTCCGCAAATTGAGACGTTGCTTAAGACCTGCATCACTTGACTCAGTACCCGAGATCGATCCCGCATATGAGCATCACTCCAGACTTTGCACTACAATCGCGGGGCGGAGCGGCGCTGGTGTTGGCTGCTCGACAGCAGGCCCGGAATCTGTTGAGCAAGGGAGGCGAATCATGCCCACGAAAGCTGGCAATCGAAACGGATCCAGGAATCAGAAAACGGACACCGCCCGCGCCAAGGCCGCGGCGGCGCCCGACCCTGGCCGTCCGGAGCCGGTGGCCGCGAGGAACGCCCGCGCCAATCGCAACATGTATTTCATGGCGATCGCGATGGCGGTGCGGTTGCGGGCGAACTGCAGGGGCAATCGCGTGGGGGCGATCATCGTACAGGATCATCGCATCGTCTCCACCGGATACAACGGCACTCCGGCGAACATGGTCAACTGCCTCGATGACGGCTGCTATCGCTGCGCCAACCGCGACAAGGCGTATCAATCCGGGGAAGCGTATGACCTCTGTATCTGCGTGCACGCGGAACAAAATGCGCTGCTGGCCGCGGCCCGCTTCGGAATCGCAGTGGAAGGGAGCACGGTCTACACCACCATGCGGCCGTGCTTCGGCTGCGCCAAGGAGTTGCTGCAGGCGAATGTTCTGAGCATCTACTATCTCCACGAATGGATTCCGAGCCCGCACGAGGACCCGGTGAAGACGGAGAAGCAGCGAGCGCAATACGACAAGCTCATGACCCGGTTTCCCGGCGGCGTGCATCACCTGCGGATGGATGATCCGGATTACGAGTGGGCAGTGTCGAAGAAAGGGCCGACGGTCGTCAGTACGGACGTTCACGGCACGCAGGATGTGTAGGGGAGCGTCTGACTCTGTTGACATCCGCTAGTCGAGAGGCGCCCTGCTTCGCGTATACCTGGATGGAACCGGGGTCCGGAGATGCTGCGCGCAAGATTCCTCGGCCCGCTGGTGAAGACGCGGGCCTTCGGAATGACGCCATCATCCGCGCGGAATCCCACCCTTCGAAAACCGCGAGGGGTGGGGCAGCCAGCTTGGACGGGGCACCCAGTGTGAACCCGGCGGCAGATTCTACTGGGCAAATCCGTCGGCCTGGGTGACGGCGCCGAGGGCGACGGTGTGGTCGATGTAGAGGCGGCCGGCCTCGATCGCTTTGCGGTCCAGTTCGAGCAGAGTGGGATTCTTGACCTTCGCCTCCAGCACTTTCATGGCGGTCGCCGCCGACAGGCATTCGGTTTCTTCGAGCAGCGCGCCCATGATGACGACGTTCGCCACCTTGGCCGAGCCCAGCTTGTCGGCAATCTCGTTCGCCGGGAGGCAGACGACCTGCGCCTGAGGAATGGCTAGATCTTCGGGCACTTTCTCGCGGCCGTAGATGATGATTCCGCCGGGCGCGACTTCGGCGGCAAATTTGCGCAGCGAAATTTCGTTCATGGCAACCAGAACCTGCGGGCGCGAGACGAGCGGCGAGCCGATGCGGTCCTTCGACAGGCAGACGTGGCAGTGAGCGCTGCCGGAACGCATCTCCGGCCCGTAGGACGGCAGCCAGCTGACTTCCAGGCCTTCGCGCATGCCCACTTCCGCCAGAAGCTGGCCGAGCAGCAGTACGCCCTGGCCGCCGAAGCCGGCGATTTTGATGCCCAGTTCGCGGAAATGATGATGGTGGCGGGGAGCGGGAGCGGCGTCACCGGATTCCTTTTCGTTGCCGCCGATCACTTCGGCAACGGTTTTGTGCGGCGGCACGTTGGTGTTGGGGATTTCAACTTTGCGATCGCGGAAAACGTTCAGGGGGAAGTTAGGAATCATTTTCTCCGCTATCCACTTGCGCGCGTCGACTGGATCTTTACCCCAGATGGTGGGGCAGGGCGAGAGAATCTCGACGAACGTGAAGCCGGCGCCGGCGCGCTGCAACTCCAGCGCTTTGCGGACGGCGCGGCGGGCTTTCATGATGTTCTTATTGTCGGAGAGCGCGACGCGCTCGATATAGACCGGAGCTTCCAGCGAGGAGAGCAATTCCGACATGTGGATGGGGAAGCCCTCGTTCACCGGCCGGCGTCCCCAAGGCGAAGTCGTGCTGCGCTGGCCAACCAGGGTGGTGGGCGCCATCTGGCCGCCAGTCATGCCGTAAATCGCATTGTTGACGAAGAAGACGCTGATCTTTTCGCCGCGATTGGCGGCATGGATGATTTCGGCGGTACCGATGGCGGCCAGATCGCCGTCGCCCTGATAGGCGATGACCATTTTGTCGGGGCAGGCGCGCTTCAGGCCGGTAGCCGCGGCGGGAGCGCGGCCGTGCGCCACCTGCACGTTGCCCACGTCGAAATAGTAATAGGCAAAAACGGAGCATCCGACGGGGCTGACCAGAATGGTTTCGTTCTGCACGCCCAGGTCGTCAATGGCCTCGGCGATCAGCTTGTGGACCACGCCGTGGCCGCAGCCGGGACAATAGTGGGTCTGATGCCGGAGATCGGTCTTGCGTTCGTACTCGGGATAGAACGCGTGTGACTTGGAGTGCACGACTTCATAGTTGTCGGTCGTCACTTTCGGTTCCGTTACTTTTGCTTCCTCCGCGATTACCCGCTCTGCCATAGTGGCTCCTCTTACGTGCCGTCCCTGCGGGACTCGGTGGAGCGGCGGACGCCCTCGTCCGCCTTTACTCCCCGGACGAGGGCGTCCGGGCTCCACCGGCCTCACACCGTGGCCGGTACTTCCTCGATCTTCTTGACTTCCATCTTGGGCAGCAGTTCCTCGACGTCGGGGACGTTGCCGCCGACGCGTCCGTAGAACTCGACCGGCCGCCGGCCGTTGAGGGCCAGGCGGACGTCCTCGACCATCTGGCCGTTGCTCAGTTCGACGACCAGAACCTTTTCGGCGCGCAGGGCGGCCGCTTCCAGCTGTTTGGCGGGGAAAGGCCACAAGGTAATGGGCCGGAACAGGCCGGCCTTGATGCCCTGTCTGCGCGCTTCGTCCACGGCAGAACGCAGGACGCGCGAGACGATGCCGTAACCCACGACAATCAGGTTGGCGTCCTCGGTGCGGTACTCCTCGCGGCGCGTTTCCGTCTGCTGGGCGCGGATGTATTTTGCCTCCATTCGGCGCTGGTGCTCTTCCAGTTCGTCGGGCTCGAGATAGATGGAGCTGATCATGTTCTTGCGCGTCTCCGCTGTGCCCTCGACCGCCCACGGTTTGGCGGGCGCGATGATTTCGCGGTACTCGAGGTCGAGCGGTTCCATCATCTGGCCGACGAAGCCGTCGGTGAGCACGATGGCCGGATTCCTGTATTTGTCGGCCAGTTCGAAGGCCAGGATGGTGAAGTCGGCCATCTCCTGCACCGAGGCGGGAGCCACTACCAGGTTGCGGTAATTGCCGTGTCCGCCGCCCTTGACCATGGCCAGGTAGTCGCTCTGTTCGGGAGCGATGTTGCCCAGGCCGGGACCACCGCGCATCACGTCGACGATGACGCAGGGCAGTTCAGAACCGGCGAGATAGGAAATTCCTTCCTGCATGAGGCTGAGACCGGGACCGGAAGAGGCGGTCATGGCGCGCACTCCGGCGGAGGCGGCGCCGTAGACCATGTTGATGGACGAGGTCTCGCTTTCGGCCTGGATGAAGGTGCCGCCGACTTCGGGAAGATAGAGCGCGGCGGCTTCGGCAACCTCGCTGGCGGGGGTAATGGGGTATCCGTAATAAGCGCGGCAACCGGCCAGCACCGCGCCCTTGATGACCGCGACGTTGCCTTTACAAAGCTGGCGCATGTTCGCCTCCGTCCGGGACCTGAACCTTGGCCGACACCACCACTTTGGGCAGAGGCGCGAGCCGGTAGACGGTGATGGCGCCGGGTTCGGGGCAGCAATAGAAGCAGATGCCGCAGCCGGTGCAGTCGTGTCCGGTGTAGCGCACCGGATGCACCCCGTACGAGCTCAGCTCAGGAGCCAGTTGCAGGCACTTGGGCGGGCAGGATTCGACGCACAACCCGCAACCCTTGCATTCCTCGATATCAATTGTTACGTTGCCGCGTGCTTGGCCGGCCATGTTGTACTCACCTCGATACGGTTGTCTGTGCCGTGTGCGGATTCTGCAACCACTTGGTCTTCTCGCAATACTCGTACAGCCCTTCCCGGAACTTGGGATGCGCGATCTCGATCAGCGCCTTAGCCCGTTCGCGAATCGACTTGCCGTGCAGGTAGGCGACGCCGTACTCGGTCACGATGTAGCGGACGAGGCCACGCGAAGTGACCACGCCCGCGCCGGGATCGAGCATGGGCACGATGCGCGAGATGGTGTCGTGCTTGGCGGTGGAAGAAATCGCAATGATCGGCTTGCCGCCCTTCGAGCGCGAAGCACCGCGCAGGAAATCCACCTGCCCGCCAATGCCGCTGTAGAACTGGTTGCCGATGGAATCGGAACACACCTGTCCGGTCAGATCCACCTGCAGCGCCGAATTGATCGCCACCATGTTGTCGTTGCGGGCGATCAGTCCGGGATCATTGGTGTAGGAGGTGGGATGAAACTCGAAAATGGGATTGTTGTCCAGAAAATCGAACAGGCGCGGCGTCCCCAGGGCAAACCCGAGAATGATCTTGCGGGGCTTGAAGTTCTTCCTTGCGCCGGTGAGCACACCGGCCTCAATCAGAGGAATCACGCCGTCGGAGACCAGCTCGCTGTGCACGCCGAGATCCTGGCGGTCCATGAGCAGGGGCAGGACGGCATCGGGAATGCCGCCGATGCCGGTCTGCAGCACGGCGCCGTCTCCAATCAGGCTGGCTACATTGCGTGCAATCGCCACTTGCAGGTCGGTCACAATCGGCTTCTTCAGCGCACACAGCGGCCGTGAGGACTCGACAAAAGCGCTGATGTCGGAGACGTGAATGAAGCTGTCGCCGTAGGTGCGCGGCATATTGTCGTTGATCTGGGCCACGACGTGCTTGGCGACCTTGGCGGCGGTGAGCGTGGTGTCCACGCCCACGCCAAAGCTGCAGTAACCGTGGGAATCGGGCGGAGAGACCTCGATGAGGGCCACGTCCAGGGGCATGGCCCCGCTTTCGAACAGCTCTTCGATTTCGCTCAGGTAAATGGGCGTGTAGTCGGCGCGGCCGTCGTTGATGGCCTCGCGGACGTTGGCGCCGATGAACACGGCGTTGTGGCGGAAGTGTCCGGCCATCTCGGGCGCAACGTAGGGAGCGCAGCCCATGGTCATCATGTGCACGATTTCCACGTCGTAGACCTGCGGCGCGCGCCGGATCAGGGCTTCGACCAGCGCTTCCGGCTCGGCGCAGCCGGGCTGAATGTAAACCCGCATCCCTGATTTCACGCACTCGAGCGCCTCGTCGGCTTCCTTCAGGCGCTTCTTGTACTCTCTTTCCCAGGACATGGACATCGGAGTTCGCTCCTTATTGTGCCCGCAAGGTTTCTTCCCGGCGCGGCGTGCGGCTGGTTTCTTCTTCATAGCCCACGGCCGCATAATAGATGGCCCGGTCGAAAAACATCTCCAGCATCTGCAGGAGTTCCAGTTCACCCATGATTTCCACGGCGCGATCCGTGACCGCTTCGCTCTTCAAGAACTCCCAGAGATTCTCTTTGGTCAGAACGATGGCCTGGATAACCTCGCTGAGCGGCACACCCTGACGAGCGCGCCGCGCCCCGATTTCGCGGTAGCGGTGCTCGATGTCCAGTTCGTTCTTGCCCAGCAGCCACTCTCCCAGGTGGCGGTAGATTTCGTAAACGCGCTCTCGCAACTCATGGCCGGGAATAGTGCGGAAGTGCGAGACCTGGGAGCTGGTCTGCACCTTTTCTTCGAGTCCCCCGGCGAGCGCATCAGCATGGGATTCAATCAGACGGACGAGTCTGTAGGAGAACATCATACTCACCCCCCTTTCCCCAGCGCAGTTCTATGCCCCCAGTTTCACGGTTGCGTCCTGATTGTTCCAGCCCTCAACCGGGACCTTGACGACCTCCACGGTTGGCTCCAGAGTCTGCGGGACGGTGATGGCGCGCGAAATCATGCACACCGCCTTAGCCCGGCGGAGGAGTCCCAGGCCCACTTCGCGATGCTCTTCGGAGGGCACGGTCAAGCGGGGACGCAGCAGAATCTCAGTGAAATTGCATCCGGTGTTACGGTTGCGGCGGACGCTGCCCTCGACCTCGACCTCCAGATCGGTGTAGTCGAAGCGGGCGCCGCGCGCAACCTCATGGAAGGTAGTGGTGAAACAGCCGGCCAGGGCGCAGAGCAGCAACTGCTCGGGCGCCCAGCGGCCCTCCAGTCCACCCATTTCGGGAGCGTCGGAGAAGTGAATCGTGTTGGGGGAGGACTCGCACTTGGCTAGTCCAGTGCGCCCGGAAGTCCACCAGGCGGAAACGCGATACGTATATTCGACAGGCATTTTATAACTCCCGGCGCTCCCCAAAGCGCACTTTCCGAATTTCAAGAAGTGAGGGAGAAGATCACGGTGATCGTGGTCTCCACCTCCACCGGTTGTCCATTCAAAAGATACGGTTTGTAACGCCATTGTCTGACAGCGGTAATCGCAGCTGGCACCAGCATGGGATGGCCGCTGACCAATTGCAGGTTCTGAATGTCGCCGTTGATGCTGATGACGGCGCTGAGCACGACTTCCCCCTGGATGCGCGCCGCCCTGGCCAGGGGCGGGTACGAAGGTTCCACGCGATGGACCAGCAGCCCCCTGGTCACGCCTTGCGAGATGCGAATGCGCTGGGGCAGCGCCAGTTTTGGCACGGCAGCGATGCTCGAACTGGCGCTGACGATACCGCCGATCACGCCTCCCAGTTGCCCGCCGGGAACGCCTCCCGGCACGCCGCCGACTACACCGCCGGCAGCGGCGATGGGCGGGGGAGCCTCGTCTTCCTTAATCATCTGAACCTTCTGTGGAATCTTGGTGGGCGTGCGCAGTTGTCCACTGGAGAGCATGTCGGTCTGAATCTGGTGAACTATTTTCTGCACCTGCGCGGCCGCTGGCGGAGGTGGCGGAGGTGGAGGCGGCGGAGCGACCAGAAACGTCAGCAGTTGCGCTTTCGGCAGTTGTTCGGTGAAGACCAGCGGAACGGCCAGTAACACTCCCAGGGCCAGGCAATTCAGGATGAATGACGTGGTCGTGGCCAGGAACTTCTTTTTCCGCTGCGGCCCAAAATCCAGCACACTGTCGGAGAACATCGGCCGCTGCCGGATGACCGGCGCTGTCACCAGTTCCGAACGTGGCAGAACCGCGGCCGCCGGCCGGCTTATCGGCGTGGCTTCCTTCACTTCCGGTTCGTGGATTTCAATTGTGCCCTTCATTACAACCTCCTCGATCCAGCCCGGCAGGGAGTACTTTCACCCTGCGCTACGAGGAACGTGGCCCAAGTGGTCACCTCTCGTGCTTCCGATACTTATCTTCCCCCAACGTGGTTGACCGATAAATAACCGACATCACGGTACTTGGTGATCGTGATCACGAAATGGACCTTGGGTGCAAACTGAAGTAACCACGGCAGATGGAGCACGCGCGTGCCCGCAGGACCGGAGCCGGCACCATGCGCGAGCAACGCGAAGAGGAAGAGAAAGCTGACTTCAGACGTCGGACCCCGGACGTGTGATGGAGCGGTCCTGCCTTAGCTTACCGGCGTCCAGCGGGAGATGCGATCCGACGCGCGGGTGGCGAGGAAACCTGGGGGACGGGGAATATGGAGGAAAAGTGGAGCGGGAGACGGGGATCGAACCCGCGACCAACGGCTTGGGAAGCCGTGACTCTACCACTGAGTTACTCCCGCTCGGAACGGCATTAGCTTACCACTGCTCGCAAGGGTGAACAACCGCCGGGATCTGCTTGAACTTCAGGAGTTTCCTTTCGGACGTCATCCTGAGCGAAGCCGCTTTTCAGGCGGAGCGAAGGATCTCCCGTGCGCAAAGCTGCGTGGGAGATCCCTCGTCCCGCTGGTGAAAGCGCGGGACTTCGGGATGACACCAGTGCGAGATGTGAGACTGACGGGCCAACCCAATGGTGGCCTTCTGCCGCGATCCATTGGGCAGTCAACACCGACCAATCAATCGGGCTGAGCGGACTTAATCAACCGACAGAATCCTGTTCGGTTTTCCGAACAGCGATCAAATTCTTGTTGACCACACCGTAATTCGTGGTTAGGTGAGATGATTTCTTTTTTCTTGGTCTGAAAGACCGTGGGAGCGGCGCTCGCGGGTACCCCCATTTGCGCAATCGGCAGGAGACTGCACCATGGGCAACTTCTACACGGATGTAATTCAGCGGGATTCTCGTTTCCAGTCAGCCACCCGTGTCGCTGAGCTTGACTTGCTGGAGCCGACGACGCGGAGACTGGTCGAGCAGATCGTGGACAGCGCGCAGAAAATGGGCATCCCTCTGATCGTGTATGAGACCTACCGCAGCCAGGCGCGACAGCAGGAACTGTTCGACCAGGGCGCGACCAAGTTGCGCAAGGTGGGCGTGCACCATTACGGACTGGCTTGCGATATTGTGCGCTCGATCGGCGGAGAGCCGTCATGGAAGGGCGACTTTGCATTTCTGGGGGAACTGGCGCACGCGAGCGGCCTGATCTGGGGTGGAGACTGGGGCAATCCCGGTATCAAGCACAGTTTCGTGGACGCGGTGCATGTGCAGCGCTCGACCGTCGCACGCGAACCGGCGCTTTTTGCGGGAACCTGGTATCCCGACGACACCTATAACCCGTACGCGGATGATCCGCATCTTCTGTTTGCGGCCGCGACGCCGTCCAAGCCAACCGGTTCCAAATCTGCGGCGGCGGTTCCGCGGCCGAAGAAGAGATCGTAGGGGAAAGCTGACTGGCTTATGTCTAAGGCCCGCGTCAAAGGCCAAAGTCAAAAGCTAGTACCGCAAAGGACGCGAAGAAAAGCCGCGAAGGTCGCAAAGAAGACCAAAAGCAAGACCCCCAGGCGTTTCCTTCTTTACCTTCTTGCCCTTGCGCGTGAGCGTGTGACTCCTGCGGCATATGCCGGGCCCGTGCACGGCCGAGTTTGGGTGGAGTAAGATACTGTCTCTGTTCGATCTCCGACCTGCAAGGACACCCGACTCATGTCTCGAGCAAGACGCAATTCCGAAAGCACTCATTCCCGCCGTTCCTTTCTGCAATCCGCGCTGGTGACAGGCGCGGCTTCGGCGCTCTATCCCGCACTGGGAGCGGCGCGGGCGGGCGCGTCTTCCGCTTCTGAGGGAAGCGCATGCCCCGAGCCGAATCCAGGAGTCAAGCCTTTCGAACTGGATGAGATCACGATCGCAGAACTGCAGGAAGGGATGAAGTCGGGCAGGTTCACCGCGCGATCGCTGGTCGAGAAGTACACGGCGCGGATGGAAGAAATTGATAAGCACGGTCCTGCGATTAACTCCATCATCGAGCTGAATCCGGATGCGCTCACCATCGCGGATGGGCTCGATGAGGAGCGCAAAGCGAAAGGTTCGCGCGGACCGCTGCACGGCATTCCAGTGCTGATCAAAGACAACATTGATACGGCGGACAGGATGATGACCACGGCCGGATCACTGGCGCTGGCGGGATCGAAACCGCCGAAAGATTCGTTCCTGGCGCAGCGGCTGCGCGCGGCGGGCGCGGTGATTCTGGCCAAAACCAATCTGAGCGAATGGGCCAACATCCGTTCGAACCACTCGACCAGCGGATGGAGCGGGCGCGGCGGGCAGACGAAAAATCCCTACGCGCTCGACCGGAATCCGTGCGGATCGAGCTCGGGCACGGGCGCGGGGATTTCGGCGAATCTGGCCGCCGCCGGTATTGGCACGGAAACGGATGGCTCGATCGTGTGTCCGTCGTCGGCGAACGGGCTGGCCGGGATCAAACCGACCGTGGGACTGGTGAGCCGGAGCGGGATCATCCCGATTTCGCACAGCCAGGATGGCGCCGGTCCGATGTGCCGGACAGTGCGCGACGCGGCAATTCTTCTGGGTGCGCTCACTGGCTTGGACCCCGAAGATTCGGCCACAGCCGCCAGCGCGGGGAAATCGCAGACCGATTATGCGCAATTCTGCGATCCGAATGGCTTGAAGGGCGCGTGCATCGGCGTCGCGCGCAAGTATTTCGGATTCAACGATGCGGTAGACGCGCTCATGGAGCAGGCGCTCGACGTGATGAAGAAGCAGGGCGCGACGCTGGTGGATCCGGCCGACATCGAAACCCACGGGAAGTTCGGCGAGAGCGAATTTCTGGTTCTGCTCTACGAATTGAAGGCGGACCTGAATGCCTACCTGGCGCGGCTTGGTCCGGGTGCTCCGGTGCGAACGCTGAAAGACATCATCGAATTCAACGAGCGCAATTGGCAGAAAGAGATGCCTTACTTCGGACAGGATGTATTCCTGAAAGCAGAAGGCAAGGGGCCGCTGACCGAAAAAGAATATGTGGATGCGCTGGCCACGAATCATCAACTGGCGCGAAGCGAAGGGATAGACGCGCTCATGGACAAGCACAAGTTAGACGCGATTGTGGCTCCCACGGGTGGTCCGGCGTGGCTGACCGATCTGCTGAATGGCGATCACGATTCGGGAGGCAGTTCGAACGCGGCGGCGGTCGCGGGGTATCCCAACATCAATGTGACGGCGGGCTTCATATCTGGCTTGCCGGTGGGGATTTCTTTCTTTGGCCGCGCCTGGAGCGAACCTACTCTGATCCGGCTGGCGTACTCGTTTGAGCAGGCGACGAAGGCTCGGCAAGCGCCGCGGTTTCTGGCGAGTGTCGGGTAGGGCGAAAGACCATGTCCGCCCGGATGTAAAGTTTCGCAAAGGTCACTAAGAGAGCCTCCGGAACGATCTACAATTTAGGTGAAGGCGGAGGTGGGTGATGACCAAGCTCCGTTCACGCGGCTGCGTACTGACGAAACTGGTTGTGCCGTACTTTGCCCTTTGTTGCTTCGGTTACGGTCAAGTGTTGAATCAGGATCAGGAGATCCAGGTTCACGATCTGCCATCGCTGATGGCGCGGTCGCATGACCGCTCTGAAGTCTTGCTTACTTCGCTGGACACCGTGTTTCACGACCGGGAAATATGTTGCGGGAAGGACTCCGCTCTCGAAGATAGTGCCGGGGCAGCCGATCCCAGGTCTTTGAAGGATGTCGCCAGCAAACTGCAAGGGCGGCACCTGTTGAGCGACGGCCGTCCCGTGATGGTTACTGCTACATATCTCACGCCGGATGCGGTGAATTCCGGTCTGCTCGTCACCTGGTTTTTGAACCAGCATGCCGCACTTATGCAGTGGAATTCGCATATCTATGTTGTGCACGGCATCGTCTATATGTGGATCGCGTCTGGCGACGCCACGTCCGGTTCAATGACGCAGATGACTGTAATCCACAAGTTCCTGCTCTGGGATACGCGGTATTCGGATTCGCGCCGGGAAGTTGTCTTCAATCGTGATAGCGACGACCTAAGCAAAGTGCAGGGATTCTTGTTTGTGGAGGCCAAGCCGCAATAAGTCCCCGGGTGATGTAACTTATTTCTACTTTGTGTTGTTCTCATGTTAGCCTTAGTTATAAGGAGGAATAAATGATTAACCTCAACAAGGTAGTGGCTTCGTTGCGGCACGAGCATTCCCGCTTAGAAAAGCAGATGGAACGAGTGGAGAAGGCACTGGACGCGCTCGGCCATGCCAATGGCAACAGGACTAAGAAGGTTAAGCGGGTCCTGAGCAAGGAAGCGCGGCGGCGAATCGCCGAAGCCCAAAGACGACGCTGGGCCAAAGTGCGCAAGCAGGCTGCCTAGATTGCCGGTTGGCAATCGTAGCTTCACGCCTAAACAAACGGCCACACGGGTAAGTTCTCTTAAAGCTAGGCAACAGGTCCCGGATACGGGCCCCTGGGATAACTCCCCGGGGTGGCACTTCTACGTCCAGCGGAACCATTTCAGCGCCAGAAAAAACGAAATTCCGCCCCAAAGAACCATGATCAGCAGGCGCGGCCATTGATGGAGGAGCGGTGTGCCCTGGAGGATGCTGGCGCGTAGGGCGTCATTGAGGGCTGTGAGCGGAAGCGCTTTGATCAGGGGATGGATCACTGCCGGGAAACGCTCGTAGGAAAAGAAGACGCCGGAAAAAATCCACATGGGCATCATCACCAAATTGATGAGGCCGCTGACGGACTCGATTTTCTGGGCGCGGCTGGCGGTCAACAGGCCCACGCCGCCGAAGGTGAGCGAGCCCAGGCCGCCGATGAGCGCAATCGCGCCGACCGAGCCGAGCACGCGCATGTGAAAGAAGAGGACGCCAAAAACCAGCAACAAGCCGACTTCGATGATCATCAGGATGAGGCGGCTGGAGGCGAGGGCGAGGAGAAAATCGCCGCGGCGCATGGGCGTGGCCACGAAGCGCTTGAGCAATTTGCGCTGGCGCATATCCACCAGCGCGAAGCCGATGCCCCACATGCCGGAGTTCATCAGGTTCATGCCCAGCAGGCCGGGGATCAGGAAGTCGATGTAGCGCGAGCCGGGATCGGAGGAGGTGACCGCGGTGGTCGAGACCGTGTCTTTGCGGCCGGCGGCTGCCTGCAGGGCGTCGTTGACTTCGGATCTGGCGAGAACGCTCTCTGGACGGTCGGGATCGTAGCGGTACTGGAATCCTCCCTTGCCGTCAGGTTCGATCACAACATCGAATTTGCCGAGACGAAATCCGTTGCGTGCTTCGGCCGCACTAAGCACGTGGATTTTGAACGTGGCATGTTGCGGCGAACGGGCGAGCAGCGCCTGCGCATTATCGGAGCCAGCGCCCTGGACAATGGCGAGCGAGACCGCATCGGCGGGCTTGTTGCGGAAGGCGATGCCGAGGCCGAGCGCCAGCAGCAGCGGGAAGGCGAACACCCAGAACACGACCTCGGGCTCGCGCTTGAGTTCGAGCATGCGCGCGGTAAGAAGGTGGAAGTAGCCGGACCAGCGGCCGTTTTGCCGCGGAGCGCTGGGCGGTGTCTGGGCCCGCGTAACAGGCGCTTCTTGTACAACGCTCATGCCAGTTTGTGCCGTCCCTTCGGGACTCGGTCTCTCGTGTTGAATCGGATCCCAGCGCTGAAGCGCTGGGCTATTATCTCGCGCCCCTCCGGGGCGTGCTCATGTCCGGGCCCCTGCTGCTCCCGACAGCATGCCTACTGCTATTGCGGCTTCCATTTATTCAGGAACTCGGCCAGGACTTCAGGTGTTAACGCGCGCGCGTCTTCGAATTCGCCGTTCTTCTGGCTCACCACCAGCTTGCCATCGGCTTCGGCGACGGCGAGCGCCGGAATGCCTTTGTTCAGCGGGATTTCGTATGCCTTCACCAGATCCGGATTCTTGTGTTCGTCGGGACCCAGGTCAATGTGCACGACTTCGTAGTTTGCCGCGAGAATGGGGGCCAGATCGGGCTGATGGAAAGCCAGATCCAGAACGTGGCAGTCGAAGCACCAGTTAGCGCCGAAGACCAGCAGGAGGCGCTTGTGTTCGCGGGCCGCTNNACCGGATAAACTTCCTTCTTCATGTCGGAAGGCTGCTTGAGGCGGGGAGCATCGGTTCGTTCGGCGGACGAGAGCTTCCATTGATCTCCCTGCTTGAGCCAGATGTGATCGTCGGTAACCGTAGTAGAGTGCCCGTCGGGCAAGCCGGTCATGACATCGGCGCGGAAAATGATGTGGGTGACGTCGGGGCGCGGGGTGGTGCTGCGGATGATTTCGACCTTCATGCTCCGCACTTTCATCCCCACCCAGAAATTCACGTCGTCGCTGGCCGTAATCATTTGGTCTTTCACCCTGATTGTTGCCGGCGGATCGGTGCTGTAGAGCGCTTGGAGGGCGGCGTCTCCGGTAAGGACTGCGCCCACCCATTGCTGGAAGGGGGCGAAGGAAGCAGCGTCCGGGGCGGCGGAAGAAGCCGCCTGAGCCCAGGCGCAAGAGGTTATGAGCGCAAGTACAAAGGCAATTGCAAATTTGATTGCACGATTCATGCTTAAACCCTTTCTAGCTGGGGCTGAAGCCCCTGATTTTCGATGGCACGTGTATGGCGCGGTCGCTGCGCGAGCCATGGGCGCGGTCGCTGCGCGAGCCATGGCTAAAGCCATGGCCTACCAAGCCGCGCCCTTTCAAAGCATCCGAATCAGGTCCGCGCCACATTTACTCCTCGCGCAGATGGCGGCCGGTCAAGCGGACGAACACATCTTCCAGGCTGGCCTGCCGCGTGGTCAGATGCTCCAATTCTCTTCCCTGCTGCTCGATTACGTCGAGCAGTGCGGGGATTGTCAGATGTGGTTCCTTCACATTAAGCGCCACCAGGCCATCGTCCTCACGCACCGACTCCACGCCGGGCAGAGCGCGCCAGACTTCGAAGGCTGACGCGGAATGCTCTGAGCCTGGCTCTGATATTGGCGCCGAGCCGTTGCTGCCGACGGAGAACTCCACCACGTGATGCCCGCCCAGGCGGTCGATCAAATCGGCGGGCGAGCCTTCGGCGATGATCTGGCCGTGGTCCACGATGGCGAGCCGATCGCAGAGGCGCTCCGCTTCGTCCATG
This sequence comes from Candidatus Sulfotelmatobacter kueseliae, assembly GCA_900290255.1. GTDB lineage: Bacteria > Acidobacteriota > Terriglobia > Terriglobales > Acidobacteriaceae > Sulfotelmatobacter > Sulfotelmatobacter kueseliae. Next base: position 35,348 of record OMOD01000024.1, read on the forward strand.
TAATGCGTGGTCAGCAACACGGTGCCGCCGGAGCGCTGAAAGGAGCGAATGATATCCCACAACTGGCGGCGGCTTTGCGGATCGAGGCCGGTGGTGGGTTCATCAAGAAAAAGAATCTTCGGATTCGAGACCAGCGCCGTGGCCACGGCCAGGCGCTGGCGCTGGCCGCCGGAGAGCTTACCCACCCAGGCGTCGGCTTTTTCGGTGAGCTGCAACTGCTCGAGCACGTCGCCGGTCGAGCGGGGCTGGCGGTAGAAGCTGGCAAAAAGCTCAATGGTCTCGCGCACGCTGAGCTTTTCCGACAGCCGCGTTTCCTGCAGCGAGATGCCCAGCCACTCGCGCATTTCGCGCTCGTTCTCGTGCCAGGAGTGGCCGAAGATAGAAACCTGCCCGCTGGTCGGCGCAAGCAGGCCTTCGAGGATCTCGATGGTGGTGGTCTTGCCCGCGCCGTTCGGGCCAAGCAGCCCGAAGCATTCCCCGACCTGAATTTCGAGGCTCAGTCCGCGCACGGCCTCGACCTTGCCGTCATAGGTCTTGCGCAGGTCGCGGCACTGGATGGCGGCGGGCACACAAGCATTCTATCGTGCAGGTATAATCCTCGCACTCTATGACACTGACCGTGGGCACAAAACTGGGGCCGTATGAGATTGTCGGAATCGTCGGAGCGGGCGGGATGGGTGAGGTTTACCGGGCCCGCGACGGGCGCCTGGGACGCGATGTCGCGCTGAAAATTCTTTCCGAAGCATTCGCCAGTGATCCGGAACGTCTGCGCCGTTTTGAGCAGGAAGCGCGCGCGGTTGCGGCGCTGAATCATCCCAACATCCTGGGGCTGTATGACATCGGGTCGCAGAATGGCAGCCCCTACCTGGTCTCCGAACTCCTGGAAGGAGAGAGCTTGCGCGAAATCCTGCGCGCAGGGCCGGTGCCATCGCGAAAGGCTGGCGACTATGCAGTGCAGATCGCCTCCGGCCTCGCGGCCGCCCACGAAAAGGGCGTTGTTCACCGCGATCTCAAGCCGGAGAACCTTTTCATCACCAAGGATGGGCGGGCAAAGATTCTCGACTTCGGGCTGGCCAAGCTGACTCAGAGCTTTGCCTCAGGCGCGGCTGGTTCCGATGGCGTAACGCTCACCAGTTCGCCAACGCTGGCTGGAGTGGTGATGGGCACGGCCGGCTACATGTCGCCGGAACAGGTGCGAGGCGAAGCGCTGGATCATCGCACCGACCTGTTCGCTTTTGGCGCAGTGCTTTACGAAATGCTCTCGGGCCAGCGGGCGTTTCAGCGCGACACGGCGGCAGAGACGATGACGGCGATTCTCAAAGACGATCCGCCGGAATTGGGCGACCGTACAAAGCTGGTCTCTCCGGCGCTGGAGCGCATCGTGCGCCGCTGTCTGGAAAAGCGTCCGGAACAGCGCTTCCAATCCGCACAGGATCTCGCCTTTGCGTTGGACGCTCTATCGGGCACCGAGGCCAGTGGGGCGGCCCGGGCCACGCCAGCGCCACGTACCAGCCGGCGGTGGCTGTGGGCTTCATTGACGCTGGCATTAGTGGGCATTCTGCTTGTCGGCTGGCTCTTCACCAGAAAAGGACCTGCCGCCCAGCGCATGCAATTCGCGCTGCCGGTTCCGGGCGAGGTCACCCAGGTGGCTCTCTCCGCGGATGGGCAGATGCTGGCGTTCGTTTCGCCCGACGACACCACGGGTGCGCCCACGCTCTTCGTGCAGCACATCGGTTCACCCGCCGCGATCGAATTGGCCGGAACGGAAGGCGCGAACTTTCCCTTCTGGTCGCCGGACGATGCTTACGTCGCGTTCTTCGCCAAAGGCAAACTGCTGAAGGTATCTGCTTCTGGCGGGCCGCCTCAAGCCCTCGCCCGAGCCAGTCTTGCCCGGGGCGGGGCGTGGGGATCGACGAACGTCATCGTCTACAGTCCGGAACCCCAAGGCGGACTATGGCGCGTTAATGCGGACGGCGGCGGTGGCGCGCCTCTCACCACACTGGGCAAGGACGAGCAATCGCATCGCTGGCCTGTATTTCTGCCTGACGGAGATCACTTTTTATTCTGGGCTGGAAATTTCGTGGGCAACCGCGATGACCGTGTCAGCGGCATCTACCAAGGCTCCCTGGATGGCAAGGAAAAAACGCTGGTGGTCCTGACGCACTCCAATGCGGGAGTCGGGCAGGGCCAGATCTTTTACTCGAATGAGAAGCGCCAGTTAGTAGCTTCGGCATTCGACATGTCGAGGCGAATCATCTCCGGCGAACCACGGGTGGTCGCAGAATCGGTTGGATTTCAGCCGTCGATTTTTTGGGGCGCGTTTTCCTCTGCCGCCAATGGAAACCTGATCTATTCCACCAGTACCGAGACCACCTTGTCGGCCCTGACATGGGTGGACCGCGCGGGCAAAGAAGTGGCTCGCGTGGGAGAACCCGGCACACTTTCGAATCCCATCCTCTCTCTCGATGGCAAGCGCGTGGCCGTGGACGTCGCAGCCGTGAAGACCAACAACGTGGATGTATGGCTCGAAAGCCTGCAAGGCGGCTCCAACACGAGATTCACCTTCGATACGGCCGAGGCTGTCGTGGGGATGTGGTCGCGCGACGGAAAGACCATCGCCTATCGTACGGTGGGGGAACACGTCAATCTTATGTCGAAGGCAGCCTCGGGGCTGGAACGGGAAAAAACGCTGTACTCGGGGGAAATCGCCGCGGACGTGTTGCCGAATTCCTGGACAGTCGATGATCAGCAAATCCTGTGCACGATGTTCTTTCCCCATCCCGTCGGGGACCGCGTCACCGGCCTTGTTCTAATACCGGCTGCGGGCGGGAAGCCCGTTCCGTTCCTGGAGACGAGGGGCTCGGAAAGGAATGGCCAGATTTCTCCTGACGGAAAATGGGCGGCCTATGCATCCAATGAATCGGGCGAGTGGGAAGTCTATGTCACCACGTTTCCCGCGGGAGCCGGAAAGTGGCAAATTTCGCGCGGCGGCGGCACCGAGCCCCGCTGGCGCGGCGACGGCAAGGAGCTTTCCACATCGGACAGTCTGGAATTTTGATGGCGGCGCCGGTCACTAACGAAGGGACGTTTTCCAGCGGAACGCCTGTTCCTCTGTTCCAGGTTCGCGGCCGCGCCCCGGTTTCCTCCACCGATACATTCATTTACGATGTCAGCAAGGATGGAGAGCAATTTCTGGTGAACCGCTACCTCAAGCCCGACCGTCCCAGTCCGCTGACGATTGTTTTGAACGCGACCGCAGACGCACAGAAGTAGGAACATCAGAAGCAGGAATATCAGGGAGCTGGGCAAAGCTTCCGATCCGTCGGACCGGCTGATTAGTGGCCGGCGAAGGTGGCGCCGGGGCCGGAACCTCCCGAGGGTTGGGGAATGTCGGGCGGCGGCGTGGGAGGCAGTGGGGACACAGTGTCGGCGGGTTTGGGCACGTTCTCCTGATCTTCCCCGGGACGGCGCAGGCTGGGGGCGTTCGGCGGGCGCTCTTGCTCTTTCTTAGCCTGAGCTTCTTTGTCCGGCCGATCGAGGATGACTTCCTTTTCAGTGCGCACAATTTTTTCGCCGCCGACTTTCATGGTCTCGACGCGCACCACTTCGTCGGCGACGATGCGAACGAAGTCCACGTCCTGGGGCGGTTCGCCGTAAATCCACTCTTCGTATTCCGTGTTGCCGTCCTTCTCGCGAACTTTTTTCGGCGGCTTGCCCTTGGCGTGCAGCACCATTTCCGAATCCATGCCTACGAGCACGTGGTGAGCCTGGATGGCTTCTTTCACCTTGGGGGGAACGGTGTCGAGATAGGCTTCCTCTTTGTTTCTGGCGTTAAAGTCGAGCACGGGAAACAGCAGGTCGCGTAATTGCTGGGCACTCATCTCCGGGACATATTTCTTGTCGAAATAAATGTCGAGATAGCTGCCATGCGCGTTCTGCTGGGTTTCATTGGGAGACAGCTCAACCGGCATGCCGCTGGCGCCGGCCACCTGGATGTGCTGATACCACTTTTTCCGGCGGATCGCGCCACCGTTGATGTCGAAGTGAATGTGGTCGTCCTTGATCTGCACGAAGGAGATCTGGGCCGGGTCGCCGGGCCTGAGCGCCGGGCCCCAGACAGTCAGCAACTGCTGCAATTCCTGGCCGTTGGGTGTCGTCACGCCATCTTTCAGACTGATTCCCTTGGTGCCCATGGGGAAGGCCGTGCGCGCGTAGACGAGTTGAGTTTCGAAGTCTCGAATGATTTCGTAGCGCGTCTGCTTCGACATGTGGGGGGCGTTGGCGGGAATCGGAGGAGCAGGCTTTTGCGCTGGCGGCGCCGGACTGGATGGAGCTGCCGCGGAGGGTTGGGACGGCACCGGCTGCGTGGTCTGTCCGAGCAGCGCCGCAGGAATCAGCAACAAAACCAACAGGTAAGACACGCCGCGCGGGCATTCCATAAACGACCCCAGGCCGAATCTGCTTCATTATAGCGCCGTCTGGGACAGCCGCAATTGAGTCATCCCGAAGCCCCGCGTTTTCACCAGCGGGGCGAGGGATCTCCCGGTTAAATTCAGATTGCGAGGGAGATCCCTCGCTTCGCTTGAAGAACAGCTCCGCTCGGGATGACGCCTCACAGGAGGATGAACTCAAACTAGCGCACCGCCCGGAGGGAAGAACAGGTTTCTCGACTTCGCAGAGTCGCCGGTGACCGGGCGCTTCTGCTCCGCTCGAAATGACAAACTTAGAGTTTACGGCGGTTTTCCTGAGGGCTGAGGCCTGACGCCTGCTACGCCAGATTCAGGGCTTTGCGCATGGTGCCACGCTCCTTCTGAATCTTTTCCTGCAGAAGGGTGATGGCGTAGATCAGCTGCTCAGGCCGCGGCGGGCAGCCGGGCACGTAGACATCGACGGGAATGACCTGGTTGACGCTTTGCACCAAAGCGTAATTGTTGAACACGCCGCCGGACGTGGCGCAGGCGCCCATGGACATGACCCACTTGGGTTCCGGCATCTGCTCCCAGAGCTGGCGGATTACCGGCGCCATTTTGTTGGAGACGCGGCCGGCGATGATCATCAGGTCGCTCTGCCGCGGCGAGGGGCGGAAGACTTCGGCGCCGAAGCGGGCGATATCGAAGCGGGCCGCGCCCATCGACATCATTTCGATGGCGCAGCAGGCCAGGCCGAAAGTCATGGGCCAGATCGAACCCTTGCGCATCCAGTTGACGGTGGCATCGACGGTGGTGAGGATGAAACCCTCCGGCGTGGGATTGCCGAAGGTCAATTCCTTGACGACCTTGTGGCCGTTCTCGATGTCAATGTAAGGGCCGAAGTCGAGTTCGCGGGACATGTGTATTTATTCTAAACCAGAGAGGGCTTCGGGGCGCCCCCTTTGACATCTCTGCCATTCCCTTTTGATGACGTCATCCTGAGCGCAGCCGTTCTTCAGGCGGAGCGAAGGATCCTGCGCGGGGCCGAGCGTCCGATGGTGCGCGCAAGATCCCTCGCCCGGCTGAAGAGCGCCGGGCTTCGGGATGACGCATCGGAGAATGAGTTTATGCTGTGGTGTTACGGGCGCGATTCTCTGCCTTACGGATAGGTTCTACGGGTTCACCACGACTTTCCCGAACATCTGGCTTTTCTCCAGATGCTCGTGGGCGGCGCGGAGATCGCTGAGCGGGAAGACGCGATCCACGACCGGCTTCAGGCGTCCGGCGAACACGTGCCCGAGCACTTCGTGCAGCTCACCCATGGTTCCCATGTAAGAACCGAGCAGGGTCAACTGCCGGGCAAAAAGATGGCGCAGATCCAGTCCCACGCTGGGTCCGGTGGTCGCCCCGCAAGTCACCAGTGTGCCTCCGCTCTTGAGCGACTTCACGCTCTCGTCCCAGGTAGCGGCGCCGACGTGCTCGACGACGATATCCACGCCTTCCTTGTTCGTGATCTTGCGAACTTCTTCGGAAATTCTCTGTTGGTAGTGATTGATGCCGTGGTCCGCTCCCAGCGCCCGGGCTTTTTCCAGCTTCGATTCGTCGCCGGCGGTGGTGATCACGCGGCAGTGGAACAGTTTCGCGATCTGGATGGCGGCGATGCCCACACCGGAGCTGGCGCCCAGCACGAGCACGGTCTGCCCCGGACGCACGCCGGCGCGTCCGACCAGCATGTGCCACGCGGTGAGAAACACGAGCGGCACGCTGGCCGCCTGGTTGAAATCGAGCGAGTCAGGGATTGTGATCACGTTCGCGGCCGGAACCGCGATCAGCTCGCAATTGCCGCCGTCAACCCCGTTGCCGAGAACCGTGAACTCGCGGCACTGGTTCTGCAATCCGGCAACGCACCTGGAGCAGTGTCCGCAGAAATGCATGGGAGCGACCAGCACGCGCTGACCGGGTTTGAATCCGGTGACGTACTCGCCGACTTCAGCAATCTCTCCGGCAATGTCGCTGCCCAGTATGTGCGGCAGCTTCACGCCGGGCAGTCCTTTGCGCACCCACAGGTCGAGATGGTTGAGCGCGCAGGCTCGGATGCGCACCAGCACCTGGTCTTGGCGGGGCTGCGGATCGGGCACGTCTTCGTACATGAGGACTTCCGGTCCACCGAATTGATGAATGCGGACGGCTTTCATGGGCGCGGACTCCTGTGGCGGCGATTGAAGAATCTCAAACCTACCATAGAGATCGATGTTTCTCATCCCGGGGAAAATGCGGGCGGCAGTTTGATAAGGAAGCGAGCCGAACGCGCATTTGTTGCGTCGCAAAAACCGCGACGCATCGCGCGGCTCGCCCAGGTCCTTCGGCGGGCACAGACCGCCCGCCTCAGGATGACAAGCAGTCCGGATGTAGAATTCTCAGCATGAGGATGACCATCATGCACGGTTTGCCATTCTTTTCTTACAACTCCTGGATTTCTTGGCTCCGACGACTTTCCGCAGCTCTTGTGTGCGCCGTCATGCTCGCTCTGGTCGCGATCGCCGCAGCTCAAGAGGAAGAAGAGCCCGGTCCGCCGACGCTTGCCATCGGCTCCGCCGCTCCCGACTTTTGCCTTCTGGGAGTGGATGGGAAAACGCACTGTTTGAAGGACTATGCGGCCTCCAAGATCCTGATGATCGCGTTCATCTGCGATCACTGTCCGACCTCGCAGCTCTATGAAACCCGAATCAAGCAGATCACCGCAGACTATAAGGACCGGGGCGTGGCTGTGGTCGCGATCGAGCCCAATAATCCCAATGCAGTCCGGCTCGATGAAATGGGATACACCGATGTCGGCGATTCGTTCGAGGAGATGAAGATTCGGGCCGAATACCGGCATTTCAATTTCCCCTATCTCTACGATGGCGCGGACCAGAAGATTTCCAATCTGTACGGGCCGACGGCTACGCCGCACGTGTTTATCTTCGATGCGGAGCGCAAACTGCGCTATGAGGGCCGGGTGGATGACAATCCGAGGGAAGCGTTGGTCACGCAGCGCGATGCCCGCCTTGCCCTGGACGCGCTGCTGGCCGGGAAACCAGTTCCGGTCGCCAAGACGCCCGCAGTGGGCTGCTCTACGAAGTGGCTGTACAAAGAGGAGGGTCGCCGGGAAGAGATGGCAGAGATCGAGAAACAGCCGGTGAGCGTGAAGCCGGTTTCAGCTGACGACCTGCGTGCGCTGCGCAAGAATTCGACCGGCAAGTTGCTGCTCGTGGACTTCTGGGCGACCTGGTGCGGTCCTTGCCGCCAGGAGTTGCCCGCCTTTGAAACCATGTACCGGATGTACGGGCATCGCGCCTTTGATCTGGTCACGGTAAGTATCAATTACCCGGACGAGAGGCTGGGAGTGGAGAAGGTATTGCGAGCGGAGCACGCCACGAGCACAAATCTGATCCTCGGTTCGACCGACCTTTATCCACAACTCGCTGCATTTGATCCCGACTGGAACGCGGCGGTGCCCTATACCCTGCTGATTCGTCCGGATGGCACGATTGCCTACAAAGTGCAGAGCACGAAGGTTGATCCGTTGCGACTGAAACGCCTGATCATTGCGAACCTGGCCGACGATGACTACATCGGGCACCAGGCCTACTGGAAGACGGCGGTGGAAGCGAAGAAGTGAGGAAAAGAAGTGGCCTGCGTTTGACTCTCCCCTGTTAACCGACTGATAATCAGCGTGCAGGCCTGCCGAGCACCGGTTCTGGAACAACGACCATGGACATCTACGAACAAATCGTCGAGCTGCGCCGTCAAGGGCGGCGGGGCGCGGTGGCCACGATCGTCAACGTGCGGGGATCGATTCCGTCGTTCAAGACGGCGAAGATGCTGGTGCGTGACGACGGTTCGATTGTCGGGACCATTGGCGGAGGCTGCGTCGAGGCCGACGTCTGGCAGGCCGCGCGTGAGGTGATGGAGTCAGAGAAGCCACGTACACTGACGTTCGATCTCAACCAGGATCCGAAGTACGATACTGGGCTGGTTTGCGGCGGGACGCTGGAGGTTTTCATTGAACCCGTCTTACCTCCAGCATTACTTTATGTGTTCGGCGCAGGTCATGTTGCGTTAAGCGTTTGCCAGACCGCGGCGAGCGCCGGGTTCGACGTAATTGTCAGCGATGACCGCTCCTCGTACGCGACCAAAGAGCGCTTCCCGGCGGCTCGCGAAATCTACGCCCTCGATTTCGACGAGGCCATGCAGAAGCTCGACCCGGACGAGTCTTCCTACATCGTGATCGTGACCCGCGGACACCGCGACGATATGCGCATCTTGCGCTGGGCGGTGCAGACGCGAGCCCGCTACGTGGGCATGATCGGATCGAAGCGCAAGGTCATACAGATTTTCAAGACGCTCGAGGAAGAGGGAGTGCCGGCCCAGCTTTTCGAGCGGGTTCACGCGCCGATTGGCCTTGATATCGGAGCGATCACGCCGGAGGAGATTGCGGTGGCGATTACGGCGGAACTGATTGCGGTGCGCCGCCACGCGACCGGTGCTGTGCCGCACATGAGCTGGTTCAAGACAGTGCGGGACGTGGCCGAGGCTGCAGACAGAGCGGGCGACGGCGACCGCAACAGCTAATTTCCGATTTACAATTTCCGATTGCCGATTGAAAATCAGTTGGACCAGATTGGCAATCGGAAATCGAAAATCGGAGATTCCATGTCCCGTTCCCCGAGCTTCGCAGGAGTGATTCTGGCCGCAGGCGAATCCGCGCGCATGGGCACGGACAAGGCTCTTCTGCCCTGGCCACCGCAGGTCGCAGGGCAGCCGGCGTCGAACGACACCTTCCTTTCGGCGGCGATCCGGTCGCTGACTCTCGCCACCGATTTTGTGACCGTGGTGGTGGGACAGAATGAAGCGGCGCTGGCGCCGCTGGTGTATGCCAGCGGAGCGGCGACGGTCACCAATCCTGACCCCAGCCGCGGGCAGTTCAGTTCCCTGCAGGTGGGACTGCACGAAGTGCTCAACCGTGGGCGCGATGCGGCGGTGATTACGCTGGTGGACCGGCCTCCAGTCGGCGCCACGACGATTGGAATCCTGCGTGCCGCCTTCGAAGCCGCGGAGCCGAACATCTGGGCGGTGGTTCCCGAGTTCTCGGGAGAGCACGGCCATCCTTATTTGGCCGGCCGCGAATTGATCGAAGCCTTTCTGCAGGCCCCGCCCACGGCCTCGGCACGCGACATCGAACATCGCCTTCAGCAACACATTCAGTACGTTACGGTTGGTGATCCGCTCGTCGTCCTGAACGTCAACACTCCGGAGGAGTACGCCGCGTTGCTGGAGAAGACGGCGATCTGATGAACAATTTTAGATTGCAGATTTCAGATTTGACCCCAAATCAATCTGCAATCTGAAATCTCAAATCTACAATCTGAAATGGCTACGGCACCATTGCGCATTCCGGCCTCGGCACGTTATTGTCGAAGTGCATGGAAATCCGGGCAACGTACCCAACCTACCGCACCCAGCACGACTTTCTGGAATCGGTTCTCCGGCTCTCGCCGCGGGTGGCGGCGTTCGATTGCGACGGCACGCTATGGTCGAACGACGCCGGGATAACTTTTTTCGAGTGGGAGATCAAGAATGGTGTCGTGTCGGCTGAAGTCGGCCGGGCCATGCGCGCCCGGTATGCGGAATACGAGGCAGGCAGGGTCAGCGAAGACGAGATTTGCGGTGAGATGGTGACCATGCACAAAGGGCTGCCCTGTGCGGCGGTGATCGAGGCGGCTTCCGACTTCATGACCCGGTTCTTTCCCGGGTCCATCTTCCCCGAGATGCGCGAGTTGGTCCGGCGCCTCGAGGAGAGTGGTTGTGAGGTCTGGGTGGTTTCAGCGTCGAACGAATGGGTGATCCGCGCCGGCGTCAAGCCCTTCGGCATAGCCGAGAACCGCATCCTGGCCTCGAAAGTCGAAGTCGAAGATGGGATCGTGACCGACCGCCTGGTGCGGGTCCCTTCGGGCGTGGGCAAGCCGCAAGCGCTGCGAGAGGTTGTGGGTAAAGATGTGGACGCGGCTTTTGGCAATTCGCGCTTTGACACGGAAATGCTGGCGGCGGCCGGACACCCGTTTGTCGTCAATCCAAAGCCGGAACTGGAAGCGACGGCACGCGAACGCGCATGGCCCATCTACTTTCCGGACGGGACGGCGGGACGATAGCGGATTGACGCACCTCAGGGGCTAAAGCCCAGCTATAACGGGCCACTTCATCGCAGCGCTAAAGCGCTGCGCCACCCAAAATCCACCCTATTCGCCTAGGCTGTCGAGCTGCGCTCGACCGGACAGCCCCTTCGGCTTCGCTCAGGGCAGGCGAGGGCGGCTGCCCCCACATGGCATCTGCGTATCGCGGCGCTGAAAGCGCGCCAACACGTCCTGGCACCTTGCCGTTAGAATTGCAACCATGTATTCCGCCCAACTGCTCGATCACTTTCAGAATCCGCGCAACGCGGGCGAAATTGCGGCACCTGACGCCATAGCGGAGATTGAGAACCCGGTGTGCGGGGATGTGCTCCGGCTGACGCTCTCGATCGAAGCGGGACGGGTCAGGGAAATCCGATTTCGGGCGAAAGGATGCGTTGCGGCGATGGCATGCGCCTCTGCGCTGACCGAACTGGTGGCCGGAAAGACGGTGGAAGAAGCGCGAAATATGACCCGCGCCAGCTTGACCGCCGCGGTCGGAGGCCTGCCGCAAGGTTCGACTCATGCAGCGCAGTTGGCTCTGGATGCGCTGGCGGCCGGGTTGCGCCAGCAGGAGCGTTAGCCGGCTGCTGGGAAACTCTCTTCGCCGGTCGACCATTCCCTCAGCGACTGAAGTCGCGGTTGAATTCGCGGCACTTACGGCGCGGCTGGAAGCCGCGCCCTTTCAAAACAGGGCCGCAGGTCGAGTTCTTCAGCAGCCTGGCAGCGCGGCGCACCAAAGGAATCTGACGGATTACCGATGTTCCAGTTTCCACAGCGGCAAAGCCCTCCGCCGTGAGGTAAGATTTAATACATGCTGGCAGCCAGCAGGATCGACGAAGTACGCCAGGCAGTCGCTGAACTGGCGCAAGCTGCGCCTACCGCCCGCGATCTGATGCAGCAGATGGTCAAGGCGCTGCACGAGCGCATGCTGAAATACAACTGGGTCGGCTTCTACTTGCTTGAACCGGGGGCGGACCCGCCGGTTCTGGTGCTGGGTGCATTCGAGGGCGCCATGACCCCGCATACGCGCATTCCGCTGAACCAGGGCATTTGCGGGGCGGCCGCCTCGAGCGGGCGAACCGTTGTGGTGGACGACGTCAGCAAGGATCCGCGCTATCTCGCCTGTTCGCTCGAGACCAAGTCCGAGATCGTTGTGCCGGTGTTTGTCCAGGGCAAGGTGGTCGGCGAGCTCGATATCGACAGTCACTTCTCTTCTGCTTTCACCCTTGAACACCAGGAACTGGTGCAGTACTGCGCCATGCTGGTGGGAACGAAACTGGAAGCTTCCGGAAGATGAAGCGCGTGGTCGCGGCCCTCATCCAGAAGGACGGCAAGCTGCTGGTGTGTCAGCGCACGCGCCATCAGACCATGCCGCTGAAATGGGAATTTCCCGGCGGCAAGATCGAGGACGGAGAGCAGCCGCGCGACGCCCTGTACCGCGAACTGGAAGAAGAAATCGGAATCCTGGCGACGATCGGCGACGAAGTGGCGCGCATCCGCCATGAATATCCCAATCGCAGCATGGTCGAACTGCGCTTCTTCGTGGTGCGCGAGTACCAGGGAGAGATCGAGAACCGCATCTTCCGCGATATTCAGTGGGCCGCGCTCAAGGACCTGCCGCAGTACGATTTTCTGGAAGCCGATCTGACCCTGGTGCGGGATCTCGCCGCGGGAAAGCTGCTCCAGGAAGACTCTGAATAAGCTCTCAGATATCCAGCGGCATTAAGGACTAAGTGGATTGTTAATCAGGGGACGGCAATGCTGAAGCACATTGGACTCGTGTTCATCACGGCGTTGACCTTCATGGTGGTCTCACGATGTAAAGCCGCAACCACGGACGAAATCTTGAGAGTTTACTGGAACAAGCAATCGCTTGCAGAACTCCAAAAAATTATTCCTGATCAGAAAGCCGCCCGGCAATTCGCGACAGCGGTCCTGATGGCGGAGCCGCATACGGACCCTGAGAACATTCATAAGCTGGATGTTGATATGGAAGTTCTGGTGGAATACGAGTTCGTTGACTTGAAGGGGGACGGCAGCGAGCAGTTTGTGTGCCTGTTGGACATTACCGGCCGTATGCGTCCGACCCTGCTGATGGCGGTTGAGAACGATCACGGCCATCTTAAAACGGCCTATCTAACGGGCGGGGAAGGCGCTTATGGCATGGGCTACCTCAGCGGCATTATCCGGGACATCAAGCACAACGGAAGGAATGAAGTTCTCACGGTTGAAGCGCTGGGGCCGTTCGGTGGTGCGGCTTTCCCGACTCCGTATCTCGAGCATATCAATGTTTATCAGGATGGCAAGTTCGTTCAATCGGACCGCGAGTTTCTTGACTACTACAGGAACGTGTCGCTACCCCAGCGTAGTGAAGAACTCAGTGATCTGTTGCAGCACGGTCCTCCACCTGATGCTGGTCCTGAGGAACGAGAAGACTATCGAAAGAGCATTGAGGCGAAGCAAAAAGAAATTGCGGCGTTGCGCAAGCTGCTCTCCAATCCCTAGCCCGAGCGCAGCGTCCAGAACCACGCCACCGACAGAACGATCATCACCACCGTCGTCGCCCAGGCGATCAGGTTGAACAGGCGCGTGTTTACATATTCGCCCATCAATTCCTTCTTGTTGATCAGCAGCAGCATGAAGATGAGGACGAAGGGCAGCACTATGCCGTTTACCACCTGGGAGAGAACGGCGATTTTCAGGAGCGGCAGGCCGGGAATCAGCACGACTGCGCCACCAGCCACAATCAGCAAGGTGTAGAGCCAATAAAACATGGGGGCTTCGCCAAACTTCATGTCCACGCCTGATTCAAATCCCAGCCCCTCGCAGACCGTGTAGGCGGTGGAAATTGGCAGAATGGACGCGGCGAACAGCGAAGCGTTAAACAGGCCGACGGCAAAAAGTATGTAGGCATACTTCCCCGCCAACGGTTTCAGCGCGGCCGCCGCGTCGGCAGCCGTCTTGATGTCGCGGTAGCCATGGACATAGAGTGTGGCGGCACAGGCCACGATGATGAACCAGGCGACGATGTCGGTGAAAATGCAGCCCGTGATCACGTCGAGGCGCGAGGCTTTATAGCCGCGCTTGGTCACGCCCTTCTCGACAATGGACGACTGCAGGTAAAACTGCATCCAGGGGGCGATGGTGGTACCAACCACGCCGATGACCATATAAAGGTAGGCCTGTTCGCGGAATGCACTCAGCTTGGGGGGAACGAAAGTGGCTTTGGTGGCATCCATCCAGGCCGGGTGCGCTGGAATGGCCGCAAAAATGTATGTGATATAGAAAAACGAGGCCGCGAGGAAAATCTTTTCCACGCTTTTGTACTGCCCGTAGACCACGATCAGCCAGACAATGGCGGCGCACACCGGAACAGTTGCGTAGCGGGGAAGGCCGAATAGCTCCAGGCTGGTCGCGATACCGATAAACTCCGTCACTACGTTGCCGAAGTTGGTGATCAGAATCCCGATCATCATGAAAAAAGTGATGCGCAGACCGAATTCCTCGCGGATGAGGTCGCTCAGTCCCTTGCCCGTGACGGCGCCCATGCGGGCGCACATCTCCTGTACCACGATGAGCGCGAGCGTAATCGGGATCATGGTCCACAGCAGAAGATGTCCGTATTGCGCTCCGGCGAGCGAGTAGGTGTAGATGCCGCCGGCATCATTGTCGACGTTCGCGGTAATGAATCCCGGTCCGACAACAGCAAAAAAGAACAGGATCCGGATCTTCCAATGTCTCAGGAACCTCATGCGCACGCTTCGCAGACATACGGGTGAAGCAGAGTCGAGCAGCTAACGACCGAACAGGATAAACGCAGGCCGGGAATCTGACCAAAGGAAAAGTGCGCTGCACTTGAGATTTGGCAATGCCGGAGTTGGTCCCGGGTCTTGGGTTTGAGGGCTTGGCTCCTGGGGCGCTCTTGATCCTTATGCTTTGGGTTGATCGAGGTGCAGGGGGCCCTGGTGGATGACCTCAGTCAGACGCTGGTGCCAGGAGACATCGCGCCACATTCCCACGAACTGTGGTCCGCAGAAATTGCTGGTTGCCATGGCCAGCCAGCGGCCAGTCGCGGACGCCGTGCGCACCCCCAGTTCACAGAGTTCCTTCACCCAGTCCCACTCCAGCAACGGCCAATCCTTGTAGTCGATCACGGCCCAGCACTCGGTAGTGACGAGCGGCTTCCTGGTGGCGCGGGACCAGTCGGCAATGGTTTGGATACCGGAAGCGAGCCCCGCCTTCCAGTGGTCAGGATTTGACAGGTAGATCTTTTTCCCGCGTTCAGCCAGGTTATCGTAGCCTTTGGGGTCGAAACGCTCGTAGTTGTAGCCGACCTCGTCGTAGAATGTGGTCCACTGTGTCATCCAGATATGCGCCTCCAGGAAGTCGAGCATGGAGACGTCCTGCTGTTGCAACGCGTCGTATTCGGTGGTGATGGAAAACGTGAAATCCAGGCCGGGATATGCCCGGCGCACGACCGCGATCGCGTCGCGCATCCATTCCTTTCCCTGCTTGTTGGCGCGTTCCGTGTTAGGTGGCAGGAACGGCGCCCAGTCGGAGAGCGGAAATTCGTTACACAAGTCAACATAGAGAATGTGGGGCAGCAGTCCGTTCGCCGCGATGCTGTCGAGCGTAGTCTTCCAGATGCGGCCGTGATCCTCGGGCCCGCGAATCTTCATCCGGGTATCGTCAGCATCCTGACGAAACCAGGTGGACAGTGCGACCCTAAGCCCCCGATCAGCACACTTGCGAATAAATTGGTTCAACTCGGGCTGCACTCGCACGCGATTCCTGGCCGGACTGCCCCAGACCTGCTGATTCCAGCAAGGCAGCAACTCCCACGTGCGGTCAGCCGCGGTGGCGACCAGATGCGGATAGGCATCGATGCGGACGGCATCGTATCCGCGTTTTTTCAGCTCATCCAGAATCGAATCCCAGTCTTCGTATCCCGCGCCGGGCCAGCGCCGCTCCAGCCAGGAGAAATCCCACATGGCGATCGCGAGCGGGTATTTCAACCTGGTCAGCGAGCCGCCTTGCGCCTGAGTTCCGCCCTGTGCCGGAGTGCCACCCTGGACCAGAGCGCTACGAGCGGCAGCCGCCGCCAGCGCCGCGATCTTCATAAATTCTCTTCGTTCCAAAGAACCTCCCCGCATTGGCCACGATTGGAGAAGTCGTATTGCAACCAACCATTCGAGTGAGAGCTAAGGCCCACCACCGCTTTTTCTTACAACTTCGCGCGCAGCATGCTGATCACGTCGTCGGAGGTGATGACGCCGGTCAACTTGTTGTGGTCGTCGACGACGGGAAGGGTCAGCAGGTTGTACTTGTCGAACGACTCGGCAACGTCGTTTTCCTGGTCGGATTCGTGGGCGAGGACCAGCGGCTCCTGAGTCAGCGCCAGCATCGGGGTGGAAAGCGGCGCGAGCACCAGCCGTGCCAGCGGCACCGCTCCCACCAGCGTACCGTTCGAGTCCACCAGGTAGATGGTGCTTACGGCCTCGACTCCGCCTTCGAATTCGCGCATGGAATCGATGGCGTTCTGCACCGTCGCGTTTACCGGCAAGGCCAGAAACTCGGTCGTCATGCGGCCGGCCGCGGTTCCCTCTTTGTGCTCGAGCAGCTCGACGACATCCTGCTGAACCTCGGGCTCCATCTGGACCAGGATTTGTTCGGTGCGGTCTTCCGTCAACTCGCCGAGCAGGTCAGCGGCGGCGTCCGGATCCATCTCCTCGACGATGTCGGCCGCGCGCTCGGAGTCGAGCGATTCGACGATCGATTTCTGCACCTTCGGTTCGACTTCTTCCAGGGCTGAGGCAGCTACGCCCTCGTCGAGGGTCTGGAACACCGCCTGGCGCTCGTCGGGCGCCAGATCCTCGACGATGTCGGCGATGTCGGCGGGATGCAGTTTGGCCAACCCTTCATGGGAGATTTTCAGCTTCACGCGGCGCGCGGGATCGGTCTCGATCAGGTCCACAAAGTTCCACGGAATGCTGCGCGACGGGAGGCGACCGAGCAGGACGTGCAGGGCGGATTTCGGCGCCACACCCCGCAGCAGGCGTCGGATGGCGCCGCGCGCGCCCACGTCCACGGAATGGACGCGCAGCACGGGATGGGTCTGCCCAGTAGGCTCCTTCTGCGAATCCAACTGCAGGTCGACGTCGTTGACCCGCACCACTTTTCGGCCGTTGATGTCGATTACCTGTTGATCGAGCAGGTCACGCTCCAAAAGAAAAAGCCCTTCTGCGCCGTTAGCCACTGGCCATTCCGCCGCTGCCGTTGCCGCCTTCACGCCGCCGTTAATCGCAGACACGGCGGCGAAGGGCAGCACGCGGTTGCCCGAGTTGGTTTTCACGATGAGCGACGAGATGCGGGCGCGGTCCTCCTGCGGGGCGAGCGTCACTTCACGCACACGCCCGCTGGCCGCGCCAGACGGGTCATAGACCGTGGCGCCCAGCAGTTCGCTCAGGGCCAGTATCGTCATCCCGCCTAGAGAATAACCAACTCGCGGGCGATTCGGAATTAAAATCTGACGTCGGACTGCGGACCCCGGACCTCAGGCGTCAGACCTCGGACTTCGGACCTCAGACCTCAGGCTTTGGACCAATGCTGAAAACTGGCCGTGTGTCGATCCGAAGAGCCGCAGACCCAGGTGTAGGTCTTGGGTCCGAGGTCTGAGGTCCGAAGTCCGAAGTCTGACGTTCGCCCTTCCGTATAATTCAAGCAGTGCGTCACATTTTGGACATTTTCGGGCAGACCCTGCGCACGCTCTGGGCGCACAAGTTGCGTTCGTTTCTGACCATGTTTGGGATTGCCTGGGGCGTGGGTTCGCTGCTGGTGCTGGTCGGCGTGGGAGAAGGATTCCGCTCCGGCAACCGCAAGCAGTTCGACTCCATCGGCGAAAACGTCATGTTCATCTGGTCGGGCCGCGCCCCGGCAGTGCAGGGCAGCTTTACGGCTTTGCGCCAGTATTACCTCACCTACCGCGATTACGAGGATATTGTGCGCGAATGCCCCAGCGTCGGAGCGGCGGCGCCTGTCATCCGAAGGGGTGACCTCCGCGCGGTAAGCGACTTCTACCAAGCCAGCGGCCAGGTGATGGGTGTTCCTGCCAGGTTCAGTCAGATCCGCTACTTGCCCATGAATGAGGGCCGCTGGCTGAACGATATGGACGACCTGCAGAAGCGTCCTGTAATTGTTCTTGGCGATGAGGCCCGCCGCACGTTGTTCCTGGGCCGGCCCTCGATCGGCGCCAGCATTCTCCTCAATGGCATCCGCTTTGAAGTGATTGGCACCCTGCAGCGTATCGGCCATGGCGACAACATGAACCAGAATCTCCAGAGCTACGTACCCTTCAGCGCCATGCACGAGTATTTCCGGCCGCTGAATGCCGGGATCGGCACCGATGTGATTTCGTATATCAACTATCAGCCCAGATCGCGCGCCTTGCACGAAAGGGCACAGGAGGAGGTTCACAAAGTCATCGCCCGCAATCATGGGTTCGACCCCAATGATCCTGACTCCTTCGATGAGTGGGACACGGTCAGGACAGTCGATCAGGTCGGCAAGATTTTCGACGCGATGAACCTGTTCCTGGGCAGTGTGGGACTAGTCACGCTGACGCTAGGGGCGATCGGCATCGTCAACATCATGCTGGTTGCGGTCGCGGACCGGACGCGCGAGATCGGGCTGCGGAAAGCGGTAGGCGCGACCAAAGGCAGCATCATGTTTCAGTTCTTCGTGGAGGGAGCGTTTCTCACGCTGCTGAGCGGCGGAATTGGCATTGCGGGCGCCGCGGCGGTGATGGCGCCGTTTTCCGGGGTGGAACTCGGACCTGGATTTGACGCGCCCAAGCTGGTGCCCTCGACTGCCGTACTGGCGGTCGTCTCCCTGGCGGTTGCGGGGATCGCCGCCGGCCTTTATCCCGCGAGCCGCGCCGCGGCGCTCGAACCGGTGGAGGCTCTGCGCAGGGAATAACATGCACCGCGATATGCTCAAACAGGCGGTTTCGGCCATGCGCCACGACCTGCGCCGCACTCTGCTCACCATGGCGGGAATGGCCTGGGGCATCGCGACCGTGGTCCTGCTGCTCTCTTACGGCAACGGCTTTGGGCAAGCCGTTCAGAATATCTTCGAGAGTTTTGGCGCGACGGCGGTCGCCGTGTTCCCCGGGCGCACCTCGCAGCAGGCCGGCGGAAACAAGGCGGGAGTGATTGTCCGTTTCACCAACGACGACATCGAGCTTCTGCGCAACAACGTGCCGCTTTGCCGCCACATCGCCCGCATGCTGCAAAAGGACTCGACGGTGCAGAACAACAACCGCTCCTTCACCTTCCCCGTGATGGGGCTTGACCCTTCTGTCCAGGACATCTGGAATCTGGACATCGAGGAAGGACGATTCCTGAATGATGCCGACAACCTGCAGCACAGACTCTATGCGGTGCTGGCCTCGGAGGCGCGTGAGAAGCTGTTCTCGGGCATGCCCGCGCTGGGCGAAACCATCCGCATTGATGGCGTCACGTTTGAAGTGATCGGAGTGGGGAAACCTCGGATGCAGGAGGGCGATAACGACAACAATCGCGTCGTTTATATCCCTTACAACTCGATGGACGTCCTCAAAGACCGCCACTACCTGGACGGAATCTGGCTCGACTCGGCGGGCCTCGACCACGAGAAGATGGCCAGGACAATCCGCGAAACTCTAGCCACAGCGCACAACTTCAAATCCGACGATCAGCGCGCCATTTTTGTGCTGGATGCCCAGAAGCAGCTCTCGCAGTTCGGCATCATTGCGATGGCGCTGAAAGTTCTGCTGGCGTTCATCGGCACGATTACGTTGGGAATCGGCGGAGTCGGCCTGATGAACATCATGCTGGTCTCGGTAACCCAACGCACGCGCGAGATCGGCGTGGAAAAAGCGCTGGGGGCGCGCCGCCACGACATCCTTTTCCAGTTTCTGGCTGAGGCCATGTTCATCACAGCGGTGGGTGGAGTACTCGGAATTCTTCTTTCCTATGCCGTGTCTATTTCCGTGGGACGTCTCACGCTTTATAGCGCGATCGCCCAGCACGCCGAAGCCGGCGACATTCGCCTGGTGGTTTCGCCCGGGGTTCTGCTGGTGGCAACTACCATCCTGGTGATCGTCGGCCTGATCAGCGGCATGGTGCCCGCCATGCGCGCGGCCAATCTTGACCCCATCGAGGCCCTGCGGTACGAGTGAGGCCGGCGCATTCAGGCAGCGGAGCTTCGCTCCGCGGGACAGCCCCATTCGACTCGCTCCGCTCGCTCAGGGCAGGCTTAGGCGGCTGTCCCCACAAAGACCTGGGTAGAACTATTCGAAAGCTGACCTACTGCCTGCTCGAGCCGCTTGATCAAATCCACTTCGGCCTGCCGGTACGGAGTTCCGTCGGGATGCAGCACCTCGTGGAACCACACCGGCGGCTGGCTGAGAATATACGGATGCTCAAGGGAAATTCTCCGCCTGCATTTATATGCTGCTCGTGCCGGATGGATCAACCGCCGGCGCGGGCCCAGCGAATCAGTCCACGCCCAGGCTGGCGAGCGTTTCTTCCAGCAAGGCCGCATTTATGGTCAGGCGGCGGCCATGCGCCTGCACGTCCTCGAGTTCATCGAAGGCTCGAAACAGGCGCAGCTTGACCGCCGCGTATTGCTCGGCGTCGTTCAGAGGACGGCCGTGGGCGGCGCTCCACTCGGCCAGCGGATTCTCCGGCAGAAACACGCTGACCGCGAAGGTCAGCTTGCGGTCGGAAGTCACATCGAAGATGAATTCGGCGGCGGGAGCTTCGGGATCGTCAGCCAACGCCGCCCGCTTGCCGACAAAGTAGTACTGGTAAACGTAGCCCTGGGCTCCGGCATAGATTTTGAGGCGGCGGACGGTCATGGCACGATTATCGACCTTCATTGGAGCCTTTGTCTTTGGTGCAGATGGCGCGGGTTAATTGTTGATTGTTGAATGTTGAGTGAGAACCCCGGGGTTTCCAAGATGCTTTGTGCAGCGCGAGCTGTTAATCAACAATCATCAATCAGCAATCAACAATTCTTCTAAACCTGCGCCGTCCTCCTGCCGATATATCTAGAACTGGTTTCATAAATCGTCTTGCGCGCGGCGGGCGCCAGGCCCTCAGGGCTAAAGCCCAGCGTTTATGCGGAGCCCTTGGCGGCCCGGCTGAAGCCGGGCCCTACCCAAAACCTATTTGTGAAACGAGTTCTACACAGAAACGCATCTGATTATGCTCGAATCGCTATCCATCTCTCTCGCCGCCCTGGCCCTGCTGGTCTTGTACCAGCAATACCGGATTTACGGGATCCACAAAGATTCCAGCAAACGCGAGGAACTGTTCCAGATCGTTACCGAAAACGCCGCTGACATGATTGCGCTGGTGGATGTGAAGGGGAAGCGGCTGTACAACAGCCCGGCCTACAAGAGGATTCTGGGGTACTCGCCGGCGGAGCTGAGCGAGACTTCATCGTTCGAGCAGATTCATCCCGACGACCGCTTCCAAGTGCTGGAGGCGGCGCGAGAGGCGCGCGCGACCGGGATTGGGAAACGGCTGGAGTACCGCATCCGGCATAAGGACGGAAGCTGGCGGGTGCTGGAGTCGCTGGCCAGCGCCGTCCGTGACAGCAAGGGCGAAGTCGCGAAGCTGGTTATCGTGAACCGTGACATCACCGAGCGCAAGCGGGCAGAAGAGCAACTGGAGCACAACCGGCTGCACGATCCGCTGACTGGCCTGCCCAACCGGGGCCTGTTCCTGGACCGGCTGCACCAGCTGTTTCTGCGCGCGCAGCGCGACCCGGCCCAGCCGTATGCCCTGCTGCTCACGAACGTGGATCATTTCAAGGTATTCAACGAAAGCATGGGCACGGCGGCGGGCGACGAAATCCTGCGGGAGATGGCCCGGCGCATCGGAGCCAGCTTGCGCCAAGCCGACACGATTGCCCACCACGGAAGCGGGGAACTTTCCCCGGAACCGATGTTGTCGCGGCTGGGCGGAGATGAGTTCACCCTCCTGCTCGATGGCGTGGGCGATCCCAGCGACGCGCTGCGCATCGCGAAAAGAATCCAAGCCGGGGTGGCCGAGCCGCTATTCGTCGGACCGCGGGAAGTGCGGGCCGCACTGAGCGTAGGCATTGCCCTGAGCGTGCCGGGACACGGCCAGCCGGAAGAATTGTTGAAAGATGCGGACGCAGCCATGCGCCGCGCCAAAGCGCTGGGCGGGTCGCGCTGCGAGGTTTTTGACGAAGTCATGCACATGCGCGCCGAGGGCCGCCTGCGTCTGGAAGCGGATTTGCGAAACGCGATCGCCGCGCGCCAGTTCCGCATCTACTACCAGCCGGTGGTGCAACTGGACACGCGGCGGGTGGTGAGCTTCGAGGCCTTGCTGCGCTGGGACCATCCCACACAAGGGTTGATTTCCCCCTACCGCTTCATCGAGGCGGCTGAGGACAGCGGGCTCATGGTCTCCATCGGGCACTGGCTGATCCTGCAGGCCTGCCGCCAATTGCGGGAGTGGGAAGTGAACAACGCGTCCGGGCAGCCGATGAACATTACGGTGAACGTTTCGGCGCGGCAGTTTGCTGATGCCCGGCTGGCCACCGATCTGCAGGATGCGCTGCGGGAAACGGGCATCAATCCTTCGCAGCTGCAGTTGGAGATGACCGAGAGCGTGGCCGCGGCTGACCCCAAACTCACGGTCACCGTGCTCTCGCATCTCAAGCACCTGGGAGTGGGTGTGGTGCTCGACGATTTTGGCGTGGGCTCGGCGTCGCTGCGCGGCCTGTGGCAGTTCCCGGTGGATGCGCTCAAAATCGACCGGTCTCTGATCCGCGACATGCAGAGCGATCGCGCCGCTTCGGACATGATCGAGGTGTTCATTACTCTGGCCCACAAGATCAACCTGAAAGTGATTGCCGAGGGCATCGAGACGGCGCGGCAACTCGAGCGGCTCAGCGAATTGGGATGCGAATTCGGGCAGGGATACTACTTCTCGCAGCCCCTCGAAGCCAAAGCTGCCCTGCAGTTTCTGCGCCAGCAAGTTGCTCCGGCGCGAGGGACGGGGGCGGGCTCACTATAGGCGGCGTGTCAGGCGAGTGCTCGGCGTCATCCCGAAGTCCCGCGTCCTCACCAGCGGGACGAGGGATCTCCCCGTACAACGGCTCTATGCGTGGGAGATCCCTCGCTCCGCCGGAAAAACGGCTTCGCTCGGGATGACGACCATTGGCCAGGCTGTATTTACGGCGGCGGGCGAGAGCGCCCGCCCCACACCATCGAGCTACCGGGTGCCGTTTCCGGGCGAGACGACTCTTCCGTACTCGGTGGCGCGGCTGAGACGGTCGAACATGCGCCACGCCTCGAGCGATATCTTGCTGATCGCTTCTTCCCCGTCGCGCTCGTTGCCGAGGAACGCCGTCATCACCGAGATCACATAAGGACGGCCCTCGACGAAGACGACGCCGGAATCGTTGCGCACGGCTTCGAGCGCGCCCGGCTTGTTGGCAATCTTCAGATCGGCGGGCAAGTCGCGGGGAATCCAGGAATCCTTGTTCGTGCTCAGGACTTTGAAAAAATCTGCTGTCGAGTCTTTGTTCATCACTTTGCCGTGATAGATGGCGTCGAGCAGCGTCATCATCTCGCGCGGGGTAGAAATATTTTCGCGGCCCTGCTTCGCGGCTTCGAGGTCCATCATTTTCCGGCGCAGGCGCGTGTGCGTGAGGCCGAGCGAATCGAGCATGGCATTGACGTTCGGCATGCCGACGCGATCAATCAGGACGTTGGTGGCGGAGTTGTCGCTGACCGCAACCATCATGGTGGCGAGATCGCGCAGCGTAACGCGGGTAACGCCGGGCGTGAGCCCGTTCATGATGTAGCTGTCGGGAACGAGATCAGACGACTGCACCGTGTAGAGATCAGTGAGCTTCAGCTTGCCTTGCTCGGCTTGCAGATAAAGGCCGGCTAGGACTGTGATCTTGATCGAACTGGCTTGGGCAAAGACCTCGTCTTCATGCAGGAAGGAATGATCACCGGTGGTGAGGTCTTCAATCGCGACGCCCATGACGCCGTCGAGGTGCTGGTCCACCTGCTGAATGCTGGCTTCAAGCTTCTGCCACAGGACTTTCTGTTTGCCGGCGGATGGGCTTGGGGCTGCGATCTGGGCGAAGCAAGTGGCAAGGAGAAGAGTGCAACAGAGCCAACGTTTCACGGGGAGTCTCCTGACGGGAGGGATTGTAGCAGGAAGAAAGTTCACCCAGCGATCCCGATCGCTGCTCTGTCCGATGCAGTTGCGACTGCCGGGCTTCGCCCGGCCGGACAGCCGAGGGCGGCTGTCCCTACGCGAGCTTTTCTTAGCCATCGATCTTCGCTTCGCGCAACTGCTTCACCGCCGTCTCGGAACTGACCGGCGAATAGTACACCTCCTTGAAGGTGTAGGAGCGCGCCTTGGATTGCACGACGGGGAGAATCTCGATGTGCCAGTGGTAGTCGTCGTCAATGGTTTTCCAGTAGCCGAGATTCTTCGAGGGATGCAGGCTGCTGGGGGAAGTGTGCAGCACGAGATGAAAATCCTCGGTAATGGCACGGACGCGCTGCAGGGTGCGGCGCAGCAGAGCGGCCAGGTTCATGCGCAATCCCGGCCGGCTCAACCCTGCCCGCTCGAAAGAGGAGTCGTGACAGCGGGGCAGAATCCAGATCTCGTAAGGGACTCTCGGGGCAAACGGGCAGAGCGCCACATAATCGCCCCGCGCTTCCACGACGCGCAGCGCCTGGCGTTCTTCCTGCTGGATAATATCGCAAAAGACACAGCGCTCCTTGCTGATGAAATAGTCGCGGCCGGCGCGCAACTCGTAGAGCACGCGCCGCGGGACGAACAGGGTCGCGGTGATTTGAGATGTGGGATGGCTGAATTCCTGGCCGGCGTTCTTGCCGTAGTCCTTGAACAGGCTGACGTACTTGATGCGCGGATCGCGCTTCAGGTCGAGAATGCGTTCGGCAGCGAGGTGGAGGAAATGCCCGATTTCCTCGTCGCTGGCGTTCCACAGATGCCGGTCGTGGCGCGGGTTTTCGACCAGCACTTCATGCGCCCCCACGGAGTGCATGCAGTCGTAGAGGCCATCGCCACGGCGGCCGGGTTCGCCCTCGATGCGATAGAGCGGCGCGGGATGCACCACGGCGCGCGCGGCCCAGGCCGCGCCCGGGTGGTTGGGCGTTGCCGCAATGACATGCGTGGAATGAGCGCTGCCCGGGCAAAAACGGCAGGCCGATTCCGGACGCGGTGCGCTTTCCGACAGATCATCTCCGGTGATGACCCAGGAGCGAGTGATGGGATCTTTACGAAGTTCCACACTCAAGGAGAACACCGCAGAGAACCGGAGTCAACCGCGATTTCCGGGTCAGTGGTGAGAGATGCCGTAAAAGGCCATCCCCAGCGCTTTGTTATAATCCGCGCAGTCCCGCCCAGATGAGCGAGCCGTCCACTCCGCTGATGCGGCAATATGCCGCGGTCAAGAAAGAGCATCCCACGGCGCTCGTGTTTTTCCGCCTGGGCGACTTCTACGAACTGTTTTTTGACGATGCCATCGTCGCAGCCAAGGAGCTGCAGATCACTCTGACTTCCCGCAACAAGGAGAAAGGCATCGCCGTACCCATGTGCGGCGTGCCCTATCACGCGGCGGAAGGCTACATCGGCAAGCTAATCCGTAAGGGCTTCAAGGTTGCGATCTGCGAACAGATGGAGGATCCGCGCCTGGCCAAGAAGCTGGTGCGGCGGGAAGTGACGCGGGTGGTCACGCCGGGGACGGCAGCCGATTCGTCGCTGGGATCGGAGGAAAACAATTTTCTGGCGGCGCTGGCCGAAGTGGGAGACCGCGTCGGATTCGCGGCCCTGGATTTATCCACGGGAGATTTTCGGGCGACCGAATTCTCCGGCGACGGGGCGCTGCGGCGGGTGCAGGAAGAACTGGAGCAGTTGCGGCCGAAGGAATTGCTGTACGGGTCGGCGGCGCCGCTGTTTGAACGAGGTATGCCTCATCGAGCGGACATGTCTCAGGAAGAGCTGGCGAGCTTCGCTCGCCAGGACGGCCGAGGGCGGCCGTCCCCACATGGTCTTTTCCACTGCACCGAGACTCCACTGGACGACTGGATCTTCGCGCCCGATCATGCCATTCCTCTGCTGGAGAATCATTTCGGCGTTCTGTCGCTGGAAGGATTTGGCCTGGCAGGCAAGACGGCGGCCGCCTCGGCCGCGGGCGCGATTCTGTACTACGTGCGCTCGACCCAGCGCGGCTCGCTCGACCACATTGACCGCATCGGATGGTATGAGCGGCAGAACTGCCTGGTGCTGGACGCGGTCACGGTGCGGAATTTGGAACTGATCGAGCCGCTGTTTGCCGGAGCAGACGCAGGCGTGACTTTAATTCGCTCGATCGATGCTGCGGTCACGCCCATGGGCAAGCGGTTGCTGCGGGCATGGCTGCTGCGGCCGTCGCTCGACATGGGCGAAATCAATGGCCGGTTGGATGCCGTGGCAGCGGGCGTAAAGGATATCGTCGCGCGCGAAGAGCTACGTCGCGCGCTCGACGGCGTGCTCGATCTGGAACGGCTGCTGAGCCGGGTTACGCTGGAGACCGCCAATCCGCGGGACGTACTGGCGCTGGCGGCGTCGCTGGCGAGAATTCCGGCGGTGAAGGCCGCGCTGGGACGGCTGGCTGCGGAGCGGTTAAAAGCTTTGCATGCATCGCTCGACGAGTTGCGCGACTTGACGGAACGGATCGTCACGACGATTGTGCCTGAGCCACCGCTGACCTTTGCCGATGGCGGGGTGATCGCCGCGGGCGTGGATCGTGATCTCGACGAACTGCGGGAACTTTCGCGCAACAGCAAACAGGTTCTGGCGCAGATCGAGCAGCGCGAGCGCGGGCGCACCGGCATCACGTCGCTGAAAGTGAAATTCAACTCCATCTTCGGCTATTACATCGAGGTCTCCAAATCCAACCTGCACCTGGCGCCGCCGGAATACGAACGCAAGCAGACTCTGGTTGGAGCCGAGCGCTTTACTACACCAGAACTGAAAGAGTACGAAGTCAAGATTCTGGATGCGCAGGAAAAGATCGTCGAAATCGAGCGGCGGCTCTTCACCGAGTTGCGAACGGCGATCGCGGCCGAGGCCAGGCGGATCCGGCACACCGCGCTGGCGCTGGCGGAAGTAGACGTGCTGGCGTCGCTGGCGCATATTGCCGCGCTGCGCAACTACTGCCGGCCTGAGTTGTTGGCTTCGGGGGATGGCGGCGATATCGAAATTATTGAGGGCCGGCATCCAGTGATTGAGCAGCAGGAAATGGCCGGGGGCACGGAGCGTTTCGTGCCAAATGATCTGTATATGAACGGCACGACCGACAACATTCTGCTTTTGACCGGCCCCAACATGGGCGGCAAATCGACCTATCTGCGGCAGACGGCGCTGATCGTGATTCTGGCGCAGATGGGATCGTTCGTGGCGGCGCGCTCGGCCCGGTTGAGCGTGGTGGACCGGGTGTTCACGCGCATTGGCGCGAGCGACAATCTGGCGCGTGGCCGCTCGACTTTCATGGTCGAAATGACGGAGACGGCGGCGATCCTGCACACGGCGACGCCGCGATCGTTGATCCTGCTGGATGAAGTCGGCCGTGGCACGGCTACTTACGATGGCCTGGCGATCGCCTGGGCGGCGGTCGAATATCTGCACGCGCGGGT
Organism: Candidatus Sulfotelmatobacter kueseliae; assembly: GCA_900290255.1. Classification (GTDB taxonomy): domain Bacteria; phylum Acidobacteriota; class Terriglobia; order Terriglobales; family Acidobacteriaceae; genus Sulfotelmatobacter; species Sulfotelmatobacter kueseliae. The sequence continues at coordinate 62,710 of OMOD01000024.1, forward strand.
GCGGGCGAAAACTCTATTTGCGACGCATTATTTCGAATTGACGGAACTGGCCGAGCAGCTTTCCGGGGTCAAGAACTATCACGTCTCGGTGAAGGAAACCGGCGGCGGAATTGTCTTCTTGCGGAAAGTCGAGCCGGGTGCGGCCGACCGGAGTTATGGGATTGAAGTCGCCAAGCTGGCGGGATTGCCGCAGGAAGTGGTCACGCGGGCGCGCGAGGTCTTATTGGAACATGAATTCGCGGAGCAGCAGGCCACGGCACATTTGTCTCCAGGAGCGACTCCGCCGCCGGCGCAGTTGACGATTTTCACGCCGCTGTCGCAGCCGGTGCTCGACAAGCTACGCGAAGTGGATTTGAATCGCCTGACGCCGCTGGAAGCGCTGAATCTGTTGGCGGAGTTGAAGAAGGAAATCTAATGAGCAAGGAGCCTACAATGCGATCCCCGCGGATTGGGCAGATTACCGTGGAAAGCGATTGGATCACGACACTCGAAGTGGGAGCGCTTTTTGTCGTCTGTGGCCTGCTGCTCGCCGGGGAGATTCATAACGTGCTGTATGGCCAGATTGCCGGAGAGCACCCCGTCCACAGAGACTTTCTTAGCATTCTTATTAAGGTCTTCACGCCCATCGCTGCCGCTTACTGTTTTATGCTGGCATTCCGGTTTCCGAAGACTTCCGTAAGAACTGCATTCCTCCTGGTAGGAGCCGATTTGGTCCGGAGTGCCGTCCTGAGTGTTTTTCATGTGCCCTCAGTCGCACGACATGCTGCCGTTATAGCCGGATCGGCTGCGAGGCAGATCGCACTTGCCATCTTCCTGGTGGCAATTGCCCAGTGGTTCAAGTCTGTGGTTCACTGGGCTCCTCCTTCCGAGCCGCAAGGGGGTGACCCTGACTGACTCCTTAGCGCATTCGAGGAACCTTGGCCAGCTTTTGATCATTGGCTTCGACGGCACAGAGATGACGCCGCGGCTCGCTTCCCTGCTTAGGCGGGTGCAGCCGGCGGGCGTGATCCTGTTCGCGCGGAATATTCGCAGCGCGCCACAGACGTGGCGGCTGCTGGCTGAATGTCAGAAGTGTGTCGCCACACGGCTGTTCACCTGCGTGGATCTTGAGGGCGGGCCCGTGGATCGTTTGCGCGACGCCCTGGAGCCGACGCCTTCGGCCGCGGATGTGTTCGCGACCGCCGACCGCAGGCTATTCCGCAAGCACGGACAAATCCTCGGCGAGAACTGCCGCACTTTTGGATTCAACGTAGACTTCGCCCCGGTGCTTGATCTGGCGTTCGCGGCTTCGCGCAGCGTAATGGGCTCGCGGACGGTCTCTTCGAATCCTCGCGAGACGATTCGCTATGCGCGCGAGTTTCTTGCCGGACTCCGGACGGCGAAGGTTCTGGGATGCGGCAAGCATTTCCCCGGTTTGGGCGAGGGCAGGCTTGACAGCCATCACGAGCTGCCGGTGATCGATAAACCGCTGCAGCAATTGTGGGCCGAGGATCTGCTTCCCTACCGGGTGCTTCACGCCCAGCTGCCGTTCGTAATGATTTCGCATGCGGCGTATCCGCAGGTCACGAAAGAAAAGACTCCGGCGTCGCTGTCGAAGACTTGGATCACCGACATCCTGCGCCAGCAGATCAGGTATCGCGGTCTCATCGTGTCCGATGATCTGGAAATGGGCGGAGTACGAGGGGAGGCGTCGGTCGGGCAAGCAGCGGTGGAGTTTATTCGGGCGGGTGGAGATTCGTGCCTCATCTGCCACCACGAGGAATTCGTCACGCAAGCGTGCGAAGAGTTCGTCAGGACTGTTGAGCGCGATGAGAAATTTGCCCGTCGCGCGGCGGAAGCAGCGCGGCGCGTGCGGGCATGCAAGAAAAAGTGGGCGAGAATCCTGCACGCGGGCGGGCGCGCCACACGGGCTCCGTCGCCGGCGAGGGTCCAGAGGTTAACGCGGCGTTTGTGGGAGTTTGACGAGCAGGTGAGGCTGGAGAAGGCGGCGCTGTGACGCCATGGCAGTGCGTAGAACTGATTTCACAAATAGGTTTTGGGTAGGGCCCGGCTTCAGCCGGGCCGCCAAGGGCGGCATAAACGCTGGGCTTTAGCCCCTGAGGGGTTGGCATGCGGACAGGAAAATGATCGTAGCCGGAGTGATGAGCGGAACGTCGGCCGACGGCATTAATGTAGCGCTGGTCGAGATCGGCGAGAGGGATGAGGCGCGCTCCTCGGCAGGATGTGTCGCGGCTACGGGCGCCGGCGGACAGGAGTGTCCGCCCCACACGATCAAATTGCTAGGCCACGCGGAATATCCGTACCCACTAAGAGTCCGTGCAGCCGTGCTTGCGGCGATGAATGCGGAAAGGGCCCGCGTCGCCGACTTGGCCCGGCTCAACTTCGTTCTGGGCGAACTCTATGCCGAGGCGGTGCTGGCCACCCAGCAAAAGCTTGGGGCAAAGGCCGAGTTGGTAGGCTGCCACGGGCAGACGCTTTACCATCAGGGCGATCCAACACTTTTTCTGACGAAGAAGGTCGCCGCGACCTGGCAGACAGGCGAAGCCGCGATCATAGCGGCACGCGTCGGCGTGCCCGTGGTTTCGGATTTTCGTCCGGCAGACATGGCGGCAGGCGGCAAGGGCGCGCCGCTGGTCCCTTATCTCGATTACCTTCTCTTTCATGACTCCAAGATCGGCCGCATCGTGCAAAACATTGGCGGGATCGCCAATCTTACGGCCATTCCTGCCGGGGCGCACGCCAGCGACATCGTTGCCTTCGACACCGGCCCTGGAAATATGGTGATCGACGCGGTGACTGAGAAGCTATTTGGGCGGCCTTACGATCGCGGAGGCAGAATTGCGGCTTCAGGAACGGTGCTGGAGCCGGTTCTCGAGCGAGTATTGCAGCAGAGGTTCTTCCGGGCGCAGCCTCCGAAGACGACTGGGCGCGAGGAATTTGGCCGCGAATTTGTTCGCGACTTCCTGCGCCGTTGCGCGCGCGCGCGGAAACAGGACGTAGTCGCGACCGTTACAGCTCTGACTGCGCGCTCGATTGCCGATGCGGTGCGGAGTTTGGTGACCGGCCGGCCAGGCTTAGGCGCCAGAAGTTCTTTTGGCGAAATGATTCTTTCCGGCGGAGGAGCGCGGAACGCCACTTTGATGAGGATGCTCGCAGCATCTCTGGCGCCGCTTGGAATCGAAATGAAATTGGCCGACGAATTTGGCCTGCCTTCCGAAGCGAAAGAGGCAGCAGCGTTTGCCGTGCTGGCTTACGAGACGTGGAGCCGGCGGCCCTCGAACGTGGCCTCGGCTACGGGAGCGAAGCGCGCGGCAATTCTGGGGAAGATTTCGTATGCATAAACAACGGACCTCAGACGTCGGACCTCAGACTTCGGACTTCGGACATCGACTTATGAGGTCTGAGGCCCGGGGTCCGCGGTCTGGGTTCCGATGCGCCCTCGCACGCATGGTCTTCTGTTTTGCCGCCATCTTTTCCCTGCTCTCCTGCTCCTCTAAACCAGACCCCAGCACGCTGGTGATGATCATTGAGGCGAGCCCGACAAATCTCGATCCGCGGGTCGGCATCGATGCGTGGTCGGAGCGAATCGATGGTTTGATCTTCGACGACCTGCTGTCGCGGGGGGACAATTTGGATGTCGCCCCCGGACTGGCCGAGCGCTGGGAGATTCCCGATCCGCTGACCTATGTCTTTCATCTTCATCGCGGCGTGAAGTTTCAAGACGGCCGTCCGCTGACCGCGCGCGACGTAAAGTGGACTTTCGATTCACTGCTTGAAGGCAAGATTCTCAGCACCAAGGCGGCCAACTATCGGTTTGTTGACCACGTGGATGCGCCGGATGACGCCACCGTCATATTTCATCTCAAAGAACCGGACTCACCGTTGTTGTGGAACCTTTCGGACGGCGCCATGGGGATCGTTCCCTACGGAAGTCTGGATGAAATGACGCGGAATCCGGTCGGCTCGGGGCCGTTCAAGTTCGTCAGCGCGGAAACCGACCGCGAAATTATTCTGGAACGCAACGACGACTACTGGGGCGAGAAGGCCAAGCTCGCGCGCGTGCGCTTCGCCGTGGTCCCGGATGAAACTACGCAGGCTCTGGAACTGCGTAAGGGCAGCGGAGACGTGGCCATCAATTCGCTCACTCCGGATACGGTTCTCGCTCTCAGCCGCGAGCCAACGCTTGCGGTCGAACGCGGACCGGGAACGCGGCTGGCATATCTGGCATTCAATCTGCGAGCTCCCATTCTGCAAGACGCGCGCGTGCGCCAGGCCATTGCGTACGCACTAGACCGGCAGGCGATGATCGACTACCTGTGGCGCGGGCAGGCAGAACTGGCACGCAGCATTCTGCCGCCGCAAAGTTGGGCGTATGACGGAGATGTGCCCGCTTACGGGCACGATCCAGAGAAGGCCAATCGTCTGCTCGATGCCGCCGGCTACGCGGCGGTGAACGGCGTGCGTTTCCACATCATCATGAAGACCTCACTGGACGCGAACACGCGCATGATGGTGGCCGTCATGCAGCAGCAGTTGCGCCAAGTGGGGATCGTGCTTGATATCCGCAGCTTCGAATCAGCCACGTTTTTCTCTGACGTAATTCACGGCGCGTTTCAGATGTACGGGTTGCGCTGGATCGGCGGCAACGAGGACCCGGACATTTTCGAATATGTCTTCCACTCGGCGAAATTTCCGCCCAACGGCGCCAACCGCGGGTTCTATTCCAATCCCAAGGTGGACGAACTCATTGACCGGGCGCGGCGCGAGGTTGATCCGGCGTTGCGCAAGCCGCTTTACGCCGAAGTGCAGCGCGTCCTGGCCGAGGACCTGCCATACATCGATTTGTGGTACCTCGACAACGTGATCGTGCACACGCACCGGGTGCGCAACCTGAAACTGAACCCCGCCGGAAATTATGATTTTCTGCGCACGGCGGAACTTGTGCCGGAGGACGGAGCGACGAGCGTGCAGACGGCGGACCGCGGCTCGATCCAGCACCCACGCTGAGCAAACGTCGCGTGTTACCATCGAACGTTTGGCAGGCCGGCGAGACGCTGGCGCTAACAGATGCGAATTTTGTTCATCGGCGACATTTTTGGGCGCCCGGGGCGCAACATCGTCAAGGAACGACTGCCGGGAATCGCTCGCGATCACGGCATTGAATTGATCATTGCCAACGGCGAGAACGCGGCCGCCGGATTCGGAATTACTCCGGCGCTGGCGGAAGATCTGTTTGAACTGAACATCGACGTCATCACTACCGGCAACCACATCTGGGACAAGCGCGAGATCGTGGACTACTTCCAAGCGCTTGAGGGCAACGGCCGCGGGCCCGCGCGAAGGGTGCTGCGCCCGGCGAACTATCCGGCCGACATGCCGGGATGGGGCGTGTATGAGGGCGCGAAAGGAAAAGTCCCTTATGCGGTGATCAACCTGCAGGGGCGGATCTTCATGGCCGCGAACGACGACCCCTTCCGCACCGCCGACCAGCTCCTCGCGAAGATCCAGGCCAAGGTGATCGTGGTTGACATGCACGCGGAAGCCACCTCGGAGAAGATTTCGCTCGGCTGGTATCTCGACGGACGCGTAACCGCGGTCATCGGCACGCATACGCACGTGCCGACAGCCGATGAGCGCGTTCTGCCCAAAGGCACTGCTTATATCACTGATGTGGGAATGACCGGACCTTACGACGGCGTGATCGGCGTCCAGAAAGAGCTGGTGGTGGGCAAGTTTCTGAAGGGCATGCCGGTCCGCTTCGAGCCCGCCACGGGCGATGTGCGCCTCTGCGCCGTGGTGATAGACGTCGACGAGGTCACCGGTAAGGCGCGCTCGATCGAGCGGTTGATGCTGTCGTAGAGACGGTGCTTCGGATGTTCCCTCGCGGCGGGTAAGGAGCACCAGACTGGGTCCCACCGAACTTTAGTGCATGCAAGCCCAGGCCAACCACTCGTTCTCTTGAAGGGCCGGCTTCCAGCTTCAGCCCCGTTGAACCAGAAGGTACGAGGACCGGTTAGCGTCCCCGAACTTCGGAAAGCAGGCTAGAATCAGACGACTGGAATTAGACCATCTGAATTAAACGACAAAATGCGGCGGACAGTTTTGATCATCGCGACGGGACTTCTCACGGCTATGCTGGCGGCGCCTGCCTTCGCTGCTGGGAACGATCCTGCGCCGGATCAGCCCATTTCCTGCGGCAATGGAATTCCGGGCGGAGTCAACTGTATCGCCACCAAGAGCCAGATCAAGGAAGCCCGCAGCGCTTTCAACCGCGGGCGGAAGCTCGCGGATCGCAAGCAACTGGAGGAGGCGTACTCGGAGTTCGATAATGCTGCGCGGCTGGTGCCGCAGAATCCGCAATTTCTGACGGCGCGCGAACTGGTGAAGGCCAAGCTGGTATTCAACCACGTGGAGCGCGGCAACGTCCTGTTGCTCGAGAACCTGCGTGCGCGGGCTGCGGAAGAATTCCGCGCCGCGCTCGACCTTGACCCGGAGAACCAATTTGTGCAGGAGAGGTTCAAAGAAGCGGTCCGCGAGGAGGCAGCGGATGCGCCGGCAGTTTTGCCGGTTCAGCTGGCGGATGCGGGCGAAATTCACATCCAGCCGCGGGACGACCGCGCCACCTTCCACTTCACCGGGGACGTGCGCAGCCTCTTCGCCCAGTTGGCTCCCGCCTACGGAGTGACGGTGCAGTTTGACGATTCGGTGCAGAACCGGCAAGTGCGCTTCAATGTGGAGGACGTGGACTTCTTCACCGCTCTGAAACTGGCCTGTGAGATCAGCAAAACCATGTGGGCAGCGCTCGACACGCGCCAGCTTCTGGTCGCGGCCGACAATCCTGAAAATCACAAGCAGTTTGACCGCATGTCACTCCAGACCTTCACTCTGCCCTCGCATTCCACTCCGCAGGAAGCGAGTGAGGTGGTGAACACCTTGCGCGTCCTGTTCGATCTGCGTTTCGTCAGCCCGGGGCAGACCGCGGATACGCTGGAGGTACGCGGGCCGCAGCCGATTCTGAAAGCCTGCAGCCAGTTGATGGAGCAGCTCAGAAATGGGCGGCCGCAAGTGGGGCTCGATGTGCGCATCTTTCAGATCAGCCACCAGCTCACGCGCAACATCGGGGTGCACGTTCCCAACGCGTTTAACCTCTACAACATTCCTGCAGCGGCGCTGGCGGGGCTGGCCGGACAGAACATCCAGCAACTCATCAACCAGCTCATTTCCTCCGGCGGCATCAACCAGGCGGGCAGTTCAGCGCTCTCGGGTCTTCTTGCCCAGCTGGAAGGGCAGCAGAACTCCATCTTCAGCCAGCCGCTGGCCACCTTCGGCGGCGGACTGACTTTCATGGGTCTCAGCCTTGACCATCTGGCCGCAGCCCTTTCGGTCAACGAATCCTGGGCCCGCAGTCTGGAGCACATGACCTTACGCGCCGACCAGGGCAGCGACGCCACCTTCCACGTGGGGGAGCGTTATCCCATCCAGAATGCCAGCTACGCGCCCATTTACAACTCGCCGCAGATCTCGCAGGTTCTGGGAAACCAGAGCTACATCGCGCCGTTCCCTTCCGTGAGCTACGAAGATATCGGGTTGAACATGAAGGTCAAACCCGCGGTGCACGGCGATGGCAGCGTCAGCCTGCAACTCGACATCGAGGTGCGTTCGCTCACCGGTCAGTCCAACAACGGAGTCCCCATCATGTCGAACCGGGAATACCAGGCAAGCATCAACCTGAAGGATGGCGAGCCGGCCGTCGTGGCGGGCGCAATTTCGCGGACGGACTCACTCGCCTTGAGCGGAATTCCCGGCCTCGGGTTCCTTCCGGGCCTGAATCAGGCGATGGTCAATAACACCAAGGAAGAGGACTCGGACGAGCTCATGATTGTCATCACGCCCCACATCCTGGCAGATATTAATCGGATAACCCCAGAGATCTGGATGAGCCAGAACTAGGACGGGCTTTCCTCGGCCCCGCCGGCTTTGCCTTTCATGGGCGCAGCGCGGAGGCTTGCTGCCCTGGTTCTTCCGGGAGCCGGGACCTCAAAGCCGGAAGCCGCGCTCACTTCGGTTGTTTCGCCGCGAACTCGACCAGGCTCTTGTACAGCTCTTTCATCTGTGGATCGAAGCTTGCGACTTTTCTGCCGTTGATGAAAAGGGTGGGTGTGCTGGTCACATCCACGGCTTTGCCCAGCTCGATCGAGGCATCCACGTGCGCCTTGGTCTCGGGCTTAGCCGCGCAGGCGGCAATGTCGGCACCCTTGACGCCGGCTCCGTCGGCGATGGCGGTAAGCTTCTCGTCCACGTTTTCGGCAGTAATGTCGGATTGCGTCTCATACGTCTTCGCGATGAACTTCCAAAAGGCATCGCTCGAGGCGCGGCCCACACAGTCGGCGTAATCCGCGGCCTTGACTGCCCAGTTGTGCACTTGCCCCAGGGGAAAATTTTGAAACACAAAGCGCGCATTGGGTTCAGCGGCGACCAGCGCTTCGATCTCCGGCTGCGCCCTTTTGCAGGCTGGACATTGCAAGTCGCCGAATTCCACGATGATGACCGGGGCATCCTTGGGGCCGCGCTGAGGACCGGTGATCCCCTTCTCAAGAATCTTCATCGCGGGATCAAACGGCCGGGCACCGAAGGGGATAATGTCGCCGGTGAGGGCGTGCTCCCCGTCGGGAGCAACGTAGAAGCGGCTCAGCTGCTGTCCTTGCTGGGTGGCGAGAACGACCGTGACCTCCGCCAATCCTGCCACGCCGGCAGGCCGGATGCCGGAGATCCTCCAGGTGAGATCTGGCTGGTAGCCGAAGGTCTGCTGCAAAAAGGAATCGACCGTGGCCTCCGTCGGAAGATTGACCGCGGCATCGCCGGCGGCGGGCGAGGCCGCGGGCTTGCCCGGTGTTACCTTCGCGGCGGTGGTTTGGGCTGCGGCGAGGCTGCCGGCCAGGATCAGAACACAAATCGAGTTCAAGAGGATACGCATGGTCCCTTTCAATTTCGAGGTTTCAGAAAAGCGGCCTTTCAGGATACATCAGATCAGGAAGTTCACGTCTCGCCCTTCGTGGCAATGGGAACGCGGCGCCCGTAGCCAAAGGCCTTGGGAGAAATCTTAAGGCCCGGAGCTGCCTGCTGGCGCTTGTATTCGGCCCGGTCCACCATGCGGATGACGCGCCGCACGGTTTCGATATCGAAACCACGATCGGCCGCGATGCGCTCGGCCGAGTGCGAATCCTCCACGTAATCTTCGAGCACCGCGTCGAGGATTTCGTAGGGCGGAAGCGAATCGCTGTCCTTCTGATCGGGGCGAAGTTCGGCGGACGGAGGTTTTTCCAGCGTGGCCTGCGGGATCACCGGCCGACGCGAGTTCACGTAGCGGCTTAAGCGATAGACCAGCGTTTTTGGAACATCGGAAATCACCGCCAGCCCGCCGACCATGTCTCCGTATAGCGTGCAGTAGCCGACGCCCAGTTCGCTCTTGTTGCCGGTAGAAAGGACGATCGCGCCCAGCTTGTTCGACAGCGCCATCAACAACGTTCCCCGCGCCCGAGACTGGATGTTCTCCTCGGTCACGTCTTCTTTCTGCCCGGCGAAGATGCCCTGCAAGGTCTGACGATAAGCTTCGTAAGCAGGATTGATGGAAAGCAATTCGAAACGGATGCCCAGATTTTGCGCCAGGGCACGGGCGTCTTCGATCGAACCCCGCGACGAGTACGGTCCCGGCATGCCGACGCCGATGACGTTTTCCGGCCCGACCGCATCGGCGGCAATGACGGCGGTCAGCGCCGAATCAATGCCCCCGCTCAGTCCGACGATGGCCTGCCGAAATCCGCACTTGCGCATGTAATCGCGGGTGCCCAGCACCAGCGCGGTGTAAACGCTGGCGTCGTCGCCCGCAATCTGGTCGTGCATTTCACCCGACAGGCTGCTGGAATCGAAATAGATCAGATCTTCTTCGAAGGACCGGCCCTGGGCAACGACCTGACCTTCCGGGTTAAGAACCAGGCTCGATCCGTCAAACACCAGACTGTCGTTACCGCCGACCTGGTTGACGAAAGCCACCGGAACTTTGTGCTGGCGCGCGATGCTGGCCAGCATGTCGCGGCGGAGTTCGCGCTTGCCAATCCAGAACGGGGAACCTGAGATATTGAGCAGAAAATTTCCACCCGCCTGCATGAGGGACGCCACGGGATCCGACGCATACATCCGCCGGCTCCAAAACTGCTTGTCGTTCCAGGCATCCTCGCAAATGGTGAGTGCCATGCGCTTGCCGCAGAAGGAGAAAAGTTCCTGACTCTTGGCGGGAGCGAAGTTGCGCATTTCATCGAAGACGTCGTAGGTAGGCAGCAACATCTTCGATTGCACGAACGCGACCTTGCCCTCCAGGAGCCAGGCTGCGGAATTCATGACCGACTTCCCGGTGTCGGAGCGAGCCGGCGTGACCAGACCGCAGATGACGGCGATGCCGCGCGTCTCAGCCGCGATGCGCTCGACCGTCTCCTGGTTCCGGGCCACGAACGACGACCGCTCAACCAGATCGCGCGGCGGGTAGCCGCACACCGAGAGTTCGGGAAACACAACCAGCCCGGCTTCTGCAGCCCGGGCACGCCGCGAAAAATCTATGATTTTGGCCGCGTTGCCCGAGAAATCTCCGACCGTGGGATTGATTTGTCCGAGCGCGATCTTCACGTCTTTAGTTTACGGCCACCGAGAAGGTCGGGCCAAGTGAAGCGTCCGGAGTCCGCTTGCCGGGGCTCGTGATGGTAGCGGTTACAGACCCGGAATCGGCGGGAACCGGTATTCCGGAAAAGAGGCAAGAAAACTGTTACATTATCGTTTTGCTAGATGCACGGGCACGAGGCTAGAACCATGCGAACCCAGATAAGGCACTACTTCCTAAATGCTGTCCTGTTCTCGATCGCAACTTGCAGCAGCGTTCCCTGCTTCCCACAATCCGGCGGCCAGACGCATCCCTGGATGAATCCCACTCTGTCGCCTGACGACCGCGCCTCCCTGGTGGTTAAGAAGATGACGCTGGACGAAAAAATCACTCTTTTGCACGGGACGGGCATGGAGGGGCTCGGCCCAGTGAGCCCGTTGGCCGCACAATCCAATGGAGGGGCGGGATATGTGGTCGGCATTCCGCGTCTGGGCATTCCCGCCATACAGATGTCGGACGCCGCCTACGGCGTCTGCAAGAGTGGCGAGAACGGCCGCTATTCGACCGCGCTGCCCGCCAATGTGGGCGCGGCGGCGAGCTGGGATCTGGACGCCGCCTACGCCTACGGGGCGCTCATCGGCCGCGAACTGCGCGCCCAGGGCTACAACATGTCACTGGGCGGAGGGGTTGATATCACGCGCGAACCGCGCAACGGCCGCACCTTCGAATATCTCGGCGAAGATCCCATACTGGCCGGCAAGATGGTCGGCGCGCTGATGAAAGGCGAGCAGGCGCAGCATGTGATCGGCGACCTGAAGCACTACGCCTTCAACGATCAGGAGAGCGGGCGCACCGCCGTGAATGTGAACATCGACCAGCGTGCCGGGCGCGAAAGCGATCTTCTCGCTTTCGAAATCGGTCTCGAGGACTCGAACGCAGCCGCCGTAATGTGCTCCTACAACCGCGTGAACGGCGCTTATGCGTGCGAGAACAAATACCTGCTGACGGATGTCCTGAAGAAAGACTGGAAGTTCAAAGGATTCGTCGTTTCGGATTGGGGAGCGACGCACAGCACGGCCAAGGCCTCCGCCGCAGGTCTGGACCACGAAGAACCTGCGTGGATTTTTTATGGCAACGATTTGAAGAAGGCGGTCGAATCCGGCCAGGTGCCGCTGGCTGAAGTCGACGAGCACGTTCACCGGATTTTGTGGACCATGTTTGCCAGCGGCGTGATTGACGATCCGCCGCGGAAAAGCGTGGTCGATGTCGAGGGCGGCCTGGAAATTGCGCAGAGGATGGAAGAGCAAAGCGCCGTGCTGCTCAAGAATGACGGGCAGCTTCCCCTCGATGCCGAAATTCACAGCATCGCGGTCATTGGGCCGCACGCCGACGTGGGAATGATCTCCGGCGGCGGTTCGGCGCAGGTTGATCCTCCGGGAGGAAATGCGATCATGCCCCCGGGCCAGGGCGCAACGGAATGGGGCGTGCCCATCTGGTTCCCGACTTCTCCGCTGAAATCCATTCGCGCGAAAGTTCCTGGCGCGCAGGTTCAGTTTAACTCCGGTTCCGATCCCGGCTCAGCTGCGGCCCTGGCAAAAACAGCTGACGTGGCCATCGTCTTTGCCTACCAGTGGGAGAGCGAGGACATGGATTTGCGCAGTCTCTCACTCCCGGAAAATCAGGATGATTTGATTGCCAAGGTGGCGGCGGCGAATCCGCGCACGATCGTGGTTCTGGAAACCGGGAGCCCGGTGACCATGCCGTGGGTGGATCAGGTCAGCGCGATCCTGGAAGCCTGGTATGGCGGCAGCCGGGGATCGAATGCGGTCGCAAACATACTTTTCGGAGATGTCAACCCGAGTGCGAAGTTGCCGGTGACTTTCCCCAAGAGCGAAGCCGACCTGCCGCATCTAACCATTGTCAAACCGCCTAAGAAGACCACGGATGCCGACAGCCAGGGCTGGAGGCGGACTGCCGCGGGCTTGCCCGCTTTCCAGGTCGCTTACGACGAGGGAGTGAAAGTCGGCTACAAGTGGTACGACGCAGAAAATAAGCCGGTGCTTTTCCCCTTCGGCTACGGGCTTTCCTACACAACTTACTCTTACGCGAATCTCAAGGTGGCGGTGGGGAAAAATCCACGCGTGAGTTTCACGGTGACGAATACTGGAAGCCGCGCCGGAGCCGAAATCGCGGAAGTCTATGCTTCCCTGCCAGCCGCGGCAGCGGAGCCGCCGAAGCGGCTGGTGGGCTGGAGCAAAGTCAAACTTGATCCCGGAGAGAGCAAGGAAGTCACGGTTGAAGTGGCGGCGAAATATCTTTCCATCTTCAGTGTTGAGAAAGACGGTTGGCAGTTGCTTCCGGGAGAGTACACCTTTATGGTGGGTGGCTCTTCGCAGAACCTGCCATTGAAAGAGGCCGTGACCTTGCGATAGGAGTTCCTGACGATGGTCGAACTACCGGCGCCATCCCGAGCGAAGCCGCTTTCTGGTAGACCCTCGGCTTCAGCCGAGGGCGAGCGAGGCGAAGCGAGGGATCTTGCGCGGGCGTATCAATAGTCTTCTATTGCTGAATTCCAAGCACTTCTTAGTTCTCCCCACCCGCAGGGATTACCGTGTGCTTTGCCGCAGGCATGGGCGCTGATCCTCTCTGATCCTGCCACAACACGCGATTCAACTGGGCCGCGGGCGCGGCATCGGGGCGCGAGAAGTCCATCCGTGACGAGATTTTTGCCCCCGGCGCTTCACGTTTGTTGGTCTCGTAAACCAGGCCATTCTTCAGATTGCGGTAGTCGGCGTTGTACGGCGGTTGATCGCCGGCTCCCGAAAATATCGGGCTCATGACCGGCGCGTAGGCATCATTCTGGTTCATGGGCAGAAGGCCGAGCAGCGACTCCATGGTGTGGACCAGGTTCACCGTGGTGTAGAAGCGATGCTCGACGTAAGGCTGCGCCGCCGATCCCGGAGAATATTTGCTGACCACGAAGGCGATGGAGCGATGCGCATCCACGTGGTCGGCGCCGTCCTGAGCATCATCCTCCAAGACGAAGATCGCCGTGTCGTCCCAGTAGGGGCTATGCGAAACCGCATCCACCACACGCCCGAGCGCCAGGTCGTTATCGGCGACAGACGCGGCAGGACGCGGCAGGCCGGGCCGCGTGCCTCCGGTGTGGTCGTCGGGCAGGTACAGCAGGACAAACGAAGGCAGCTGAAACTCCGGACCTTCGTTCGCTTCGCGCGCATGGACGTAGGCGCCGAACTCGTTCAGAAATTCATCGGCACGAAGCTGGTCCGGATAATCGGTGTTGAAATCCGGGAAAAGCGGATCGAAGTGGTCGCGCAACGCGGCCTTGGTCGGCTTCACTTCGCTGAATAGCGGCACCGCCCACGGCCAAGGGCTGGGCCCGCCGTGGGGATCACCCACGTTCGGCGGAAGGCTGCCGCCCTGCTGGACCTCGGTCCGGGGGCAGCGCGCTTCCTGACCTGACGGCGTTCCCTGCTTCGGACTTGCAGCCTTACGTTTCTCGTTGCACCACTCTGCATTCACGAATTCGCCGTAGTCGCGGAACGACACGTGGTTGCGCGCCAGATTGTCCCAGAGAAATCCGGTGGAAGGATCGTCAACGTCCGGCTGATTGTGATCCAGAGGAAACTCGTCGGCGACCTGGCCCTGGAAATCGTAGGTGCGTTCCTTGCCGCGGTAGGCGATCTGCCAGGTCTTCTCGTTGTAATCAGAAGTGATGGCAGCAGTGGACCACTGATGCCCGTCACCTGAGACTTCTCCGCTGTCGTAGAAATTGTCGAGCACGCCGAACTGCCTGGCCAGTTTGTGCTCGTTGGGAGTGACGTCCTCGCCGTAGAGCGTGAGCGAGGGATCGCCGTCGCCAACTTTCAGATCGCCGAGGATCTGATCGAACGTGCGGTTTTCCTTGATGACGTAGAGGACATGCTTGATGGGATTCTGGACGGAGGCGAAAGAAATCTTGCCGGGATCGGTGTCAAACAAATTATTTCGCTCAGCGATGTTCGTGAGATCGACCAGGCGATTCACGGTGTCGGGAATATTCAGTCGGGCGATCGACCCCTTGAGCAGCGTGGGAATGTAGGGATGATCTTTGTGCTTGGTTTCGTAAACCGTCTTCCCCATGTCTTTGTTGGGGCGCGAGCCTTCGCCTTTGGCGGTGGCGATGAGGAGGTCGGCACCGTGAACGGCAAGCGCGCTGGGGTACCAGTCGGTAGGAATCAAGCCGATATCGCCGTCTGAGTGGAGCCCCTTTTGCGCCAAGAATTTTGTCACGTCGAAGACCGCCACGGCATTGATCGCCGAATAAGCGACGAAGAGATACTGGTTATCGTTCGACAGGGCCAGGGCAGTAGGCGAGATGCCAGCTACCGGTTCTTTCTCCCGCATGGTTCGGGTGAGCATACCGAGAAAGCCCCCTGTGTCGGTGTCCACCACCGCAACCATGTCGTCATTGGAAAGGGCAATGTACAGGAACTTCTCGTTCGGGCTCAGCAGCATCGCGGTGGGATGAGAAGTCGGAGCCAGTGGATCTTTTGATCCCGGGAGAGGAAGGGTGCGGGATATGCGCGCTCCAATCAATTCAATCTGCTCGACCTGGGAGCTGTTCCACAGGCTGCACCAGGCTCGAATGGCGAGGTGGCTCACGACGCAGGTGTAGGGAAAAGTCGAGGGGATCAGATCGTGCGTGCTTACGTCGAAGGTCTCGATGACCTTACCGGTGTCCGGATTGAGCACGGCGATGGTGTCGGCAAGATTCTCGGCAACAACGAGCCAGTCCTTGCCCTGTGGGTTACGCGCCAGCGCCAGTCCGGCCGGATAGGGAATGGCAGTATTCGGCCGGGTCTTCTGCAGACCGGCGGCGACTTTTTTCCCCGGCCTTAGCGGTTGCGGATCGATCGGCATAAAGCGCTCGGGCGCGACTTTTCCTTCATTGAAGCTGTACACCGCGATGCCGTTCCCCAAATCGCCGGGCTTCGTGCCGGTAGGATCGGTCAGCGATCCCACAGAAGCATAGAGATGTTTCCCATCGGAACTGAACACCAGGCCGATGAAAAAGCTCTGGTGCGCATCATCGCCAAAGCGCGCGTCGGGATAATCCGTAATCTGGTTTGTCTTTAGATCCAGGACCGCGATGGACTGGTGCGCCAGCGTCTCCTGCGTGCCGTAGCCGTCGTTCAGCAGAACGGCATAGCGGCCGTCAGGACTGAGCACCATTGTGGCGGGAAAACTGTTGGTGCCGCCAATACGCCCAGGCGTGGGGACGGTCAGCATCTTGCTGGTGGGCAGGTTGATGGGAGGGCGATCGCCGGACGTAGATTGGGCGGAGAGGGTCGCCGCGGTCAGAAGGACAAGCAAAAAGCAGCTTCCTCGCTTCGCTCGGAATGACAAAACGGAATGACGGCGAAAAAAGCGGTTCACGGTGCCTCCAGCGAAGAAAATAGGTCACAAAAGCGAGAGGGGATGAGGGTAATTCAATCTGCTGTGGGCGGTCAAAGCGCCAGCACCTATCGGGGTGGTGCCTCAGTCTGAAATCCCGCACATCCCTGCGTCATCCCGAAGTCCCGCGCATTCACCAGCGGGACGAGGGATCTCCCGTGCAACCGCTTTGTGAAAGGGAGATCCCTCGCGCGGTTGGTGAACAACACCACGCTTCGGGATGACGCAACTGAGAGACGCGGTCGGCTCGGGTAATTCGATTGAGGCCCCCGTCCATCCAGCCAGATACCGCGCTAGAGTCCCGACGCTCGCGACGAAGGCCGCTCTGACTCCTGGCTTTCGGATGCCTCGGGGTGCACATTGTGACGCACATCGGAACCCTGCACCCAAAAGATGACATCTTCGGCGATGTTGGTGGCATGGTCGGCAACCCGCTCCAGATTGCGCGCCACCAGCAGCGCATCCAGGGCCTGGCGCACGAACTCGGGACGCTCGTTCATTGTCTTCACCAACTGGATGAAGGCGTCGTCGCGCATGCGGTCAATGACGTTGTCCATTTCCAGCACCGCCTGCGCCAGTTCGACCTTGGCCTCGATGAATGCCTCCAGCGAGCGGCGAACCATGGCGCTCACCGCCGAGCCCATACGCGCGATATCCACCGGAAGGTCGGCAGCGGGGAGTTCCACCATATCCATGACGCGTTCGGCGATGTTGACCGCCTGATCGCCTACGCGCTCAAGATCGGAGTTGATCTTGGTGACGGCCAGGATGAAGCGCAGATCCACAGCCATGGGCTGCTGCATGGCGAGCAGGTCGAAGGCGGCCTCATCAATCTCGCGCTCGGCCATGTTGATCACCGATTCGCCTTCCAGCACCATCTGGCAGCGGGTGAGGTCACGCTCGACGTAAGCCTGGCGAGCGCGGTCGACGGCTTGCTCCGCCAGCCCTCCCATGCGAAGCAACCGCTGCCGCAAATCGTCAAGCCCCAGCTGAAAGCGCGTGCGCATCGAAGCTACCCTTCCTTATCTCACCCAGATTTCTCACCACGGAGTCACGGAGGCACAGAGGGGAAAAATTATCCTCGTTCGCCGATCTCGTTCGCCTGCTGTCGAAAAACTCCGTTCATCCCCGAGCCCACGTATCCAACAATGCCTTGCCGGGTCTTCTCCGTGTCTCTGTGTCTCCGTGGTGAGAAGACCCCTGCTATCCGAACCTTCCAGTGATGTAATCTTCCGTCCGCTTGTCGGAAGGTTTGGTAAAAATCTTTTCCGTCTTGTCGAACTCGATCATCTTGCCCAGCAGGAAGAACCCGGTGAATTCGGCCACGCGCGCCGCCTGCTGCATGTTGTGAGTCACGATCACAATGGTATACCGCTCTTTGAGCTGGAAGATCAACTCTTCGATCTTTCCCGTCGAGATCGGATCCAGCGCGGAGCAGGGTTCATCCATCAACAGGACCTCGGGTTCGACCGCCAGTGCGCGCGCGATGCACAGCCGCTGTTGCTGGCCCCCGGATAGGCTGGCGCCCGATTTCTTGTGGATGTGATCCCTCACTTCGTCCCACAGCGCCGAGACGCGAAGCGTATGTTCCACAATCTCATCCAGCTTGCGCCGGTCGCGGAATCCGTTCAGCTTCAATCCCGAGGCCACGTTGTCATAGATCGACATGGTGGGGAACGGGTTGGCTTTCTGAAACACCATCCCCACGCGGCGCCGGAGTTGGGTGGCCGAGGTGCCGTCATAGGCGTCAATGTCGCCGATCTGGACGCGCCCGCTGACGCGCGCTTCCGGAATGGTCTCGTGCATGCGGTTCAGGCAGCGAATAAAAGTGGACTTGCCGCATCCCGAGGGCCCGATCAGTGCCGTGGCGTGATTGGGGGCGACCTTCAGATTAATGTCGTACAGGGCCTGGCCCTTGCCGTACCACGCATTCAGATTTTCGACTTGGATCGCAACGCCCATAAATTATGCCGCTCCGAACGTACCACGCCGCACGACATAGCGTACAGCCGAGACGGCGGCGACGATGAGAACAATGAGGACCAGCGCTCCCGCCCAAGCCTGGCGGTGCCAGTCGTCATAGGGAGAGAGCGCGTAAGTATAAATCTGCAGCGGCAACGCCGCCGTGGGCTGGTCGTATCTCACGAAGGGCACGGCGAAATCCTTGCCGAAAAGGGCGAAGCGCAGGTAGCGGCTCCAGCCTGTATTGCCAAAGGCAGTGAAGATGAGCGGCGCGGTCTCGCCCGCAACCCGGGCAAAGGCCAGCATGATGCCGGTGATCACACCCGACGTGGCGGTCCGCAAAGTGACCGAGAGCGTGGTCCGCCAGCGCGGAATTCCCAGCCCGTAGGCCGCTTCGCGCAGAGCCTGCGGAACCAGCAGCAGCATCTCTTCGGTGGTGCGGCTGATGGTGGGCACCATCATGATCGCCAGCGCCACTCCACCGGCGAGGGCGGAGAAATGTCCCTGATACAGCACCACGATCGCGTAACCGACGATCCCGATCACAATCGATGGAACTCCATTCAGCACATCGGCGGTAAAGCGAATCGCCGAGCCCAGCCGGTTGCGCCCGAACTCGGCGAGATAAATGCCGGCGCCGACTCCAAAGGGAACGCCGATAAGGCTGGCAATGCCCAGAATGAACGCCGATCCCACGATGGCGTTGGCCATGCCGCCGCCGACTTCACCCACCGGTTTGGGCGTTTGCGTGAGGAACGCCCAGTTGATCGAGCCGACGCCACGGTATACCAGATAACCAAAAACAGCGATCAGCGGCGCCAGCACCAGCACTACCGTTGCGATCGCCAGTCCGGTCATCACGTGATCGGTGATGCGGCGGCGCAAACTGATCTTTGGAACCGCGGGCGCTCGGGCGACTGTGGCGGCGAGTTCAGGCATGGCCCCTCGCAGGCTGGCCGCGGGTCACGGTCCAAACCAGCAGCCGTGCCATGGCGTTCACCACAATCGTGACCAGGAACAAAGCCAGACCAATCTCAATTAGCGCGGAACGATGGACATCCCCGGTGGCTTCGCTGAATTCGTTGGCCAGAACGCTGGCCATGCTGTAGCCGGACTCGAATAACGAGGCCTTGATCTGCGGCTGGTTGCCGATCACCATGGTCACGGCCATGGTTTCGCCCAGCGCGCGCCCTAATCCCAGAATGATGGCGCCCATGATTCCCGCGCGCGCGTTGCGCAGCACGCCAACGCGAATCATCTCCCAGCGCGTGGCACCCAGCGCCAGCACGCCTTCGCGCTGATGCTGCGGTACCACCATGAGCACTTCGCGCGCGATCGAAGAAATGATGGGCACGATCATGATGGCCAGAATGATTCCCGCCGCGAGCATGCCAAAGCCATAGGAAGGCCCGGTGAACAGACCGGTCCATCCCAGAGTCTTCGACAGGAACGGCTGCACATACTGGCTCAGGAGCGGAACCAGAACGAACATCGCCCACAGGCCATAGATCACGCTCGGAATTGCGGCCAGCAGTTCCACGAAAAAGGAAAGCGGCCCGCGCAACGCCTTGGGGCACATCTCGGTCGTAAACACGGCCACGCCGACCGAGAGCGGGACGGCGATGATTAGAGCCAACAGCGAAGACACCAGCGTGCCGTAGACGAACGGCAGGGCGCCAAACTGTTCGTTGACCGGATCCCAATCGCTGCCCGAGAAGAACTTGAAGCCGAACGCGTGCCAGGAAAGGCTGGAGCGGAGCATGAGCTCGAACACGATCAGGCCCAGCACGCCCAGCACTGCCAGGCCACACAGCGTCATCGCGGTCGAGAAAAGGCGGTCTTGCACCTCGCCGCCAGAAGCGCGCAGCAAGAGGGTCGCCTGACTTGCCTGTGTGGATGTAACCGTCTTGGTTTCAACAGGTTGCGGACCGGGCATATCAGGCCGTGGCGACGCATGCGAGGCCATTCGCCTTAACCCTAGCAAACCGTTGTTACAAAGGTGTTAAAATCATGGAGCTTTTTTGCCGCGCTTTCGAGGGGTTCGAAATCGCGGGCGTATTTTGCAATCGTACTTCTGCTCTGCAGCACCAGCGTTCCGCTTATGCCAATTGCACCTAAACGCTGCCGGCTTGTCTTTCGCAAGCTGGAGCGGGATCTCGAAAAGCTTGCCGCCCAGCAGTCCAATGAGACGGTGCACCGCTTCCGCACTTCCACGCGCCGCTTGCAGACTCTGCTGGAAGAACTCATGCCCCAGCGCACGCGCAAACAGAAGAAACTGCTGAAAATCCTACGCGCCATTCGCCAACAGGCCGGCAAGGTGCGCGACCTCGACGTGCAACTCGCCGCTCTGCGCAGTCTGAAAATCCCGCTGGAACCGCGCCGCAAGACCAGACTCCTGCAAGGACTGACCGAGCTTCGTGCAAAGCATGAGAAGAAGCTCCGTAAGACATTGACCAAGCAGACGGTCCGCGAAATTCACAAACACCTCACTCGGGCTTCTCAGGAGATCGAACTGAAGAGCAGCGGCGATCCGGCTACCGCCGCGCGCCAGATCCTGTCGCGGGTCGCAACTCCCAGCAGGCCTCTGACGGAAGATGAGTTGCATCGCTGCCGCCTTCTGGTGAAGCGCGCGCGCTACGCCGCCGAGTTGGCCCCGGAATCGGCGGCCACCACGCAGTTCATCACCCAACTGAAACGGCTGCAGGACATCCTGGGCAACTGGCATGACTGGCTGACCTTGACCAACACAGCCGCTGAGCGCCTGGGCGATGTCAACCAATCGCCGCTGGTGGCGGTTCTGCACAACATGGCCAGCGGCAAGTTCCGGCAGGCAGTCGCTGCGGTCGCGGCTTCGTCCGCGCTCGGCACCGGACCGAAGCCTGTTCCCCTGACCCCATCCCGCAAGCCAGGCGCGAGGATGGCGACACCGACCCTGCGCCAAGATCCGGCCGCCTGAACTTCAAGGCTGAATTTCTTTCGCAAACTTTCAACTCCGCGGTGACGATCTCGCTCAGTGCATGTAAACTGTGAGGCTTCCTGTTCCGATCGCTATGCCCACGTTTGCCGCGGTCGATATCGGTTCGAACTCCGTACGGTTGAAGATTGCACGCCTGCAGCACGGCCGCCTGCGCGCCTTGCATGAGGACCGCGAAGTGACGCGTTTGGGCGAAGGCGTATTCCGCTCCGGATTTCTCACCCCAGAATCCATGGCTGAGACGGTGAAAGTGCTGCGCCGCTTCCATCGCGCCACGCAGCAGATCGTGACCGACAGCGTGCGCGTGGTGGCCACCAGCCCTCTGCGTGATGCGCGCAACTCGCAGGCCTTCGTCGAGTGGGTGCGCTCGGCCACTGGCTGGACCGTGGAGATCATCTCGGGCGTGGAAGAGGCGCGGCTGATTCACCTTGGCCTGGTCTCCAGCCCGCGCGTGGACCGCTCGCCCACACTCATGATTGACCTGGGCGGAGGCAGTTGCGAATTGACGGTCTCGCAGGGCGGGCATATCCGTGACGCGGTCAGCCTGCCTCTGGGCGCGGTGCGCCTGACCGACGAATTCCTGCGCCACGATCCCGCGCGGAAGGGCGAATTGAAACGCTTGCAGAGTTTCGTCATGCGCGAGGTGAACCGCATTGCGGCGCGGATTGCCGGAGCCCGGGTGAAGAACGTGATTGCGACTTCGGGCACGGCCGCCGCGCTGGCCGCCGTCGCCACTCATCTGCGTCGCGGACGCCAGCGGTCGCGGCTGGTGGTATCCAGGGGAGAGATGACTCGCATCGCCAAGCGGCTGGCGCGGCTGCCGGTCGCGGAACGGCGCAAGATCCAAGGCATCGGACCGCGGCGGGCGGAAATCATCGTCTCCGGTGCCATGGTCTACCACGAATTGCTCGACCGCCTGCACCTCGCCGCTTTTCGCTATTCGCCACTCGGCCTGCGCGACGGCATTCTCGCGCAAATGGCCGCCGAGTACGATCGCAGCACGCGCTCCGGCAAGCAGATCGAATCGGAACGCTGGGAATCGATTCTGAAAGCGGTCGAGCATTACCACATTGACCGCAAGCATGCGTTGGACGTCCGCGAATCGGCCATGGTCCTGTTCTCGGGGTTACGCTCGGTGCACCGCCTGCCTCCCGAATACCGCGAATGGCTCTCGGCCGCCGCCATGCTCTACGAAGTTGGCGATTACGTGAATCGCAATGGCCACCATCGCCACACCCAGTACATCATTTCGAATTCGGAGATTCTTGGCTTCACACCCGAGCAGCGCCGCGTGATCGCGGCCATTGCCCGTTATCTGGGAAAGTCACGCCCCACGGCAGACGATGGCCCGATGAAGTTGGTGGACCCTGCCGAACGGGAGAACGTGCAAAAAGCGATCTTGCTGCTTCGCCTGGCGCGCGCTCTGAACCTGGGACGCAGCCGCGCCGTTGAGCGAGTGCGCATCAGCGTGCGCTCGGCGGATGTGCGGGTAACGCTGGTTCCCCGGCGGCGCGCAGGAGTTGATTTGGAACTTTGGGCGATCGAAAAAGACTGCGCTTATTTCCGCGAAGTTTTCGGTCGTGAGCTCTCAACCGCGGTTTCGTAGAGCGTGCGCAGCACTTTGGGAGTCACGCACCACTGCAGCGTGCCGGAGGTCCGGCGCATCTCGACCTTGGCCACCGCGCCTTTTTTCAGCTCCAGCGATGCCTCGCAACCGGAATCGCTGATCACCGCACCCAGGAATTGGCTGAGATTGGGATTGTGCCCGACGACCATGATGGCTTCCATGCGGGAGTACTTTTCCAGAAGCTTGCGGAAATCGGCCAGGCCAGCCCCGGGACGCAGGCCTGTATCCAACTGCAGTTTGCCCTCATAGCCCAGTTCATTGCCCACCAGGGAAGCCGTCTGCGTGCAGCGCTTCAGCGGACTGGAAATGATAGCGTCCACCTGCACGTCGAGCGCGGCCAGGGCGCGCCCGATGTAACCGCACTGCTCCATGCCCTCCTTGTCGAGAGCGCGTTTTTCGTCCTTCTTGGGATTCGGACCGTGTGTGCCCGCGCTGGCGTGACGCAGGAAATAGAGGATCATGGCTGATTATCGTTCCTTCCCCACTGTTACTTTACGCCTTCTCGCCGGAACCGGCGCGGGCAGAACCGCCGGCGCTTTGCCCTCGGCCAGGCTGATCAGAAAATCCTGCGCCGAGAATGCCGCGGCGCCGGTCGGTGGACGGCGATTGCGTTTCCCGTGCACCGGCTGCCAGGCCCGGATGTAAGTTGCGTCCTTCAAAAGAAGACGCGCCTTGCGGTTGTCGGCAAGGTAAGCGTCGAGAATCTCCCGTTTTACCCGCTCCCGCAGTAATTCATCCCGCAGCGGCACCAGGGCTTCGACGCGCTCGTAGAGGTTGCGGGGCATCCAGTCGGCGCTGCCGATGTAGACCTCTTCTTCCCCGCCATTGGCAAAGTAGTAGATGCGGCTGTGCTCGAGGAACCGGCCCACAATGCTGCGCACGCGGATGTGGTCGCTTACCCCGCGAACTCCCGGGCGGAGAGCGCAGATGCCGCGCACGATCAGGTCAATCTCGACTCCAGCCTGCGAGGCGCGGTACAACGCCTGCACGATGTTCTTGTCGAGCAGCGCATTCATCTTGGCGACGATGTGCGCTACTCTGCCCTGCCGCGCGTGCTCGGCTTCGCGCTCGATCAAAGCGATGCATTTCTCCGCCAGGTCAAGCGGTGCCACTAGAAGCGGCTCGTAGCTGGGGTTTTCAGCGTATGCGGTCAGGAAACTGAACACATCGTGCACGGCCCGGGTGACCTCGGGATTGGCCGTCAATAGACTCAGGTCGGTATAAATTCTCGCCGTCGTCGCGTTGTAATTTCCCGTGCCGATGTGGGCATAACTTCGCGTTACGCCGTCGGGATCGCGCCGCACCAGCAACGAGAGCTTGCAATGCGTCTTCAAGCCGACCAGACCGTGGAAGACCTGTACCCCGGCATCCTCCAGGTCGCGCGCCCAGCGGATGTTCGAGGCTTCGTCGAAGCGCGCCTTCAGTTCGACCACGGCCGTGACTTCCTTGCGCGATGCGGCGTCGATCAGCGAAGGCACAATCAACGAATGCTCGCTGGTGCGGTAGAGAGTCTGTTTGATGGAAAGAACATTCTCGTCTTCCGCCGCCGCCTCGATGAACGAAACCACCGCATCGTAAGAGTCGTAGGGATGATGCAGCAGGATGTCATGCTGCCGGAGTTCCTCGAACAAATCCTTTGACTTCGAGGTCAGCCGCAACTCGCGGGCAGTAAACGGGCGGTACTTGAGGTCGGGACGCCGCACCTGCTCGTAGATATTGAACAGACGCGAGAGGTTGACCGGGCCATTGACGGGAAACACTTGCCAAGCGTCGATCTCGAAAACCGAGCGCAGGCGGTCAATGATTTCAGGATCGGCGTCGGCTTCAATCTCCAAGCGCACCGCATCGCCCTTTCGCCGGTTGTGCAATTCCGTGCGCACCGACTCCAGCAGGCTGCGCGCTTCTTCTTCCGCCAGGTACAGGTTGCTGTTGCGGGTTACGCGAAACGGCGCCGCGGCCACGATGTCATAACCGTGATACATACGCACCGCATGATGGGCCACCAGATCGGCGAGAAAGATAAAATCCGCCGTGCCCTCCGAAGGCAACGGTACCAGTCGCGGCAATGCCCGCGGCACTGACACCACCCCGGTATAGGTCAGCGAGGAGCGCCGCCGGCGGCGCAGCAGGAATCCCAGACACAGCGCCTTGTTGATTACCCGGGGAAAAGGATGAGCCGGATCCACCGTCACCGGTGTCAGCAGCGGGTCCAGTTCTTTCTCGCAATATTCGTTTACGAAGCGCAGTGCTTCCGGGTCGAGTTCCTCGAGGCCAAGCACGCGGATGCCGTTTTCCGCCAGCGCCGGACGGAGCCGGGCATTCCAGCAGTCGTACTGATCGTCCACGAACTCATGCGTGAGTTGGTTCAGCAGATCGCGCTTCGCGGTCAGAGTGTGGCCGTCGGGACCAGCTTCGTTGTAGCCGTCCTCGATCTGCTGCATCATGCCGGCGATACGCACCTCGAAGAACTCATCCATGTTGCTGGCCGAGATGGAGAGAAACTTCAGCCGCTCCAGCAGCGGGTTGCCCTCGTCCTCGGCCTCTTCCAGCACGCGCCGATTGAAGGCCAGCCAGGAGGTGTCGCGATTCAAGAAATACTGTGGATTGTCCAGTGAAATACGTGCCATGGCAGACGCGCTCGCAGGAGCAGGAGTTTCAGTATAGAACATCCCCACGTCTTTCGCAGACGGGCAATTCCCGGCAAGTACTGCCCCGATGGGCAAACAAAAGCGCCCGGATATCTGTCCGGGCGCGCTGGCGGAGCCTTTATTTGACCTGCTTGATCGTTTCTTTCACTTTCGCGACCACGTTGTCGGGTAGCGGCGCGTAGCTCAGCGCAGAGGTCAGTTTTTGACCATCGCTGACCATCCAGCTGAGAAAATCAGCCAGGATCTTGCCCTTGGCCGGATCCTTCGACTGCTGCGGAATCAGCAGCCAGGTAAAGCTCGAAATCGCGTAGGCATCCTTGCCTGGAGCATTGGTAATGGAGACTCGGAAATCAGCCGGCATCTTGGGAGCCGAAGCGGCCGCCGCCGTCACTCCCTCCAGCGAGGCCTTCAGAAAAACGCCGGCGGCGTTGCGAACGCTGCCGTACTGGATATTATTCTGCAGGGCATAGATCAGTTCGATGTAACCGATGGATCCCGGCAGTTGCCGGATGAATCCCGCTACTCCCTCGTTTCCCTTGCCTCCCATGCCCCTCGGCCACTTGACGGAAGCACCGAAGCCCACCTGGGCCTTCCAATCGGCGCTCACTTTGGATAGATAGTCGGTCCAGATAAAAGTGGTGCCGCTGCCCTCGGAGCGGTGGACGATGATAATCTCCTGGTTGGGGAACTTGATACCTGGGTTCGCGGCGCTGATGGCCGGATCATTCCAGTTGGAGATTCGCCCCAGGAAAATTTCAGAGAGCATCTCCGGCGTGAACTTAAGCTCGCCGGAGACTCCTGGAACGTTATAGGCAGGCACGACGGCTCCGAGCACGGTCGGGATATTGAGAACGTTCGTTTTCAGCTTGGCCTCGGCGTCATGCAGCTGGCCATCAGTCATGGGCATGTCGCTGGCCCCGAAATCCACGGTAGCAGCCGTCACTTGCTGGATTCCCCCGCCGCTGCCGATGGACTGGTAGTTGACCTGAATGTCGGGATGAATCTTTTGGTACTCGCTGAACCATTTCGAATAGATGGGATAGGGAAAGGTTGCGCCTGCTCCATTCAGCGTGGTCTGCCCTACCACCGGCAGGGCCAGAAGGACGCACACCAACAGCAGCATGATTTTGCGCATCAGTAGAAGATTCCTCCTCGTTGAGATATGTCCTCGTTCTATCGGCGTAGTGTTACACAACTGTTACAGGAACGTGAATTTCTGGTGAACGGGTAGCGGCTGGTTGGGTTCAGCGGACTTGGTCATGTGTTCCGAGCGCTCTGTGAACCTGGAAAAAAATGCCGGCGAGCATTCGCGCTGGCCCGTAGTCTAAACTATTCTGATGCAAGCAGGCGCAAGAGGTGCGCTCTGATTCGTCAAAGTTCGGTAAATTCTAGGGAAAGCTTGCTACCTGCCTCTGGGGGAAAGACCGTTCATGAGTGATTCGCCCGAGCGCTATGCCCCGGGCTGGCCGGGCATCCCGCCGCGTTGGACCTCCAGCGCCAAGACCGGTGCCGGCACCGCACTGAACCAGCACAGCAAGGTCTGGTTCACGCTCAGCCACGGCATCCTGAACGAGGTTTATTTCCCGCGCGTGGATCAGGCCTGCACCCGCGACCTGGGGTTGATGGTCACAAATGGCCGCGACTTCTTCTCCGAGGAAAAACGTCACTGCACGTTCGAGAATCGCCCCGTCAAACTCGGGATTCCGGCCTATCAGCTCACCAACACCTGCAACCAGGGGCGGTATCGCATTCACAAGGAAGTTCTCACCGATCCTTACCGCAACGTGGTGCTGCAGAAGATCCGCTTCGAGCCACTCGAAGGGCAACTCTCCGACTACCACCTCTATGCCCTCCTCTCGCCGCACCTGGCCAACTGGGGCAGCGGCAATACTGGCTGGATCGGCGACTACAAAGGCTTCCCTATGTTCTTTGCCGAGCGCGGCAACGTAGCTTTGTCGCTGGCCGCTTCCGCGCCCTGGAAAAAAATGGCCGTTGGATTCGTAGGCTTCTCCGACGGCTGGCAGGATGTGTCGCAGCATTTCCAAATGGAGTGGGAATACACACGCGCGGAAAATGGAAACATCGCCTTTACCGGCGAGATCGACCTGGCTGCCTGCCACGGCGAATTTCTGCTCGCGCTCGGTTTTGGCTTCATCTCGACTGAGGCTGGACAGCAGGCGCGCTCCACTCTGTTCGAAGACTACAGCGAATTGCGCCAGCACTACGTTGCGCAGTGGAGCAACTGGCAAGACAAACTGTTCAAGCTGGACGAACCGCCGCGCCAGTGCGATCTCTATCGCGCCTCGACTGCGGTCTTGCGCACGCATGAGTCGAAGGATTTTCTGGGCGGCATCATCGCCAGCCTCTCGGTTCCGTGGGGCTTCAACAAGGGAGATGAAGACCTCGGCGGGTACCATCTGATCTGGCCGCGCGATCTGGTCGAAACTGCCGGCGCGCTGCTCGCCGCGGGAGCCGTGACCGAAGCCGTGCGCGTCCTGCTCTATCTGGAAACCACACAGGAGGCCGATGGCAACTGGGCGCAGAATCTCTGGCTCGACGGGCGCGCCTACTGGAGCGGCGTTCAGATGGATGAAACCGCCTTTCCCATCCTGCTGCTCGATTTGTTGCGCCGCGAGGCCCCGGATGCGCTGGGAAAACTCGACCGCTGGTGGCCCATGGCGCGCAACGCCGCCAGCTTCATCGTGCGCAATGGCCCGGTCACCTTACAGGATCGCTGGGAAGAGGATGCCGGCTATTCCCCATTCACTTTAGCGGCCGAGATTTCCGCTCTGCTGGCCGCGGCTGACATCGCCGATCTGACCGGACATTCCGAGCAGGCCCAAACCATGCGGGATACCGCCGATGCCTGGAACGCTAACATCGAGCGCTGGACCTACGCCAGCGGAACCGATTTGGCGCAACAGCTTGGCGTCCCGGGTTATTACGTGCGCATCGCACCGCCCGTCACCGACAGCGCGGCCTCTCCCGTCCAGGGTTTCGTTCCCATCAAGAATCAGCCGCCGGGCCAGGACGGTGAACGCGCCTACCACATCATCAGCCCTGACGCTCTGGCGCTGGTGCGCTTCGGCCTGCGTGCGGCGGACGATCCGCGGATTGTCAGCACGCTGCGCGTCATTGATGCCCTCCTTTCCGTCGAGTTGCCTCAGGGTCCGTGCTGGTATCGCTACAACGGCGATGGCTACGGCGAACACAAGGACGGTTCTGCCTTCGATGGCACCGGTATCGGCCGCCCCTGGCCGCTGCTGGCCGGAGAGCGCGCCCACTACGCTCTGGCCTGCGGCCACCGCGACGAGGCCGAGGCGCTGCTGACTGTGCTCGAGAATTCCACCGCCGGACAAAGCCGCCTGCTGCCCGAGCAGGTCTGGGACGCGGCCGACATACCGGCGCTCGAACTGTTCCGCGGTCGACCGTCCGGTTCGGCTTGCCCGCTGGTCTGGGCGCATTCGGAGTACGTCAAGCTGCGCCGCTCCATCCGCGACGGTCGCATATTTGACCAGCCACCGCAGACGGTTCAGCGTTACCTCGTCGAAAAACATGGCCGGCAACACTACGGCTGGAGGTTTAACAACAAGGCGCGCACGGTTCCCCACAAGCAGACCCTGCGGCTCAATCTGCTCTCACCGGCGCTCGTGCACTGGAGCATCGACGGCTGGAAAACGGTGCAGGACAGCGAGACCCACGACACCGGCCTTGGCCTCCACACCTTGAACCTGCCGACGGCTTCCCTGCCGGCCGGAGGACAGGTCGTCTTCACTTTCTTCTGGCCCGCGGGAAAGCGCTGGGAGGGAACCGACTACACCGTTACGGTGGAAGCGAGCTGAGCTACCTACGAATGTCCGGGAATTGTCTCTAAGCTTCCGTGCGGACAGCGGGAAGCGAACTTGCCTCCTGCCAGGGCGGCAGGAGCTTGACCAAAACCCACAGAATGCCGAACGGAAGAATCATGAGCGCGATCGCAGTCAGCAGCCCTTCCCGCGTCGCGAAACTCATCTTGTACGTGGTGTATCCGAGGAAGCTCTTGGAGAACAGTTGCCCGCCAATGACCACGTTCCAGCGCATGGCGAAGATACCAATCAAGGTCAGGCCTCCAGCCAGGGCATAAATCCGTTTGCGGGCAACGTCATTCAACTTCACAACTTGAGTCAGCCCCAGCAGCACGATGGGAGTCACGGTTCCGAGAAGAATCTGCACAATGACCTGCGACTTCCATAACCGCGTGTGCACCATGAAATCCAGGCTACGGAACGACTCATCGGCCTCGTAGATGCGCTGCAGCAGGTCGAGCATCTCCAGGCTGAAGTCAATCACGAAGGTATACAGCAGATATTGCGCGATCTTGTCCAGGCAGCGTATGTCGATTTCGCGCCCCCGCAGCCGGGTGGAGAGCATGTAGAGCAGCATCACCGCCGCGATGCCCGAAACCATGGCCGAAAAAATGAACACGATCGGCATCAGCGGCGACGACCACCAGGGGTTCGCCTTCACCGATCCAAAAATGAAGCCGACATAGCCGTGCAGCAAAAACGCGGAAGGAATACCGATCAGGGTAATGAAATAGCCCAGTCTCTCGTCGATGTGCAGCGAGCGTTCGCTGAGGTTGCTGGAGCCCAGCGTGAGCGCGCGGTACACCAGGCGCGCTGCTCCCTTCGAAGTCTGGGATTTCAGCACGATGTCGCGCCGGTAGTCCAGCCAGATTTCCAGCAACAGCACCGCCATCAGGTACCACAGATAGACGAAGCCGAACATGGCCATGGCGGAAGAGCGGTGCGGCGTCAGGTACATCTCCAACGATCGCTCAGGATGGCCGAGGTGCAATTGCAAGGGCAGGGGCGCGACCAGGAGAAATGCAAGCGCCGTCAACAGGGCCAAACGGTACGTCGGCTTCACCGCTTCCACCCGGAAGACGCGCTCCAGGGACGCCAGAATAAACGCTCCGGCCACCAGTCCCGTGATGAAGGGATAGAGAACGATGAGCACGCTCCACTGCAGCTCCACCTCGTTCGGATACATAAAGCCTTCGACGGGAATTGCCACGAGCCTCCTTGCCTTCCCTCAGCGGCTAAAGCCGCACTTTTTTCACCGCACTCGCGGCGCGGCTTGAGGCCGCGCCCTTTCCAAACCGACCGCGATCAGACCCTATCGCACTGAACCGTCCATGCCGTTGTAGAAAACCTTCGCGCCGGTGGCCATATGCGGCTTTAGAATTTGCACGCTATGAGTTCGCAGGAACTCATGAATCGGATCATTGGGATTTTTCAAGTCGGCGAGTTGCCGCGCCCCCGTGGGACACACCTCGCAGCACGCCGTCGTCAGGCCCTTGGTGATGCGGTGATAGCACAGCGAACACTTCTCCGCGGTATTGGTCTTGGGGTTGATGAATCGGCAGCCGTAAGGACACGCCTGCACGCAATAGCGGCAGCCCAGACAATAGGTCTTGTCCACCAGAACGACGCCATCGGGTGTGACGAAAGTCGCGCCCACCGGACAAACCTGGGTGCAGGGGGAATCGGCGCAGTGATTGCACAGTTTGGGCACGAAGAAATTCTTGCCGCCGGCATTCTCGTTGGGCGGGAACCCTTGCTTGCCGCCGTTCGGCGACTCCACCTCCGGCCGTTCAATCTTCCAATCGGCGACGTGGTAGCGCTCGATCCAGGTGCGGAAATATCCCTCCGGCACGTCGTTTTCTTCCGCGCAGGCCCGCACACAGCTGCCGCATCCGATGCACTTGGGGATGTCAATCAACATGCTCCACCAATGCTCGGTGAGCTTGTAATTGGGCGAAGCCTCAGGCGTACCCGCGAGAACGTATTTCCACGCCACCGCTGCCGCGGGCAACAAAACCAGTAAACGACGGCGGGTGATGTCCATTATTTCTTGCCCTCCGTCTGGGACTTGGTTGTGGTCTTGGCTTCGGTCTTTTCTTCCTCAATCTTCGGACGGTGCGGTTGGTGGCAGGTGTCGCAGGCGATTCCACCGGCGTGATCTGCAGTCACAACTTGCGGAAACCACTTCGGCTTGGCGCTGTTGGCTTCATGACAGCGGGCGCAGACGACGGCCGTATCCAGCTTGGCCGGGGTGACCGATGCAGGATCGTCGGCATGCTTGGCCAGGGGGCCATGGCAGGCCTCGCAGGGAACAGCCACATGCCTACCCTGCTTCTTCTGATCGACGACGTCGGTGTGGCAGGCTTCGCAAACTTCGTGGCCGGCAAAAGCGGCGGGCCGGGCCGCGGCTTCCGCGATGGCAGCGCCGCGGTAATGACCGTACTCGCCAAAGCTGCGCGGAACGACTGCAACCCGCAAAACCAGGAACACGGCCAGCAATACCACAATGACCACGGCAAGCCGGACGAGATGTTCTATGTCCTTGAACAATTTCGTGCCCTGCACCGGAGCGCTGATGTGATCCAGAGCGCAATTTTGGTGCTGTACTTCGATACCGAGGATTTGGTTCCGGAACGATGATCGAAGTCACAGGTACCCGTGATCATGCTCACGTCGGTGAGAAGATCAATGCGAAACATGAGGCCAACGTCAGGCTCTAAGAAGCAAGGCATCCGGAACGGGGCAACCGCGAAGAAGATGAAGATAATGCAGCCGCCCACGTTAGCGCGAACAGCAAAGCGGCCGGCAAGAGTGCCTGCCCCAAGCAAAGCTTGGCGTCCCCGCGGCGGGACAAACTGTCCCGCGCCCCCGGGCAGGGGACAGTTTGGCCCAGTTCACCCGGTAGTAACCATCGAACAATCCTAATCAAATCTGTGGCTTACAAGTCCGGGCGTTGGCACCTCTCGTGCAACGTACCAGTGCAACCTCCCTCTTGAAGAAAGATTCCACGAGGAGGAACACATTCGATGCGCAAACAAAAGGGCTTCTCGCTGATTGAGCTGCTGATCGTGGTGGCTATCATCCTGATCATCGCCGCCATCGCTATTCCGAACCTGCTGCGTGCCCGCATGGCAGCCAATGAGGCGTCGGCAGTCGCCTCCGTCCGCACGATAAACACCGCCATGGTTACATACGACTCCAGCTACCCCGATGTGGGCTTCGCCGCCACGCTGGCGACTCTCGGCGGCGCTGACCCTTGCACGCCCAGCTCGACCACGGCCTGCCTGATTGACAGCCTTCTTGCTGCGGGCGTCAAGAGCGGCTACAACTTCGCAGCTACCGGCGCGGGTGGTCCTCCAGCCGTGCAGTACTACGTGACAGCTTCGCCGGTTACGCTGAACCAGACGGGCACCATGAGCTTCTGCTCGTTCGAAGATGCGGTGGTGCGTGTGGATCCCACGGGTGCGGCGGAGGGCAGCGAATCCGCGTGCCAGGCTTTGTCGCCGCTCTACAACTAACACGGGCTCGAGCCTCAGTTTGCGAATCACGAAACCGGACCGCGGTCTCGACCGCGGTCCGTCGTTTTAGGGCGGTACTTCACTCCTGCTTCTACTTCACCACAGGCGAGTCAGCATCGGCGGGCTTGGTCTCGTCGGCGTGGATTTTACCGTCGTCCTCGGCGTAGAAAGAACGGTGCTGAGCGTCCTGAAACTTGGGGGTCATGGTCAGGAGGTAGCTGTCGTCCTTCCCTTTGAAACTCACCGTGTAGTCGCCACGGTCGGGATTCACCATCCGCTTGGTGAAGGAACCGGAATGCACTAACTCCGCGAGCGTCTTGGCGAAGTGGTCGTATTGCTTGTTGAACTGACGCTGGGCGCGGATTACGACGCGCATGTAGGCCAGTGCGGCGGCTTCGGAATCCGACCGCGCAGGATCACCGGGAAATTTGGGCTGGTAGGTGGGGACTGGCGGTTGAGACGGCGCGTTTTCGGCTGGCGGCGCTGATTGAGCCGGTGGCGTGGGTGCGGTCTGTTGAGCCAGCAGCGGCGTGGCCAGGATGAAAATCAGAGAGATGATGAGAATGAGTAATTTCATTCTTGTCTCCGAAAAGAGTGCGATCGCATTTCGTGCAGGGCCGAAACCCCGCTCGGCCCCTGCGTTTTGAGGCCGATTTCCATGTTACTCCCGTAATTTCCCTTCGGTCACCTTCTCTTTGCATCCGAACGAATTATCACTATGCTGATAAAAGAATCCAGACCCTATAGGGAAAACTATGAAAGCAGCAGTCGCCAGAAAACCAGTAATACGAATTGCCGTAGTGGAAAGTGATCCTTTGCGTTTTGTAGGGTTCCGTGCCCTGTTTGACTCCGAGCCCGAGTTCGAGCTGGTCTCCGCCGCGTTGCCCGAGATCAACACGCTGCAAAACATTGACCTCATCCTGCTGGGCAACCGCTCCGGGCAGAACCTGTTTGACGTGATGGCCAGTCTGAAAGCCACGCGGCCCGATTTGCGCATCATCGTCACCGGCTCCGGTATTGACGAAGAAACCATCTTAAAGGCGATTGCTTCCGGGGCCAAGGGATATGTCGATGAGGCCGCCACACCAGCGGAATTCGCGCAGGCGATTCGCGTGGTGAACCAAGGATCGGTATGGGCGCCGCGGCGCGTGCTGTCCCTGTTCATCGAGAGAGTGTCATCGTCGCCCGGACGGATTTTCCCGGCGGGCCGCGTCACCTTCACCGACCGCGAGAAGGAAGTGCTGGAAATGCTGGTGGCGGGACGGTCGAACAAGGAAATTGGCGGCCAGTTAGGGATCGAAGAGCGTACGGTCAAAGCGCACGTCGCCAAGTTGATGCGCAAAGTGGGCGTGCAGAACCGGATTGCCTTGTCGGTTCACGCCATCACACATTCGCTGGTGGCGACCAAGTAGTCGCGAGCCCTGAGCCGCGAGTTGCGGAGGGTTTGGCTCGGGACTCGGGACTCGCAACTCGTAACTACGGGCCACTTACCTTCGTAATCTTGCGGCCCTTCCAGATCCGCCACATACTCAGCTTACCTACCACAGAACCTGGGAGACGGGGTTGAGAGTGGCGATTAGGGTCACTGCTTTCAGCCCCGCATTTTTTGTCTTCTGAATTGCCCGCGCATGCAGCCCCATCGGTGTGACTTCATTTACAATTCAAAGTAACCATCAAAGAGTTTCTGACTGTGGTGAGGACCATGAAAAAATGTGCGGGTTTGAGCCTGATTGTGGTGTTGCTCTCCTCTCTGTTTGTTTTCGCTGATGATCAAGCGAAAGAATCGAAGGCTACGGATCGCGTCCAAGCGGCCGCCGACGTGCTGAACGAGATTCAGGCTGCTCCCGACAAAGGCATTCCGCAGAAGATTCTCGGTTCGTCGGAATGTGTGGCAGTCGTGCCGTCGATGCTGAAAGGCGGATTCATCTTTGGCGCCAAGTACGGGCGTGGAATCGCCAGTTGCCGCACCCCAAAAGGCTGGAGTGCGCCCGCATTTTTCACCATCGAGGGAGGCAGCTTCGGCTTGCAGATCGGCGGGCAAGCGGTGGATCTGGTGCTGCTGATCATGAACAAGAACGGCGTGCAGCATCTGCTTTCGAGCCAATTCTCGCTGGGGGCGGACGCGTCGGTGGCCGCTGGCCCGGTCGGGCGCGAAGCGGAAGGCGACACCGACTGGAAAATGCGGTCGGAAGTTCTCACCTATTCCCGGGCACGAGGCATATTTGCCGGCGTCACTCTCAACGGCGCCGTCGTGAAGCAGGACAAGAACTCGACCCGCGATTTCTACGGGCGCATGGTGACGTCAAAAGCATCGCTGATAGGAGAGGTAGATGCGCCGGCGGCGGCAAGCGCGTTTCTGACCACTCTGGCCAAGTGGGCGCAGGAGGCTGCGAAGTAGGGGGAGCGGGCGTCGGACGTCAGACCTCGGACGTCAGACCTCGGTGATAGAATCCGGGGCGTGCCTGATTTATCCATCCTTGACCCCGAGCGGTAGCTTTGCGGCGGGAAAACGCACACGGGCGAGAAACGCATGACCAAGTAGGGTTCGTCTACTAGTAGGACCCCAGACTTCGGACCTTCGAGGTTCAATGGAAGTTTTGGTTCAGCAGAGGTTTTGAAGTTTGAGATCTGAGGTCTGAGGTCCGACGTCCGATCCGTGATGCGTCGCCAACTCGAATACGCGGCAGCGTGGCCATTCATCAAAATGCTGGGTATTCTGCCCCGGCCCCTGGCGCGGGCCTTCGGCATTACTGTCGGCCAGGTCGTGTATCTTCTGCACGTCCGTTTGCGCCGCGTCGGCATGCGCAATCTCGCGCTGGCTTTTCCGGAGAAAACTGAAGCGGAGAGGGCGCTCATTCTGCGTGGGGAGTTCACTTCTCTGGGCCGGCAACTGGCCGAAGTCTGCCGCTTCCCCAAATACACGCGGGAAAACATCGAGCAGGTAGTGGGGTACGACGGGCTGGAGAATTATGAGCGGGCTTACGCCCGCGGCAAGGGAGTGCTGTTTCTGACCGCGCATTTCGGCGGCTGGGAGCTTTCGGCCTTTACCCATTCGCTCCACGGGCACTGGCTGCACGTGGTCATGCGGCCCATGGACAACCCGTATCTCGACCGCCTGATCCAAGGCTACCGCACCATGCACGGCAACCGGACGGTGGCGAAAGATGATTTCGTGCGCGGCTTGCTGGGCGCGATGAAAGCGGGCGAGACAGTCGGAATATTGATGGATACGAATATGACGCCGCCGCAGGGGCTGTTCGTGGATTTCTTCGGAATCCCGGCGTGCACGGCGAGTGGACTGGCGCGCATCGCCTTGCGGACGGATGCTGCGGTGGTTCCGGGGTTCACCATCTGGGATCGGGAGCTGGGCAAGTACCGGCTGCGATTTGATCCGGCGCTCGAACTGGTGCGCACCGGCGATCCGGAGGCCGACATCGTCGCCAACACGGCGAAGTTCACCAAAGTGATTGAGGAGTACGTGCGAAAGTATCCCGATCAGTGGTTGTGGGTGCACCGGCGTTGGAAGACACGTCCGGAGGGGGAGAAAGGGCTGTACTGAAGATCGGGAATCAGCGTTATTCCTCCGCGCTGGCGTAGCGCAATTCCACCACGGTGCAATCGTCGTTCAGCGGATTGCCGGCACAGAATTCCGTCACCGCTGAAAAAATTCCCTCCAGCGTCGGCGACTTGGCGGCCGCGGCCTCCAGTCGCGGATCATCGAAGAATTCTCCCATGGCGTTCTCCGCCTCGGTGACGCCGTCGGTCACCAGAATAAAGCGGTCGCCGGATTTCATCTGGCAAGTGGCGCTTTCAAACGTGGCATCAGGCAGCAGTCCCACCGGCACATTGCCATGCGGCGGACGCAAGACCTCGGCGCCGCACACCAGCAGCGGAGGCACGTGGCCGCAATTCACATATTCCAGTTCGCCGTCGCGTCGCAAGCGCGCCAGCAGCACGGTGGCGTATTTCTCGCCGCCCATCTTCTCGGTGAAGAACCGGTTTACCGCCGTCACCACTTCCAACAGCGACGAGCCCGCGGTCAGGTGCGAATAGATCATCCCTTGCAGGGTCGAAGCCAGCAGCGCCGCCGAGACTCCCTTGCCGCTGACGTCGGCCAACACCACCGCCAGACCCTCCTTGGTGTTCACCGCGTCGAAGAAATCTCCGCCGATCTCCTTACAAGACAGGTTCTTGCCGCGCAGTTGCGCGAAGGGCACTTCCGGAATCTTCACCTGCATCAGACGCTGCTGAATGCTGGCGGCAATGCTCAATTCCTGCTGGTAGCGCCGGGATTCTTCTTCCGCCTGCACCAGGCGCGCGTTCTCGATCAGCGACGCCGCTTCGGTCGCGATCACGTGCAGAATTTTCTGGTCCACGCCGCTCATGTCACGCGACGCAAAGCGCGAGTCCACATACAAGACGCCCATCGCTGCGGCCTCGGCCGAAGACCCCGTAGCTTGCGCGTCCCGCGTCGCCTGCACCTGCATCTTGCGCAACGGAATGCAGACCACGGTGCGCAAATCGTAGGCCACGATGCTCCGGCGGCCAGCCAGTTCGCTCGACCGGCTGGTATCAGTCAGAACAAACTCCGAGTTCGAGCGCAAGGAATCTTCCAGGATCGAGTGCGAAATGGTGGTATCGTCCAGCAGTGGTTCTTTCTTGGCGTTGCGGCCCGCCGCCAGCCGGAGCTTCCCTTCCTCATCCTTTAGAAAAACGTAGCCGCGTTCAGCTCGCGTCAGCTGCAGCGTGACGTCGAGCATGGTCATCAGAATCTCGTCGAGCACGCCCACCGTATTCAGTTTGCGGGCCGCTTCCAGAAACAGCGTGAGTTTCTCCAGATCCGTGGTTTCCTGCTTGATCTGAATGCCGGAGATCTGGCTGAGGAACTCGCGGGCAGTGTTCGAGGTAGCGTGCGCAGGATTGAACAGGACGTAGGCGGAATCACGCGCCCCGAACTCCAAGCGGTCACCGCGCTCCAGTTTCTGCCGCTGGACGCGTTCGCCGTTCACGAAGGTGCCGTGCTTGCTGCCCAGGTCCTCCAGAACAAAGTCGACGCCCTCCTGCAGGATTTGGGCGTGGTCGCGGGAAACGCGCGGATCGGCGATGACCAGGTCCTTGTCGACTTTGCGGCCCACCGTGAAGGGAATGTGGTTGAGGACGATGTTCTTCTGCTCGCTGCCCTGCACGAAGACGAGGGCAGGAAATACCCCGGACGAACTGCGCTGACTGATTGAGTTCAAGGCCATGGATGGTCGGGCAGCGCTCTTCCGAGCGCGGAAAAGCCGCGGCCTAGCCGCGGCCAGTCTTGCTGCAACAGACTACTCTCGCGCCGCGCCCTCCCGCAAGTTTCGCGGTCCGGGGCCCCATGCGTCGAGTAGCGCCAGTCCGAAAACGAACACCGGCATCATGAAGTTGGAGTAAAACGGCATGGGCCAAAGTTTCTCGCGCAGCGACGGCGTCAGCCAGAGGTAAGCCACGCTGAGCGCCATCGTGGCCACCCACGGCCACGCCAGCAGAATGCCGCCGACCGTACGCGCCAGGCGGATCACAGGCAGAATGGGATCTCTTCGACTTTCGCTCCACAGCAGGGCCAGAATTGCGGGCGCGAGCAGCACCTGATTATAGGGAGCAAACATGGGAACGATGACGACCGTCAGGGCCAGCACCAGGCCGATGGCACGCCCAAATGCCGCGCTGGTAGCCGGTTCCCGGCGCACGCGCCAGACGCAGACGGCGCAGGCCAGCAGGCTGAGTGCTTCCAGAATTCGTCCGACGATCACGCCAAACAGCCAAACCAGCACCGACTGATTCTGCGTATAGCGGTGATATTGCCCAATCGCCTGAAAGAACATCCGCGGCCAGCCGGGCAACACCAGTTCCGCCCCGACCAGCAGCAGCAACATGGTCAAAGCAAAGCCGATGACGAGGTTTCGCCGCGACCGCCAGTCGCTCACCGCCCACGCGACAAGCCAGAGCACGAGCGGCCATGTCAGCTGCGGTTTGATCGTAGCGAGCGCCAGCAGCATGCCCGCGCAGGAAAGCCATCCGCCTGCCACGCACGCGCCGCATCCGGCGAGCAGTTCCGCGACCAGCAAGCTCAGTTGCTGCAGCTTGATTCCCTGCACCATGGGCAGCCAGCCCAGCATGAGCACGGTCATTACGAACATCGTTCCGAACGACACTTTCCAGCGCAAAACCCGCAGCCAGAGCACAACGCTCGCCACTGCGAGCGCCGGCAGCAACCAGCGGAAGCCGATCTGCACCACGTCGAACGGAAGGCCAACCGTGGGCGCCAGCAAAAACACTACGTAAGCCGGGTACACGAACCCCTGCTCGTCCTTGGGGTCGTCGGCGCGCGCCGGATCGAGCGGCCTGCCATAGTAGCCCCGCTGAATCTCGCGCGTAATCTCCGGACTGTAGGGATTGCGCCTGCGCAGCAGCAACTCGCGCGCTCCCAGCCAGCGCGGATAAAGATCCGACAGGTTTCCGCGCGGCCGGCCGTGCGCCGCCGCATCGGCAATCTGCTGCGCGCGCAGGATGCGGTTCATGTAGAACCACGTGCTGGCCGAGGCCACCAGGGCCAGCGCGAGGACGACGAAGAATGGCGGACGCTTCAAAGAAGAGTGCTTTCACTTACCGGCGAATCGAAATTTACCCGCTTCATGTTACAACTGTGGCGCACACATACCTATGCGATGGCGCATCGCAATCTCGGCCGCAATCGGGTTGGCCAGCGGCGCGTTTTGCTGGTTCCTGATGAGACACTTCCATCAGGGTGCCGGCGACCTCCGCTGGGCGCTCCATCTCGCCCAGAACCTGCTGGCGCGGCGGAATCCCTACGATACGCCGCTCGAGCAATATCCGGTCACGGCGGCGATCTTCGCTCTGCCCTTTGTCCGTCTGCAACCCGAGCTCGCTGCCGGCGTCTTCTGGGGCATCAGCTCTTCCCTGCTCGCTTTCGGCCTCACCCGCCACGGTTACACCCGGCTGCTGATTTTTCTTGCCTATCCGTACTGGGTGGGAATGCTGTTCGTGCAATGGTCTCCGTTGGTCGCCGCCGGGGCATTCTTCCCCCTGCTTTTGCCCGCGACCCTGGCCAAGCCGCAGGTTGGGCTGCCCGTTTTGCTGACCCGCGTCAGCCGCCGCGGACTGTGCGCCTGCGCCGTGGTCGCGCTTGTCAGCCTGGTGTTGATGCCGACTTGGCCTCTGTTATGGCTTCGGCAAGCGGGAAACTACCAGCATTTCATCCCGCTGCTCGTCCTTCCGGGGCCGCTGCTGTTGCTGGCATTGATTCGCTTCCGCAACAGCGATGCGATCTTTCTGCTTTTGTCTGCCCTCATGCCGCAGCGCTGGTTCTTCGACAGTCTCATTCTCTGGCTGATTCCACGGTCGCGCCGCGAAATCCTCTGGACCGTGTTTTTCAGCTGGGGTGCCGGTATCTGGCGCTGGTATCACATTCCGCAAAGCTTCACCGAGGTTGGCCGCTGGACCGTGATCTTTTTCTACCTGCCGATGCTGGCCGTGATCCTGCTGCGCAAGACTACCGTGTCCGCCTCCAAGGCCGCGCAGAAAGCCGCGCAGATAATTGACGCCTCGAAGATCGTCGTGCCTGAAACTGCGGAGCCGAAGACTATCACGCCGAATAGCATCACGCCGAAGCCGTGACGCGAACTCCGGCGCTGATTTCGCTCTCCTTTAAACGTCCGAGCTCCCGCCACATCGCATAAACCCACCACAGCAACGGAATCACGGCAAGGTTCAGTTTGCCC
The DNA here is from genome assembly GCA_900290255.1 of Candidatus Sulfotelmatobacter kueseliae. Lineage (GTDB taxonomy): Bacteria > Acidobacteriota > Terriglobia > Terriglobales > Acidobacteriaceae > Sulfotelmatobacter > Sulfotelmatobacter kueseliae. The sequence continues at coordinate 103,158 of OMOD01000024.1, forward strand.
CAGCGCATCCAGAAAAAAAACCATAGGGGACTGATCAGCAACGGCGCCACGGGAATGAGCAGCGCTCTTATCGCCTGCCGCTCGGACCACCGCGCCGCGCAATGATCCGCAAGCAATGCCAGCGGCAGCACCAAAAGGCACAGATCATGCGTATTGGTAAGATAGCTGACAAGAACTGCGGTGACCACCGCACAGGCGAAGCTCAGCCGGAAGCATCGGGGGTCGTTCGCCAGTCCGCGCATGCGCGCGACAACGAGCAGCAGGGTGACGGAACCCGCGACCGCGATCAACCACATGGGCCAACCCAGACTCTCCGGGAGGGACCAACCTGTGGCGAGCCCCACTAAGTTCGACATCAGCCCCAGCGGAGTCTGGCCGTGGCCGGGCAGCGACACAATGTGCCAGGCATATGCCGGATATTGCAGGGCGCCGTGCCATCCCACGATCCCCAGCGAAAGGAGCGTTGCGGCAGAAGCGGTCGCTGCGAAACCCCACACTAATTTTCGCCCCTTCCACAGCGCCAGAATCAGAACCAGCGGAACCACGAAATGGTATTTGAATACTCCCAGCCCAAACCAGCAGCCCGCGCGGAACTCTGCATTTCGATCCAGAGCGCGAAAACCGAGAATAAAAACCAGGAGCAACAGAATTCCATCCTGGCCCTGCAAGAAGTTAGTAAACACCGGAAAAAAAGCCAGCTGGGCCAGAACCAACTCCCAGAGCGGGATCGGGCGCAGAGGGTCCAAAGACTGCCGCAAGAGCAGCGCGATCAGGAAGAGCAGGCCCAGGTTCAGAAGGTTCCAGAGTACAAAGGCCTCCGGATAAGGCAGGAATGTCAGTGGCACGAAAACCAGGGCTTCAAACGGCGGGCAGATATAGGGCAGAGGCCCCTGCCGTATGTCCGTATCAGTTGCGAACTCCCACTGAACGGCATTCTGGGTGGCTGCCCGGTAGAGTTCTGCGCCGCGTCCCTCGCGCAGGATTTTTCCCGCAGTGTAAAAGGCGGTGAAATCCGGGTCCCCTTTCTGAATCCGGCCTCGCACGCTCCATAGAAACGCTGCGTGGATGGCCACCATCATCAGCAGAAAGAATCGGCCAATGGTTCTCCAGGATCGCGACGAAATCTCCTTAGACCTCCGTTTCTTCGCTACTTACGGCCCGGCACGCGATTGTATCCCGCCGCGGGATTTCTGGCTACGGAGCGCGACGCCTGGCGCTGCAGCCCTGCCATCCCGACTCGACCGAATCCCCTCCCGCCCCGTAACCCATTCGCATGGCGGGGGTTAGCCGCCCATCAAGGCCCGGCTTTGATTTTCCGTCTTAGTTACCTCGGGTAGTCCGGGGGGATGCAAGAAATTACCACTCTTCCCTGTTTTGCAGGGTATGATTAGCCTTAGGCGGGCAGTATCTTAGCGGACCAATGCACGGGTTGATGCGAGGGTAAAGCCTCGGAAGAACCACTCCTGCCTGTGGCGCCGGTAAGATCATTCCCCCAAGATCCCGTAAGAGGCAGATTAGGAGAATATCTATGCAACTTGTGCGCAGGCTTTGGCGCAACCAGGAAGGACAGGATATCGCCGAGTATGCAGTCATGCTGGCGGTGATTCTGGTCATTGTCATTGGAACTGTCCGGCTGATCGGTTCCAACGCAAGCAATGTGTTCTCCTCCGTTGCCAGTTCCATCCAGTAGCGCTCCCGTTACGACCACGGGAGGAAGCCATTAGAATCGGGCAGGAGCGGTGGTTAGCAGTCTCAGTTTTCAAGGGAGCTTCATGAACCGCACACGTTTGTTGATGATAGGAGCCATGGCGCTGGCTCTTGGCCTGCTGGCCGCCGGGTTCGTTTACCAGAACCTGAAAAAGGGAGCCGGCGGCGGCAGCGAGCCGGGCTTCCAGGTCATGGTAGCTGCGGACGATCTTCAGATCGGCGCCAAGGTAGAAGAACGCGATATCAAGATCATTAGCATTCCCGCAAGCGATGTGCCCGCGGGTGCGCCGCGAAGAAAAGCCGACGTAGTGGGCCATGGTGTCATTATTCCGATATCGAAGGGCGAGTTTATTCTGAACAACAAGCTGGCCGGCGAGAACGTTACCGGCCTGCCTTCTCTGATTACTCCCGGCATGCGCGCGGTTTCCGTACGGGTGAATGAAGTGGTCTCGGTGGCTGGTTTCGTCACCCCGGGAACCCGCGTCGACGTGCTGCTGACGGGCACGCCCACCGGTGGCAACGATCAGGAGACCACCACTGTTTTGCAGGATGTCAAGGTTCTGGCTTCGGGTCACACGCTCGAGAAAAGTGCGACGGGCGAGGCGCAGAACACGCCGGTCATCACACTTCTGGTTACACCCGACGATGCCCAGCGGCTCACCCTGGCCAGCTCTCAAGGACACATTCAACTTTCTTTGCGCAATCCGCTCGACACGCGCCAGGAGGAAGTTCCCGCCTCCAGTGCCAGAGGTCTTTACAAGGCCGGTTCGCCTGCCGCGCCGGTGCCCGTTCATCACGCGGTAATCACGAAGGCACCAACACCGCCTGCCGCTCCGACCAGCATTAGCGTCGAAGTCTGGCAGGGTGACAAGAAATCTCTAGCCGATTGCTCAGACGAGGGTTGCCAGACCAAGTGACCGGGAAAACTTCCAGTTCGCGAATTGCATCTTTGCGCAGCGTCAAGTTTCCTCACAGGGAGAGGAATCTGAAAATGAAAGTCCGCACGTCCTGGCTCGGGGCTCTTCTGCTCGCACTCATACTGGTTCTTACCGCGCCTGCGGAGGTCCTCCAGCAGGCCGACACCACAGGGCAATCGCAGAACCCCACTCCTACCGCGACCCAGACCGCGACGCTCCCGCCCCAGTCCGAGTCGTCGCTGGGGTCGGCGCCGTTGCGCGTGATGGTAGGCAAGTCGCTGCTCATTAACACTACCGAAAGGCTTCGCCGCATCTCGGTCACCGATCCGGCCATAGCCTCCGCCCTGCCCGTCACGCCCACGCAGATCATGGTTCATGGCAAGGCGCCGGGAGAAGTTTCGCTCCTCATCTGGGACGAATTGGAGCGTTCGCGCAGCTTCGACCTGCGCGTGGATGTGGATATCAGCGCCTGCGCCGAAGAAGAGCACCGCGTCTTTCCGGATGAGCAGATCGTAGTCACGCCCTCGCGCGCCGCCATCGTGCTCTCCGGACACGTTTCCACCGAAGATGTTGCCAAGCGCGCCGGCGAACTCGCCACCGCGTATTCTCCGAAGGTTGTGAACGTCCTCACTTTTGGGCCGGTGGGCTCGCAGGAGGTTCTGCTGCAGGTAAAGTTCGCGGAAGTGGACCGCAGCGCTCTGACCCAGATGGGAGTGAACTTCGTATCGAATGGTGCAACGAATACGATCGGAACGCTGACCACCGGGCAGTTCGGAGGATTCGGCCCGGTGAATGTGCAGACCTCGCAGACAACTTCTCCTCTCGGCGGCACCGCAACCACCAACTCGGGGACACAGACCATCAACAACGTTCTCAATCTTTTTCTGTTCCGTCCCGACATTAATTTCGGCGCGGTGATCGAAGCCCTTCAGACCAAGAACCTGCTGCAGATTCTAGCCGAGCCCAATCTGATTGCCGTGAACGGCAAAGAAGCCAGCTTCCTCGCCGGCGGTCAGTTTCCTTTCCCCATCGTGCAGCCGGGCGCGGGCTTTACCGCAGTTACGATTTCCTTCAAAGATTTCGGCGTCAACCTGAAGTTCACGCCGGTCATCATGCCCAACGGCAATATTCATCTGAAGGTTGCTCCTGAAGTCAGCACGCTCGACTATGCGAACGCGCTCACGATTTCCGGCTTTACCGTTCCCGCTCTCAGCACACGCAAGGCGGAAACCGAGTTTGAACTGCAGGATGGCCAGAGCTTCGTGATCGCGGGACTCATCGACAATCGCGTCACTGACATTTACAACAAGATCCCCGGGCTTGGAGATATTCCGATCCTGGGGGCTTTTTTCCGCAGCAAGAGCCTGCAGAAGAGCAATTCCGAGCTGATGGTTCTGTGCACGGTGCGGCGTGTTTCCCCCAGCGCGGAAACGCCCACTCTACCCAAGAATCCAAAGCCGTTCATCGATAATGGCAAGTTTGACAAGCCGCAGAAGTGAGCGGCTGAACCGGAAATGGAACCCTGCGGTCCAGGGGGCACGAAGTTCGCGGGTGGGGGGCACCGCGCGTACGGTATGGCAGAACTTTCCGTCGTCATCGTGGCTACCGACAACGAGCAGCGGGCCGTGCTGCAGGTGCTGGTCGATGGCACCAGCGTGGCGCGCACGGTGCTTACTTGCGCCAGTTTTCCGGTGGCGGCTTCCGATCTCATCACGCGCCGCGTGCGCACCGCGAATCCCGACGTGACCCTGGTAGACATTCCCGCAGATAATACGCCGCAGGCGCTGCGGGCCATCGAACTGCTCCATCAGGAAATGCCGGAGGCTGCTATTTTCGCCGTCGGCAGTCTCAGCCAGCCCCAAGTCATCGTCAACGCCATGCGAGCCGGGGCTCGCGAATTCATTGAGCGTCCCACCACCACCACCGACTTGCTGGAAGCGTTCGTGCGTCTCACCTCAGCCCAGCGTCGCGGGCGGCAGGAAGGGATCCGCGGCAAGGTGTTCTCGGTCATCAACGCCAAGGGCGGGAATGGAGCCACCACGGTCGCTGTGAACCTGGCCCTGGCCCTGCAGACGGCACATGGACAAACGGCGCTGGTCGACATGGCCCCGCTGGGGCATGCCGCCCTGCACATGAACCTCAAGCCCAAATACAACGTCGCCGAGGCGATGCGCAATCTTCATCGCATGGATGCCTCCCTGCTGGAAAGCTTCATGACGCGCCACGAAGGAGGATTGCAATTGCTGGCGGGAACTAATGTGCCCGCCGCGGTGGATCCTTCGACCGCGGAGTTTGTTCGTCTCTTCGACATGCTGGTGACCCAATATCGTTATGTGGTCGTGGATGCGTCCTCGCGCTTTGACGCGGCCAGCCGGCTCATCGCGAATCTCTCGGAAACGGTTCTGCTCGTGGCTTGCACTGACGTCGCCTCGCTGTGGAGCGCGGCCCGCGTGCATCAGTATCTGGGAGAAACCGGCAGCCGGGAACGCGTCCGTTTGGTGCTCAATCGCTTCCGCAAGGTTCCGGGTTTCAGCGAAGCCGAGGCCGAGGCCGCGGTGGGCGCCAAGCTGTTGTGGCGGGTGCCAAATCAGTATTTTGCCGTGTCCAGCGCGATTGACCGCGGCACGCCGGTGATGGATCAGCGCAACAGTGAGATGTCCCGTTGTTTTGCCGGGCTGGCCGAGGAGTTGACGCGCAACGATGTTGACGTAAAGCGCGCGGCGTGGTCTTTGTTTAAATCGGTTTAGGAACTTAGGGCCCTATGGCGAATTTGCAATCGTTCGAGCGTGCCGATTACCAGCAGATCAAGGCGGACCTGCACCGTAAGATTCTCGACCGTCTCGACCTGGAAAAACTGGGCAAGACCGGCGATTCCGCCCGCGACGAAGTTCTGGTCGTTATTCGCAACGCCGTCAACGCCGAGGTCGTCCCTCTCAGTTTCACCGAGCGGGAGAGCCTGGCCAGGGAAATTCTCGACGAAATTTTCGGCCTCGGGCCGCTGGAACCGTTGCTGAAGGACCCTACCATTTCCGACATTCTGGTCAACCGCTTCGACCGCGTCTACGTGGAGCGGGCCGGCAAGCTTGAACTGACCACCCTGTCGTTCAAAGACAATACGCACCTCATGCAGATCATCGAGCGCATTGTCTCGCGCGTCGGGCGCCGCGTCGACGAATCATCGCCCATGGTGGACGCGCGCCTGCAGGATGGGTCGCGTATCAACGCCATCATCCCTCCCTTGGCGCTCGACGGGCCGTGCCTTTCCATCCGCCGTTTCGGGCGCGATCCCATCACGGCCCGGCAGATGATCGAGAATCAGACGCTCACCGAGTCCATGCTCGAACTGCTCTCCGCTCTGGTCAAGGGACGGCTGAATATTCTGGTCTCGGGTGGAACCGGCGCCGGCAAAACCACGCTGCTGAACGTGCTCTCCGGATACATTCCCAACTCCGACCGCATCGTCACCATTGAAGATGCCGCCGAACTCCAGCTCAAGCAGGAACACGTGGTGCGTCTGGAAACCCGCCCGCCCAACATCGAAGGCAAAGGCGCTGTCCGCCAGCGCCAGCTGGTCATCAACAGTTTGCGTATGCGTCCCGACCGCATCGTGGTGGGCGAGGTGCGCGGCGAAGAAGCCTTCGACATGTTGCAGGCCATGAACACCGGCCACGAAGGATCTTTGACCACGGTGCACGCTAACTCGCCGCGCGACGCCCTGGCTCGCGTCGAGAACATGGTCTCGATGGCCAACCTCAACATTCCCGAGAACGCCGTGCGCCAGCAGATTGCCGCCGCCATTCACGGCGTGGTGCAGATCGCGCGCCTTTCTGACGGCACCCGTAAAGTCATTACCATTTCCGAGATCACCGGCATGGACAACGGCTCCATTGCCATGCAGGACATTTTTTCTTTCGACCGCTCCGGCATCGATGAAAGCGGAAAGGTGCGCGGCGTCTTCCGCGCGACGGGCATTCGGCCGAAGTTTACCGACCGCCTGGCCGCGGCCGGAGCCCGCTTGCGTCCCGCGCTGTTTGAAACGAGGACGGAGGTCTGATTCCGAATATGCCCGCATTTTTGATTGCCACTCTGGTATGCATTCTGGTCGCGTTGGCAGCCTTCGCTCTGTTCTTGCTTCTCGACCAGCGCCGCGCCCGGGCCCGCCTGATCAGGGAACGACTGGCCCAGGAAAGCAAGGCCCCGGAGACCGGAGCCGAAGAACAACTCGCCGTCGTGCGCGATGAGCAACTCAGCAACATTCCCGCTCTCGACGCACTGCTGCGGCGCTCCGAACGCGTATCCGCCATCCAGAAAATGCTCTCCCAGGGCGGATTGACCACGCGCGCGGGCAACTTTCTGGGTCTGTGCACGCTGGTCGCGATCGCCGCCACCATCGTGGCCTTCGTGCTGACCAAGAAGATGGAAATCGCCTGGGTCTGCCTGCTGGTCGGTTTCCTGCTTCCCTATTCCTACGCCTCGTTCCGGCGCACCCAGCGCTTCACAAAGTTCGAGGAACTTTTCCCTGAAGCCATTGATACCCTGGCGCGCGCCGTTCGCGCCGGACACGCTTTCACGACCGCTCTGGAGATGATTACCAGCGAGATCTCGGAACCGATTGCCGGCGAATTTCGCCAACTCTACGAGGAACAGAAATTCGGCATGCCGGTGCGCGATGCCCTGCTCAACCTGACCGAGCGCGTGCCCCTGGTGGACGTGAAGTTCTTCGTGACCGCGGTCATGCTGCAGCGCGAAACCGGCGGCAACCTGGCTGAGATTCTCGACAATCTGTCGTACGTCATCCGCGAGCGCTTCAAGATTCAGCGCCAGGTGCGGGTTTACACCGCCCAGGGCCGCCTTACCATGGCCCTGCTGATGGGCATGCCCCCCATCATCGTCGTAACCATGCTGGTGCTGAATCCGGGATTCATCCACCCGCTTTTCTCCGATCCCATCGGCCACACCCTGCTGGTCGCTGGCATCACCCTGCAAACTGTCGGATATTTCGTGATCCGCAAGATCATCCGGATCCAGGTATAAGCGAATGCCGCCGATCATTCTGCCCATTGCCGTGTTCGTCACTGTCGCGCTGGTGGTCTTTTCCCTTGGCGCAGCCGTGGTTACCCCAAGTTCGCTCCTTGGCCAACGCTTGCGCGAACTGGGCGGACGGCAGCAGCCGGTGGAGAACAAACCTGCTTTCAAAGAGCGCCTGGAACAGGCGTTGGAGCCGATCAGCAAAGCTCTTCCGCTCTCGCCCGCCGATGTTTCGCGTACCCGCGGCTGGCTGATTCAGGCCGGATTTCGCGATGCCCGCCACGTGAACTACTATTTCGGCCTGCGCCTGGTCATGGCGGTGGTGGGTTTTGCCGGGGTCGCGCTTTTCACCGGCTTCGACAACGTTCCGCTGCTTGCCGGTGTCACCGGCCTGGGCTTCCTGCTCCCGCGCTTCTTTTTAAAGCGCATGATCAGGGATCGTCAGCAGCGTATTCGCCTCGCCCTGCCCGATGCTCTCGACCTTACCGTCATCTGTGTGGAGGCGGGTCTCGCTCTCGACCAGGCCTTGATGCGCGTCGGGCAGGATCTGCACCACGCCCATCCTGACTTGAGCGATGAGTTCCATCTCGTCAACCTCGAAATGCGCGCCGGCAAACCTCGCGCCGAGGCTCTGCGCAATCTGGTCGATCGCACCGGCGTGGACGATATCCGTTCTCTCGTTGGTACACTGATTCAAACCGACCGCTTCGGCACCAGCGTCGCCCAAGCTCTCCGTGTGCACTCCGACTCCCTCCGCACGGAACGCCGGCAACGCGCCGAAGAGCAGGCTGCCAAGACCACCATCAAAATGGTCCCCCCCTTGGTTGTGTTTGTTCTACCCTCGATCATTTTTGTTACCATCGGCCCAGCCGTGATCGAACTGATCCGCCAGTTGGGTCCAGGGCATTAAGATTCAGGATAAGCAAACCGCGCAGCCCTGGGAGCGCTTACATTTATGGCCGTTCTTACCCCACGGGGGGAGGCGTTCAACCGAACCCGCCAGACGCATCTCGCCACGGCTCTGGCCGTGGCGGATACGCACTGGACTCGCCTGCGTGGGCTCCTGGGCATTACTGCGAGTGACTTCCGTAATGGCAACGGCCTCTGGATCGTTCCCTGCCATGGCGTTCATACTTTGGGCATGGGGTTTCCCATCGACGTCGTCTACCTCGATGGCACATACACGGTAGTTCACATCGAGCCCGATTTGCGGCCCTGGCGTCTGGCGCCGGTTAGGCTGGAGGCGGAGTCCGTGCTGGAACTCCCCTGTCGCGCGATTGTGGAAACAGGAACGGCAGTGGGCGATAGAATTGACATAACCGTCAGTTCCGCCGCCGCTGGGGCCGGCTAGGAACTTTGCTGCAGGAGGTTGTGACCAGCCAGTTTGACCGACGTAGCCCAACTCGAGAAGCCCGCCGAACTCCACGACGTGCCCAAGCTGCTCATCGAGTGGCCCTCGCCTTGGCGCGAGTTCGTCACGGCGATCCGCCCCGCCCTCTCGCGCTCCCAAGCCCGTCTTGCCGGCGAAGCTCCTTACGGCATATTTCCTTACCGCGGCATGATTCCCTGCTGGCTGGCCGAGGCTTTCCTGATCTTCGCCGCCATCGTTGTGCCCGTGAAGCTCGCGCAACTGCGGCCGTACGTCGCGCCAAGGCTGTCGAGCCATGACATCATCTACTACACCGGCGACGAACTTCCCCGCACCGAGGATCTGGCCGGCGCTCAGGCTGGAAGAAGCGGCGCGGCGGGAGGAGACGAAGCTCAGCATCGCACCCAGACTATCAAGATCGCCCGCGGAAGCTCACTCACGCCGAAAGTCGTGGACGCGCCCAACCTTCGCCTGCCTGTGACCCGCGATGCCGTGGCCAACCTGCTGGCCATCAAACCGAATCCCGGTCCGCCTCCTCTGGAAGGAGTGCGCTCCGCCCGTAGCGCCCCGACTCTCTACTCCGCCGTCGTGGCCCCGGCGCCCGATGTTATCCGCGACTTCACGCGCAACGGAATTGCCATGGACGCGGTCGTTCCGCCCGCCCCCAACTTCTCCCGTGACCAGCCTCTAACCGCGCCCACGCTGAACGCCAACGTGATTCCACCGGCTCCCAACGTTTCCCGCGAGCACGCACTGATCGCTCCGGCACTGGGCCCCGCCGTGATTCCGCCCGCGCCCAGCGTTTCCGGCGACCACAGGCAGGCCACGCCGTCTCTGAATGTTTCCGTGGTGGCGCCCGCCCCAACGGTTGCTGGGGACATCGCCAAGAACGAGAGCCGCTCTGCTCCATCGCTGGCGACCAGCGTGATCCCACCTGCGCCCGGCGCGGTGAGCCGTGAGATCACCAGCGCGCCGGTGCAGATGGCGAACGTTGCGGTGGTGCCACCGCCGGTCTCTGCCCCCGAACGCGCCACAACGCGCGATCCCAAGCTGAGCCTGCCGGCGCCCTCGGTCATCGCACCGCCGCCTTCCGCCAATTCCCACGACGTGCAGCGTCTGGCCAGCGGCAGCATTCCCGATCCCTCGAAAACGGTTGTGCCCCCGCCGCCCACACAATCGGGCAGCGGATCGTTCGTGAGCAGCCTGATCGGCAAAATCTTTGGCGCCTCGGAAGTTGTGCCCCCGCCGCCCACGGTCAATGCCAACGCCACTAGAAACAGCACCGGCACTTCGCTCGCAGCCAACGTCGTTCCGCCTCCGCCATCAGTTGGGACGGTCGCCGGCGCTAACGCGCGTGGCACTCGCCGTGACGCCGGCACTTCGCTCGCGGCCAATGTCGTTCCGCCTCCGCCGTCGGTTGGAACAACCGCCGGCAGCAACCCGAGCGGGACGCGCAATGGCATCGGCGCGACACCTGCTTCCACCGTAATCGCGCCGCCGCCCTCGGCCGGCATATCCGGTGGAACCGGTCCGCGCTCACTCGCTCCGTCGGCGGCGCCAACTCTCGGTCCCCCCAGCATTGTTCCTCCGCCGCCCTCACTCTCCGGTCCGGGAGGTGGCACCGGCCAAACTGGAGGGGGCGCGGGCGTCTCGCTCGGCACACAGATTGCCAGCAATGTTGTTCCACCGCCGCCGAATCTTGGCGGAGGCTCCGCCGCAACTGGCTCCGGCCTCAGCCGCCAAGGCGCAGGCTTGGGATCACCGCTCGATGTCGGCTCGCCTGCCGCCCCGCCCTCGAGCGGCGGCAGCAGCACCAATGCCGGCGTTGTGGTTTCCAACCATCCCGGCCCCAAAGTTGGACTTCCCACGACCGGAGACAAGGGTTCGCTTTCCATGTCACCCTCCGGCGGCGACAAGCCCGGCTTAGGCGGCTCGGGCGGAGGAACGGGTATCGGACGCGGCACTGGCTCCGGCAGCGGTATGAAGGGCGAAGGCCCCGGTGCAGGCAAATCCGGCCCCGGCCGCGGCTCCGATCCCAACGCCCATGGCGGAATCTCACCCAGCCCCGGCTCCGGCGGAGCGGGCACTGCGCCCAGTGGCACTCCCTCCGTGCCGGGAGTTTCGGTCAGCGGCGGTAGCGTTCAAGTCAGCTTCGACACCGATCCCTCGCCGAGTGATCCCGGCTCGCCTCGGCGCTCGTCGTTGAAGCAACGCCAGGTGCTGGGAGTCGATGTGGTTTCCACAGCCACTTCGGCGGGTGCGTTCGAGCCGTACAAGAACCTGCTGCATGGCGAGAAGCACATCAGCTATCTCAACACGGTCTTAGGCACAGTGGTCATGGAATACGCCGACGAGGCTTCCGCCGGTCGCTCCAACCCCGGATCCCTCAACGCCCCGCAGCAGATCCGCGCCGATCTCCCCGCGGGCTTGCCCCACGTCCGTATGGTGGTTGCCTGCATACTCGATGCTTCCGGCAATCTCAAGAACCTACGCGTTCTCGAACCTGGCCCCGCCGACATGACGGCGAAAGTTCTGGCTGCCCTCCCCAGCTGGAAGTTTCAGCCCGCTCTGCGCGGCGACCAATCAGTAGAAGTCACTGCCATCCTCGGCTTCAACATCGACACCAACGACCGGTTCTAGGCGGTGCACCGCCTTCCTTTCGCCAGCGGGAATCCGTGAGCAACCCTGGAAGAGCGGCGCTTTAGCGACGCGTAAGAATCATCGCAGAAATCACGGGCTTCAGCCCCGGTGGGCGCAGGGCCTAAAGGCCATTCAGGTGGAGGACTGAAAACGCGGCCCTGAAGGGCCGCTCTTCCACGATGTCTCGCTACCAGAATTCTTTCGAAGATGGTCACAGCCTTGAAGCACTACTTCGCGCTGCGCCGGGCCCTCCGCCGCGACGGCGGAATCACGCCCTTCTCTGGATGCTCGCGTTCGATCTTGTCTGACAGCTTGTGCAGCGGCCGGTCCAGCGCGGATGACAACTGCCGCTTGGTCGCGGTCATGGTCAATCCCTGAGCCGTGAAGGTCGCTTCGTTGAAGGTCGTCCCCGAATTCGCCGCCGCTACCGCAAACACTCCGTGTGGCACTCCATTGACGAACGCAGTCGCGATGTAATCCCCCACCATTAATCCGTTCTGCGAATTCGGCAGCCAGCCCAGTTGCATCGGCCCAGCCAGCGGGACCGGGGTATTCCACGTGGAGCCTCCGTTGACCGACGCAATGAACCCGACATACAGCTGGCAGGTAGTGACCGTGCAGTTGGTCTGCGAGTAGTAGTAATAGTGAACGCCAACGTGCGCACTCGCGCCGGAAGTTGCCGGATCGATCCCGATGCCCGGGATGAAATAATCCGCCACGCTCGACGTTTGATCAATCGGAACCCGCGCCACCGCACTCCAGTTCACGCCGTCGCTGGAAGTGCTGTACACCAGGTCGTTGCTCGCGCAGCTGGCGCGGAACCGGCAGTCCTCCCACATCACCCAAACCGTTCCCGCACCGTCCACCGCTGCCGAAGGCAAAGGCCCGCTGCGGATTCCCCCCGCATCGGTGTGCGCCTGCACCAGCGCGATATTCGCCGGCGCAGACCAGCTTGTCCCTCCGTTGCTCGAGCTGAACGCGGCCATTTCGCCGGCGTCCAGAAGAACCGGCACCACCACCGTTCCGTTGGGCTGCACCAGGGGCTGTCCACCGATCCCTCCGGCCAGGTCGGCCGTCGGTGTTGCAGTTCCCCAAGTCAATCCACCATCGCTGGAAGTGCTCATCAGAAGTTCGTCATCCTTACCGTAGTCATCCCACTCCACATAGCAATTGCCGTAGTACGGACTCGCCGGCCAGTTGTCGCACACGATCCAGTTCTTGTCTGACGCTTGCGCAGTCGTGTCCACGGCCACCGGCTTCTGCCAGGTCATCCCGTCAGTCGAGCGGTTAACCGTGACGGCGGGCGTCTGCAATGTGGACGAGATGGGCAGCGACGCGATCATCCATACTTCAGGCTTGGCGTCATACGCCACCACCGGATCGCTGGCCGCATCATACGGGCCGGTCCCCTCGCCGGTCGTCAGTCCGGGCAGAAAGCCGTGGCTCCAGGTTGTTCCGCCATCGGTCGAGGTCGCCCATCCGATGTCGGTTGCGCCGCCGGGCGCGATGCGCCCGACCTGAAATGCCGCCACCAGAGCGGACCCGTTGGCCACCATGTGCGGCTCCACTTCCGTCGCATGCTGGCCGGGCGGAATCGTATAAGGATCGGAACTGATCTGTGCCAGGGTGGGCGTGCCTGGATTCACCGGCTGCGTTCCCGAAGGTGAAGATCCCGAACACCCAGTCAGCGCAAGCGTCAACAGAGCAAGAAGGATTGCGGGCACCGTCGCCCCAGAACAACTATGAATCACTCTTTTGACCGTCATATAGGTTCGTCTTCTAGAGCAATTCCGCAGTTGCTGTGTCCATGTGGGGACAGCCGCCCTCGGCTGTCCGGCGGAGCGAAGCTCCGCATTGCGGATACAACTTCTCTGAATTCACTCTAAGCACAAGAAAACTACCAGGCACTCCGATGGCACACCTCGAAATTAATCATCATGGCAATCCTCGAGAACCGCAATCGAATTCGCTTTCTCTCGTGCCGTTCGAGATTACCGATTTGAAGCTGGCCCTTTTCTTACCAACACCACCGCCGTGTCGTCCCCGTAAACCTCGATCCAGTCTGGCTTTTCGAGCGGCATTTGCATTTGCATTTCCAGCAGAAGATTCGTGAGCGCTGCCTCCCGCGCCAGCACAAGGCACCGAATTTCATGTTCCTGGAGGAATTCCTTCCGTCCTGGCTGCACCTTCATCATCTTCAAGTAAGACTTTAAGAATTCCTCGCCGTACAAGTCGTGGCGGTCATCTATGACCACCTTCGTTCCCGGGTAAAGGCGGTAGATCAAGTATCCGCCCCAGTAATCCGGGCTCAGGACCGGACCGGGAAGTTTCTGCGCCTGCAAATAATTGACCGCTTCAACCGGCATCCGGTTGGGATCGAAGTGCGCATCCATCCATACGCTGGACCCGACCCGGCCTCCATTGACGGCGATCAAGAACGTGACCACGACCGCGAGAACCGGCCACAGATGGCCGCGCAGTCCGCACTCGACTGCGGTCATTTTCTCGAAGAATCTTTGCCCCAGCCGCACCGGCGCCAGCAGTGGCCCGATTACCATCACTAACAGCAGCGACGAAACCGGGATATTCCGCGAGGCGTACATCCCGGTGAACACGGCGAGCAGCACGGTCAGCATTTCGCTCATCCGCAATCTGCGGCCGTGGGCCGCCAGAGCCGCGAGCGTGATGAGAACCAGAATGAGAAAGCATTTCTGCGCCAGGCCGTGAAAATCGGGGGAACGAAATTCCTCAATGTGATCCATTAAGAACCGGTTCGAAAGATAGGAATACACGTGCCCGTGCAGCTTCCATCCGTACGGATTCACGAGACTTGCCACCAGCGAAAGCAGCCCCACGCCCACCAGCGCCCGCGCCCTTTTGTGTGCGGCTATTCTGGAAAACAAATCCTCGATTCGTCCCTCTTCCGTACAGTACCAATCCCACAGCGCTCCCACCCAGAAAATCGCCAGCAGCACGAACCCCACCACAAATCCACCGTGCACATTCACCCACACCAGCATCAGCAGGGGCAAGAGCCACAACACTCTCCCGCGCCGCAGGCTCTGCCCGTCCAGCGATTCCCTCTCGGAAGACTGGAGAATCCAGAACCAGGCCAGCGTGAATAGCCAACTCACCACATGGGGACGCGCCAGGAAGTGAATCATTGAAGCCGAAATCGCCAGGAGCACGAGCACCAGCGCAATCAGCAGGTTCGTCCCGCGCAGGATCAGGAGGTGGAAGGTCCAGGCAAACACCGCAGCAATCACCAGGGCGGTAAACCATACCACCCCATTGAGCCCCAAGCTAGCTTCCAACCGGCCCACAACCAGGTCATAGAGCCACTCCCAGGCAAACCACGCTTTGCCTCCCATGGTCGAGGAAAACGAATCCACCCGCGGGATCGTATGCGTGCCCAGAATTTGCTGTCCGGCGCGGATGTGCCATCCGATTCCCGCGTCTCCCAGCAGGCGCACCGAAAGCGGCGTGAACACCAGCGCGGTGAGCAGCGCAACGAAAATCAAGTCCGCTGTCGAGGGCATGGCCACGCGCACCCACCGAGGAGTCGATCCTCCGAGCGATCTTCCGGAATCGTCCGCCATCGCTGTGAATCTTATAGAGGTGGGGTGATGAACGGCAAGCCGAGAACGCGGGTTGTGATTGTTGGCGCCGGTTTTGGCGGCCTCAATGCCGCACGGGCTCTGGCCCCTGCGCCGGTGGAGATTACCATCATCGACCGCAAGAATCACCACACCTTCCAGCCTCTTCTATACCAGGTCGCAACCGCCGGTCTTTCGCCGGGAGAGATCGCCGCGCCCATCCGCTCGATTTTTCGCTCGCACAAAAATGTCGAGGTCCTCATGGCCGAGGTCACCGGATTCGACCTCGAACGGCGCGCCGTCCAAACTGCCGAAGGCGAAGTCCCCTATGATTACCTCGTCGTTGCCGCGGGCGCGAGCCACACCTACTTCGGGCACGACGATTGGGAGCCGCTGGCTCCTGGCCTGAAAACCATTGAAGACGCTCTCGAGATTCGCCGCCGCGTGCTGCTGGCCTTCGAACTGGCGGAGCGGCAAGCTGCCGCCGGAGACTCCTCCACTCCCCTCAACTTTGTAGTGGTCGGCGCCGGACCCACGGGAGTCGAACTGGCAGGAACGCTGGCCGAGATTTGCCGCCACGCGCTGGCCCACGACTTTCGCTCGATTGACCCAACCCGGGCGCACATTCTTCTGCTGGAGGGCGGATCACGCGTTCTTGCCGCTTATCCCGAGGATTTATCCGCCAGCGCGCAGGAGCAACTGCAACGCCTCGGGGTCGAAGTCCGCACTTCAACCACAGTGACGCTGATCGAGCCGGGCGCGGTTCACTTCGGCGATTTGCGTCTCCCCGCAGCCGTAGTGCTGTGGGCGGCTGGAGTCGCCGCCTCACCCTTGGGCAAGAAGCTCGGTGCGCCGCTTGACCGCGCCGGACGGGTGCGGGTGTTGCCCAATTTAAGCCTTCCGCATCGCCCCGAAGTGTTCGTCATCGGCGACCTGGCGACCTTGAGCGATGAGCACGGCAAAATGCTTCCGGGCCTGGCCCCGGTTGCCATCCAGCAAGGGCGTTTTGTGGCCCAGACGATTCGTCGCGAACTCGCATCAAGTCCGGGCACGGTTCACTCTCGTCGTGCCTTTCACTACTGGGATAAAGGCAGCCTCGCGACCATTGGCCGCGCTGCCGCCGTCGCCGATTTCGGCAAGATTCACATCTCGGGATTTCTCGCCTGGCTGGCTTGGCTGTTCGTTCATATTCTCTTCCTGATCGGTTTTCGAAACCGCCTCCTGGTCTTCATTCAGTGGGCATGGTCTTATGTTACTTACGAGCGGGGAGCGCGGCTGATCACCGGCAGCACGTACTTGCCGGGCTGGACTTCGGATTCGCACGTGTCTGCCGGGGCAGAAGAACCCACTCCACAGGAGTCATCGATAAGCAGTTTGTCCGCGGCTCAAGAAATCCACACCGGCGCGCCCAAATAGAGCGACAATGGTAACGGGCCTTGGATTTGGGACTCACGTGCCCCCGGGGCCGGCGCTTGTCGCACAATGCCTTGTCATCCTGAGCGAAGCGAAGGACCTATGCACTCCTCGTTGACCACAAAGAACTCGAAGCTACGTCTGATCATAAGCCTCGCCTTCGTCGCTATTTTCTCGTCCCCCGCCCCGGCCGAGATTCTCAAGATTGCCATTAACGACACGATTCAGCCCATCAGCCGGGAATACGTTGAACGCGCGGTCGATGAAGCGCGCCGCCGCGGCGACCAGGCGGTTTTGATTGAGATGAACACGCCCGGCGGACTGGTCAGCTCCACCCGCGAAATCATCGAGGCCATTACCGGTTCAGCCGTTCCGGTCATCGTGTACGTAACGCCTACCGGCGGTCATGCTGGTTCAGCGGGCATTTTCATTCTGGAGTCGGCTGACATCGCAGCCATGGCTCCAGGAACCGCCGCCGGAGCGGCTCATCCGGTCGCGCTCATTGGTCCGGTGCAACTGAAGCCGGACGATGACATGAAGAAGAAAATGGAAAACGACACCGCCGCCCTTATGCGCGCGGTCACATCCAAGCGTGGGCGCAATGTCGAGGCGGCGGAGAGTGCCGTGTTGGAGTCGAAGTCCTTCACCGAACAGGAAGCGCTAGCACAACATCTCATTGACTATGTGGCGTCCAGTCCCGAAGACCTTTTCCGCCAGATGCAGGGAAAACCCTTCAAACGCTTCAATGGGGAGTCTGTCACGTTGAACCTCGCCGGCCAGCCGGTCTTCCCTTATGAAATGACTCTTCGGGAACACATCCTCGATGCGCTGATGGACCCCAACATCGCATTTCTTCTGCTCGCCATTGGCGCGCTGGCGCTTTACATCGAATTCAACCATCCGGGTGCGGTCATCCCGGGAACGGTGGGCGTGGTTTTCATCCTGGTGGCTGCTTTCGCGCTCAATCTCCTGCCCACCCGCTTTGCCGCTCTGGTCCTGATTTTGGGAGCTTTCGCGTTGTTCGCCGCTGAGGCCAAGTTCGCCACTCACGGCGTTCTCACCATCGGCGGCATCGCGCTGCTGACTTTGGGCGGATTGCTGCTGGTCGACTCGCCCATTCCCGAAATGCGCGTGCACCTGGCGACTGCGCTCGCCGTCAGCATCCCGCTTGGACTGATCACCGCCTTTCTGATGACCATCGCTCTCAGGGCGCGGCGCAACAAGGTTGTCACTGGGGCGCAAGGCCTGGTGGGCGAAACCGGCGTGGCGCAGACCGCGCTTTCCCCGCAGGGCAAAGTGTTCGTTCACGGGGAACTTTGGGATGCGGTCGCGGCCTCTCCCCTGCCCGTGGGACAGTTGGTGGTGGTGCGCAAAGTTGACGGGCTGACGCTGGAGGTCGCTCCGCTCACGCAATGAACAGCTAGGGCTGGCGCGAGGGGCCACTCACGGCCAGCACATCCACCTGCATGCGGGCAGCATGCAGTCCCTCCACCGAGATCGGAATCACCTTGCCCGTGGGCGGCAGCATTCCAACCGCACGGTTCTTGCCCGACACTTTCGCCTGATGCAAACCGCGATCGGCCAGAGTGAGAACTTCCCGATAGCTGATCGCGCGCGGATTGTCGGGAAACCAGGGAAACGCGGCCCATCCCACCGAGCAGTTGCGGTAAATCGTTCCTCCCTCTTCATCCACGTTAAATGGCATATCGGCAACGGCGGCAAGCACGCGCTTCGCCAACAGCTCCGCCTCGCGCCGGTCGGTATGTCGCGAAATGAGCAGGAATTCCTCCCCTCCCCAGCGGACAAGAACATCGGAGTCGCGAATCGAAGAACTTACCCGGCGGGTCATTTCGACCAATACCCGGTCGCCCACGTCGTGGCCATAGCGGTCATTGACCTCTTTGAAGTCGTCGGCATCGATCAGATAGAAAACCAGGTCGCGAATATGCAGGTCGTGGCCGTCCGCGTGAGCCCGCAGGGCCTGGCTGACGTCGGCATCAATGGTCGCCGAAAAGTAGCGCCGGTTACGCAGACCGGTCAAGGGATCGGTGAGCGAGGCTTCGTGCAGCACCACGTTGGTGTGCCGCAATTCGCGGTTCAACCGCTGGTGCTGGATAAACAGCAGCAGCACCATCAGGAACATCGTGGCCAGCGCCACCAGCACCCGGAAGTGCGCCGCCAGACGGGGAAGGCGAGGATCGAGAAGAGCCCAGCAGGCAATGACGGGGAGCGAAAGCACGGCGATCATTGCCCAGTTCGCCAGCCAACTCCCATCACCGCTTTCAGCCTTCTGCGTGGGCGACAATCCCTCTCCCGCCAGCGCCACGGCCGGGTACACGGCAAACGACGCAGAATAGAAAAGATCGTGCCAATCGCCGGTGAAATAGACGTTCTGCTCAATCGCACGGTTGATCAGGTAGAACGCGACTGCGTTACAGGCGACGGCGCCGCTAAACAACCCATAAAACTTCTTCCACCGGCCCGAAGTCTGCCACCAGAAAACCGCGAGGATACAGGTAAGCAGCATATTCTCGGCCGTCGCCAGCAGATCGAAGTTCCGGTTGTAGGCATCCTCATTCGGCACGATGTACTGCCAGCACACGACAAACGATATATAGAGGAAGAGCCACCAAAGCAGCAGGAGGAGGAAGTCCGCAGCCCCCAGGCGGGCACTGCGCTCGCTGGGCTCGCGGTGCGGACGAAGCAGAACACCGGCAAACATCGGAGCCCCGGCAAGAAACAGGAGAGCGTCCGCGAACTGCATGGCAGGCATTTTCTGCCGCCACACCACATCAAACATGATCCACACCGCCTGATCGGCGAGCCATAACGCCCATCCGGCGGCCTGCAGCGCCCAGAGCCATCGCATGCGTCCGCTGCTGGCATAGCCGTTGGTGGCAAATGCCAGGAGTGCGGCAAGCATCAACAGGGCGCCGGAGATGTCCGTAACCGCAGTCCGGGCGAAGCCTGGTGCCAGCAGGGCGCTGGCCAGCGCCTGCACTGCCAGCAGCAGGAGTGCAGCCACTAAATACCGTCTCGGTGGGGAATGCTGGTTCAATGGCTTCCGCTCCCGCCACCCTGTTAACTCTTCCCCGCGGAATACGCGATGCGCGGGACTTGGCCGTCAATGTCCTTGCGCAAATCCTCCCAGACTGAGTCCGGCATTTCAAGAAACGCTGCCACGACCTCCGGGTCAAATTGTGTCCCCGCGCACCTCTTGATTTCGGCGCGAGCCGCCTGCAGCGACTGGGCAGATCTATAGGGACGGTCCGACATAATCGCATCCAGCGTGTCGGCAACGGAGAAGATGCGTGCCCCCAGTGGAATCTCGTCGCCCTTGAGCCCGCGGGGATAGCCGGTTCCGTCAAAGCGCTCCTGATGCGAATAGATAATGTCGCAGGCATCGGCCAGAAATGGGATTTTCTTCACGATCTGGTAGCCCTTGTAGCAATGCTCCCGCATGGTCGCGATCTCTTCGGGAGTGAGCTTTCCCGGCTTTCGCAGAATCGCGTCCGGAATCGCCATCTTCCCGATATCGTGCAGGAAGGCACCCCGGGCAATCATGGGGATATGTTCCTGGGGCAGCCCCATTGCCTTGGCAATGGCGATGGTAAACGTGGTCACGCGCTTGGAGTGGCCCTCAGTCTCCGCATCTTTCAAATCCAGCGCATCCCCCAGTGCCTCCAGCGTGATGTCGTACGAACGCTCCAGATCCGCCATCGCCGCCTGCAGTTGATTGGTGCGCGCCTCGACCAGAGACTCTAGATTCGTCTGGTAGGTCCGGTTCTCCACCTTTAGCCGGCGGTGCTCCAGGGCGCGGCTGACGGTGTTCAGGAGTTGTTCGCGCTCAAACGGCTTGAGCAGGTAGTCATAGGCGCCGTCTCGAATCGCCCTCAAAGCCACGGAAATATCGTGCACCGCCGTGACCATCACCACCGGCATATCGGGATACTTTTCCTTAGTGCGCTCTAACAAACCGATGCCATCCAGGTCTGCCATCATGAGATCGGAGAGCATCAACTCGAACTCTTCCTCAGAGGTGAGGACGGCGAGCGCCTCCATGCCGGAGCCGGCTTGCTTGCAGGCGTACCCCGCCGTGGTCAGCATCGAAGAGACGATTTCGCGAATGGCTTCTTCGTCGTCAACTACCAGGATGCGCTCTGCTGCCATGGGAATACACGAAAGTCTATCGGCGATTGTAACCTACCGGCGAGATGCCGAAAGTAATCATTCAGGTCCGGAAACTTCATCGAGAAAATCCCCGCCCATGATATTCAGAAACAAGGAACCCGTACGTCCGGACTAAGATGAGCGCTTCCCTCTGGTCAACCTGGAACGCGGCAGCGAGCCTTGGCATCGCCAGGCCCGCCGCGGCGGAATTAGCTCTGCTGATTCTGCTGGGCGCGTTCCTGTTCGCCCTGCGCGCCGCCCGCGAAGGTTATTTCCGGGTCTGGATTGCAGGCTGGATCGCGCTGGTGGCTTCGCGGCTCATCGAACATTCCTCCGCAGCCAAGATACCCGAACCCTTCGACCTGGTGGCTACCCACGCGGCGTTTGTTCTGGCCGTGGGCTTGCTCGCCGGCGCTGTTCTTCTGTATGCGCGCAGCCGGGAATTGATCATACCTCTGGCGGTGATCACGCCTATCCTCGTGGGCTTTGCTGGGGCCAGGATTCTGTTATGGCCTGACTCCCTGCCCATACGGATGGCGGTCGAAATCAGCTACCGGATCATCCTGTTGACCGCTTCGATCGCCTTGCTGCATGCGCGCCGCGGCCGCCGGGAGCCGGTGACCTGGCTCATGGCCCTGTGCCTGCCCGGGCTGCATCTTGCTTGGTCGCCGTTTACCGATGGCGCGACCGGGGTTGCGCTCCAGGCCGCCGAGGTGGCGCTCGGTCTATGGATGCTGCTGCTGGTTCTGGGCGAGGCTCGCGCCCGCACCCGCCGCCTGCTGACCTTGCAGGCGCTCGCCAACAGCATGGCTGGCTCGCCCTCGTACGGCAGCCTGGTTCAGCCCGCATTGGAGGAAATGCAGCGCAGCAACCAGCTCCGGGCAGCGTGGTTCCGACTGCTTGACGGCGAGCATCTGGTCGCGACCCACGCCGTCGGACTCTCCGCCGACTTTCTGCGCAATACCAGTTTTGCTCCGCTCACCGAGGCATTGTCGAAGCTTTTCCAGGAAGCCGAACCGCAAGTCTCCTCCCGCGATGCCACCACTCCCGAGGAGTCCCTGCTGCTGGAGGCGGAAAAGATTCGGCAGCTGGTCATGGTTCCGGTGGTCGGCAATAAATCTCCCGTCGGACTGCTCTTGCTGGGGGACTCGCGGAACCGGCTATGGACCCCGGAAGAACGCGAGTTTCTGAAAACCTGCGCCAAACAACTGGCCATCGCCGTGGAGAATTCCCGTCTGCGGGAACAGGTGTTACGCTCGCAGCGCCAGTGGATGAACACTTTCGATTCCGTCCACGACATCATCCTGGCGCACGACTCGGATTTCCGCATTTTCAAGGCCAACCAGGTTCTTCTCGAGCATCTGGGACAAGCTGCGGCCGACGTCATTGGCAGCACCTGCGAATCGGCGTTGCCCCACAGCTTGGGAGCGTGGACCGGTTGCCCCTATTGCGCCATGCGTGGCGACGATGAATTCACCGAAGGCGCCGACCCCTGTTTCGGCGGCTTTTCGGTCGTCTCGACCACTTCTTACACCGAGCAGGAAGGCGCGCAAAAGGGAGTCATCCACGTCATCCGCGACATTTCTGAGCGCCGCTCCGCCGAAGAACGCTATCGGCTGCTGTTTGAGCAGGTGCAGGAAGGCGTCTATGTTGCTACCCCCGACGGCCGCTTTCTTGATTGCAATGACGCGATGGTGCACATGCTGGGTTATGCCTCGCGGGAAGAGTTGCTCGTCGTCAATCTGAATACGGAAATCTACGTGGACGCCAAGCAGCGGGAGCAATTCCATCGCGAGATGGAGATGCACAATTACGTGCGCAACTTCGAAGTCACGTTGCGCCGCAAGGACGGGACGCTCCTGCTTGCGGTGGAAAGCAGTTTCGCCGCCCGCGACGCATCCGGCAACATCGAGCGCTACCAGGGCTTTGTCCTCGACACCACCGAAAAGCGCCGGGCCGAGGACGAAATGCGGCGCCGCAATCGCGAACTGAACGCGCTCAATGCCATGGCGGTGGTGGCGGCGCAATCCTTCGACCTGGACGAGATTCTGAACCTGACCCTGCGCCAGGTCGTCTCGCTGTTTGGCGCCGAGAGCGGATCCGTGTACCTGTGCGACGCCGACGCCCAGACCTATCGGCGCCGGGCCGCATGGGGCCCCGGCAGCCGGGAAAAGGCGCGCCCTGCGGAAATTACTTTTGCGGAAGGTTTCGGCGATTTGATCATGCGCTCCCGCGCCGAGGTCGTCACCGGCGAATACCTGCCTCACCTGCCGCCCAACGTGGCCGACTTCCTGCGTTCCGATGCGGACCGCTCCTGGATCTGGGTGCTCTTCTGGGGCAAAGATAGTCCGGCCGGCATCATGGGCCTGTGCAGCCACCTGGGATACGAATGGTCGAGCAACGAAGAGAACCTGCTGGTCGCCATCAGCCGTCAACTGGCCACCACCATCGAAAAGGTACGCCTCTACGAAGAAACCTGCCGCGCCTACGAAGATCTGCGCAAGACGCAGGAGCAGCTGTTGCAGAGCGAAAAAATGTCGGCCGTCGGCCAGTTGATTGCCGGCGTGGCCCACGAGCTCAACAACCCGCTGACCGCCATCCTGGGCTATGCCCAGCTGTTGGAGAGTGAAGGCCTCAACCAGCGCGCCCAGGATTACGTCGGCAAACTCTTCAAGCAGGCGCAGCGCACCCACCGCGTGGTCCAGAACCTGTTGTCATTCGCCCGCCAGCGCAAGCCGGAACGCGAAGATGTCGACATCCGCAAGGTGCTCGACGAGACCCTTACTTTGCGGGATTACGATCTCAAGACCAACAACATTCGCGTCCAGCTCGAAACTCCTCAGGAACCGATGGCCGTCGTGGCCGATCCGCATCAGATCGAGCAGGTATTTCTGAACATCATCAACAACGCGGTCGACGCCATCCTCGAAACCGGACGCAACGGAAAACTGCAGATTCGTGTCTATGTCCAGAATGGACAGGTCTGCACCCAGTTCACCGACGACGGCCCTGGAATCAAAGATCCCAAGCGCATTTTCGATCCCTTCTACACCACCAAGAGCGTGGGCAAAGGCACCGGCCTCGGCCTGAGTATCTGCTACGGCATCGTGAAAGAGCACGGCGGCGACATCACCGCCAACAACGCTCCCGAAGGCGGCGCTGTGATCGAGGTGCGACTGCCCGCAGCGGTGGTGGCCAAAGCGGAGCCGGAGCCCGTAAAAGCAGCGCCCCGCACGCACGAGGGTGCCGTGCACGGACGCTTCCTGCTGGTTGAGGAAGAGGAAGCCGTGCTGGAGTTTGAGCGCGATGTGCTGGCCGGCGCCGGCGCCACCGTCGTCACCGCCAAAACCAGCGAGGACGTCCAGAGCCGTCTGCTCTCCGAGTCGTTCGAAGCCGTCATCATGGCGGGCAAGATGCCCGGCGGCTGGAATGCCAAAGAGTCCTACACCTGGATCAAACAGAATTGTCCCGACATGGTCGGCCACGTACTGTTTACCTTCTCGAACGGAGTGGAGCAGAGCGAAGGCCGCGGCTTCCTGCAGGAAAACAGCGTCCCTTCCCTGGTCAAACCGTTCGAGGTCGCCGAACTCATCTCCCAGGCCCGCCGCCTGCTGCAGAAAACGCAGGCCGCCGGCGCCGGCGCAGGCACCAACTAGAAGCCAGCCACACGTTATAGCTGGCGCTATCCCTCTATTAACATCAGTTGCTGCTGGGCAGCAGTCGCCAAGAAGGATTTTTCCCTGCTATTGCAGCCTCGCGTACTCCGCCTTGGCTTGCTTCAGGATGGGGATGTCGGGGTCGACTCATTTCCCGGGGCGCGAATAGGTCGTCATTGAGGCAAGCCGACCCGACGCAGCAAATCCTGGAAACGTGGGTCGGAGCGCACAGAGTCCCAGTCCCAAGCCACGCCGAGATGAGACAGGGGAATTTCCCTCTCGTCGCAAGCTCTCTGGAGCCAGTGCAGAACCTGCTCTTTGTCTCCGGCGTGGGCGTATAAGCGTGCAATCCTCACGGCCGGAACATAGGTCCGTTTGGAGCGGGCTGCTAATACCTCCGCTCCCAAGTGCATGGCTCGGGCGTAGCCACTTTCGGAATAACCGCGCGTCAGCGCCTGCTCAACCTCGCGGTCGTGGAGGACGGAGAAGAATTTCCGGGCTTCCACCATGGCCTCTTCATTCATTCCCGTTTTGTAATAAGCGCCCCACAGGCCCATGTGCGCCGACGAGAACTCGGGTGCTGTGGCGAGAACGCTGCGGAATTGCGCAATGGCCTCGTCATACCGTTGCAGGTACACGAGGTGCCAGCCGTAGAAACAGCGGAAAAACGGATTGAACGGATCCAATTCCAGCGTTCTGTGAATCTCCGTGTTCCATTCGTCCACGCGTTTCATGGAGACCAGGAAGTCGGCATACATAAAGTGGCCATCGGCGCTGTTCGGGTTGAGTTCGAGGCCGCGCCGGAATTCAAGCTCGGCAGCAGCCCAATCGTGGTCATAGGGTCCGGCGATATTGGCGAGGGCGATGTGCGCTTCCGAAAGCGTGCCGTCGAGCGCCAAGGCCTTTGAGATGGCGGCCTTGGCCTGTGGTATCGCTTCGCTCGGCGGCATGGATCCGGCATCGCCTCGCTCCAGCCAGACGTTGGCCACACCCACATACGCACGCGCGTAGGTGGGCTGCTTCTGGAGCGCCAATTCAAAGTATCCAAGAGCTGCGTCGAGGTGCTCACGCGAAAGCTGGTACCAATGCGACTGACCCTTTAGATAAGCCTCGTAGGCGTCGGGGTCGACTGGAATCGAGCGGCCCAGAGTGTTTGTTTCTTCGGGCGAAACAGCCGCCTTGATCTCGCGGGCAATCGCCTGCGCCACTTCGGCCTGCAAGGTGAGCACGTCGCTGGTGTCGCGTTCGTAACTTTCGGCCCAGAGATGAGTGTCGGTGGCGGCACGGATGAGCTGCGCTGTGATTCGCACCCGTCCGCCGGAACGTTGCACGGAACCCTCCAGGATGCCGTCCACTCCTAACGCTTGCGCAATGTCGGGCAGCGGTTTCTTGGCGTCCTTGAACTGCATGACCGAGGTGCGCGAAATCACCTTCAAGGCCCGGATTTTGGAGAGATCTGTAATCAGTGCTTCGGTCATGCCGTCGGCAAAGTATTCTTGTTCTGGATCGCCAGAAAGATTCACCAAGGGCAACACCGCCAGGGATCGGATGGGAGCATAAGCCGTTCTGCCGAACAGCCTGTCTCGAATGCCGCCGGGATTCAGCCCCAGAATTAACGCGAGCAACACAGCGACCGAGCACGCCGCGGCAAGCGGGATTGTCTTGCCCACACCGAACTTTCGCCGCTGGATTGGGCGCGTAACTGTGCTCGGTGTGAGCAGCCGTCGCAGATCAATCGCCAGCTCCTTTGCCGACTGGTAGCGGTTCTCCGGTTCCTTCTCCAGGCACTTCCCGATGATCCGCTCCAGTTCCGGAGACAGCCTGGAATTGAGAGCGGCAGGTGGTCGTGGCGGCCGGCGCAGAATGGCACCGATCAGTTGCGAGTGTTCCACGTCGGCAAATGGGTATCGCCCCGTGGCCATTTCGTATAGCACCAAACCAGCGGCATGAAGGTCAGTGCGAGCGTCGATCTCCTCGCCCAGCAACTGCTCCGGCGCCATGTAGGGCAGAGTCCCGGCCATTGCATGCGTCTCGCTGAGACTTTCCGTCGTGGCGGTCGCCGTGACCGGACGCCACAACTTGGCCAGCCCGAAGTCCAGAATCTTCAGCCGTCCGTCGCCCGTAACCCGCAGATTGCCGGGTTTCAGGTCACGATGAACTATCCCGTGTTCGTGGGCCGCCGCCAAGCCTTCCGCGAGTTGCACGCCCAGACGGAGGACTTCCTTCTCCGGCAGCGCTCCGGCAGCCACCTTCTCGTTGAGTGTGATTCCGGGGATGTACTCCATAACCAGGAAGTCCACGCCCTGCTGTGTGTCGAAGTCGTAGATGGTGGCGACGTTGGGATGATTGAGCTGCGACAGGATCAGAGCTTCTTTGCGGAAATGTTTGCGGGCGGATTCGTCGGTGAGCGTACCGGGCGGAAGGACTTTGATGGCGACGTCGCGGGCGAGGTGCTCGTCGCGGGCGCGATAGACTTCTCCCATGCCGCCCGCACCGATCTTCTCGATGATGCGGTAATGCGCGATGGTTTGCCCGATCACTGGCGCGAATCTTACGTCTCTAAAACGGGCAAGTCAATGAACACCATGGAGTTGGCGGTGGCTCGAGAGGATTGCTTTTGTAATCGCCTCACTCATTGACCCCGGATCGGCCGGCGCGCTCCCGAAACTCACACAAACCCATATTTTTCCTCACTCCCCATTGCGCTAAACTAGCGCTACCGACCCATGTCCCAATTCGTCCACCTGCATCTGCACACCGACTACTCCTTGCTCGATGGCGCCTGCGACGTCGAAAAGCTCTGCCAGCGCGTCCAGGAACTGGGCATGCCTGCCGTGGCCATGACCGACCACGGCAACATCTTCGGTGCCGTGCACTTCGTCAACGCCGCCAACAAGCATGGTGTTAAGCCGATCGTCGGTTGCGAACTCTACATCTGCAAGAAGGACGACCACAACATCGAGCGCACGCCTCCGGAAGGCGACACCTACAACCATTTGCTGGTGCTGGCCGAAAACGACGAGGGCTACCGCAACCTGGTGAAGATCACCTCCGAAGCCTCGCTGCACGGCTTCTACTACAAGCCGCGCGTGAGCAAGCGGTTTCTTGCCGAGCATGCCCGCGGACTGATCGGCCTTTCCGCATGCCTGAAGGGCGAGGTGGCCGAACGGCTCGTCGAGGGCAAGTACGAAGCTGCCCGCGCGGCGGCCGGCGAACTCGCTGATATTTTCGGCAAGAACAATTTCTATCTCGAGATTCAGGACCAGGGCCTAGAGATGGAGCGCCGCATTCATTCCGGCCTCTTCCAGCTGGAAAAAGATCTTGGCCTGCCGCTGGTGGCGACCAACGACAGCCACTATCTCTGCGAAGACGACGCCCATGCTCAGGACGTCATGGTCTGCATTCAGACCGGCAAGTCCATTCATGATACCGGCCGCATGAAGTTTGAGGGCACGCAGTTTTTCGTCAAGAGCTATGCCGAAATGCAGCGCGTGTTCAAGGACTCACCCGACGTCCTCACGCGCACGCTCGATATTGCCGGCCGTTGCAGCGTCCGGCTCGAAAAAGTGGCGACGCCGTTTCCCCAGTTCGACGTTCCGCCCGGCTACTCTATCGACAGCTATTTCGTGCATGTGACCCGCGAAGGCTTTGCCCGGCGGCTGGAAACCTTGCGGCCGCTGCAGGCACAGGGAAAGCTGAAGCATCCGCTGGCCGACTACGAGCAGCGTCTGGAGCGCGAACTCGACATTATTCAGCAGATGAAATTCGCCGGCTATTTCCTCATCGTTTGGGATTTCATCCGCTACGCCAAAGAACGCGCTATCCCGGTCGGCCCGGGCCGCGGATCGGCCGCCGGCTCGCTGGTTTCCTATGCGCTGGGCATCACCGATCTGGACCCGCTGCAGCACGAACTGCTGTTCGAGCGCTTCCTCAATCCCGAGCGCGTGTCGCTGCCCGACATCGACATCGATTTCTGCATGAACCGCCGCGGCGAGGTCATCAATTACGTCACTCAAAAGTATGGGCGCGACAACGTCGCCCAGATCATCACTTTCGGCACCATGGCCGCCAAAGCCGCCATCAAAGACGTGGGCCGCGCCATGGAGATCCCTTACTCCGATGTCGACCGCATCGCAAAAATGGTCCCACTGCAGCTGAACATTACGCTGGAACACGCCCTCAAAGAATCGCCGCAGCTGCACGAAGCCTACGAGAAAGATGCCCAGGTTCACGAACTGCTGAACACCGCCAGAAAGCTGGAGGGACTGGTCCGCAACGCCGGAGTTCACGCCGCCGGCGTGGTGATCGCGCCGCGCCCGCTCACCGAACTGGTCCCGCTGCACAAAACCAAGAACGACGAAATCGTCACCGCCTTCGACATGGTCGCCATCGAGAAGATGGGCCTGTTGAAGATGGACTTCCTCGGCCTGACCACGCTCACTATTCTCACCGACACGCTGAAGCTCATCGCGCAAACCTGCAGCACCACCCTGACCTTGGAACAGATTCCACTCGAAGACAGCGAAACTTATCAGAAGGTATTCCACAAAGGCTTGACTTCCGGTGTCTTTCAGTTTGAATCGCATGGCATGCGCGATGTGCTGCGGCGCTACCAGCCCAATTCCATCGAAGACCTCACCGCCCTCAACGCCCTCTATCGCCCCGGCCCCATCCAGGGCGGCATGATCGACGACTTCATCGACCGCAAGCACGGGCGCAAGAAGATCGAATACGAACTGCCCGAGTTGAACGACATTCTCCAGGAAACCTTGGGCGTAATCGTCTATCAGGAGCAGGTCATGCAAATCGCCAACCGTCTGGCTGGCTACTCGCTGGGCGAAGCCGACCTGCTGCGCCGAGCCATGGGCAAGAAGAAGCCGGAGGAAATGGCGCAGCAGCGCGAGCGCTTCCTTGAGGGCGCGGGGCAACGAAAAATTCCGCCACGGAAGGCCGAAAAGATTTTCGACCTGATGGCGCAGTTTGCCGGCTACGGCTTCAACAAGTCTCACTCCGCCGCTTATGCCTTGCTGGCCTATCACACCGCGTATCTCAAGACCCACTATCCAGTGGAATTCATGGCCGCGCTGCTGACCTCGGTGACCGGCTCAACCGACGACGTAGTCAAGTACATTAACGAATGCCGCGAAATGGGCATCGCCGTGGAAGCGCCCGACATCAATGTCTCGGATGCCAACTTCACCCCCCATGGCCAGTCCATCCGCTTTGGCCTGGCGGCTGTCAAAAACGTTGGCGGCAATGCCATTGAATCGATCGTGGCCGCGCGCAAGAAACTTGGCCGGTTCAAATCGATTTTCGAATTTTGCGAGCACGTTGACCTGCGCCTGCTCAACAAGCGCGTACTCGAGTCGCTCATCAAGAGCGGAGCCATGGATTCCCTCGGGCGCCGCGCCCAGTTGATCGCCGTGCTCGATAAGGCCATCGAGCAGGGACAAAAAGCCCATCGCGATGCCGAGTCCGGCCAGCACGGCTTGTTTGGCGTTTTTCAGCAGGAAGAAACCGCGGCCCAGAACGACCAGTTGCCCAACGTTCCCGACTGGGATGAGCCCACCCGCCTCGCCGCGGAAAAGGAAATCCTGGGCTTTTTCATCACCGGCCATCCGCTGGAAAAGTACAAAGACAAACTGCAGGACTTGCAGGCCCTCAGCACCGAGGAAATTTCCGCCATGACGCGCTCCACCGGCAAAGACGAAACCATCGTGACCGCCGGCATCATCACCAATCCGCGGGTGCTCAAATCGAAGCGCGGCGACTTTTACGCGCAGGCCACGCTGGAAGATATGGCAGGTTCGCTCGACATGATCGTCTTCCCCGAGGCTTACAAGCGTATCGGAGACAAGGTCAAACTCGAGGTTCCCGTGCTGGTAAAAGCTGGCGTGCGCATCGAAGAGGGCGCCAATCCCAAAATCACCGCGGCCGAGATCATTCCCCTCGAAGAAGCCAAGGTCCCGCTGCCCAGCGCCATCCGCATTCGCATCCCGCTGGAAACTTCCACCCATGCGACGGTGGATCAGTTGCACGCCTTATTCCAGGAGCGCAAGGGTCAAGCCAAAGTGTTGTTTGACGTGGAGCGCCAGGGCGATTTTATGGTGGTGATGGAGGCGGAAGGCTATAATGTGCTTCCGGACCGCAATTTCATCTCCCGGGTCGAGCAGTTGTGCGGGCGAGGCAGCGTGCGGGTCATCAGTTGATTTACTAGGGGTGCCCCACGTCTCGCTGGTGTTGCGAGACGTGGGAATTGCGTTTTCAATGGCCGCCACCGAAAAAGCGCAGCAGGAACTGGAGCAGATCGAGCGCCAGCTCGCCGCAATGGAGTCGGGCGGCACCGACGACGATACCCGCCGCCAGATCGCCAAACTGCAGGAACGGATCGAGACCTTGCGCCAGGAAATCAGCGCTCCACACACAGCCTGGCAAAAAACCGAACTCGCGCGCCATCCCCAGCGCCCGCAGACCCTCGATTACATCGAACGCATCTTTACCGATTTCAGCGAGATTCACGGCGACCGCGGCTTTGGCGACGACGCCGCCATCGTCTGCGGCATGGCTCGCTTTCACGGCGAAGAAGTGCTGCTGGTTGGCACGCAAAAAGGCCGGGACATGAAGCAGCGCGTTTTCCGCAACTTCGGCACGCCCCATCCCGAGGGATACCGCAAGGCGATTCGCGTCATGCAGGTTGCGGAAAAGTTCCGCCGGCCGATTTTTACCCTGATCGATACCGACGGCGCCTATCCCGGCATCCATGCCGAAGAGCGCGGCCAGGCCGAAGCCATCGCCTACAACCTGCGCGAAATGGCCCGGCTGGAAGTGCCCATCATTGCCACCGTGATTGGCGTCGGCGGCAGCGGTGGCGCCTTGGCCATTGCCGTCGCCGACCGCGTCTTGATGATGGAAAACTCCATTTACTCGGTCATCTCTCCGGAAGGTTGCGCCGCCATTATGTGGCGTGACGCCAGCAAGAAAGAACTTGCCGCCGAAGCCATGCGCATCACCGCGACCGATCTGCGCGAGTTGGGCTGCATCGATGACATTGTCCCCGAGCCCGAGGGCGGCGCCCATCGCGACCACGAAGCCGCCGCCAATCTGCTCGATGTCAGCCTGCAAAGACACTTCGCCGAACTGAAAACGATCCCTCCCTCCGATTTAGTCGTGTCACGATATAATAAGTTTCGTCACATGGTTCAGTTCTTTAAGACGGCATCTTAGGCGGGCCACTCCTCCCCCGGTTGCAAACGGGGTTCCTGCGCGCCCGCGTGTGCCGGTTGGGGGCGCTGGGGACGAGGGCTGCCGTATAATGAACTGTTTTCTCTCCGCAATGATCAAATCAATGGGCGACAGGGTTCCGCCCGCTAACTGAAGGAAGGTGTTGGGATGGCCACTACGGACGTCGTGCCCCGGGAATCGGCCGGAGGCTTGGGGCACAAGCGCATTGTTAACGACATGAGCATTCAGGTTGCTACGGTCAATGGCTCCGGTTCGCAAAGTTCAAATACCGTTCTTCTGCGCAGCATTTT
The DNA here is from genome assembly GCA_900290255.1 of Candidatus Sulfotelmatobacter kueseliae. GTDB lineage: Bacteria > Acidobacteriota > Terriglobia > Terriglobales > Acidobacteriaceae > Sulfotelmatobacter > Sulfotelmatobacter kueseliae. The sequence goes on from OMOD01000024.1 coordinate 135,186, forward strand.
CCAGATGGGCGTGCCGGTTTCGGGCAAGAACATGTTTCCCTCGAACATCGCCGGCCTGCCGACCTGGTACACCATCCGCGCCAACAAGAATGGCTACATCGGCCGCAAGAAAGAAATCGACTTCCTGGTGGCCATGAATCCCGAGACGGCGGTCGAAGATACCATGTCGCTGGCGCCCGGAGCGTCCGTGCTCTATGACGAGCCCCTGGCCCTGCACAAACTGCGCAACGACCTCGTCTTTTATTCCGTCCCTTACGACAAGATTGTCGCCGCCGTCTGCCCTGAGGCCAAGCTGCGCAAGCTGGTCAAGAACATGGTCTACGTCGGCGTGGTGGCGAAGCTGCTCACCATCGAGATGGCGGAGATCGAGAAAGCCATCCGCAAACAATTCGCCAAGAAGGCAAAAGCCGCCAATCTGAATCTGGCTGCGGCCCAGGCTGGATTCGAATACGCCAAATCGAATCTCGAAAAGCGCGGCGCTTTCTACATCGAGCGCATGGACAAGACGGCGGGCAAGATCATCATTGACGGCAACTCGGCTGCTGCTCTGGGCTGCATGTTCGCCGGATGCACCGTGGTCACCTGGTATCCCATCACGCCGTCGTCCTCGCTCGTGGAAACCATGATCGAATACATGAAGGAATACCGCATCGGCCCCGACGGCAAGGCTACTTTCGCCATCGTCCAGGCAGAGGATGAACTGGCGGCGATCGGCATGGTCATCGGTGCGGGATGGGCCGGGGCGCGCAGCATGACCGCGACCGCCGGGCCCGGCATTTCGCTGATGTCGGAGTTCGCCGGCCTGGCCTACTACGTGGAAGTCCCCGGCGTGATCTGGGACATTCAGCGCGTCGGTCCTTCCACTGGCCTGCCCACGCGCACTTCGCAAGGCGATATTCTTTCCACCGCCGTCCTCTCCCATGGCGATACCAAGCACATCATGCTGATTCCCTGCTCCGTCGAGGAGTGCTTCACCATGGCCACCGATGCCTTCAATCTCGCCGAGCAATTCCAGACGCTGGTGTTCGTCATGTCTGATCTTGATCTCGGCATGAACAACTGGATGTCCGATCCCTTTCCTTATCCCACCGCGCCCATCCAGCGCGGCAAAGTACTCAGCAAGGAGGATCTCGATCGCCTGGGCGGATTCGCCCGCTACAAAGACGTCGACGGCGATGGCATCGGCTATCGCACCCTGCCCGGCACCCAACATCCCGCGGCCGCCTACTTCGCTCGCGGCAGCGGCCACAACGAGAAGGCGCAATACAGCGAACGCGCCGACGATTTCGAAAACAACCTGGAACGCCTGAACCGCAAGTTCGAAACCGCGCGTTCCTTCGTTCCCCGGCCTGAGATCAGCAAAGGCAACAACGCCGGGGGTGAAAAAGTAAAGACCGGCATCATCGGCTACGGCACCTCTCACTGGGGGATTACCGAGAGTCGCGACCAGCTCCGCGACGAATACAAGATTGAAACCGACTACCTGCGCTTGCGGGCCTATCCCTTTACCCGTGAAGTGCACGACTTCATCGAGCAGCACGAGCGCATCTACGTCGTCGAACAGAATCGCGATGCGCAGATGCTCAGCCTGCTCAAGCTCGATGTGAAGCCGGAGCTGACCACCCGCCTGCGCAGCATCGCCCATATCACCGGACTGCCGCTCGATGCGCGGTCCATCACGGATGAATTGACCTCGATGGAGGGAAAGTGAGCGGCATCACCATAGGCCATGGAGGGGCGGACGCCCCCGTCCGCCCAGGAAGGTCCCCGGACGAGGGCGTCCGGGGCTCCCGTCGAAACACCAGAACGGAGACCGAATAAAATGTCGACCACCACTGTTGAGCCCGGCGCAGCCGTACCTGGCCCCAAGACCAACCGCATCGGCCTCACCGTCATTGACTACAAGGGCGGCAAGACCACGCTGTGCGCCGGCTGCGGCCACAACGCGATTTCCGAGCGCATCATCGAAGCCATGTTCGAGATGGGCGTCGAGCCCGAGTTTGTCATCAAGCCCAGTGGCATCGGCTGTTCGTCAAAAACTCCCGCCTACTTCATGAGCCGCTCCCACAGCTTCAACGCGGTCCACGGACGCATGGCGTCGGTCGCCACCGGAGCCTTGCTGGCCAATCGCAAGCTCATCTGCATCGGCGTCTCGGGCGACGGCGACACCGCCTCCATCGGCATCGGCCAGTTCGTTCACCTCATGCGCCGCAACCTGCCCATCATTTACATCATCGAAGACAACGGCGTGTACGGCCTCACCAAGGGCCAGTTCTCCGCCACAGCCGACCTGGGCTCGAAATTGAAGTCGGGAGTTGTCAACGACCTGCCACCCATCGACACCTGCGCCCTCGCCATTCAACTTGGCGCGACCCTGGTCGGCCGCTCCTTCTCCGGCGACAAGCGCCAGTTGAGCGCCATGCTGAAGGCCGCCATCGCGCATAAGGGCACGGTCATGCTCGACGTCGTCTCGCCCTGCGTCACCTTCAACGATCATGAAGGCTCGACTAAGTCCTACAAGTACGTGAAGGAGCACGAGGAGATCCTGCAGGAACTCAGTTTCATTTCGGCATTCGAGGAAATTGACGTGGAGTACGACCCCGGGTCGACCGTGGAAGTGACCATGCACGACGGCTCGCGCCTGCACCTGCGCAAGCTGGAAGAGGACTACGACCCGACGAATAAGGTTCGAGCGCTCACCCGCCTTACCGAAGCGCACGACAAGGGCGAGGTCCTGACCGGTGTGTTCTACGTCAATCCGACCGCGCCCAACTTCATTGACATGCTGAACGTTGTGGATCAACCCCTAGCCACGTTACCCGATTCCGTAACCCGCCCCGACAAGGCCGCGCTGGACGCGGTGATGGAGGAGTTGCGTTAGTCAGCACGCGTTACTCAGCATCCTGCATAGTTCTTGTCATTCCGAACCGGCTTCAGCCGGCGAGGAAGCTGCTTTTCTTCACGGCCGCTTGCAAGGCCCACACCCTTGTCGCGCTCTTTGCGACAGGGTGGGGATTTCGATGTCACTGTCGGCGGCGCTCCCGCTACACGCTCTTCAGTTCCGGTTCCCCGCTGTGTTCCGGATTCTCCCCCGGCTCGGGAAAGTCAGTGTCCGCATCCTTCAGCATGGGGTCCTGATCGCGGTGCCCTAACTGCTTTTCCATGCCAATGTTGCCCGGAATCTTGTGATCTTCCGCCTCAGTAGCGCCCTTCCCCGTGTCCTGATCGTGTCGGTTTAAGAGCATCATTCCACCTCGTATGATCGGGCAGCGGCGTAAGAAATGGAAATGAGAGCCGCCCTGGCCTTCACTTTATCACTGGAGCTTTGCCCGGAAAATAACTAAAGTGCGATAGGCAAGACTTGACCTTGCACACCAGGCCGTCGGCTGGAGCGCTACCGTCAGACAGACCCTTGGCAGGGGCTTTCAGCGCAATCGCCTCTCTGCGAAGCGAGTTTTCAAAGCCATTCAGGTTCAGGGAAGTTACAGAATCGTGCGCATTTCACATCGATAAGGAGAACCGGTGATGCGACCTTCGAGGATTCCTGCCTGCTTCCTCATCATCCTGGAGCTTTGCGCCTTGGCCCCGAGAATTTCTGCACAGACGCCTGCATCGCGCCAGCGCATCGTAATTGCTGCCAGCGCCGTGCTGGATGGCAGGGGTCAGACATTGCACGACGTTCGCATCGTGATCGAGGACTCAAAGATTGTTGCGATCAATCACGGCACCGACGGGCCGGTAGATTACGATCTGCGCGGCCTCACGGTGTTGCCGGGTTGGATTGACGCGCACGTGCATATCACGTGGAGCTTCGGCAAGGATGGGAAAAATGCGGGCACCGAAGGGACAACACAGGAAGATGCCTACCGGGCGGCCTCGAATGCATGGGTGACTCTGATGGCTGGATTCACAACGGTGCAGAGTGTGGGTGCGCCCAACGATGTCCCGTTGCGGGATGCGATCTCGCGGGGAATTCTGCCTGGGCCACGCATCCTCACTGCTGTCGAGCCCCTCGAAGGACGAGGCGATGCCACCGGAACACCCGATGAGATTCGCGCATTTGTGAGAAAGCAGAAGGCAGCCGGTGCAGACCTGATCAAGATCTTCGCCTCGAAGTCCATACGGCAGGGTGGAGGAATGACTCTTTCGCAGGAACAATTGAACGCGGCTTGCGATGAAGCCAAAAAGCAGGGACTGCGCACGCTCGTGCACGCGTACAAGGAGGCGGTGCGCGCTGCGACTCTCGCAGGATGCACTGAAATCGAGCACGGCACGCTGGCGACCGATGACGACCTGAAATTGATGGCGGAAAAAGGCACTTATCTGGACCCGCAAGCCGGGTTGGTCATTGAGAACTACCTGCTCAACAAGGAAAAGTATCTCGGCACCTCCGGCTACACGGCGGAGGGATTCACTGCGATGGAAAAGATCCTGCCCATCGATCACGAGATCGTCCAGCACGCGGCGAAAACTCCGGGGCTGAAAATGGTTTTCGGCACCGACGCGGTGGCGGGCGCACACGGGCGCAATGCCGAGGAGTTTATCGATCGCGTGCGTGACTCCGGTGTGGACCCGATGGCTGCGATGGTCTCCGCCAATTCGCTGGGTGCTGAAGCGCTCGGCATGGGCGATCAGATTGGCTCGATAGCTCCCGGCCTGCAGGCCGACATCATTGCGCTCGACGGAGATCCCTTAAAAGACATCACGGCCGTTCGGCGGGTAGTGTTTGTAATGAAGGGCGGCATTATTTATAAGAACTCCGCGCGCGGTGCCATTCCTTTTCATGCAGGCGTCCAGCCTTGATTTGACTCTCAGGTATGGCCTGCAGCAAATGAGAAGGTAATGCACGAACCGCCGATTCCGTTGCCGCTCGATCAGTGTCCGAGGAAGTGTTCCAGCGACTCGACATCGCTTTGGGCCAAATCCATATATTTCTTGGCCTTCTGCGCGTCGCCGCTCTGAAGCGCACTTTGCGCTTTTGCCAGGTTGTTTTTCATGCTCGCCTGTTTCGCGACTATGTCCCCGCGCAGACCGTAGCCCGCGGCATTCTGCTGTTGTTGCAAACGGTCCAGGCTGGCGTTCACCGCGGCGGCTCGGTTGGAAAGCTGATCCACCTCATGCTCCAACTCATCTGGGTCCGCGGGCGGGTTCGCGGCGTTGCTTGGGGGAGCGGCTACGCCCTGGTTCGATTGGGCGCTGTTGTCAGCCTCCCGGAGTGCGGCCGGGACTGCCGGCCCTGTGCCGCTTTTCTTGCCGGCCAGTTTCCGAGGATGAGCATCCGGAGGTGGGCTGGGCATCGAATTGCCTTGTGCTGGATTCGCGCCTTCCACGCCAGGGGACATCGCTGGGGTGGCAGCCTGCTGCGGCGACGAATTCGAATCCGCAGAGCCAGCTGCTGGAACCGGTGCTGGAACAGGCGCTGGAACAGGAGCAGCGGGTTGCTGGCCTCCTTCCTGTGAGCCGGCAATCATGCTCTGGGCGGAATTGGATTGTGGCTGGGAGGGAGCGGTTTTAGCTTGCGTTTTGCTCCGGCGCGGTACGTAAATTCCCGCCGCAACCAGAACCACCAGCACGATCAACGCTCCCAGCGTCATGTATAAGCCACGATGACTGCCCGGTTGCGCCGGCGGCATGGGAATGGAAGGTGTGGCTGGACCGGCGGCCGCTTTGGCGCCCTGCGCTTGAACCGGAATGGCGGTCTGTGGAGTCGCCGTGACCGCGGGTTGTGACAATGGAGGGGGGAGAATGTTATCCACGGTGGCAGCCTCAGAAGCGCTCGATACGGCGGCTTGCGATGCCGAGGGAGCGATGCGCACACTGCTCAACGCATTGCGGAACGCGTCCGCTGTCTGAAAGCGCTGCGCCGGGTCTTTGGCAATGGCCATGAGAATGATTTCATTCAGCGCCGCGGGTAATCCTGGCTGTATCTCCACCGGTGGCTTCGGCGCTTCTTTCACGTGAGCCGCCATGACGGAGTAGTCGCTGGTTGCCTGAAACGGCCGCTGACCAGTCACCATTTCGTACAGCGATACACCCACGGAATACAAGTCCGAGCGCGCATCGGTAGCTTCACCCTTCACTTGCTCCGGCGACATATAGCCCAACGATCCCAGCGTGGTGCCGGTCATGGTCAGACTGCGTTCCTCGCCGGCGCGCGCAATCCCAAAGTCCATGAGCTTTACCACTCCCTCAGGGGTCAGCATCATGTTGGCAGGCTTGATGTCGCGGTGGATCACATGCTGCTGGTGCGCGTAACTCAGCGCGCTCAGCACTTGGGCGATGTAATTCACCGCCTCGGCCGCGGGTATCGGACCATGTTCCAGGCGCTCGGCCAGGGTGGTGCCTTCGACGTACTCCATAATCATCACCAACTGGTTGTCAGCGGTGAAGGCGGTGCGCAGCGCCGCAATATTGGGATGGTTCAGGCTGGCCATGAGCTTGATCTCGCGCAGGAAGCGAGCCGCCAGTTCCTGCCGTCCCGCGAGGTCGGGAAGCAGAACCTTCATGGCGTCGATGCGATCTGAAATGACGTTTCGCACCCGGTAAACCCTCCCCATGCCGCCGCTGCCCAACTCGTTGAGAATCTGGTAGTCGCCAATCCGCTTGCCAGTTTCTTCGCTCATACCCAGGGCTCCTTGTCTACTTACGGAAAATCAGGGTTCCCATTCCCATAGGAACAGACTTCTTCGGGGTCGTAATTATCCTTCGCAACCGGCCAGGGGTCAAGGTTTTCGAGGGAGTTTTTTTCGGCAGGATGCGCTGGCGCAGCCCTCAAATCCGCGTAATTGGCTGACTTTTAATGAGCTTGAGGGTCACTCAGTGATCGTTTCCCATCGCGTTCTAGCTACGCTCAGCTTGTATTTGGCGATATTCAGATTTTTCGTGGCTTTCTCCTGCATCGCTTTCCAGGTCTCGGGTTGCGCCGCGCTCCCGGTGCGCAAAATTCTGATGTTGGTTTCAGCCTCCCCGGCATAGAGCGAGGCTGCTCCCATGTTCTCGGCAACAATTTGATCGATAGCATTGGCACGCTGGGTCGCGATGCCGAAGTCGGCAGGGAGAATCCTGATCTCATCCGGCAGTTGCGGATACGCGTCCGAACCGATTCGCTTGAGCCAATCCTCAACTGTGTGGATCGCAACCTTAAGCTGCAGGTTCACCGTGGCCAGGTCCGCAGCTCGCTGCTGGCCCATCTGCTTCTGCAAAATCGCGAGCGTCTCCGCCGCAATTTCCGCCTGCCGAGTTGACGCCGCGACCTGTTCCCGACTCGCATCAGCCTGCCGCTTTGCGTGCCATGCGTAGTAAATGTTGATCCCGGCAAGGACCAGAACCAGCAGCACGTTGGCGACGGCCGCATAGGCCATCACTTGATTCACGCTCAGTCCGAATGCCTGCTCCGGCATAGCCGCCCTCAACGAACGTAAAGTATAGACCGTGAGCCTCCAGCTGCGCTGCGGTAACGTGCAGCTCTTGCCAACGCGCCCAACCGGACGGAGTCATGCACGAACCGGACTACAGTGAGGCAATCAGGCCATAGTTGGCGAGAAATCGCGGTAACATTCACTGACGCTGTGACTGGGGATTTTGAGTGCTAGCGCTGATAAGAACACTCACAGCTAGGCAGCAAGCGAAAAGCAGGGATTATGAGTGCTACTGCAGCTTCACGTACTCGGCCTTAGCTTGCTTGAGGACGGGAATGTCGGGGTCCGCGTCTTTCCAGAGCGCAGATAAAGCTGGACAAAGCCATCCCTCAACGCCTAACAGCCCGTGGTGCAAGCGAGATTCGTATCAGGGCACGCCTTCAGGCGTGCCGCAACCGCTTTGAATTCGAGTTTCACCACAGGCTGCTAACGCCAGAATCGATGTCGCTGACCTAATGCACGGCTGAAGCCGCGCCTTTTCAAGCCATCGAATCCAAGAATCCCTACCAGATAACTTTCGCCGCGATCTGGATATGACGCGAGCCGCCTGAGCCGATGACCGGGTTCGCGGCTGCTACGTCGGGCGTGTAAACGACCGTTCCCACGGTGCTCGGTGCGGAAAGGTCGGTGTTCATCGTGAACACGTCGAAGTTGGCGTGGTTGAGGATGTTGAACATCTCGCCGCGAAGCTGCAGCTTGAAACGCTCGCCCAGCCGGAAGATTTTTGACACGCCCATATCCCAGTTCGCGAAGCTGGGGCCGCGGAACATGTTGCGGCCCATGTCGCCCTGGCTTCCCAGAGCCGGCGGCGTTATAACCGCGCCTCCCGAAACGTAGCATCCCAGGTCATATCCATTGGGACCGCCCAGATTGTCCGCTGCACCGACGCCGCCGGTTGCATAAGCCTGACTGACGCAGGCCTGGGCCGCCGGCGTGTTACCGCTGATCACATCGTTGGTGATGGGATCGAAATTGAAAGGAGAGGCGGCCGCATCAGGATTTACGTAAGGCAGTGGTGCAATCTGCGACCAGTGAATGTTCCTGGCCGGCCCGGTCATGTTCCACCGGTCGTTATATTCGCCGGTGAGACTCATGTCATCGTTGAAGTCCCCAAGAGTGTAGGGTTCGCCGCCCTGCAGGTTCACAATGCTCGTGACTTGCCAGCCTTCCAGCAGTTGCGATCGCGTCTTCATGGAAGGCAAGTCATAAGTAATCGAGAGCGTGAAGCGGTGCCGGATATCGAAATCGCTGTTGCCGCGTTCTTCGTTGTAGTTGTTGCTGTCCGGAGGGACCCCGGCCAGGTTGCTCGTGGCCGTGTCGATCGCGTGCGCATAGGTGTAGCCCGCCAGGAGGTACAGACCGTGCGAGTAGCGCTTGGTAAGTGTGACTTGCAGGGAGTTGTAAGCCGAGTTGGATCGATTGCCGAGATAATTGAAAAACCCAAGCCAGGGGAAGCATGGTCCGCCGAAGCCCTGTCCACCCTCCGATACGGGACAGTTTGTAGCCAATGGGCGGCCAATCGTCTCCGATCCGTCATCATAGAGCGGGTTGACCTGGTTGGTATCGGTCACGCTGTAGAGATGCACGCCGTGATTGGCAACATAAGCGACCTGCAGCAGGGCAGTCGGTGTGAGGGCTTGCTGCACGTTCAAGTTCCAATTCATGACGTATGGGGTCTTCAGGTGCGGGTCGACGGCAAAGATGTTGCACTGGCTGCTGACGCTGCAGACGTTCCCCGAGGTGGCGGCATTGGGAAAGATCGTGGGCGACTGGTTCGGCGCCAGCCAGCTGATCTGCGTACCGTCGCTCGACGCCTGCAAGAAGGCCGTGATCGTTCCGGTCGGTTTCTGCTGAACCCCGTTGGCGTCGAGGTAAGGCACTCCGGTCGGATTCAGGTTGAGGCCTCCGCCGTTGAACATAAAAGTGCGGATGGAGGGCTGCTCGTAGATGATGCCGTAGCCGGAGCAAACGACAGTTTTTCCGGTGCCGAACACATCCCAGGCAAGGCCAATGCGAGGCGAGAAGTTGTTGTAATTCGTGGGATACGGGGAACTGATGCCCTGGCCGACCTGGACGAGTCCGCTCGGCGAGGTCGGATCGTAATTGGCCAGCAGGTTGCGGGAGTCCTTGATCGGATTGGTGATGTCGTAGCGGAGTCCGAGATTGAGCGTGACGCGCGGGGTCACCTTCACGTCGTCTTCGAAGAAGAAGCCCATGGCTCTTTGGCTGACGTCCCGTTTGGGATCTCCGTAGAGGAACTGCCAGCGCCGGACGTCTCCGTCCAGAAAATTCCAGAGATGGCGGAAGTCTACGCGTCCCCGGCCATTGCCCGCGCGATAGTAGTTGACGTCCCCATAGTGGAATGTGCCGCCAAATCGAAGCGTTTGTCTGCCGCGAGTGTAGGAGGCTGTATCTGCGAAGCTGTAGGTCTTGCTGGGAGTTGTTTCCAGGGGCCAACTGGAATTCCCGCCCATGTAGTTGAATTCTTCGCCGATGCCGATGCGCGGAAATCCGAACAGCCGGGGATCAGTGACTCCCGTATTCAGGCCGTACCCACTCAATGGATTGACGTTGTGATCGATGGGGAAAATGGCCTCGTTGAAGGTGTTGTAGCTGAAGCGGACTTCGTTGGACCAGGCCGAATTCGGATTGGAGGCCCAGTTTACTCCAAAGACCTGGGTGATCGGACTGGTGGTTGAGAGCCACTCCGGGCGAAGCGGGATGGTATCTTCCTCCGATTGCGCTGTATTGCCGTAGATAAAGCGCGCGCTCAGGACGTTCTTCTTGTTCAGGACGTAGTCGGTTTTGGCGACCAGATTGTCTCCCCGGTTGTGGTTCACAAAATCAAAATTGATGGCCGCCGGATCGCTTTGCGACATGGTGAAGCCGGGATTGGGAAGAAATAGCGACGTGAGTTGCTGGCTTAAAGGAGTGAGAGTGCACGTCCCGATGTTGTCATAATTTGCCTGGCAGTAGGCAGTACTAGTTGCGGAGTTGACATACGAGATCGCATCCGGAACGCTGTAGAGGGCCGAATTGGGGCTGCCATCGGGATTCGCGATTCCGCCGGGGATCTGGCTCGCCAATGAAACCGTCACGGGACTGTCCGTGACTCCCGGATTCCCCACCTTGTCGCGGATGCCTTCGTAGTTCACGAAGTAAAACCAGCGATCCTTCTTGATCGGGCCGCCGATGGATGCTCCGAACTCGTGCATGAGCAATGCAGCAACCGGCTGGGGCGCGGGATTGAAATAGTTGCGCGCGTCGAAGGCGGAGTTGCGGCTGAAATAGTAGGCCGAGCCGTGGATATCGTTGGTCCCGGACTTGATGCCGATGTTCATCACCACGCCCGGTTTGACGCTATAGTCTGCGGTGGGGCTCTCTTGCGTATTGAACTCCTGAATCGCATCCAGGGGCAGGAAACTTGCCGGGGTGCCCTGGATACCGGCCTCGTTCGCGACGCCTTCGCCGTAATAGGCATCGTTGTCGTCGGCGCCATCGATGAAAAAGTTGTTGTCGTCCGCGCGGTTGCCATTGGACGTGATGGACTGAAATCCGCCGCCCGGCGTGCGCTGCACTCCGGGATGCAGTTCAAGCAGGTTCTGGAAATCACGCCCTTCCACGGGAAGTTCGGAAATGGCCTTGTTCGAGAGCACGCCGTTCAGGGTGGCATCCGAGGTGTCAACCAGGGATCCCTCGGCGCTGACCTCAGTCGTTTCGGTGACGGCGCCCGGCTGAAGCTTGAGATCGATGCGGACATCACGCGAGACCTCAAGAACAAATTGGGTGCTGACGGCCTTCTTGAATCCCTGGGCTTCGGCGGCTACCGTGTAAGGCCCGGGAGCCAAGTTCGGAGCGACGTATTCGCCCGCGCTGGTAGTGACCAGCTGGCGGCTCACGTTGGTGGCTGCGTTCGTGATTGTGACCTTGGCTCCGACAATCACCGCGCCGGTCTGGTCAGACACCGTCCCTAGGATGCGGCCCTGCGAAGTCTGCGACAGGAGAACATCTGCGAAAAGCAGAACTATTCCGATCATGAATACTATGAATCGCATCGCCTTCATAACACCTCCTTGCCAAACTTCCAGCACGTGCAGCAGCCGACTCCGAGGCGCCGGCGGTTGTCGCCTTCATGAAATCACCTGGTGTTGAACCGTGCACTCGAACCAACAAGCACACACAACATTGCGGTTGTTGTCAATGCTTCTGGTCACATTGAATCAGCCAGCAGTTCGGAAAATCCGGCGTCAGCCGGCGATAAATCTCGTCTTCACTCATTGAGGGGCTTGGAGTGTTACCGCCGATAACGACAGTTGATAACGACAGTGGACCAGTTGACTTCCGCCGTGCCCATCATCCAGTCGCGGAGGACGCTTCGGGATGAGCCAAGCGGAACCCACGCGGCTCTGCCCCGCTACGCTTCTGATCTGCCCGCGGATAGAGGCCCAGGCGAACGGTCGTTGCTAAGTTAAGAATCGCGATCGAGCAACGTGATGGTCTTATCGATTCCAATACTCGACCGAAAGCTCCAAGCCACTCGGTGACTTCAGCCATCAAGACCCTGGCAGAATCAGAGGGGGCGCGATCCGGCCCTCGCGAGCCAGAAAAAGCGCCACCTCCGTTTTTCCCGATCCAAACAAAAGGAACTGGGGGGTAGTACCAGATTGACAGCTCTCTTTTCCGCCGAGCTCAGGCCAGGTCGTAGCGGTCAAGGTTCATCACCTTGTTCCACGCCGCCACGAAGTCCTTCACAAATGCCTCCTTCGAGTCGTCACATGCGTAGACTTCCGCGATTGCCCGCAGCTGCGAGTTCGAACCGAAGATGAGATCGACGCGCGTGCCGGTCCACTTGATTTTGCCGGTTGTCCGATCGCGCCCCTCATACACGCCTTCGGATGCAGAGGAGGGTTCCCACTTCGTATTCATGTCGAGCAGGTTGACGAAGAAATCATTCGTCAGCGTCTCGGGCCGCTTGGTGAAGACGCCGTGTTTGGCCTGCCCGAAGTTCGCATTCAGGGCGCGCATTCCGCCGACGAGAACCGTCATCTCGGGGGCAGTCAGCGTCAGCAACTGCGCCCGATCCACCAGCAACTCCTCAGCCGACATGACTTGCCCGCTGCGGAGATAGTTGCGGAACCCATCCGCGATCGGCTCCATTACAGCGAAGGAGTGCACGTCGGTCTGCTTCTGCGAAGCATCCGTACGCCCCGGCGAGAAGGGAACCTTCACCTTGTGCCCGGCCTTTTTCGCAGCTTCCTCGACGGCTGCGCAGCCGCCCAGAACGATCAGGTCGGCCAGCGAGGCCTTCTTCCCTTTGTTCCCGTTGGACCTGTTCCCGTTGGATCGGGAGCTGTTGAACTCCTTTTGGATCGCCTCCAGCTTCTTGAGAACCTTCGCCAGTTCGGCCGGTTGGTTCACTTCCCAATCCTTTTGTGGCGCGAGGCGAATGCGCGCCCCGTTCGCCCCACCCCGCTTGTCGGAGCCGCGGAACGAAGCCGCCGATGCCCAGGCAGTTGTCACCAGTTGGGAGATCGACAGTCCGGACTTGAGGATCTTCGCCTTCAGCGCAGCCATCTCCTTCTCCCCGATCAATTTATGATCCACCGCGGGAACCGGGTCTTGCCACAGCTGGGGCTCCTTCGGAACCAGCGGGCCAAGGTACCGCGAGATCGGCCCCATGTCGCGGTGCGTCAGCTTGAACCACGCCCGCGCAAACGCGTC
>OMOD01000083.1 GCA_900290255.1 Candidatus Sulfotelmatobacter kueseliae
CGCGTGCAGTTTGGCGGGATTGTGCGCCAGGTTTCCTTGGACTTTGTCCCCGAGGCTGGCCTCGGCGACTATGTGATGGTCCATGTTGGCTTTGCCATAAGCCGTGTGGACGCGTCTGAAGCCGAGCGCACTTACAAGCTTCTGGAAGAGATAGGGGCGCTGGAAGCGGAATTGCCGCCCGCGGAAGTGTAAAGGCCGTCCGCCTGTGGTTAGAGTCATGCCTGCGGATTTTGCGCTGGGTTTCGAGATATGAAATATCTTGACGAATACCGTGACCACCGCATTGCCCGGGCCTTGGCGGCTGAGATCTCCCAGCGCACAACCCAGCCCTGGGTGCTCATGGAGATCTGTGGCGGCCAGACCCACACCATCATGCGCTATGGCATTGATGAATTGCTGCCGCGGGGTATCGAACTGGTGCACGGCCCGGGATGTCCCGTTTGCGTCACGCCGCTGGAAACCGTGGACAAGGCGATCGCGTTAGCGCTGCAGCCGGACGTGATACTGGTTTCGTATGGAGACATGCTGCGGGTGCCCGGATCCCATTCGGATCTGCTTCGGGCCAAGGCCCAGGGCGCGGACGTGCGCATCGCGTATTCTCCGACGGAGGCGGTGAAAGTCGCCCGATCGAATCCTGATCGTAAAGTTGTTTTTCTGGCGATTGGCTTCGAGACCACGGCTCCGGCGAATGCGATGGCCGCATGGCAAGCCCGCAGCAAAGGTCTTACTAACTTTTCCATGCTGGTTTCGCACGTGCTCGTTCCGCCCGCGATCCGCGCCCTGATGGTTTCCAGCACAAACCGGGTGCAGGGTTTCATTGCACCCGGGCATGTCTGTACCGTTATGGGGTGTAAGGAGTATGAAGGCCTGGTTCGTGATTTTCGCGTACCGATTGTGGTTGGGGGATTCGAGCCGGTGGATATTCTGGAAGCAATCCTCATGCTGATCCGGCAACTCGAGGCGAGAGAGGCGCGGCTGGAAAACCAGTATGTGAGATCGGTGAGCTACCAGGGGAACTTGCCGGCGCAGCAGATCGTGGCCGAGGTGTTTGAAATCGCAGACCAAAAGTGGCGCGGCATCGGCCCGATCCCGCAGAGTGGTTTGCGATTGCGGGAAGAATACGCCGCCTTTGACGCGGACCGAGTCTTCGATTTGGGCGAAATTACAGTGGACGAGCCCGCCGAGTGCATCAGCGCCCAGGTTTTGCAGGGATTGAAGAAGCCGACGGATTGTCCCGTGTTTGGCATGCGATGTACGCCGGAAAATCCATTGGGAGCGCCCATGGTCTCGAGTGAAGGAGCATGCGCCGCCTACTACCACTATCGGCGCCATGCGGTCGCAAGTTAGGAGGGCGCGTGTCAGCGAAGACCATCGCCGAAACAAATTTCCAACTCAGTTGCCCGGCCCCGCTCGCGGCCAAAGACACCATTCTTCTGGGGCACGGCAGCGGCGGCAAGCTGAGCGCCGAGTTGATTCGCGACATCTTCCTGCCTGCGTTCCAGAACCCCGTGCTGTCGCGTCTGGATGACCAGGCTATCGTGAATGTGAACGGGCAGCGTCTCGCCATCACCACCGATTCCTTCGTAGTGAAACCGCTATTCTTTCCGGGCGGCGACATCGGTTCTCTCGCGGTTCACGGGACGGTGAACGATTTGGCGATGGGCGGCGCGACGCCGCTGTTCTTGAGCGCCGCTTTCATCATCGAAGAGGGCTTCTCGATGAACGAACTCCGGCGCGTGGTGAATTCGCTGCGTCAGGCGGCCGCGGAAGCGGGCGTGCAGGTTGTTACTGGCGATACCAAGGTCGTTGAAAAAGGCAAGGGCGACGGGCTGTTCATCAACACCACAGGAATTGGGCTTGTGCCCGAAGGAGTCGACCTTTCCGCCGACCGCGCTCGTCCCGGCGACAAAGTGCTCCTGAGCGGTTCGATCGGCGATCACGGCATCGCGATTCTGGCGCAGCGCGAAGGGCTGGAATTCGAGACTCAGATCCAAAGCGACAGTGCCGCCCTGCATACGCTGGTGGCCGAGATGCTTGACGTGACTTCTAACGTAACTCGCGACATTCGCTGCATGCGCGATCCGACGCGAGGCGGCGTTTCCAGCACGCTGAACGAAATCGCGGAGCGCTCTCGGGTTGGGATCGAACTGGAGGAAAGTTCGCTTCCCATCCACGAAGAGGTTCGAGGCGCGTGCGAGCTGCTCGGACTCGATCCTTTGTATGTGGCGAACGAAGGCAAGTTGATCGCAATCGTCGCGCCCGAGGCCGCCGATGCGGTGCTGCAGACTATGCGGCGCCATTCCCTGGGAGCGGAAGCGCAGATTGTTGGCACGGTAAAGAAAGAGAACCCGGGGCTGGTAACGATGCGAACGCCGTTTGGTACGACCCGCATCGTGGACATGCTCGCCGGCGATCAATTGCCGCGAATCTGCTAGCACTCCCGTAGAGACGGGGCTTGCCCCGTCTTTTTGGATGCGAC
>OMOD01000102.1 GCA_900290255.1 Candidatus Sulfotelmatobacter kueseliae
AGCGGCCTGAGTCACCTCTGGCCGCGAACTGCAACTGTCTGGGTCAGACTCGTCAAAGTTGTATGGGTATTCACGCTTGCATCGCGAGTTGAGCCCGCGGAATCGTTCCCACGACTTCACAGGACCCTTGACGACTTGATGCTCCGCATGCCCCGTTTATGGGTGGCGTCGTGAGGGCCAAACAAAGGCCCGTTCTTAGTTAAGGCCCGTTCTTAGTTATGGCGAGGCACACCCGGAAATTGCCCGTTGTATATCGTCGCCGAGATGATCCGGTTGGGCGCGATCTCAATAGGTGAGGTTTTGATGTGCAAGGTATAGTCTGCAGATCCGGACTCGGCACCAGCGGGCGACTCTTTGGTCTGCGGTGATGCGCCGAATTCAGCGACAACACCCCCGGATGTAAGCAAGACCGCTCCGGTCGTCAGGCACGCCGATCTTAGAAACTGGCGTCTGGATTCGGACAATTCCTTCATTGCGCCTCCGTGTCACTTAGTCCGCCTTGACACACTGATCGTTGTGTCGGATGGAGCACATGGAACCTTATTCCTGCCGTCACACGGGCTATTTGCTGACCAGGAGGTATCAATGCACAGAGAGGTACATATCGTCGAAATCTAGTGTAAATGCTGAGAATTCCTGTACCGCATCCAGGCCGAGATTACCACAGAAGTCGTCGTAATTCTTTCCCGCTCGCTCAGTCAGAACCGGGACGTCGTGCAGTGTCGTATTGCGGCCGCCGACTTCGATTGGAACAGATTCCAGAGTGTAAGTAGAAATCGAGCGAGTGCCCCCAACGCCAGCCAGAGGTTGATCAATCGCCCTTTTCGTCACAAAGTCTGATGTGTGCTCCAGATAGTAGCGCGCCGTGAGAATACTCCTCCGAATACCGGTATCAAACATAAACAGGCAACTTGTGCCTCCGATTCGAGCAGCTGTTAGCGGCGTCTGCTTTTCGACAAACAGGTTGTGATCTTTATGCGGGAACCGCTTGGTGCCTACATCCACCCCAAACATACCGCTACGGTAAAACGTAATTCTGGCGAGAGCAGCCAGGACCGGATAGCCAATGATTCCGTCGATCTGATAATGCAGTTGCCTCACCAGCAAGTCCTGGTCGTCTAGGAGAACAAAGACCACGTTATGCAGCCTGGCTTTTCCAATGTGCAGCTCGGGAGCGACTGCGACGTGAATCGGCACCAGATTACCGCTTACTCCTTTCAGTGCGGCAGAGCCCTCTAGAGGCTGGAGCCCTAGACGGCGCGCTTCGCTTCTTGATATTGCAGAAATGTTCGCACCGGTATCCACAACCCATGACCGCGTTTCGCCGCGAATTTCGACGGGCGCTTCGAGAACACCTAACAGGTTACGCTTTGTCGCTACCGTGAATGCTGCGCTGACAGAGACGCTCTGTGGCGGCACGTGTCGGAGTAGCCCCCATTGCAGAGCCGCGTGTTCAACGTTAGCCCTTTCTTCCGCGCTCATCTGATCGCCTAAACGCTTTTCCAGTATCGCGTAGGTATCGGCGGCTTCTGAGTAGCGATACAGCCTCGAATATCCGTCTGCCAGCGTTTCCAGAGCAACTTGCTCGCGATCACGCGCGCCCTGTTTCTGAAGCACCGGGAGTGCTTGCTTCAGCAGCCGGATGGAAGTGCTTAGGTGGTTAGTGTGATTGGCCAGCACTCCCGCGAAGAATGCATAATCCTGCGTCTTTAGCCCAGTTGGATTGTTTAGCGCTGTCAAAAGCTCAGGGTACTTCTTCTCTTTGATAAGTGCATCTAGCTGCTCTGATCCCCTGGACGTACCTGCGGGCGGTCTTTCCGACGCAACGCTGGTGGCGATCACTAGTGTAAACACCAACGCCGCC
Source organism: Candidatus Sulfotelmatobacter kueseliae (assembly GCA_900290255.1). Classification (GTDB taxonomy): domain Bacteria; phylum Acidobacteriota; class Terriglobia; order Terriglobales; family Acidobacteriaceae; genus Sulfotelmatobacter; species Sulfotelmatobacter kueseliae. Next base: position 1,865 of record OMOD01000102.1, read on the forward strand.
CCAGTCACAAACCGGATCCAGTGATGTGCAACTATGGCTGCGTCACAAGGAGCAATAAAGCAGTCGGTACACACCTCCGCCTTAAGCGTATGATGCGGACCGCTCGGTTGGGGAGCAACGTGCATGTCGCAGACGGCCCTCATCCCCCTGAATTCTGACTACTCTATTGTGTCATTAGAGTATATGGCTCGATTTCGTTCCTCGAAAAGTCGAAGGAACTAGACATGGCTGATAAACACTCCTGGATCTCAAAACGTATACCCTTGCACCAGCCACAGATACCGCAAAACATCGGACGAGAGGTCTCCGCAACACACCCGGCCATTCGCTGAGCCGTTTCCAGCTTGGCGCAGATGGTAATACCAAGTCGGTGACAAATGAGCAATTGGTGCGAGGAGAAAGGCGTTCACGACGCAGCGCTCGCTTTCTTTCGCGTCATGAAGTCGTAGATCGTCGGAGTAACGAACAACGAGAGCACCATTGCAATCAGCAACCCACCGATAACCGC
>OMOD01000045.1 GCA_900290255.1 Candidatus Sulfotelmatobacter kueseliae
GGCGCAGAGTCATAGACCAGGCTGAAGGCGTCCATGGGCCGCACATCGGGCAGCAATTCGCCCCACCAGAAACCGGCTTCGACTCCGACTGAGGGAACATAGGCAAACCGATGCGTCACAGTGTCGGCGGGGGATGCCGCGAGCGTGTGATTGCCTTGCAGAAACAACGTCGTGTTCTTCACATCGTGAGGCGGCCACGCATCTTCGCGCCGCCACTCACCGGGGATGGTTTCGAGATTCATGTCGGGCGGGTACCAATGCCGCATGTACACCACCAGTTTTGGATCCTGCAACACGCCGGTGTCGCGGCCTTTCAGCCAGTAATCCCACCAGCGCACGGCTTCAGCGCGCCACTCGAATTGCGGACCAAAATCGCCGTCGGAGGGATAGCTGTGGTTCCAGGGACCAACGATGGCTTTGATGGGGGCTTTGGTCTGCTCCAGCATGGCGGGAATGCTGTCGCGGTAGCCATCCATCATTCCCCCGATCAGAAAACTGGGAATCTTGATTTCGCTCAGCGGCCGCACCGGACTGCGCCAGAAGGGGCCATCATGCTGATGCTTGAGGTAGAGCAGCGACCAGGGTGGTGCATCGAAGCGTGGGCCGAGGATTTTTTCGTCTAGAGTGTAATCTGGCGCGCCGGTCATGCCGGGAGCCATGTCCATGTTCAGTTCGAATTCGTCGATGTGCACCATGCCATCGATGAAGTGGATGTCGTCATGAAAGAGTTCGGCGGTGGCAGCGGTGGCGAGGATTGCCTTCAGTTCCGGCGGGTGCAGCATGGCCATCTGTAGAGAGTTGAATCCGCTCCACGAAATGCCCATCATGCCCACATTGCCATTTGACCACGACTGATGCGCCAGCCAGGCGATGATCTGCAACCCGTCGGCCTGCTCTTGCTCGGAATATTCGCGGTCGGTGGGAACGCCTTCGCTGGTGCCGAAGCCGCGGATATCCACGCGGGCGCATACGTAACCTCGGTGCGTGAAATACGAGTACAGGCTGTAGTCGCCCGTCGCCATGGCGTCGTCTTTGCGGTAAGGATGGTATTCGAGGATGGCGGGAAATTTTTCTCCCGGCTGGGCGCCGTCGGGCATATACAAAGGGTGCCGTCGGGCATATACAAAGTGACGGCCAGACGGACACTGTCTTTCATCGGGATCCATTGGTTCTCCATGCGGACACCGTAAGTGGGTGGAGAAGGTGGATCGAGGGCGAGTGCACTCAGCGCAGTGGCGAACAGAAGCGCTGCGATTACGATGTGACGAATCATGACGCTCCAAATGGGTCTTCGAGCGACGGGCTCTGCGGGGTGAACAGCTCCGCGCCGGATTCCGTGACGTGCATGTCATCCTCGAGGCGGATGCCGAACTCGCCGGGAATATAAATTCCCGGCTCGTCGCTGAAGGTCATGTTCGGGGCGAGCAGCGTAGCATTGCCGCGCACCAGGTAGGGCCATTCGTGGCCGTCCATACCCATGCCGTGACCGAGGCGATGCCGAAAGAATTTGTAGTCAGGCCCGTAGCCGGCATCGGTGATGACTTTGCGCGCGGCGGCATCGACAGCCTGACATTCAATGCCCGGCCGGGCTGTTTTCAACGCCGCCGTTTGCGCGCGATGAACAATGTCGAACACGGACTTCATCTTGTCGGTGGCTTTGCCGAAGACAAATGTTCGCGTGATATCGGAAACGTAGCCCTCGACGCTGCACCCGTCATCCATAAGAACGATGGAACCTTCGCGAATGACTTGTGTCGTCACTGAGCCGTGAGGTACGGCGGTGAACTCGCCCACCTGCACACTTACTTCGCCGGGAAAACCTACGCGGTCATACGCGGTTCCAATCAATTCCTGGAACTGATTCCGCGTCATGCCCGCCTTCAAGGCTCGGTAGGCTGCTTCATAGACGGTCAGCGTAACCTTGGAAGCCAAGCGCATTAAGGCTATTTCGTGATCGCTCTTCACTCGGCGACAGCCGGCCGTGACCGGCGTCGCGCTGGTCAGCTTCACTTGCGGCGCAGCTTTGGCGATTCCGTCGTCAAAGACAAAGAGGACGGTTTCGTCGAGACCGATGGTTCCGGTGGCAATGCCGCGATCTTTGAATCCTTGGGCCATGCGCTGGTAGGGGTTTTCATCTTCCTGCCAGACGCGGAGATCGGCATGCTCGCCGTCTGGCGTCTTCACCATCTGCTCACGCGCTCTCGCTTCTTCGAATGCGGGGCAGACGTAAAAAGCGGCGCCCTTCGCAGGCAACACCATGGCAAAGAAACGTTCGCCGCCCCACCAGCGAATCCCGCTGAAATATTCGAGAGAGGTTCCTTCCATCAGCACGATGGCATCCAGATGATTCGCCGCCATCAGGCGCAGCGCATTCTCCTGACGCGCCATCCGTTCTTCTTTGGTGATGGGAATCGCCTGATCTTTCCAAGATTTCAACGCGGCGATAGAAGGGGGCAAGGCGGCGCAGGAAGCTTCGCTCGATGCCCGCGCCAGCGGGGCTGTGCCCAGAGCGATACCAGCCACTGTGCCAGCTTGCAAGAAACGACGTCTAGAGATCATTGGCTCTCCCAGTCTGTCATTGCCCGGACATTATAGTGCGTGGTCCAAAGGTAAGATGTTTTCATGGAGCCCGGCTTCCAATGCGCAGGCTGCGGGGAATGGAATGCGACGACGGTGGACGATTCCGCCGGTCGCACGCAGTCTTATGTGGAAGACTGCCAGGTCTGTTGCAAACCCAATTTGCTGCGCATGGAGTACGATTCCGTGCAGCAAGAATTTGTGATTAGCTCCGAATTGGAATAGCGTATTGCGTTAGAAACTGGAGTTTGCCTGGAGGACAACGCGATGAGCACCAACTATGCTGCCCCCGGTCGTATGGTCGCCCACAACATGGTCACTACGCAGTTCGAACTGGATGGCTTTCGCGTGACCCGCACGCTGGGAGTGGTGCGCGGAATCGTGGTGCGTTCGCGCTCGATTTTCGGCACTATCGGCGCCGGTTTGCAGACCATTCTGGGCGGCAACATCACGCTACTGACCAATCTTTGCGAGAAGACTCGTTCCGAAGCCTTCGACTTGATGTTGCAACATGCTGCCGAACTGGGCGGCAATGCCGTAGTCGGCGCCCGCTATGATGCGACCGAGGTCATGCAAGGCGTGACTGAGGTGCTGGCGTATGGGACGGCGGTGTTCGTGGAACCGGCGAGATAAGCATCTTCGACAATCCATCGGCCATGACCGTCCGAACCTGCCAAGAGTCTTGTGCTCAGGCTAAGCTTGGTTTTTACTAGACAGGACGCGCTTTCAACGTGGGGTTCAAGCGCCGGGGACTGAGCATTGGGCGAAGATCCGAAGTGGGAGCTGGCCATTCTGGCCACGGTCCAGGGTTTCTACGAAAAGCTGCTGCAAGAGCATCTTGGCGGCGAGGTGCCCGTCCCCGCCGGACTGGAAGCCATCTCGCTACAGAGCGGTGACGATGTACACGGGACTTTGTTGAGCATGCACCGTTGGCTGCGGTTGCTCGACCTGGCCATCACTCCCGCCATGTTGCGACGGTCCCTCACTCCGGAGACGGATGCGGAAATCGCCGAGGCCATGCTTCGCTATTTCACCCGCAAGAAGGATATCAGCGACGCTAATCGCGACAAGACGGATTTGGTCGCAACCTTTCTTTATCGCCATCCACGGGTTCCCGGCCAGTGGGAACGCCATGGCTACGGCCTCGATGGATCGGTCCCCCTCGCCCCGTTCGAGATTGCGCTGCTTGAGATTCTGGCCGATGCTGATGTTCCCGCGCTTTCGGAGGAGCAGATGCACCTGCTGCGTCAATTCGAGCGGCTGCAGGAGGAAGCCGGAAAGTTTCGTGATCTGAACGCATTGCTCGATTCGGGAGTTATTGTGCGGGTCCGCGAACTCAAGCAGTTGTTCGATGCGTCGTTTTACCATCCCAGCGTGCTGGCCACGATCGCGCCCTATAACACCGCTTTCGGGCAGCGCTTTGATGAACTCTTCTTGAAGGCCGCGAAGGAAATCAAGAACTTTGCCCGCGAGCTCGAGGAGCAGGGAGGCAGCATCCTGGGCAATGTAGATGGGATGGACGTCACCGTGGAGCACGTGTCGGCGTTACAGGAAAGTGAACTGCTGCGAATCGACTACGGCACGGCGTTGGAGAAATTCCGCCGGGTTTCCAGACTGCGAAAAACTCTGCAGGAGCACCCGCCGCTGCGCCATGTGCCGCCAGTTCCTGCAAGAAAGAGCAGCGCCAGCGCGAAAGCCGCCGATCCATTCCGCTTGCCCGATCTCGAGACCATGCGGGCGGCGGTGACTCCCCAACAGATTTCCAGCGAAGAGGGCAAGCTATCCAAGGTCGAGGAATCCATTCGCGCGTTCGTGCGCGTGGCGGACGCCAGATTCCGCCATGTGGTTCCCATGCGTTATTTCAATCTGATCCTCACTCCCGCAGAGGTGGTTGCATTCTGTGCTGAAGATCGCGAGGAGAAAAGCCAGCAGGGGCGTGTGACCCACGCGTTGTTGCGCATGGTCACGTTGGCTGCGCGCATGACCACGGAGATGGAAGAACTGCGGCGGACAAAGAATTCCCCGTCGCTGTGGCGGCTGCACGCCGATGCGCTGGTGGTCCTGCTGGAGATTGAGCGCAGCGTGCAGGAAAATGTGAAGCGCGTAATGGTATCAGGCGAAACCGAAGGTGGCGCTCAAACCGAGGCCATCCCGGCCTCGCTGAAAAAACTCCACGAGTGCACTGCCCTGGTGCAGCAAACGCTCTTGCCAGCCGACAAGGTTGCCGGCGCGGCGGGCGGCCGCTAGCTGTTCTTCTGACCTGGCGCTCCTTAGAGGTAGCTCAGCCACCAATGCTTGCGACGCTGCTTGAGGGCGGCGAACCAGCGGCAGGGGATGTACAAAATCACAACCGTGATGACCCACATCAGGTAGACAAAAGGCAAGCCATGGCCGTAGTCGTCGGGTGTACCGCCGAAGAACGCCCCGTGGAACAGCCAGGCCACCGGTTGGTGGAACAAGGGCGCAACCGCGACAGCGAGCAGATGAATCAGGTAAAGATGCAGCACATAAAAGAACAAAGGCACGCGACCGAAGGTGACCAGCGGGTCTGTCCAACGCGGCAGTTTTGATTTCTCCAGCCAGGCAAGCAGCAGCAGGGACGGCCCCATCGTCATGAGCAGGAACTGCAAAGATGGCGGATATTTCTCGACATCCAGGAACAGGATGACAGTCTTTTCGACCGTGGGCTGGAGGTGCCAATCGCCCTGCGAAACGCCTCCCAATCCAACCGGCGGGTTGCCATAGAGATTGGTCGCTCGCAGAAGAATGAAAGCCATGGTGAGAACCATTCCCAGCCTGACCAGGATTTTGTTACGGCGACTGCCGTCGAACTGATAGAGCGCGCCTAGGCAGTAGCCTGCGGCCATGACTCCCACCCAGGGGACAATTTGAAAAAGCACCAATTTAGGGATCTGGAAGGGCAGCACAGCGAGACCGCGCACGTGAAGGATGGTCCATAGCCACGCGAAGGAACCAAATTGTCGCGGCCGAACTCGATCCACCAGGTCATGGGTCGCGATCATTAAGATGGAGAGACTTGCGATCCACGGCAAGGGCATCCGGATCCACACCGCCATAATGACCATCGACGCGCCTAGCGCCCAGATGACTCCGAAAAATCCTCCCCTGACCAGGAATGTCCACGCGAATCCGACTACGGTGAATTCCAGAACAATCAGCCACAGTCCGCGCGTCCACAGAAAACGACTCAACGCCTGCGGAGTTCTGCGTCGCCCGTAAAAGTATGCTCCCGTGCCCGCCAGGAAGAAGAACAGCGGCGCGCAGAAGTGGGTGATCCAGCGGGTGAAGAACAGGCTGTAATACGTGAACTTCAGGTTTTCCGGCGCAAAGGGCACGTTGGTGAAAAAATCCCGCGTGTGGTCGATCGCCATGATGACCATCACCAGCCCGCGCATGATGTCGAGCGAGGCCAGGCGGCCGGCAGCCGGAGGAGCGGCCACCGAAATCGAATTCGCAGACGGCGAAACAGAAGTGTGGGATGCCATCGCAATCACCCCCTGGTCAAAGAGAGTATATACGGCGACGCGGCAGGCCTTACCCTTGCTTGCTACGACAAGTTAGACGTACGGCGGCGAGGAATAGCTCGAAAATCGTTGAGTCGGTTCAGTCGGAGACTTTGTAGTCACAGGCGTCGCGGCAGGGCTCGCAGTAGTAGAGCCCGTCCTGGCACAGGCGAATCTCCATCTGGGCCTGGCAAAGGCAGCAGTAGCGCTCACACTGGCAGCGGTCTTCGGTCATCTCGCACTGCATGCAGCGATACTTGTGTTTGGTGGCAGTGGCCATGGGAGAACTGTAGCGCCCGGGGCGGCGGCGGGAAAGTGCCGTTGGTAACTGGGTTTTTGGGTGGTGTGGGTCGGCAAAAAGCAAAGCCAGACGCCTATGGCTTTGTGGAAAGTTTGAGCGCATTCTATGGTGTGGAACAAGTGAGAGCTAAGTTGCGAATAGGCTGGGCATTTCGTTTCCCTGCTTTCCTTCTCTGGGCCACTGTAGCCGCTGGCGCACAAGGGCCGAGGGGGTTAGCCGTGGTTGATGTATCGCCCATACCAGGGCAGCACAATCAGGGCGGGGGTCTTGCTGTCAGGGTTCCGGTTAAGTGCTCACCCGGAGGCGAATTGTTTCTAGAATTCGTGGGCGGTGGGGTTGAGCCCGGGGTGAGTGTTGTATCGGAAGACCGGCAGCACATCTTCAGGTTCGACCTCACGCGAGGGATTGGCCTGGAAAAAGCTGTTCTTGAGGACTTCGCACCCGGCAGCAGTCACGATCTGTTTCTCTTATTCAGCCATCTCGCGTCCGGGAATACTACTCCGCGAGGTCCAGTTGACCATTTGATCGTTCGTGTGAAAGAAGGGGCGTCAACCTCCGTCACGAAGTTGGATTTAGGGTCCGGATTTGAGCTGAGGCAGATCGCACTCTTGGGGAGTGACCACTTCGTGGTTTCCGGCTTTCTCAGTGGTCAGCGCTTGCATCCGGAATCGTTTACCGCGATTTTCGACGCCTCCGGACAATTCTTGCAAAAGCTCACGTTGACAGGGGACTTGAACGTAGAGAGTCAATCTCCCAATGTCACAGGCAAAAACCCGTCTGACCCCGCCGAGATGGCTCGTGCCGAGACGACTGCAGTTGGGTGGCTAGAATCAAGTTCGCTGCAAACGGCTGACGACGGTAGCGTCTACTTGGCGCGGAGCGATCCACAAGGCCCAGTCTTCATAATCTCGCCGGGAGGAGCAGTCCAGCGGGTTATGTTAAGTGCCCCCGAAACTGGAGCAGATCTCTCGTCGGTGAAGATTGCAGGAGGAAAAATCGCTGCGGAATACAACGTCCCCGGCCCCGCCGAAGAACACCGTAAGCACCTTCTCACGGTCACCGACTTATCAACTGGGCAGTTGCTGGATACCGTGGCATACCAGGGCAGCGAGTTTACCGGGGTGGGACTCGTCTGCTATCGAAGTCAGAGCTTCGAGTTCCTGACTTACGGTACCGATGGGAAGCTAAAGGTTGTGCGCGCAGTCAGCCACTGAACTGAGTGGGGGAGCCCGCTAGAGGACATGTCGAGAAAATTGCTTCTGGTATCGCTCTTGGCCGCCTGACCCTCGGTTGCCGCCTTCGCCGTCTGCATGTTAGGGTAATGAGTCTCGCCATCCCAGCAGCCCAAGCCACTGCTTTTGATTGAGGAGAAATTGTCCGCCGCTGAAACCACCACGCCGGTAATCCGCAGGACGGCGCTAAACTCCGTCCATCGCCAGATGGGCGCCAAAGTGGTGGAGTTCAACGGCTGGGACATGCCCGTCGAATACCCGTCGGCGGGCGGCATTATTGCCGAGCACAATGCCGTGCGCACCGGCGTAGGCATTTTCGACGTCAGCCACATGGGAGACATTCGGCTGCAAGGGCCCGAGGCGCTTGCGGCCGTCCAGCACATTTCCATGAATGATGCCTCACGGCTGGCGGTGGGGCAGGCGCAATATTCGGCGATGCTCTATCCGCAGGGTACTTTCGTGGACGATGTGATCGTGCATCGCCTGGGCGAGGACGATTATCTGCTGGTGATTAACGCCGGCACTCGCGAGAAAGACTTCAACTGGGTGCGCGACAACACCCGCCAGTTCAACTGCAAAGTTGAGAATCTTTCGGATGACTTTACCCAGCTTGCGATTCAGGGGCCGAAGGGTGTGGATTTGCTGCAAAAGCTGACCGATGCGAATCTCTTAAACGTAAAGTTCTATTGGGTGACGCGGGGGACGGTGTGTGGGCTGAAGAATATTCTGATCGCCCGCACCGGTTACACGGCTGAAGACGGCTTTGAGATCTATGTGCCAGCCGACGAAGCTACCAGTGCGATGGTGTGGCATAAAGTGCTGGAGGCAGGGAAAGAATTCGGAGTCGTCCCGTGCGGGCTGGGGTCGCGCAATACTCTTCGCCTTGAGGGCAAGCTGCCGCTGTACGGACACGAAATTTCCGATACGATAAATGTTTGGGAAGCCGGCCTCGACCGGTTCTGCAAGATGGAGAAGCCGGAGTTTGTGGGCCGGGCCGCGCTGGAGAAGGCGAAAGCGGCCGGCGTGAAGCGCACGCTGGTCGGCCTGGAGATGATCGAACGAGGCATCGCCCGCGACGGTTACAAAGTTCTGGACGATGGTGGCCGCGAAATTGGCTATGTCACCAGTGGATCGTACGCACCGTTTTTGAAGAAGAACATTGCGTTGGCGTATGTGCCGCCCGAGTTTGGGAGCGTCGGATCGACGGTGAAAGTCGAAATCCGGGGCCAGGGTGTAAAAGCGCAGGTGGTGCCGACGCCGTTTTATAAGCGGCCGAAGAAAGCTTAACCACAAAGGACACAGAGGAGCACAGAGTTAGCCAGGAGCCAGACGCATGCCATATCCCACAGATTTCAAATACACCAAAGAGCATGAATGGATCAAATCCGATGGCAAGACGGCGACCATCGGCATCACGGATTACGCGCAGGGGTCGTTGGGCGACATCGTTTTCGTCGATTTGCCCAAGCCGGGTGTGGAGATTACTGCCGGCAAGACGTTTGGCTCGGTGGAATCGGTGAAGGCGGTTTCGGATCTTTACGCGCCGGCTTCTGGAACGGTGACTGAGGTGAACGGTGAGCTGGCAACGGCTCCAGAAAAGATTAACAAAGATGCTCACGGCTCTTGGATGGTGAAGCTGACTTTGAAGAATCCGGGCGAGTTGAACTCGTTGCTCTCTGCCGCCGACTACGAAAAGTTTGTGGCGGAAGAGGGCGGACACTGAGGATTTTGGACGCCACAATCGAACCGGCTGGTTGTCACATCTAATAGTTCTTCTATGCGCTATTTGCCCAAGTCTCCTGCCGACCGCGAAGCCATCCTGAAGGCCATTGGCGCGCGCTCGATTGATGATCTCTTTGCGCCCATTCCGGCCGAGTACCGGCTGAATCGCGACCTGAAAGTGCCGCGGCAGATGGCAGAGTCGGAGATCGTCGACTGGTTCCGCGAGCGCTCGCGTGAAAATGGCGATGGTTATGCGACGTTTCTCGGAGCGGGCGCGTACTACCACTATCGCCCGGTGATCATTGATTCGCTGATTTCACGCGGCGAGTTTCTCACTGCCTACACCCCTTACCAAGCGGAGATTTCTCAGGGCACGCTGCAATCGATTTTTGAGTTCCAGACCATGATCTGCGAGCTGACTGGCATGGAAGTGGCAAATGCTTCCATGTACGACGGTTCGACGGCAGCGACCGAAGGCGTGATGATGGCCGTGCGCCTTACTGGACGGCGTTCGGCGGTGGTTGCCCGCAATGTGCATCCGGAATATCGCGAGGTTCTGGCGACGTATGCGTTTCATCAGGGCATGCCGGTCACGACTGTCGGATACGCCGACAGCGGCCGAGTCGATCTGAAGGAATTGGAAAAGTCGGTGAATCAAGACACCGCCTGCGTGCTGATTCAGTCGCCGAATTTCTTTGGCACGATTGAGGACGCGAACGCAGTCGCCGAAATTGCCCATAAGAACGGCGCCATGCTGGTGGTTTCGATTGCCGAAGCCATATCGCTGGGCATTGTGGAACCGCCCCGGCAGGCCGACGTGGTCGCCATGGAAGCGCAATCGTTTGGTGTGCCCCTGGGATTTGGCGGGCCCTACTGCGGCGTGATTGCAACCCGCGAAAAATATGTGCGACAGATGCCCGGCCGTCTGGTCGGCCAGACGACGGATCGCAACGGCAAACGTGGATTCGTCCTCACACTCGCTACCCGCGAACAGCACATCCGCCGCGAGAAGGCGACTTCCAACATTTGCACCAACCAGGCGCTGGTCGCCCTGATGGCCAATATCTTCATGACGATTTATGGCAAGGTCGGATTGAAAGAGCTGGCGAAACAAAATCTGGCCAAGACCGCTTATGCAGTGCAGCAGTTCGGCAAGCACGCCAAAGTACTGTTCTCAGCTGCTCCCCGCTTCAACGAGTTTGTGGCGCAAACCAGCGAGGATCCTTACGCCATCAACAGCCGCATTCTGGGACACAAGATCGTCGGCGGTTTCCCGCTGAAGAAGTTCTACCCCGAGCTGGGCGATGCGGCTCTGTGGTGCTGCACTGAGTTGACCACTCGCGCCGCGATTGATACTGCCGTGGGGCTGGTGGCTGAGAGCGAAGGCTCGGTCAAGTCTGCGGTGGAAACCGGGGTCGAGGAGGTGGCGCGATGAAGCACATCCCCCGCAAAGCCACTACCCACGTCAATCAGAATGAAGGACTGATCTTCGAGAAGTCTTCCGCAGGAAAAGCTGCGTGGCGGCTGCCGCCGCTTGACGTCCCGGAAGTCGATACCGCGAAGCTGCTGGGTGCGGCGGACCGGAAGGATCTGGGCCACATGCCGGAAGTGAGCGAGATCGAAATCATCCGCCACTTTACCCGGCTTTCGACCTGGAATTACGCGATTGATCTGGGAATGTATCCGCTGGGTTCCTGCACTATGAAGTACAACCCACGAGTGAATGAAGTGGTTTCGCGCCTGGACGGCCTGGCCAACGGCCATCCCTACCAGCCCGAGAAGATTTCGCAGGGTGCGTTGCGCATTCTCAAGACGCTGAGCGATTGCCTGATTGAGATCACCGGCATGGACGCCATCACTTTGCAGCCGGCCGCCGGCGCGCACGGCGAATTCACCGGGCTGCTGCTGGTGCGTGCGTACCATCAATCCAAAGGTCATGCGCGCAAGAAAATCCTGATTCCCGACTCTGCTCACGGCACCAATCCGGCGACCGCGGCGACCGTCGGATATGCAGTTGAGAATCTGAAGTCGAATCCGCAAGGCATGGTCGATGTGGCCGCGCTGGCTTCGCAAATGAATGAAGATGTCGCCGCGCTCATGCTCACCAATCCCAATACGCTGGGCGTGTTTGAGCACGAGATCCATAAGATTGCCGACATCATGCATGCCAAGGGCGGCCTGCTCTACATGGACGGCGCCAACATGAACGCGCTGGTCGGCAAGGTGCGGCCGGGTGACTTCGGCGTGGATGTGATGCACTTGAATCTACACAAGACTTTTTCCACGCCGCATGGCGGCGGCGGCCCGGGTTCCGGTCCCGTGGCGGTGAAAAAGATTCTGGAGCCATACCTGCCCACGCCGGTCGTGATTGCGAAATCCGATGGCACGCTGGGCTTCGAATACGACCGTCCGCAATCGGTAGGCCGGGTGCGTGCCTTCTACGGCAACTTCGGAATGTTCGTTCGCGCGCTGGCCTACACGCTGGCCAACGGCCCCGACGGTCTGCGCCAAACCACGGAAGACGCGGTGCTGAACGCAAACTACATTCGCAAGGGTCTCGAAGGCGTATACGATTTGCCTTACCCGACGCCTTCGATGCATGAAGTCGTGTTCAGCGACAAGCTGCAGGCGAAGAAGGGCGTCAAGACCATGGACATCGCCAAGCGCTTAATCGATTACGGATTCCATCCCTACACCACCGCGTTTCCGTTGATCGTGCCGGGCGCGCTGATGATCGAGCCGACCGAAAGCGAGTCGAAAGAAGAGATGGACCTGTTCATCGACGCCATGAAGTCGATCGCGGAAGAAGTGGAAGAAGATCCGGAAATGGTGCTGGCCGCGCCGCATACCACGCGGGTTTCGCGGCTGGACGAAGTCGCGGCGGCACGAAAGCCGGTGCTGCGGTGGAAACCGAGCTAGACGGCCGGCCCCTAGTCAACGAGTGCAATCGCCTGATTTCAACAAGTATCCATTCCGTGTGCCAGATTGCAGGAGTGAGGGTGCCTCATTCCAAACGAGTGATAGGATGTTCTCGCGTTTTTTCAAAGGTAAGCCAAGCCTCGGCAAAACGTTTTGACGGCAACCATCCCGCGTCTTGTGTGCTGGTGGGCACGCTGCTAGCGTATGGTTTTGTCCAAGCGTCCACTACGTTCCACACGGGTTCCTTCCAACCGTCCATCACGCCGCTATTTTCCAACTCGATAAACCCTTGCCATGCTTTTCGCCTGTCAATCGGCAGCAGCTGTTTGGTTGTAGCCGAGGGGCTGCGCTGTTCGATCACATCCTCCAGCCACAGGAGGACTATATGTGTGACATTCATAACGCAGCAATGCGGCACTCTGTTCTGGATCATGAAGGTCATTGCTGCGCGGTCGTGATACCGCCGAAAATACGCATAGGGACGCTGGGTTCCGCAGATGTTATCCGCACCGTTGGCGATGATGAACTGAGGCACAGAGAGTGCCGCTTCCGGTAACTTCACAGTGTCGATGCCAATGGGATCCCAGTGGCCCGGCGCATACTCGATGGCAGCAAGCATGCGGTCGGGGGCGTAAGCAACCATGCGCGCCACCATCGAGCCGCCACCGGAGAAGCTGAATAGAATGAGCTTGCTCTCGGCCAGTTCAGGATGATGCGACTGTTGCGCAAATTGATTGAGGCTTTGCAAAAGTGCTCGTCCAATCCCGTGTGCAGGGATAATGTCCATGTCCTCCTCCTTATTTGGCCCCTCGGTCTTGGCCCGGCAGTGCCTTGCCAGCACCAATGCCAAATCATGGCGCTCCGCGAAGGAGGCGACTTCGGGGTCGAAATAGAGGTTTCCTACTTGCCACCCGCGTTCAATGATGACTAGAACTGCGCTCACAGGCTTGCTGGCATCCCGCAGTGTTAGCTCATATTCACACGGTCCGAGCATGGTTTCGGTGGAAGTGGGAGTTACGTAGGTTCGGTATTGTTCAGTGCTCGCTGTAACCGGGCGGCTCAAAAGAATTACACAAACTGCGAAGAGGGCAACTGGTCGCATTGCTATTTCTGTCCCTTCCATGTTCGGTGGCACTCCTGAATATAAGAACACTACAGTCGCAAACTTGTTCAAGTTAATTTCGTGATGTGCCTGCCACCGCCGGAACATGGGCGGACAACTGATGAAATATCGCGATTACACGCAATATAAAAAGGCGCCCACTTTTGCGGTAGGTTGAGATTGTTGGATCA
>OMOD01000177.1 GCA_900290255.1 Candidatus Sulfotelmatobacter kueseliae
ACAGAACCCTCGCCTCCGGTCGAGGCAGAACTTTTTTCTTGACATCCCTTTTTATAGAACTCATTGACCCCGGCGGGGGCGCGGTCTATAGGTCTACATCAGGATTACTTGGCGGTGCGAAGCGGCTTCCCTCAGCGACTGGTCGACCCCCTCAAAATCCCCTTCCCCATCGGGTGTGCATCTACCTGAATCTACGGGGTTCGGAAGTCCTCGGCTCCGCTGCCCACAAACCGATGTTTTTGAGGTGGCTACGAATTCCGACTGACGGCCGATCGGGCGGTTCTTCGTTAGATGGACGTGAGTGCTGTCAAGGCAAATTGCACCCTGTGTTCTCGTGCAGCGGGAATCAGCAAAGAGTCGCCGATGCCTTACCTCTACATCGCGGCGGAGAAAGTAAGAACACAGGGCAGAGGCAGGGGTACCGGGCCTCCATAACCCAAGTGCTGGACAGAGACCTTCCCACGCCGCCGCAGGTGTAGGTGACGGAATCAGGCGTTGTACACCCCGGCCCCGGCCAACGAACAGTGAGTGGAAGATCGCTCTGGACCTCATATCCCTTTCATGTGTGACCAGCGTCACTGCAGAGGGGTTAGGGGAAGCACATAATTGGCCTGCTTTTCGGCCGGAACCCAACATCATGGAAGGAGAGATAAGCCATGAAGGGAGGGACGGTTGTAGAGAGTATTGAGCGCGTTATCGCAGGGCATCCTTTCTTTGCGGGCATAGATCAAGCCCTTCTTACCCAAATCGTTGACAGTGCTTCTCACGTGAAATTCGATGCCGGCACCTACATCTTTAAGGAGGACGACCAAGCCAACGCATTCTATTTGATTTGCGATGGCAGGGTCGGGCTAGAGATCGTCGCGCCGGGACACAAACCAATCATTGTGGACACTCTGGAGGGCGGGGACACGCTGGGTTGGTCGTGGCTGCTGTCTCCGTTCCACTGGAAATTCAGCGCGCATGCGAAGACCGGAGTACGGGCCATCGCACTGGATGCAAAATCTCTACGAGCCAAGTGCGACGAGAACCGCAATCTGGGTTATGAGGTATTGAATCGCCTGGCACTTATAATTGAGCGGCGGCTGGAAGCCACTCGGTTCCAGTTGCTGGATGTCTATGGAGGCCGAGTATCGGCCTGAGAATACCCAACTACGGGGAAGATGTTCCAGAGGCAGGCCTTTGCCATGGAGTCTCCCAGGATTAAGGCAGGCAGGTTGACAACCACGAGAGCGGCGCACATGCCATCCAGCGACCGCTCCGGCAAAACGAATGGTGTGACACGCGGATGCGACAGAGAACATCCTCGCTTGAACAACACCTCTCTTACCTAAAATCCCATCGCAGCAGTCTGGCAGCTGGTAACTGAGTCTGGAAGACGAGAGGACTTGTCATGTTGGCCGTCCCAACTGCATGTCCATTCTGTTCCTGTGGCTGCGGATTCCACCTCCTGGCGAGGGAAGGACAACTGTCTGGTGTCGCACCGAGCCAGACTCATCCAGTGTCCGGAGGCCAGCTTTGCGCACGAGGTTGGAGCGCGCATGAGGCGGCCTTGTGGGGCGACCGATTGCGACAACCACTGCTCCAGCGCAACGGGAAGCAAGAGCCCGTTTCGTGGGATGAGGCTCTTGACTGTGTTGCTGTGCGCCTGAAGCAGTTGCTGGCTGCTGGTAAGCCGGTCGGAGTTTTGGGTTCTGCAAGAGCAACCAATGAAGAGAACTACCTGGCGGGCAAGTTTGCCAGGGTCGGCCTCGGAACCAATAATCTCGGGTTTTCCTATTATTCAATCTGTGCCCCGCTGCTGGCAGGCGTGGAAGAAGTATGCGGCACGCCGGCAGCTACTCTCCGCCTCAATGACATTGCATCCAGCCAAGTCATCTTACTGATCGAAGGTGACCTGGCCGAGACGCACCCGCGAGCGGCCGGATCGGTTCTGCAGGCGGTAGAGAACGGTGCCCACCTTATCACTATCGGCTGCCGGGAGACGCAGATGGCCCGGGTGGCCTCCCTCCACCTGCAAACCGCACCGGGGGACGAGTATGAAGTGATTCATGAGCTCTCGGCCGCCGTCGCTGATTTGGGGCAAGGCCGTCCGTCGGTTTCGATCCGGAATGATGCAGGGCAGCAGGACCTGGAGCAGCACTTTGGTTCTCTTGCCTGTCTCCAGGCGGCCGAGTGGATCACGCGCGCCGAGCGGGCGGCATTTTTGATTCCACCCACTTGCGGAGAAGAGAATCGGCAGTGGAAGACTGCTGCCGCCTTCACTGCGCTGGCTGCGATCACCGGTCATTTGAATAGACCCGGTTCTGGAGTCTTGCCACTCTTAGCCAGGAGCAACGCGCGTGGGGCTTGCGAAACAGCGGTCGTACACAACCGCCTACCCGGTTTCGAGCGCCTCGACGATTCACGGTCTCGACAACGCCTTGAGGATCTCTGGGGAAAGAAATTGCCGTCTGCCCCAGGGTGGGATGCCGAAATGCTTCTGCAGTCGGTGAGCGGATTAGTCGTCGTAGCCGATGACCCCCCATCCGTGATGCCGATAGGGCAAAAGGCTATGACTGCATTGGGAAGGCTGGAATTCATGGTCGTCCTGGATGCCTTTGCTACTCCTACAGCACGCATAGCCCATGCGCTGCTTCCGATTTCGAGCTTTGCTGAAACCGAAGGCACGTTCACCAACATGGAAGGCCGGGTCCAGAAACTTCGGCCGGCGACCAATGCCCCCGGAGAAGCAAGACCTGGCTGGCAGGTGCTGGCTGAGTTATGTGCGAGATTCGACGCCGCTGCCTCCTACGATTCAGCCGCTGACGTGCTCCGCGAGATCGGCCAAGCGGCGCCTCAATACGTGGGAATCGAACAGCGCCTTGCAAAAGCCGGATGGAGCGGAGCATTGCTGGAGGACTCGGCCAAGCAGAAATTGCGGATCCCTCCCGCGGAAACCATAGCTTTCGCATCGCTGAGATCAGCCGAGCGCCCGCACCTGCTGGCGCTTGATCCTGCTTTTGACTGGGGAAGCGACCCGCTCGTTTTCTTCTCGCCTACCTTGAGTCGTGATTTTCGATCACAGCGAAAGGCATTTCCCAATGGCTTCGTTGAGATCGCACAGGAGGACGCAGACGAGCTCCAGGTGAGGAGCGGTCGCCGGGTCAGATTGACCTCTGTGCAGGGTGCGGCAACGGTTCCAGCTCTCGTGAGAGATGACTTGAACCACGGGCAGCTGATTGTCCCGTTCGTATTCCGCGATCACGTCTCCAACGTATTAGGCAGCGACAGCGTTACCGCAGTGAGAATTGAACGCGCGTAAGAGAATGTTCATGGCCTTAGCCATAGAAAAGAAAGCGGTATCGGGATGGCTTGAACGGTTGCTGAAGTTGGGAGAGGTAATTGCTCCTACCCGTACTCCGACTGGGGACGTCCTATTCTCAAATATCCGTTCTGGCAGCGACGTGGCGTGGAATCTCCCCAATCCTCTTCATCCACCGAAAGAATTTGTTCTACCCCAAACTGATCCGCTGGTTCAGATCAAACGCAACGGCCAACACCACGAGGTTGAGGCGATTCATGACGGCCGCCGCCGCTTTCTTGTGAACGCACGCAGTTGCGATGTCAAAGGAATCGCATTTCTGACTCGCATGCACGAGATGGAACCGGCGGACGCTTCGTATCTTCGCCGCTCCAACAATCTCACGATCATCAGCCTGGCATGCGCAACTCCCTGCCCATCGGGCTTCTGCATTTGCACAGACTCGGGGCCATTCTTGAGCGACAGTTATGACGTCCAACTGACTGATCTCGATAAGAGCTACCTCATCGAAGTGGGGAGCGCAAAGGGTGAGGCCGCGGTAGCGGAAGCGCAAGGTCTCTTCCGGAAAGCCAGCGAGGACGAGGTGTCTCAGCGAAAGAGACTTGAGGAAACAGCGAAACACCATTTTGGAAATGAAACCTGCCATTTTGCCTCGGCCATGAGACGAATTTCCACGGGTCGCGTGCCAGACATTTTGTGGGAAAAGATGAGCGACTGGTGCCTGGAATGCGGCGGTTGCAACGTGATTTGCCCGACCTGTTACTGCTTCAGCGTAAAGGATCTCGGCCGTGATGGCGTGTGGGTCCGCTGCCGGTTGCGGGACTCCTGTCAGTACGCAGCCTTCACTCTCGAAGCCTCGGGTCACAATCCGCGGCCGGAAAAGAAAGACCGGATGAAGCGGCGCTTCTTCCATAAGGTAAGCGCGCAGTACTACACGCGGGATGGCGCGGTTGGGTGTGTCGGATGCGGGCGGTGCGTTCAGGTGTGTTTGGGCGCCACGCATATGCCGGCCGTTGTTGCCGCTATCCGGAAAGGAAGCTGGCATGAATGACGTGTTCCTTCCCGATCTCGCGTGTCTAACGGGCCTCTGCGACGAGACTCCAGACACCAGGACTTTCCGCTTACGCTTCCGCGATTCGAGCAAAGTGAAGGATTTCCGTTTTCTGCCCGGCCAGTTCATCGAACTGTCGGTTTTTGGCTACGGAGAGGCTCCCTTCTGCATCGCGTCCAGTCCGACCAGACCCGAGGCGCTGGAAACAACGGTGCGTCGCACCGGTCAATTGACCGACGCACTTCACCAGCTTGGAGAAGGCAACGAAGTGGGGGTACGCGGACCATTCGGCAATGGATTCGATGTGGCAGCGGCCGAAGGGAAGGACTTGCTGTTTGTAGCCGGGGGGATTGGACTGCCGCCGCTCCGCAGTTTGATTTGGAATGTTCTCGACGAGCGCTCCCGGTTTGGCAAGGTGACCATCCTGTACGGTGCTCGGACGCCGGCGGATCTGGTCTATAAGCGCGAACTCGACGAGTGGGGAAAGCGTTCGGATGTGGAGTTTCGCGTAACTGCGGACTCGGCCCAGCCGGGCTGGTCAGGGGCGGTGGGTGTGGTCCCAACTCTGTTCAGGAAGGTCGACCTCCGTCCCAAGACTTCTCTTGCCTACGTCTGTGGCCCGCCCATCATGATCAAGATCGTCGTTCAGGATCTCGTGGCCCTTGGATTCAAGGAAGAAGCCATCATTTCGACTCTGGAGCGCATGATGCAGTGTGGCATTGGAAAGTGCAATCACTGTGCCATCGGTCATCGCTACGTATGCCGCGACGGCCCGGTTTTCAGCTACGGTCAGATCAAGGAATTGGTCGACTAGAGATTTTGTAGAACGCCCTCGGCTGAGCCGCGCTTCGCGCCAGCCGACGAATATGAACTTACGAGAAAAGCTTTGCCGTAGGGTGCAAGGCAAGGTCGTCGTGATGGGCATCGGTAACCCCTGCCGGGGCGACGACGCGGCCGGGAGTTGCGTGGCCCAACAGATCTGCAGCGCACCGGCGGTGCACATCATCGACGCTCAGGACGTCCCAGAGAACTATCTTGGCCAGGTGGCGGATCGGCAGCCTGACACGATTGTGCTGATTGATTGCGTCGACCTGCAATCCGCGCCTGGGTCTGTGGCACTTCTCGAGAAAGATGAAACGATGGCTTACTCGCCGAGCACACACCGTGTGCCGATGGGCCTGATCGTGGATTACCTCGAACGAACGACCCATGCCGGCATCCTTCTGATCGGGATTCAGCCGCAGCAAACGGACTTCCTCCAACCTATCAGCGCCGACGTGCTTTCCAGTGTTGAGGTGGTTGCTCGCGTGTTGAACGAAATCTTCGAAAGCCGGAGGATCTCGGCCAGCGTGCAAGGCGCGAACCCGCTCACAGGAGAGGTGCCCGCATGATCGCCTCGGTCGCGGTCCTCATGCTGATTTTGCCAGTCGCAGGAGCTCTCCTGTCTGTGGCTTTGGGAAGGCGCACCCGTCTTGCTGCTCTGGTGACGACGGCGATAGCAGCTGCCCTGGCCATATGGCTCACCGTTTCCACCTACGGCACCTCGTACACCAGAATGCTGTGGCACATTCCCTGGCTGCGCGGCATCGTTGATGTGCCAGTCTTTGGTTTCCTGGTCGATCCGTTAGCTTCCGTGATGTTGCTCGTCGCCGTGCCCATCGGATTGCTTACCGTCTTGTTTTCGACCGCATATCTTACGGACAAGAACGCGGAACATCCGGTAGGGGGCGAGGACTACGGACGATACTACTTCTGGCTGCTGCTGTTCATTGCCAGCATGGTGGGGCTGGCAGTATCGCCGAATCTTCTGCAGTTCTTCATCTTCTGGGAACTCACTACCCTGTGTTCGTGGGCCCTGATCTCCTTCTATCAAAACGAGCGCAGCCTGCGGGCGGGATTCAAAGCCATATTGATGACCCATGTCGGCAGCGGCTTCTTTCTACTGGCCATTCTGATTCTGTTTGCCCGCACGAGCTCGTTCGAGTTCTCGGCCCTCGGCTTGCTGCCCAGTGGTTTGAGGTCAGGGGTGTTTATCTTGCTCCTGGTCGCGGCCTGGGCCAAAGCGGCGCAGGTTCCTCTGCATACTTGGCTGCCGGACGCGATGGAAGCGCCGACTCCGATCAGCGCTTACCTGCACGCCGCAGCGATGGTCAAAGCCGGCGTTTACCTGATGGCGCGGACGATGAGCGAAGGATGGGGAGTCTCTCAGAAGGCCTGCTTGCTCATGGCCGGTATGGCACTGCTCACGATTTTGGTCGCCCTCTCTTTTTACTTCGTGCAGGATGACCTGAAACGACTGCTAGCCTATTCGACCATCGCGCATCTCGGCTATGTGCTGCTCGGTGTCGCGATTGGTGGGTTGGGATCACCGCTGGGGCTTCGCGGCGGCGTGTTGCACATCATCTGTCACGCATATAGCAAAGCGACGTTGTTTTTCTGCGTTGGCACCATCGCCTACGTCACCGGAACTCGCAGCATATCGTCGCTGCGAGGCTTGGGCAGGAGTATGCCGCTCACGGCCACGGCATTTTTCATTGGCGTTCTGAGCGTCACCGGCGTCCCGCCCTTGGCCTGCTTCTGGAGCAAGTTCATGATTCTTTCGGGTGCCATGCGCCTTCCCGGCCCCACAGGACCGCTTATCGTGACTCTCGTCCTTTGCGAGACTCTGATCTCGTTCGGCTGGATGCTTTACATCGCACAAAAAGTCTTTCTGGGTGCGCCCTTGACGGCGGTTGAAGTCCCGGCCGATCCGCCTTTGGCTATGAATATCACTTTGATCGTTCTGATGATCGGTTGTGTCGCTGCTCCGTTCGTGGGCATGCCCTTGGTGCAGTTAATAGGGAAATAAGATGACGAATGCAGTTCGCAACGTCGAAGCAAGCATTGTGATTCTGATGGCGGGGTCACTGGTGAGCCTGCTGTTTGCACGCCGCCGGAAACTCTGCGGCTGGATCAGTTTCGCTTTCGTCTGTGTCTCTTCGGTGTTTACCGGGTTCGCGATCGTGGCAGCGTTCACCGTGGCATCAGGTGAACATACGATCCTGTCGTTGCCCCAACTGGGCTCTCGCTTCTCGCTACGGATTGATCCGCTCAGCGCCATTTTCCTGGCGATCGTTGCCGTGATTGCTCTTCTCAGCACGCTGTACTCCATCCGGTATATGGAGCACTACGCGCACGATAACGTCGCGAAGTTCTTCCCGATCCTTCTGCTCTCGATTGCCAGCATGACGGGCGTTCTGGCATGCACGGACTTCTTGTTCTTCCTCATCTTCTGGGAGTCGATGACGCTGACTTCTTACTTCCTGGTGACGTTCGAGAGTCAGAACGAGGCCAGCCAACGGGCCGGCCTGAAGTACTTCATCATTACTCACGGCGCCACGCTTTGTATGCTGGCAGCGGTATTGCTCCTCTGGAGAACATCTGGCTCGTTTGCTTTTGATGCCGCCCGGCAGACCTTATCCGGGATGTTAACCACTCGGCCGGTCCTGGGCCATGCCATCATCTTTCTCTTCTTCCTGGGGTTCGCCACAAAAGCGGGAATCTTGCCCATGGGCGATTGGCTCCCGGATGCGCATCCGGTTGCGCCTTCCGGCATGAGCGCCACGCTTTCCGGAGCGCTCGTCAAGCTGGGAATCTACGGGCTGGTCCGTGTTTTTTGCTCTTTTCTGGCTGTTTCCCCGTCGCTCAAGGTGTGGGGAATCATTCTGGCGCTCGCAGGCACAGGGTCGCTTTTCGTGGGGACCTTGACCGCACTGCGGCAGACCGACACCAAGCGGTTGATGGCCTTCCACACTATCGGGCAGATCGGCTACATCTGTCTCGGCCTGGGAGTGGGGATCTACTGTCTCAACATGTACCCGGCGCTCGCTACCATTGCGCTCGCAGGTGCGATTCTGCACGCGGTGAACCACGCCTGCTTCAAGTCTTGCCTGTTTCTGGGCGCAGGATCGGTGCTCTACCGGACCGGCAAGCGCGACATGGACCAACTCGGCGGCCTGGCGCGTTTCATGCCCTTCACCACGGGCACGACGACTATAGCCTCACTGAGCATCGCAGGCGTGCCGCCGCTCAACGGATTTACCAGCAAGTGGCTGATCGTTGCCGGTTGCCTGTTGGTCGGAATGCGCTTCCCGTTGTTCCTGCTGTTAGGCCTCATCGCACTATTCATTTCACTCGCTACACTCGCTTCCTTCCTTAAGGTTCTCGCATCCGTCTTCCTCGGCAAGACGGATGAAGAAAGCGGAATCGCGGAAGTTCCGTTATCCATGATCGTGCCCCAGGTGACGCTTGCGTCCCTGTGCGTCCTGCTGGGCGTCTTCCCACAACTTGTGTTGCGTTTTATCGGGCATGCAATCGAGGCAGCTACTGCCATGCCTCTGGCGGGCATACAGGCAACCGGAATGTGGAGCGGTCTCCGGCTAATGGACGGATCGCCGGTGGGGTTCTGGTCGCCTCTCGCTGTTCTGGCGGCATTGGCGGTTCTGGCAGTGCTCTGCTTTGCGATTCAACGCGCGGGTCAGGCACAGACCAGGTCGGTGCCCGTCTGGTACTGCGGAGAAGAGCACTCTCCGGCAAGTGTTCGCTACCCGGCCAGCAGCCTTTATCTCCCTTTCAAACACGCTCTGCCGGAAATCTATCCGAGCGGAAAAGTTCACGCGCCGAGATTTCCGGCTTTCCTTCGCCGCGTGCTGGATTTGGACCGATGGCTGTACACGCCGACCGTCAAAGCAGTTGACCGAAGCGCGGACCGCATCAGCAGAACGCACGTCGGCATCCCGCAGATCTATCTTCTGTGGATCGTGATTGGAGCCATCGTAGTGACGGCAATCTTGCTTTGGGTAAGGAGTTGAAGGAGATGGGCATGAGCACCGTAGATCACGCGACAGTTGCGCGGGTCAAAGAGGCAGTCGCAGCACACTGCGATGGCGATCTCCTGGCAGCGACCCAGCCACACCAGGATACCTTGCGATTCGAGATCAAAAAAACAGCTGTGCGAGCAGTCGCCTCTGCGCTGGTCGGGGATCTGCAAGCCCGTTTCATGATCTCGGTGGGAACTGATAAAAGGTCCCTCGCCGGAGATTTCGCGATTTCGCATCTGTTTTCGCTCGACCGCGAGCACCTGTATGTACTCGTCGACTCTCCCGTATCGGAGCAAGACCCGAAGATCGAGTCCATCACCGAAGTCATCCCAGGAGCCAATTGGGCAGAGCGGGAGTTCCGGGACGCTATCGGCGTTCGTCCTGAGGGACACCCCGACCCGCGCCGCCTCCTCCTGGCAGACGACTGGCCGGAAGGCATGTATCCCCTGCGAAAGGATTTTCCCTACAACTATCAACCTCCTCGTGCCGAAAATGTGCGCCCACAAATGCTCGAACCGCCAAAAGGGGCAAGCGTGGTGCCGATCGGGCCCTTCTTTCCGGTTCTGGAGGAACCTGCCTACTGGCGCATGTTCGTCGAGGGAGAGACGATTGTGGGCTGCGACCTCCGCATTTTCTACAACCACCGCGGCATTGAAAAGCTCGGCGATACAGTTCTGACCTACAACGAGATTCCGTATCTGGCGGAGAGGATCTGCGGGATTTGCGGTTTCATTCACTCCACATGCTATTGCCAGGCCGTGGAGAAAGCTGCCGGCATCGAAGTGCCGCGCCGGGCGCGCTATATCCGCACTCTGATGCTGGAACTGGAACGCATTCACTCACACCTGCTCTGGCTGGGCATTGCGGGGCACATCATCGGTTTTGACACCGTTCTGATGCAGACCTGGAGAATTCGCGAGCCGGTAATGTGGTTTTGTGAAGAGATTTCCGGGAATCGCAAGACGTACGGAATGAACACGGTCGGTGGTTTGCGACGTGATCTCCCGGATCAGATCAAGCCCAAGCTTCTCGAGATCCTTGCCGGCGTGGAAAAAGAGGCGGTTGCGGTTCGCAATGCAATTGTCGGCGACACGACATTGCAAGCCAGAACCAAAGGCGTTGGGTGTTTGACGAACGAATGGGCGAAGAAGATCTGTGTCGTCGGCCCGCCGGCCCGAGCGTCCGGTGTACCGATCGATGCGCGGATCGATCATCCCTACGCCGCTTATGACGAACTTCCCCCACGAATTGCAACGGAGGAGGCGGGCGATACATGGGCGCGGGTGCTGGTGCGGGTCGCTGAGTTGCTGGAATCCATTCGGCTGGTTCGCGAGGCGCTCGCGGCCATGCCTGAGGGTCCTGTCTGCGTGGAGATCAAAGAAGAAATACCGCCGGATCGCATCGGAGTGTCGGTGGTGGAGGCGCCGCGAGGCGAGGCGGTTCACATGGTGCTGACTGGCGGCGATAACCGGCCCCTTCGCTGGAGGGTGCGCGCCCCAACCTATCCGAATCTCCAGGCTATGCCTGCCATGGTCGCGGGCGCCAACATCGCGGACGTGCCGATTACGCTGGGCAGTCTTGATCCTTGCTTCTCTTGTACGGAGCGGCTCGAGACGGTTGATCGCAAGACCAGCAAAGTCAGGATTTATTCTCACGCCGAGCTTCTGGAATTATCCAGAAAGGCGCGCAGCGGAGGGGCGCGATGACGACCTGGCTCATTAAGATACTCCTGCCCTGTCTGCTGAACGTAGCCGCCGCTTTGCTGCTGGCGCCTCTTTGTGAAGGCCTCATGCGCAAGCTGCGTGCGGCGCTCCATTCTCGAATCGGGCCACCCATCACGCAGCCCTATTGGGATCTTCTTAAGCTCCTGGGCAAGGAGGATCTCAGAAGCACGGGCGGAGTCGTTTACGCGGCTATGCCGGCAATCACGCTGGGTTCGGTGCTGCTTCTCGCGGCGCTGGTTCCCATGGGAGCCGCGGCGCCGCTGGCCTTCGCGGGTGATTTGATTGTGATGCTCTATGTCTCGACGATGAGTGCCGTGCTGATCATGCTGGTAGGTTTCGCCAGCTCCAGCCCTTACGCCTCGATCGGCAGCTCGCGCGAAATGATGATGCTCTTATCGGTCGAGCCCATCCTGGCCATTGCTCTCTGCGTGGGCGCATTCAAGGCCAAGACCTTGGCCCTGGGCGGCATTGTTAACTGGCAAGTGCAGAACGGACCGAGCATCAGCATGGCGATCGCGGGCGTGGCGTTCTTGCTCGCTCTTCAAGCGGTGGCCGGCAAGCTGCCCTTCGACATTGCCGAAGCTGACCAGGAAATCATGGGAGGTTCGCTGGTCGAGCAAAGCGGCCCCCGCCTGGCTCTGTTCCGCTGGACGATGTGGGTCAAGCAGCTTGTGTTCGCCTTTTTGTTGGTGGAAGTTTTCTTCCCCTGGCCCTACTTCGCTGCCCCCGTGGTGGACTTGGCCGCGACAATCGTGAAGGTGCTTGTCGTTCTAACCCTGGTGGCAGTCGTTGACGTGGTAAATCCTAGGCTCCGCATTGATCAGGCCATGGGCTATTTCATGCGGGTTGGAGTTTCGTCTCTGGCTGCGCTCGCTTTTGCGGTGATTGGAAAGTAGCGGGAGGTTAAGGTGTTTCTCAGCAAGCTGCGGGAAGCGTGGATCTGCTTGAAGGCGGGGCGTGTCACCCTCGGCTACCCTTTTGCGCCCCACGAACCGAAACCCGGGTTTCGCGGCAAGATCACGATCGACGCCGATTGGTGTTTCGGATGCGGCGGCTGTGCCAACGTCTGCCCGGCCAACGTGATTGTGTTGTCCGATGCACAGCAACTCATGAGAACGATTGAGTTTTACTGGCGTCGGTGTACGTATTGCGGCAGGTGCGAGGAAGTCTGCCCGGAGAAGGCCATCCGTCTTAGCCAGCAATTCGAAACCGCCACCAATGCTCCCCAGGACATGTATATGCGCTTGGAGGTTTTCATGGGGCCTTGTCAGCGGTGCGGCAGGTGCTTCCCACCTCCAACCGTGCTCGACCGGATGATGACGCCTGGTTTCAGAGAGGGCCTGCGGGGAGGAGACGCGTGAACCCGGAAAGACTGCATACCGACTTGATCGAGACCCTGAGCCTAACCTTGGTGATTACCTCGGTGGCGGCGGTGGAGATGCGGAGGCTCAAGTTTTCGATCATCGCCTACCTCTGCCAGGCACTGCTGATTGTGGCGCTGCTCTTGAGTTTCGCGTCCGTCAACCACGCTCTGTACTGGTGGGCAGCCACGGCCTTGGTTACGAAAGCAATTCTGACACCGTGGTTCCTTTTCCGAGCGATCCGCGGTGTGGATGACCGCGAATTAAAGCCCGTGATTGGCTTTGGACCGTCGGTCGTGATCGTCGCTGTCCTGATGATAACTTTCTTCCGTCTCGCCCACGGCAAAGTCGCTCTTCTGGCGCCAACCGGGTTAGCACAGCTCGAGGTATTTAGAACGAACCTGGCGGTGGCGTCAACCGTCTTCGCATTGGGGCTCTATGCAGTGTTAACGCGTCGGGATGCCATCAAAACGGTGATCGGTCTTTGCCTGCTTGAGAACGGAGTGCATTTGAGTCTGGTGAGCCTGGCTCCCGGCCTGTCGGAGACCGCTCTTTTTGGTGTTGCCACGGAAGTCGTTGTGACGGTCTTCCTGCTCTTGTATGTCATCGGTGGAGTCCGGCAAGTCTTCGGAACGACGGATACGTTTAGGCTGAGGGAATTAAGGTGGTGAACCAACAGTTCGCCCGGAGGATCTTTAGATGTCCGCGGAAGCATTGACAGAGACATCGGTTCTGCCTGCGGCGGTATTTCTCTTGCCGGTGGTAGTCGGCGCGATTGTGATCTCGGCGACACGCAGCAGCCGGGCCCTTCAGCAATGGCTATCCGTTGTGACCATGGCAGTGGTCACCGGGTTGGGTGCCTGGATGGTGTACCGGACTCTGCACAACGTGGTGCTCACGGCCTGGCACAGTGAACTCCGTATCGATGCTCTAAGTGCCCTGATGGTCGTCATCATCGGGGCCGTCGGGCTGCTCGCATCGGTTTATTCCGTACGGTACGTCGACGCGCATATAACCCGAGGTCCTGCCGCTGCCCGCACCAGCACGTTCTACGGGCTGCTGCTGTGGTTTCTGGGAACTATGTTATGGGGATGCATCACCAACAATGTGATCATGCTCTACGTGGCGATCGAAGCCACGACGCTGACCTCCGGCCTGCTAGTGGCTTTCTATTGGGATCGGCGCGCGCTGGAAGCGGGATACAAGTACCTCATGTTGCTGACCATCGGGATTACCTTCGCTTTGTTCGGATGCGTTTTGCTCTACGCCGGTGCGGCGGGCACAAACAAACTCGGTGGAGAGAGCGCCCTGCTGATCAGCAATATCCGGCGCGTGGCTCAGTTCATACCGAGCCGCACGGCGGCCATCACGATCGCATTTCTCGTCATCGGATTTGGAACCAAGGCCGGAATAGCGCCCTTTCATCCCTGGCTCCCTGACGCGCACGCAGAGGCACCGACACCGATTAGCGTGTTGTTGTCGGGCGTGATGATAAAAATGTCCGTCTACGCCCTCGCCCGCACGGTGAGCATATTCTATCCAGCCTGGCCGCAGGTCACGGTTTTCCTGGTAGCGCTGGGCACTTTTACCATGCTGCTCGGCATCATCCTGGCTCTGGAGCAGAACGATCTCAAGCGCCTGTTGGCCTACTCATCCGTAAGCCAGATGGGCTACATTCTGGCGGGAATCGGACTCGGAACTTACCTGGGCTGTTACGGCGGCCTTTATCACCTGCTTAACCACGCGCTGTACAAATCCCTGTTGTTCATGTGTGTCGGCGCAGTGATGTATGCCACCGGTACGCGGCGAATATCCGAACTGGGCGGGTTGAAAAGTCAGATGCCGGTTACGAGCGCGTGCTACTTCATGGGAGCGTTTGCCCTGGCGGGGTTCCCGCCGCTCAACGGGTTTTGGAGCAAGCTGACGATCTACCTGGCTCTGGCCCGAGCCGGGCTGTGGTGGGCGGCGGGCATTGCCATCGTGACCAGTGTTTTGACCATGGTGGTCATGATACGAACGGGCTACAAAGTGTTTTGGGGGAACCGGCCTTTGACGAACGCCACCGCACCCGAACTAAAGGAAGTACCGGCGCTGATGTTCGTTCCGATGACCGTATTGGCGGGATTGTGTGCCTTACTCGGGATTTGGCCCCAATTGCCATACCCTCTCCTCGACCGCGCGGCGGGAGTTTTGGCAACCCTTGGAAGATAGATGGAAGGTTAGGTACCACCATGTTAAGAGGTTTGTGCAAGAAGGCTCTCGGCAAGGCGCTTTGGGTTTACCACGCAAATACCGGCGCCTGCAACGGATGCGATATCGAAGTCATCAACGTTCTCACCCCTTACTATGACGCCGAACGTTTCGGAATCAAGCTGGTCGGTTCTCCCCGGCATGCCGATGTGCTCCTGATATGCGGCCCTGTCACCCGGCAAGTTGCGCCCGCGCTGCGCAAACTGGTGGAGGCTGTTCCCAATCCCAAGTTCACCTTCGCCATCGGCTCTTGTGCCACGGGAGGAGGTTGTTGGTTTGACACTTACAACGTGTTAGGCGGCGCCGACAAGGTGATCCCTGTCGATTTCTATGTGCCGGGTTGTCCGCCTCGACCGGAAGCAATTCTCTACGGAGTGGCTCTGGCCTTGGGCCTGGTTCCAAAGAAGGTAGCCGAGGAAAAACTGAGTCAAGAGACGCTCGCCGAACTGGCGCAGGGCAAGTCCATTACGCAGGGAAAACATCCTCCAGCGGCACCTTCAGTTAAGTAGCGCGACTGCTGTGCGTCTTGCCGCCTGCCCGGCAGCTGCTTCATGATGACAACCTATCAACGCTAGAGTGTAGCAGCGAACTTGGCCGACAGTTGTTTGCTAACCGTCCTATCAGTACGATAGTTGGCGCAAAATCCCGATAACGCTCATTGACCAACGCCCACCGAAGTCAACGAGCGTAATCGCCTACCCGGCTTAATGCGCTCACAGCATGGCGCTACCACGCGGGCTTGCCGTTTGGGAAACGGAAGGTTAGGGTTTCTCCTCCCTTGACCATTTCGCGAGCCAGGATCAGGTCCGCTCCGTCCTGCTTGACCTTGGAGCCCTTGACCTCAATCGCTTCGTCGGTTTTGAAAGCGATTCCCATTTGGTCGAGAAAGCTCTTG
>OMOD01000069.1 GCA_900290255.1 Candidatus Sulfotelmatobacter kueseliae
GGGTCTCGCCGAGAGGAGCGGAGAAGTGTTTGTTCTTGACATCCTCTCTCATAGGATGAGTGAAATCGCGATATAGCGTCAACCATGCCTGGCCCGTGTGTAAGTTCATGCACATTGGCAATGTGCGCGGGGCGCAGGGGTGGGTGCGCCATCACTCTCACGCTGTGGAACTGTTGCGTTTCTCTGCTCCGGGCATATTCAGCGAGATTTCATGCAATGGTCAGACGCTGTTCATTGCAAGGACACTTCAGGACGTGAGACACAAGTTTTGTCATCGAGCATTCCGCGCGGCTCAGGGGAAGGCAAGGGGCTGCTTCTCGCCTCTCCGAGGAGCAGTCCCCGCCCGTTGAGACGCAGCGCCCCCCCCGGAAGCGAGAGCACCTACACAGTCGAATCACACAGTTCAAACCGAGCTTTCTTTCATGGAGGGAACCATGAGACGTATCAGCATTCTGACGTTGATTTTCCTAACCTGCATCGCCGTGGCGGCGTGGACGCAGGCGCAAACACAAACCAATTATCAGCAGTACACGCTTTATGATCTGGGTACACTCGGAGGCCCCGACAGCATCCTTTCCTTTTTTGTAATTAGTCTTACAAACAAGGGAGCGATTGGCAGCGCCCAAACCGCAACTGCCGATCCGTTCAACCCCAATTGCCTCGGTCCTACCATCTACGACATGATCCAAACCGGCTGCTACGTGACGCACGCCTTCCTGTGGAACCACGGCACCCTGACTGATCTGGGCGCCCTCCCAGGCCACCACGGCAACAATAGCAGCTTGGCTAACGCGATCAATAATGAGGGCGTGATCGCAGGGATGGCAGAAAATGGACATGTTGATCCAGACACAGGATACCCAGAAGTCCGCGCTGTGATCTGGAATAACGGCAAGATTAGGGACTTGAGCACCTGGGGCGGTACTCAGAGCGACGCACTGGACCTCAATGATAGAGACCAGGTGGTGGGTTGGGCTTCGAACACTACCGAGGATCCATTCTCGACAGCATTTGAACAGCTTGGGTTGTGGGGGCTTTGGCCCGTGACGACGCAGATCCGCGCGTTTGTCTGGGAAAACGGTGTGAAGCACGATCTAGGTACGTTAGGCGGTCCAGACGCCATGGCCTACGCCATCAATGAGAGTGGACAGATCGTGGGCTACTCGTATACGAATGGCACGCCAAATCCCGAAACCGGAATCCCCACAGTCGACCCGGTTCTCTGGGAAGGGGGCTGGATGATTGACTTGGGGACTTTGGGAGGCACAATTGGTTATCCAGTTTGGCTCAACGATAGGGGACAGGTGGTAGGCGATTCCAACCTGGCTGGCGACAACTATTCTCATGGCTTCCTTTGGGACCGGGGCGTACTTCGGGACCTGCGGCCTCCCAAAAATGGCGGGAACTATTCCTGGGTCTATTGGATCAACGAGCTTGGCGACGTAGTGGGAGGGGCTACCCTGTCCGGGGACGAACTTAACGACGCCATGCTCTGGAGGTTCGGAAAGCCCATAGATTTGGGAACCATTGGACAGGACGTCTGCTCCGAGGCCACGGGCATGAACGATTTCGGGCAAATCGTGGGCATTTCAAACGAATGTTCGGGTCCGTGGGACCCCAGTGGGTGGGCCACCATGCGTGCTTTTCTTTGGCAAAAGGGCAGCCCCATGGTTGACCTGAACGCGCTCGTAGAAAAAAACCCTTCAAACCTGCATCTGTTCTGGGGAGCTTATATCAACGATTCGGGAGAGATTCTCGCCCAAGGCGTGCTCTCCACCGGCGACATCCATGCGGCCTTGCTGGTCCCCAGCGGCGACTGCAAAGAGGATTGCGAACGGCGAATCGTTGCGAGCCAGAACGCTCCGGCCGTGCGTGCGAACGCAGGCTTGACGAGTCCAGCGTTTGGCAAAGAAGCGAAGTGGTTGCACCATCGGCTGGGACAGCGTTACGCTCTGCCTGGCCAGCATTGATCTTGGCAAGCAGCCAACAATAATGCCGCCCGTTGTTTGAGTCTGTTACGAAACACTAGGCGGCCCAGAAAAGTAATGAGAAGATGCCCTCGGGGAGCGGG
>OMOD01000129.1 GCA_900290255.1 Candidatus Sulfotelmatobacter kueseliae
AATCTCAGATGTGTAGCTTAACTTCCGGTCTCAAACGGTCCCATTTCCGCTGACGTGGCACACTTGCTATTACGAATCACAGGTATCCCTCGCCCACAAGATACTACAACTAACGCCGCCGGGAGCTTCCCCGTCGGTGTTCGCGACTCGTGCGGGTGCGTCTTGTCTGCTTCCTGAGTACTAGCGATGAGTTTCTTTTCCTCTTTTGCTGGCGCAACTCATGAGGCGGTGCGAGATACTGACCATCTTTGCGGATCAGTTGTTGTATCGTGAAGGCTCTGATACAAGCCTCATCACGATTGGGACACGCATTCCATGAGTTCCCAAATACGTCGTGTACCTCTTGACCGCTCCCCCGGCACCGAGTGCTTTTCTTCACAACCATAGAAGTTTCTCCTTTTCACCTGCTACTATTCAATATTGCCTTGGAACGGGGCAAGGGCAGGAAGTGAAAAAAATCAGCCCCTTAGCACTAGCCACCGAGAGATCATCGCTGTGGCAGTCTCCTAGCGAGCGGGCCAGATACTTCTAGCGACTATCCCAATAAGGCGCGAAGCACGAACCAAGTCCAAAATTTGGATCGGCCTGCGGGAGCGCAAAAGACACTTACAGGACACCTGACTGATTTTGGGCTTGCGGCTAGAGGGGTTAGCCGGAACTTCCAATCTCCGAATGTAGTGTCAGACCGGACGTGATTCATGCCGACGCGTCCGATCTTATGGCTTTCGACCGGGGTCCAGTTTTTGATGTCACTTTTCGGGCAGCGGATCGTAACTTGTATGGCCCTCCGGGGGTTGTTGGGCAATGCTGGTAACGCCATGACGTTTAAGCAAATCGTTGACCCACGAGGCGGGAACGGCCAACATGATCCCGGAACTCTGCGCTAATGGCAGCGAGTTGCTGAGTGGACCGAAAAGGGGCGCAGGTTGCGCTTGGACGATCACTCCGATCACGTTGCCGGTGTCCAACTCGATGACCGGAGAACCGCTGTTGCCCATGTTCCCAGAAGCGCTAATTTGAATCAGGTCGCGTTGGCCTGCCGGTACCCTCCCGGAATTTGGGTTGGTGGTGTATATCGCCGCAACATTGCCAAACTGGATCGCTGGACTCCAAGAGCCGAGCGGAAAACCAGCGATGGCGATGAATTCTCCAGCAACCGGCGCAGAAGATGCTATATGCAAACTAGCAACTGGTCGTTCAGTTCCAGGGTTCTCTTTTCGCGCAACAAATTTTAAGGGAGTGGCCGTCTTACAGAGCGCTAAGTCGTGGGTGTCATCCTTCTCTATCAAATCGAACGGGATTCCGACCATGTCTCGACTTCTTTGGCGGAGACTGACCATCATATCAGCCGATTGTGATTTGTAGTGTTCTAGCACGTGTGCGGCAGTGATGAAATAGCCATCCGGTGTCACCAAGAACGCTGTGCCGACTACTCCCGACTTGGTCCTATCGGACGGGTCGGTATACCAGACCGGTAGCACGGCAAAGTTGGCGTTGTGGGAAACACGCTTTAGTTGCTTCTCGACATCTTGGGCAAGAGCAGCGGAGGCCACCAATATGAGGGCGAGGAACGTCTTCATAGCTACCAGAGTACCAAAGGAACAGCAGGTGAAACCGTGTAAAGCAACTTCTCGCGGGAGGGGGATAGCCCAGCGCTGCCCAAAGCCGGATCATCAGCTTCCTAGAGTGCTAGGCGGGTACTTCTAGGCGACTGCTTGCTCGTGCTTCGAGCCTTGCCAAGTCCAAAAATTGGACGCGGGTTTCGGGACACCAGAGCGGTTAGTGTCCCGAGAGATGTCCCGAGAGTGACTTCTAGAGTAACTTGCCATCGCTTGGCGTCACGGAGCACTACTGAAAAGATAAGGGGTTATGCTGGATGCCGTTTTCATAGAGAATTAATATTGCTGAAATCATGGCGCAATCCAGTTTGGCTACTCTGGTTCGCCATAGGGGTGGAACAGACCGCAAAGAGTTGGAGAACCCGGGCCGGAGACGGGGTTCGGGTTCTTCGATTCTTCGAAAACGATCGCACACCCGAAAGCCTCTCGCCTCCACATTCTCGCTCTGCGCCGCACTGCCCGCCGCAACTCTTCCTGACAAACTTTCCGCCGATGACCTGCCCCGGGAGGCTTTCGTTTCTAGCTGATGGATACGAACGTGATGATTATCCGGCCGGAGGGTCTTAGGGTCGTCGTACGTCTTCGGTCTTAGGGTTTTGTCATGGAAAGCTTGTACTCGAAGAAAAAGGCCCGAGGCCTAGGGCAGTTTAGGAAACAGTGTGTGCCGCTTCTCTGGCGGGCTGAAGCCCGCGAGGTGGGGCAAGGTGACGGGCTTTACGGCGCGGCTTCAAGCCGCGCCCTTTCAAAACCAGATCACACTATTTCCCAAGCCGGTGTAAGGCCTAAGACCTGGCAGCTACGACCCAACACCAAAGATCCCAAGCTTTGGGAAACAACCGTGATTTGTGCAGAGAGGGGCCTACTCAACCGACGCGTGATCTTCTTCCGGGCTGCGCTGATGGCGGAGTTCGATCAGGAAGTCATCCTGCTGCAGCGAAGATCCCCGACGCAGAAGTTCGAGCAACGGATCTTCCATTTCTTCCATCTGTGGGGCAGAACCGTCGGATGGCGAGGCAGTGGATTCGAACTGGGTCAGATCGGCGACCAGCGCGCGCGGGGAAATCAACAGCTCCGGTGCGCCGTCCGGGCTGCTCCGCAGGACATCAATCAGGTTGGCGACCTGGGCGCGTTGTTCGGCGGTACGGGAAGGAAATTCCACTCCCATGCCGTGCCCGGGATGATTCACTCGCACCATACCTTCGGTGTGCACTTCGAGTTCTTTCGTTTTCAGACAAAGATCGACCAGCGCCCGCTCCGGGAACGGGGCATCCGTTTCCACATAGCAACCGCCCAGACTGAGGTCGGTCAGCTTGCAGTGCGGCACGTTCTCCTCGGGAGCCGCGCCCATGCTCGTGGCCGCAGCCTTCAACCAGACCTTCAGTTCGGCCACCACTGCTTCGGGCAGATCGAGGAAGCGAACTCCAGTTTGTCCGTTGGAATTGGCCCAGGCCACTTGTCCATGGCCCTCGACCTCCAGATCACCATCGGGCAGTTGAAAGTGAAAGCCCAGCAATGCTTCCTGAGGCTGCGCTTCCGGGGTTAGCACATCCATGCCAGTTTCGCTCAGGTCAAGAAGAATGCCGTCGACTTTGCGCTGGTCCGGCAGCGAAATCTCCACCGGAGCCTGCACGGGTACACGGAAGGCGCTCCGCCGCTCCCGGCTCAACAAGGCTGCCGCAGCGCGCAGGCCGGCTTTGGCAGCTTCCTCGGAAACCGGCTTGTAGAGAACAAAGTGAGCCCCACCGCTAAGGATGTCGCGCACTTTCGTGGAGTCAGCCACCAGAGCCACGCTCAGGCAGTCGGAACGGATCTGCTGCATCTGCTGAAGAACTGCCTCCGCCAAGTTGGTGTCGTCAAAGTCCACCACGATGGCGTCGAACTTCTGCTGCTGAATCCGGGCGATGGTAGTTTCGGGATCGCTGGAGCGATCCATGGCAATGCCGAAATTGGGCAGCACGCGGCCCAGAACATCGGCCGCGGCGTCGTCCGTCGAAACCAGTAAGGCTTGCAGCGTCATAACGAAATGGAGTGGCCTACACCTTTGAGATTAGGGCCAGCGCGGCGCTGCCGGCCGAGCCGGCTTAGACGAAGGGGCGCTGGAATTTGCGCCCGCCTTTGCCGCCATGGCATCGGCTGCGCCGGTGATGTCGTCCACTTCTGCCAGCACGGCGTTGTCTTCGTCGTCGTTTTCAGCCAGCAACGGGGCAACTTCCCGCAACTTTTCCGCCGCCTGTTGCAGCATCTCAATCTGCTTGCCAAGTTGGGCGTACTTCGCCTGCTTCTGCCGCAGGACCTCATGAATATCCTTCATACTACCCCCTTCTGGCAATTTAAGGAGACGGGATGGAGCCGGTCAACGGTAATCCCCGAACCCAGATTACGGCGGTAACCCATTGGCAGCTAAAGGGAAGGTCGTGCCCTGGGCAGGAATTCGGGAAGGGCGGCCAAAGTTATGGTTAAGCCTCTCGTGCGGCTCAGCTTGGGCTGCAACCCCTACCCGGTCAGGGAGGGAAGCTTGTCCGCGATTCCAAGCAGGAAAACCGTTCCTACCACGATGCTATAGGCCGAAGTAGCCAAGGTCAGGGCTCGCAGGGCAGCCGGCCGGGCCAGCGTAGAGGAGAACAGCCCCGCGGCCGAGGCGCACATCAGGGTATTCATTACAAGTAAGCCGACAATGAACATGAACAGGCCAAGCAGGCCCGCCGCAGTTCCTCCCAGATTCGCCGCCAAAAGGAACAACAGCAGTTGGGTCGGAGTCTCCGCCCCGAGGCCGTGGATTACTCCCACCAGGAAGGTCGAGCTGGTGCCATACCCGTCCTTGAAGACCTGCGGAGCTTCCACCCTGGTGCCGCCGAAGATCCGGCTGAGCCGCCAATACACCCAGAGCATCCCGTTGATCAGCAGGGTGATGCGGGTGCGGGGCCGGGCGTGGTTGTGGTTGTGCGCGGATGGTCGGAAAAAAGTGCCCAGCACGTAGATCCCCAGGGTGAGCAGGGTAATGCCCACCAGACGTTCCGCCCAGCGATCGCTTGCCGCCGGCAAAGATACGCGAAAGCCCACGGCGATCGCCCCCAACACGGCTACCGTCGTGGCATGGCCGGAGACGTAGAGCAGACCGTAACGCATGGCGTCGCGGGCCCTCGCCTGGACGCTGGTAATGTCGGTAATGGCGGCGATGTGGTCGTAGTCGAGGCCGTGCCGGAAGCCGAGCACCGCCGCCGATGCCAGCGCCAGTCGAAGATTGCCGGAATCTACCATGCGGGGTTGGGCGTGCGCGCCCCATCTTTTCACGCAAGCCCCGGATGCAAGAACTACTAGGCTAGCACAGGTGGCCTCGCCCGGGCTCAAGCAGCCGCGTAACCGTGCAGGTTGGATGGCTATAAGGTCGGTTCCTCGGATGGGTTACACCGAACCGCCGCTTTCTTCAGGCGTGGAAAGGATTCTGCGCGGGGCTTTGCCGAGACACCTACTGCTTTTTCGCCAGCACGGCGTGGCCGATCAGTTCCCGGAAGCGGCGCGACATGCTGGAAGCCAGCGAATGATAGAACCGCGAACCCAGGTGCGGATAGAGTTCAAACAAGGATTGCAGCGTCGGGCGGTCCAGGTAGTAAGCCTCAACCGGCTCGTTGGCAACTACATTAACTGTGGCAGGCTGCTCGTCGAGGAACGAAATCTCGCCGCACACCTCCCCGGGCCCCAGCGCGGGCAGCGTCTCCTGCGAAGGAATCTGCACCGACGCCTTCCCCTTCACCAGCACAAAAACTCCGTGCGTCCGCTTGCCTTGCTGAATGATGTGATCGCCCGTCTTGAATTGCAATCGGACTGCCTTGTCGGCGATCAGCGTCCAATCGTTGGCGGTAAGGTAAACCAATCCGGACTTCGAAGACGACAATACGGACACATCGTGCTGCGGACCTTCCTTTGGCATGGCGCGCTGGCTCGGTATCCGGGAAGACTCTCCGGGCGATTGACAGAAACAACAGGGCAACGTCGAGATTAACAGAAAATGTCCGGCAACGACACCTGACCCGAACCCGCGAAGTCACCAAAGTAAGCCGAGCCCTGACGATTGACTGCTGCGCTCAGGAAAGGTCCTTTCCGATTGTGTTCTTGGCCGTACCTCACTGCCGCAGTAGGATCAATCCAGTCTGGTGAGTCATCGTCACTGTCGGGCCAGCCGGATTCCCGTTCACATCCGTGTAATCGCCCGGGGGCAGCGTAACGGTTGCGGTCTTGTTGTAGGGGTTTACCAACGCCAAGCCACCGGAAAAGCATCTTTCCCAAACGCCCTGCTTCTTGGTCATGGGGCCGGTCGGGTGGCCGATCGGAATCGAGTACTCCGGGAAGATGTAGAGGCTGCCGTAGTCCTGCTGGCCGTCCGTAGTTCCGGTCAGGTAGACGTACGTGCAGTGGTTCTTAACCAAGAGGTAATTCGCCAGCACCCACAGCCGCTCGGCCTGGGTGATCTTCTTGGTCGGCTGCGGTTCCTCGCCATTGGTCATGTAGCAGAGTCCCTTCGACTCCACATACTTGAGTGCGGCCATAATGCCTTCCCATTGCGTCGGCGTCGAAACGTTCTGTGACGCTGTCCCCCAGTTGGTGAATCCGCGCTCGTCGAACAACAGGTCGGTGGTCGTCATCAGCCGCAGGTTGTCGGCGTTCGACTCCCCAAACGCGTAGGAGACGTTCACTTGCATGGTGGCTGTTTCTGAATAGTGATGCACGTGCTCGTAGGTATCCATTTCCCAGTCGAGCACGTCGTGGCGAAACGTCGGATCGTCGGACTGTCCCGTATACTGCTGCACCCACTGGTTTCCGCTATCGAAATGTCCGCAGCGTTGCCAATCGTTGGTCAGCGACATCGTGTCCACTGCAATCCCGCCGAAACCCTGCGCCAGCGGCGCGTCCACCCAGTTCGCCCACTGGTAAGCCCGCACCGCGGGATTAGCAAAGTCCAGCGGCGCCAGGGTCGTGGTCCCGAACTCGAAGGCCAGGGTCTTCTGGTCGCACAAGTACTCAAGCCAGTCCGGATGGTTCGTCTGATACCAGGCCACCGTGTTGGTGAAATTGTCGACCGAGTAGGGGATATAGCTCGTGTTGTACACGCCGCGAGGTTGCGTTGCGTAGTTCGATCCCCAGACCATATCCACCTTTCCCTTTTCAATTTTGGGATGGGCGACGTTGTAGTTGAAGACCATCTCCAGATGGATGCCGTCGGTGGTGTCGGGAAAGTACTGCGTGCGTCCGGCCTGATCTTCCGGCGGCGCAGTCTGGCCCAAGACGTCGACAGAGGAAACAGAGAAAAAGGCGAATGCAAAGAACGTCGCTGAAGCGATTGCCAAGAAAGACCGGTTCGGCATGGGTACCTCCGGAACTTGCCCCAAAGGATACCGCACGTAGGACCCAAATGGGAGGGGCGTCAGAATGCTCTCGGGACTGGCACCCGTCTCCCAACCCCGCGTTCGTGCTACCCTCTTCCGTTGCACAACGTCCAAATAGATCTGCCCACCTGGCCCGGGAGCACCGTTCATGAGATCCAGAACCAAGTTTCTCAGCCTCTTGCCTGCCTGCGCTGCCCTTTGCTTCCTCATGGCCATTTCTCTGCCTGCCGCGTACGCGCAGGATGCGCCGAAACCAGCCACTCACGGCATCGCCGTCGCCAACATGGATCGCTCGGTCAAGCCGGGCGACGATTTCTATCAATATGCCAACGGTGCCTGGATCAAGCGCACAGAAATCCCGCCCGACCGTGGCCGGTACGGTGTTTTTTCCATCCTCGCCGAGTTGAGCGAGAAACGCACCGCTGCGCTGATTGAAGAAACCGCCAAGAGCAGTGCGCCCGCCGGCTCGAACGCGCGCAAGATCGCCGACCTCTACAACTCCTTCATGGATGAAGCCGGGATCGAGGCTAAAGGGCTTGCGCCGCTGCGCCCTCATCTCGATGCCATTGCCGCTCTTCGCGACAAGCGTGAACTGGCCCGCGCGCTGGGCGAAAGCCTGCGCGCCGATGTGGACGCGCTCAACAACACGAACTTCCACACCCCCAATCTTTTTGGACTCTGGGTCGCGCCCGGCTTCAACGATCCTGACCACTACGCTGCTTATCTTATGCAGGGAGGGCTGCAGTTGCCCGATCGCGAATATTACCTGGCAGAAAACGACCAGATGCGCGACCTGCGCACCAAATATCAGGCGCACATTTCCGCCACGCTCAAACTGGCTGGATTCACCGATACGGATGCTCGCGCCGCCCGCATTCTCGCGCTGGAACACGCCATCGCGGAAACCCATCTCAGCCTGGCCGACTGCGAAGACATCCATAAGGCCAACAATTACTGGAAGCAGTTCGACTTCGCCGCCAAGGCTCCCGGTCTCGACTGGCTCGAGTACTTCCGCGGCGCCGGACTCGACAAGCAGGAAAGTTTCATCGTGTGGCAACCCGGCGCCTTCACCGGAGAATCGGCGCTGGTGGCCTCAACTCCGCTCGACACCTGGAAAGACTGGCTGGCGTTCCACCTGATTGAAGCCTACGCCGGCGTGCTGCCCAGAGCGTTTGTCGACGAGCGCTTTGGCTTCTTCGGCAAAACCCTTTCCGGAGTTCCCGAACAGCGGGCCCGCTGGAAGCGCGGCGTGGGGCTGGTCAGCGACCAACTCGGCGACGCTGTCGGCCAGATTTACGCCCAGCGCTACTTTCCTCCGGAAGCCAAAGCGCAGGCCCAGGCGATGGTGGCCAACATCATGGCCGCGTTCCGGCGACGCATTGACGCGCTCTCCTGGATGGACGCGGCCACGAAAGCCGAAGCTCAGGCCAAGCTCAATACGCTCTACGTGGGCATCGGCTATCCCGAGACCTGGCGTGACTACACCGGATACGAAGTCAAAGCCGACGACGCCTTTGGCAACGTCTGGCGTGGCCTGCTTTTCGACTACCACTACTCTGTCGCCCGCCTGGGATCACCCACCGACCGCAAGGAATGGTGCATGACGCCGCAGACAGTCAATGCGGTCAATCTTCCGCTGCACAATGGGCTAAATTTTCCCGCCGCCATCCTGCAGCCGCCGTTTTTTGATCCGCAGGCTCCCGCTGCCGCGAACCATGGTGCTATTGGTTCCGTGATCGGCCACGAAATCAGCCATACCTTCGACAGCGAAGGCGCGGCTTTCGATTCCAAGGGACGGGTGCGCAACTGGTGGACGCCCGCCGATCTCGCCCATTTCGAAGCGGCCACGGCCAAGCTCGCCGCGCAATATGACACCTACAAACCTTTCCCCGATCTGGCCGTGAACGGCAAGCAGACGCTGGGCGAGAACATCGCCGACGTCGCCGGCATTTCCGCCGCGTACGACGGCTATCGCGCTTCCCTCGGCGGCCAGACCGCGCCCACGCAGGACGGGTTTTCCGGCGATCAGCAGTTCTTCATCGCCTTCGCCCAGAACTGGGGTGACAAGACGCGGGAAGGTGCGCTCCGGCAGCAGGTGTTGACCGATCCCCACGCCCCCGGCCGGTTCCGCGCCGCGACCGTGCGCAACATCGACGCCTGGTATGCCCTGTTCAACGTCCAACCGGGCGACAAACTCTACCTCGCCCCGGAGGAGCGGGTGCGCATCTGGTAAGGAGAAATGTGCAGCTTCACCTTCCGGAGTAGCCTGTTCCCGGCGTCATCCCGAAGGCCCGCGCTTTTCCTGGCATACCCCCGGCTTCGGCCGCGGGCGCGCGACGCGAGCGGGCCGAGGGATCTCGCGTGAGATTAATTCCGGCCATATTCGCCCCTGCGCAAGATCCCTCGCTCCGCCTGAAAAGCGGCTGCGCTCGGGATGACGCCGTCGACGAACGCGAAGACCGTCAAAATCCAGGCTGAGCCTCCACTCACAGCAACCGCAGCTTTGAGCAGAAGAGATCTTTCGCTATAATCGGGAGGAGTTTTCCTGCCAACCGCATTCGCGCCCTTAGCTCAGTTGGATAGAGCGTCTGGCTACGAACGTTGGATAGAGCGTCTGGCTACGAACCAGAAGGTCGGGAGTTCGAATCTCTCAGGGCGCACCACTTCCCGTCCAGGCTCAATGTCAGCAGAGATCCTTCGCTACGCTCAGGATTTCGGCAGGAGGCTCCCGCTAGGCTCACGCCTCCTAGACGCCTCAAGTTCGAATCTCTCAGGGCGCACCATTTTTTGTCCTCGAATTATGCTTGTTCAGGAGGAACCGCCTCTAAAGTGCCGCACCGGCAGCCGAGTCGGCAGGTCGGTGATGGTAACTGCCGTTTATCAGAACCTACTGGTTGGGGTATCGGCACGAAGTCTGCAGCGATGGTAAAGGTCGGTCACTGAATCAGCGCCTTAACGCTGTCAATTCTGACAGTTCATTTTTGGCGGGGCAGAGAGCTATAAAGTCGTGATTGATGTTGCCTGATGGAGCATGGGTCTCGACGACTGTGCCAGCGGTCCGTGGCTGTGATCGAAACGGCACGGAGCGCGAGCTGGACCCGAACCGCAACCGATATTTTCAAGCGAATTCCAAAAGTGAGGAAGAATAATGAAGAAACTCCTGATTGTCATTGCCCTGTTGTTTGCCATGCCATCGTTTGCCGATGACCTGGACCAGTACATTCAGCTTCTCAAGAGCGACCTCAAGGCCGGCGCGAAAGATTACGTCACCCAAGGAATGGTGACATTCACCCCGGAGGAGGCCAAGCGGTTTTGGCCGATCTGGGACTCTTACATGGCGGAGCGTGGCAAGTTCTTCGATGCCCGTCTTGCCCTGCTCATGGACTACGCCGACAATTACGACAAGATGACGGATGCGAAGGCGCAGGAATTGTTGAATCGCAGGTTCGAGCAACTCAAGCTGAGGAACCAGTTGGATCAGAAATATCGCCCGCAATTCGCCACGGCGTTATCACCCAGGCGACTCGTCCGCTTCTACCAGATTTAGCAGGAGCTAGAGGTAATGATGGAACTGAGGGCCATTGCGACGATCCCGAGGATGAAGTGGTGGCAAGGCAGTAACTGAGGGGGGCCCCTTTGGTTCCCTTAAGTTGCAGCGGTGTCGCCTTAACATGGGGGGAGCGTAAGTGGTTGAGAACTCGAAATGGTTCCAAGTCACTTGCACTTCCTGCACTTTTGACTATTTTTCAACAGGCATCCGGCCAGCTTCTTGCCCCGGGCGGTTCGCAGTAATTCTTTCCAGCGGCAGGGCAATTCCTACCTCCCCGGAGAATCGATCAGGCATTGTTTTGAATAA
This sequence comes from Candidatus Sulfotelmatobacter kueseliae, assembly GCA_900290255.1. GTDB lineage: Bacteria > Acidobacteriota > Terriglobia > Terriglobales > Acidobacteriaceae > Sulfotelmatobacter > Sulfotelmatobacter kueseliae. The sequence goes on from OMOD01000129.1 coordinate 10,857, forward strand.
TTTGCGGACGGCACGGTACATGCTGTAGGCAACGGCAGACGAAGTGGCGCGCAACGGGGCGCTCCAGAGAATAACTTCGGCCAGAGGTTTTCTTGGGCGCCCCTTGCTAAGTTTGCCGGACGGCCCTCCCCCACCCCTCGTGCTTCCGGCGCACTTCGCCTCAGCCGTTCCTCGCCCGTACGCGATCAGGCCAGCGCCACGGGCTCCCGCAAGTCAATTCCCGCTTGCCGCAGCAGCCGCGCCACCGCCTCCTGCTTCAGCCGCGAGGCATCAAACTCCACCCGCACCGTGCGCTGCTTGGCATTGAACTGCACGCTTCGGATGCCGTACACCTCGCGCATGCTGCCAATTGCCCGCAGTTCGTTCTCCCCGGGTATTGCGCCGTAGTTGAACACTACATCCAGATAAGTCATCGCTGGCAATCCTTCGGTATGATGAATTTGTCGCGCCCGGCCGCTGCTGCCCGGCCGTCAGCGCTGAATCCAATATAGAGCATGACCACCGCCAACCCAACCCCGGTTCTTGAGCGCGACCCGGTTTGCGGAATGAACGTCAACCCCGCCACGGCCAAACATATATACGAGCACGCGGGGAAGAAGTACTACTTCTGTTGCGCTGGTTGCCTGGAAAAGTTCAAGGGCAATCCTAGTGGATACCTGAACAAGCCGGCCGCGTCCGGGCTGGTCATGCTCGGAATGCCCACAGCCGCGCCGGCGCAGGGGATCGTCACGATTTCGCCTTCGTTGTCATCCCGAGCGGAGCATCCGCTGCGCGATCGCGCAAGGGATGCGGGGTCGAGGAACCTTGGGTCCACTTCTGAGGTCCGAGGTCTGAGGTCTGAGGTCCGAAGTCCGGCCTACGTGTGCCCCATGTGTCCAGAAGTCCGCGAACCGAAGTCCGGCGCGTGTCCTTCCTGCGGTATGGCCCTGGAAAAGGAGCTGCCGGAAGTTCCCTTCGCCGCGACACGCACCGAATATACCTGCCCGATGCATCCGGAAATGGTGCGCTCGGAGCCGGGATCATGCCCGATCTGTGGCATGGAGCTGGAACCAAGGACGGTCACGCGCACTGTCACTGGCGCGGAAGAAAATCCCGAACTCCGCGACATGACCCGCCGCTTCTGGATCAGCCTCGTTCTGACCGCGCCGCTGCTCACCATTGCGATGGCGGGTATGTTCTGGCCACAGTGGTTCAAGGGCGGACTCGACATCATCAGAGGCAACCAAAATGTGGTGAGGCCTTGGAGCTCAATCTTGCCGTGGTTTGAGTTTCTCTTGGCCACTCCCGTCGTTCTCTGGTGCGGCCTGCCATTCTTCCAGCGCTTCTGGACGTCGCTGATCAACCGCAGTCCCAACATGTTTACTCTGATCGGACTCGGCACCGGCGTCGCCTACGTCTATAGCGTCGTCGCCACCGTCGCACCCGGGATTTTTCCGCCGTCGCTGCGCGCAGCTCGGGGTATGACAGGTATGACTGGCTGTCCCGACGTCTACTTCGAAGCCGCCGCCGCTATCACCACGCTGGTGCTGCTCGGGCAAGTCATGGAGCTTCGCGCGCGCAGCCGCACCAGCGCCGCCATTCGAGCGCTGCTCGATCTCAGCCCAAAAACCGCGCGTCTCCTCTCCGACGGCACCGCTGGCGAGGTTACAGAAAAGGACATTCCCCTCGAACAAGTGAAGCCTGGCGACCGCCTGCGGGTTCGTCCCGGTGAAAAAGTCCCGGTGGATGGCATCGTTCTCGAAGGCCGCAGCTCCGTGGACGAATCCATGATCACGGGCGAATCCATCCCCGTCGAGAAATGTGCTGACTGCGCCGTCATCGGTGCCACCATCAACGGCACCGGCTCATTCATCATGCGGGCTGAGCGCGTCGGCTCTGACACGCTGCTGGCGCGCATCGTGCAACTCGTGGGCCAAGCCCAGCGCAGCCGCGCGCCCATCCAACGCCTGGCCGATCGCGTCTCGGCCTGGTTCGTGCCTGCCGTCGTGGCCGTTGCTGTTGTGGCCTTCGCCGCGTGGTTTCTCCTCGGTCCCGAGCCGCGCCTGGCGCACGCTATCGTCAATGCGGTTGCGGTGCTGATCATTGCCTGTCCCTGCGCTCTCGGTCTGGCTACGCCGATGGCGATCATGGTCGGCACCGGTCGCGGCGCCCACGCTGGAGTGCTGATCAAAAATGCTGAAGCGCTGGAGGTCATGGAAAAAGTCGACACCCTGGTCGTAGACAAGACCGGCACGCTGACCGAAGGCAAGCCGCGCGTGGTGAGCGTTTCCGAATCGCTCGCCACCGACCGCGAACTCTTTCGCTTAGCCGCCAGCCTCGAGCGCGCGAGCGAACATCCTCTGGCGACGGCCATTGTCGAAGCCGCCGAAGAGCAAGGGCTAAAACTCTCTCAGCCGCAGGAGTTCGACTCCATCGCCGGAAGGGGAATCAGCGGCGTTGTGGATGGCCACAAAATAGCGGTCGGCAATCCAACGTTGATGGTTGACGTCGGTGCTCTGCAGAAACCAGCCGTCTTGTCTGGAATTCCGGCCGGTGGTACTCCTCTCTGCGTTGCCATTGATGGCAAGTATGTCGGCAACTTCGGAGTTGCGGATCGGTCGAAGCCGTCCACACCCGCCGTGCTGCGCGAGATCAGGAATCAGGGTATCCGCATCGTCATGCTCACCGGCGACAATGAGGCCGTCGCCGCAGCCATCGCCCGCACGCTGAACATTGACGAATTCGAATTTGAGGTCTTGCCGGAAGGCAAGTCTGACGTCATCCGCAAACTGCAAGGGCAGGGAAGAGTCGTCGCCATGGCCGGCGACGGCATCAACGACGCGCCCGCGCTCGCTCAGGCCGATGTCGGCATCGCCATGGGCACCGGCACCGACATCGCCATGGAAAGCGGCGGCATTACACTGGTGAAGGGCGATCTGACCGGCATCCTGCGCGCCCGCAAGCTGAGCCAGGCCACCATGCGCAACATCCGCCAGAATCTTTTCTTCGCCTTCATCTACAACGCGGTTGGGGTACCGATCGCCGCGGGCGTGCTGTACCCATTTTTCGGATTGCTCTTGAGCCCCATCTTCGCCGCCGCCGCCATGAGCTTCAGCTCCGTCTCGGTGATTACCAACGCACTGCGGTTGCGCAACGTAAAGCTGTAGTAATTACCACGGAGATACAAAGTCACAGAGAGCCCCGAAAAGGAATTTCTCTGTGTCTCCGTGTCTCTGTGATGGACTTACAACTTGCTGAGGAAGTCTGTGATGTCCGGTTCGGTCCAATCCACCGGACCGATGAATTTGCGCCGCATCACTCCGTTGCGGTCAATGATGAACGTCTCCGGCCAGCCATGCGTGCCGTAGAGATTCGGGGTTTTCTGCTCCGGATCACGCACCGTGAGCAGATTCGGAGCATGGTCCTTCACGAATTTCAGGTAGGCATTCTCGTTCACGTCGATGCTCACGGCTACGACGGTTACGCCCTTGGCTTTCATGATCCGCTGCATTTCCACCAGCGAGGGCATTTCTTCGACGCAGGGCGGGCACCAGGTCGCCCAAAAATTCAGCACCACGACCTGTCCGCGGAACTGGCTGAGCGTGACTTTCGTCTGCGCGTCCTGCACCGTGAAATCGGGGGCGTTCGAGCCGATGCGCGGCGGCCGGGTTCCGCCGTAGCAGGCAGAAAGGGCAAGCAACCCGGCGCAGCTAACGAGAACGGCGAGGAGGTTAGTGAAGCGTCGCACCTAGTTATAATAATAGATTCGACGTATGGCCGCGACGGAAACAATCACGGGGCAGCCAACGGTGTCGGTCATCATTCCGGCGCGCAATGAAGACGCCTGCCTGGGCACGTGTCTCGAATCGCTGGTCACGCAAAGCGGCACGGCCTTCGAGATTATCGTCGTGGACGATCACTCGACCGATCGCACGCGCGAGATCGCCGCCTCCTTCGCCGCCGTAAATGCAGACAAAGTCCGTGTCATCGAGGCCGGCCCACTTCCCGAGGGCTGGACCGGCAAGAACAACGCCGTCTCGACCGGAGCGCGTACGGCCCGCGGCGCATGGCTTCTGTTTACCGACGCCGATACCGTCCACCTTTCCGGATCGCTTGCCCGCGCGATGGCCGAGGCGCTGGGGAACGGCGCCGACATGCTTTCGTATTCACCGGAACAAATTGCAGTCAGTTTCTGGGAGATGGCCACGCTGCCGGTGATCTTTGCGGAACTGGCTCGGCAATATCCGCCGAAGAAAGTCAGCGATCCGGCTTCACCCATTGCGGCCGCCAACGGGCAATATATCCTCATCCGCCGCGAGGTGTACGACGCGATTGGCGGACACGCCGCGATTGCCGGCGAAATCCTCGAGGACGTCGCGCTGGCCCGCGCCGTGAAAGCTTCCGGCCGGAAGATTCGCTTCCGCTACGGCGCCGACGTCGTCCGCACAAGGATGTACCGCAACTTTCGTCAGCTGCGTGAAGGGTGGACGAAGAACCTGGCGTTGCTGTTTCCAAACCCGGGCTGGTTGGCCGTGAAGACGGTGCTGCTGTGGGCAATGCCTTGGGTCGCCTTGGCAATGGAGTCCTTCCACGGGGCGAGGCGAGCTTGGTGGGGAATGGTTTTTGTCTGCGGTGTCCTTTACGTTACGACACGTCTCCGTCGTGCCAACTTCGACTTTCCCATGGAGTTTCTTGGCGCCCTGTTCGGCATGCCCGTGTTCGCGTACCTGCTGCTCCGCTCCAAGCAAGCGCACGCCCAGGGCAAAGTCGGCTGGAAGGGCCGCATCTATGGCAGCGCAGATCACTCCATGAACCCGATGCCTGACCACAGCACTCCCACCACCGCCGCCGGGAGACTCTCATGAAGACTCCCGTCCTGCTGATTTTGGCGGCGGTGCTATTGGCGGTCACACTAGCGGGCGCCGGCGCACGGCAATTTGCGATCCCCGAAACACAGCCACTCGCTCAAACTGGGCAGAACTCGGGCGGGCCCAACTCTCCCGCGTTCCAGACCCTCATCGAACCGGGTTTGAGCGTCGGACCTCTCAAGCTCGGCGACACGCGGGACCGCGCGTTGCAGTTGTTCCCGAGGAAGGATGAGGATCAGGAATGGGAAGATAAGTGCGGCACGACCCTCTATTGGGTGGACACGGACAACCGAAACGGCCGGGGCGACTTGACCATCCACCTCAAGAAGGACAAGGTGTTCCAGATCGAATCCTCTACAACTCGCTTCCACACCGCCGAGGGCATCACCACCTTCGATCCGCCGGAAAAGGTTAAGGGCGCCTACAAAGATCTTCTCGCCTACGCTCTGCTGACTGCTCCCACCCCGGCCCTGGGCGATCGCCCGCTCGTCTTCTGGCTCGACAAGAAGAATGGCATCGCGTTCGCCCTCGCCTACTATCCGGCGCAGCACAAGCGCTATGTGTACAAGATCATCGTGTTTGCGCCCAACAAGACTTTTTGTCCCGAGGGAGAAAAAACGGACTCTCCGAAATGGCAACAGATTCCTCCCTATTCGCTCGAACTCCCCAGTGACTTGGCTATGAATCGTCAGTGACAATGAGGATAGGAATGGTTTATCTCACGCGCAAAGCCGAATTCTCTGCTTCGCACTACTATCACAACCCGGACTTCACGCCCGAGGAGAATCGCCGCGTCTTCGGCAAGTGCAACAACCCCAACGGCCACGGCCACAACTACACGCTCGAAGTCACGGTCAAGGGCGAGGTCGATCCGCGCTCCGGATTCGTCGTCGATCTCAAGCAACTCAAAGCCGTCATGCACCACGAAGTTCTCGATGCCATGGATCACCGTTTCCTGAACAAGGAAGTCCCCGAGTTCTTCACCCGCGTTCCGACGACGGAGAACTTGGCTATCGCCATCTGGCAACGCCTGGAGAGCAAGCTGCAACAGGCCCGCCTGCACCGCGTCCGGGTTTACGAGACGCCGGATTTGTTCGTGGATTTCTACGGAGAGGAATAGGAAATGCATTGTTGATTTCTTGATTGTTGATTGTTGAATAAAATCACGTGACACGCACAGAACGTGGAGTTTCCATTCAACAATCAAAAATCAACAATCAACAATTGCTCCACCAATGATCGCTCATCTCACTCGCCGTTACCCCTTCTCAGCCTCACACCGGCTGAACAGTGAACAAATGTCTGCCGACGAGAACCGCGCCACGTACGGCAAGTGCAACAATCCTTACGGCCACGGCCATAACTACACCCTCGAGGTCACGGTGAGCGGCCCGGTCGATGAGCGCACTGGCATGGTTTGCAACCTCACCGATCTCGACGGCGTTGTGGAAAGGGAAGTGCTCTCCCGCTACCATCTCGAGAATTTGAATACGGTGCAAGAATTCGCGAAAACCGTGCCTACCACGGAAAATCTCTGTGTCGCGATCTTCGAAATATTGCAGCGCGGCTTTGCTCAGGCGCATCTGGATAGAGTGAGACTCGAAGAGACTATGATGAACTCATTCGAGTACACGGGCGGCGCGGAAGCGCGAAAATAGCCGCTCCGGAAGAGTAGGATTCGTATCAGGGCATGGCTTCAGCCGTGCCACAAGACGCACGAGTCAAATCGCGGCTTTAGCCGCTGAGGGATCAAAGGCCCTATCCATGAAGCCAGCCATCGAACCAGCCACGCTCACCAGCGCCCGCTTCGAAGACCTCGTCCGCGAAATGCTCGTCCGCCTGGGCGAAGATCCCCGGCGCGAAGGCCTTACCGCAACGCCCGAGCGCGTCCGCAAGGCGCTGGAATTCCTCACCAAGGGTTATCAGGAAGATCCCGAAGCGCTGCTCAAAGGCGCGCTCTTCACCGTCAGCTACGATGAGATGGTCATCGTCAAAGATATCGAGATGTTCAGCCTGTGCGAGCACCACATGCTGCCCTTCTTCGGCAAGGTGCACGTCGCCTACATCCCCAACGGCCGGGTGATCGGGCTGAGCAAGATTCCACGCCTGATCGAGCTTTTCTCGCGCCGTCTGCAGATTCAGGAGCGCCTCACCACCCAGATCGCCGAGACCATTCAGAAAGTCATCGAACCGCAGGGAGTCGGCGTGGTCATCGAGGCTCGCCATCTTTGCATGATGATGCGCGGCGTAGAAAAGCAGCACTCCGCCGCCGTCACTTCCTCCATGCTGGGCTGTTTCCGCCAGGAGGAAGAGACGCGCTCGGAATTCCTTTCGCTGATCCGCCAGCGCGCCAATGGCGTGTGACCGAATGCGGTAAGATGAGACTCGCCTTTGAGATCATCTCCGGTGGAAGAGCGGCGCTTCAGCGCCGCGTAAGGTTTGGTTACGAATGCGGGCTTCAGCCCCGGTGAGACGAATCGCTTGCCACCACACATTTCAAGTAACACTTTAGGGTCGCGAAATACAGCGGGCCGTGGCCTGCGCGGTCAGGTTGCTCTGGTTACCGGAGCCACTCGTGGCATCGGCCTCGCTATCGCCCGCGCTCTCGCTGCCGAAGGCTGCGATCTGATCGTTACCGGACGCGACCAGGCAGCGCTCAACCGCATCAGCAGGGAACTGGCGCGCCGCGGAAAAACAGCCGCTAAAATCCGTATCCTTAGCCATCCCTCGGACGTCCGCGATCCACATTCGGTTGACGCACTCTTCCGCGCCATCCGGCGCCAGTTCCGCCGCCTCGACATCCTCGTCAACAACGCCGGCATCGCCCAACCGAATCTTCCCGTAGACAAACTTCCATTTCCGGTATGGAAGGACGTCCTCGAAACCAATCTGGACGGCATGTTTCTCGTGACCCAGGCGGCGCTGGTCCTGATGAAGCGCGGGGGCTCGATCGTAAACAATCTGTCGGTTGCCGCCAACCGCGTCTTCGCCGGCTCGGCCGCCTACAACGCCTCCAAGCACGGCGCCCTCGGCCTCAGCAACACGCTGCGCGAAGAACTGCGGCCGCGAGGGATTCGGGTGATCGGAGTACTGCCCGGGGCTGCGGACACCGACATCTGGAAGACACTCTGGCCTGAGGCTCCACGCCGCAAAATGATGTCGCCGGAAACCGTGGCCCGCGCGGTTGTGGACTCCATTCTGCTTCCCGCCAATACCACGGTCGAGATACTCGAGATTCGGCCCAGCACGGGAACGCTGTAGCCTGCCGACGCTCTCCGCTCTCCTTTTCTTGCATCCCACGTCCGTCTACAATGGCCACCGCAACATTTTCGGAGGAAATCCTATGACGAAGGTCCCGTTGGTACTCGCTGCCGTTCTCGCCGCCATCCTGGCCATGCCCGCTCTGGCCCAGGACACCATGAAGAAAGACACCGCCGTCAAACCTGCCGACCCTCCGTCCAAGGTCGTGCTCGATAGCTGGAACGACATCGGCCGCAAGCTCATCGCCATGGCCGAAGATTTTCCCGAAGACAAGTACGACATGAAGCCCAACCCGGATCAACGCACCTTCGCTCAGCAACTGCTGCACGCGGCCGGGGCGAATTACTATTTCACCAATTTGGTCACGGGGCAGAAAGGTCCGGTCGAAGAGAACCCCAAGCGCGACCAATACAAGACCAAATCCGACGTGGTTGCCTTCGTCAAGAAATCTTTTGCCGACGGCGCTGCCGCGATCCAGTCAAAGGGAGACCGGGGCATGTCTGAGCTGGTCGTCGATCCCTTTGCCCATCAGCAGGTAAGAATCAGCGATCTTGCCTACGGCTTCATCGAGCATTGCGGGGAGCACTACGGCCAGCTCGTGGTCTACTACCGGGTCGCTGGCCTGGTTCCACCGGAGTCGCGCCCGAAAAAATAGCCCATGTGGAGCGGACACTCCTGTCCGCTGCCTTTGGTCTTGCTGTTGATGTTGTCCTTGGTCGTGACGCTGGTCTGAAAACTCAGTTTTCGCTCTAAGTCAGACCCAGGCTGGCGCGCTCCATTTCTCGCGCGTTCTTTGGCCGGATGTGGAAAGTCCTACCGGTACGCGTACGGATATCTTCGCCGCCGCTCAGGGAACAGCTTGATCATCACTATCCCGGCGATGAAGCCGCCCACGTGTGCCCACACCGCCACGCCGCCAATATCGCGGTGCAGGCGTGCGACCGCCAAGGCGTCGGCTCCCTCGAGAAACTGCAGCACAAACCAGTAGCCCAGGATGAGCCAGGCAGGGACATAAAAGAAAAACACAAAGAAGAACCAGGTCAAGACGCGCGCCCTGGGAAATACTACAAAATACGCGCCGAGCACTCCCGCGATTGCGCCACTCGCCCCAACCATTCCAATATGTGAATGAGGGTAGACCGCGATTTGCGCGGCATCGGCAAGCACTCCGGAGATCAGATAGAACGAGAGATAGTTGAAATGTCCAAGGTAATCTTCAACGTTGTCCCCAAAGATATAAAGGAACAACATATTGCTGAGCACGTGCGCCCAACCCTCGTGTAGAAACATCGCGCTAAACAGCGGAAACACGGCTTGCTGGATGCTGTGGTGCCAGGTTCCCGTGAGCAGTGCCGTGATGTTTTGCGGAACCAGCGCAAAATGATCGAAGAGGACCTTCAGATCAGACCGCCCGAGCGACAACTCAAACAGGAAAATCAGAACATTTAGCGCAATCAAGAATGCATTTACATAGGGAGTGCTATATCGGGGCTGGTCATCGCGGAGAGGGACGGGGATGATCATCGGAAAGTTTGGTAATCTAGCCCTTTGGCAATTGCGCAGTCAAGGCCGTCAGCAATGGCTCGCCGACAATGAGTCCGAAAATTACCCAATTACCAACTTACCAAATCCTCTCATGAATGGTGTCCTGATTGTTGACAAGCCCGCGGGATTGACCTCGCACGACGTGGTCAACCGCGTCCGCCGCATTCTCGGGCAGCGTTCCGTCGGGCATCTTGGAACGCTCGATCCCATGGCCACGGGTGTTCTCCCGCTGGTCACGGGCAGCCTCACCCGCCTGGCGCAGTTCTACACCAGCGCCGAGAAGACCTACGAAGGCACGGTGCGTTTTGGATTCTCCACTGACACTTACGACGCCGAGGGCGAACCAACCAGCGTACCCCAACAGGTTGTTCTGCGAGCCGAGGACGTCGAGGCCTTGGCCGCGCACTTCCGCGGCATGATCGAGCAGATGCCGCCGCCGTTTTCCGCCAAGAAGATTCACGGCGTTCCCGCCTACAAGCTGGCCCGCAAGCACAAGGAAGTGGTGCTGCAGCCGGTCAAAGTGGAGATCAAGGAGTTTGAGATTCTCGGCGTCGAAGGCGACCGTGCCCATTTTCGCGCCCGCGTCGCCTCAGGAACCTATATGCGCTCCGTGGCTCACGACATGGGGCAGCGCCTCGCATGCGGCGCTCATCTGGAATCGCTGCGGCGCACCGCCGTGGCCGAATTTACGCTTGCTGACGCCCATACGCTTGAACAACTCGCCGCAGCGGCCAGGACCTCCGGCCGCGAAGCGGCGAGAGCATGCAGCCCGCGGCTTCCACCGTGGGCGGACAGAAAAAGTCAGGCCACAGCTGAGGGGCAACAGAATGGCTACAGCACGAGTCCCGAAGGGACTACTGAAAATAGCCCGCCAGTTTTACTGGCGGGTGAGGCAACAGAAAACGGCCAGCGTCCCGGAGGGACGCCTGAACTGTTGGCCGACCTTTTCTTCCATCCCCGCAAACTGCTGCCGCAGATTCCCTCGGTCACCGCTGACGAAGCCAACGCCGCCCGCATCCGCAGCGGGCGCACCGTAAATCTGCCCGAACTCTCCCGCGCCCGCCAGGTCAAAGTTTTCTACGGGCAAAGGGAACTGATCGCCATCGCTACCCGCGTCGCCGGAACGCTTTTCCATCCCGGGATCGTGCTGTGTGGCGCGGGTGTCCCCGCCCACGAGAGCCTTTAGTCCGCACTCACCCAGGCACGGATTTCGGCCTTATTCCGGGCAGGGCGCGTATACCCAATCTGGGCAATTGAAGGGCCGCGGCCCGCAACGCTTCGCTGTCGCGGGATCCACTTTGGGCAGCACCTCGCCGGTCTTGGCGTCCACTCCCCGATATTCGGTGCCGGAGCCGGTATCGATGGCCACCAGCCAAACTTCATCAGTTTGGCCTTCGACTCGGGCGTAGGACGCGTGGCACGCCTTGGCAGGGCCTTTGTAATCCTTCAGGGCAGCCATGCACGCCTGCTTCGGACAATGGGGACCGGCCGGCTGATCCTTGGTCTGCTCATTCTGCGCAAAGCCGGCGGTTGACATAAAGAACAAGCAAAGAACGAAAGCGGCAAATTGTTTCATGGATTCCTCCCTTGAAATGCTGCGAGCACGCGAAAGCCCTCGTCCGATTCTAGGCCCAGAGGAAACAGAGACGAAAGGGAAATGGTAGTTCTAAGGCGGAGACGGGGTTCGGTTCTTCCCGAAACAGGGCTAGGGGATCGAGAGCTTGCGAGAGGGGGCAGCCCTGACCCAATGTCCGATAAGAAGTATTATGTAAACTAGCAAAGCCGCCAGCCGATGGCCGCTGATGATGGTGGTGGTGGTGAGCCTCTAAAAACCAACCCGCGAACCTACATCTTGTACTTCCCCAGATCCTCGTCGTTCAACCCGTCCAGCCACTTGCGCAGTTCCTCGCTCGTGGTCTTATCCGACAGGTTGGCGGCAAGCTTAGAACTCTTCAGCACCAGATCGTCGACGAAGATCGGACAATCCACGCGCAAGGCCAGCGCCAGCGCATCCGATGGCCGCGAGTCAATGCTGATCACCTCGCCGCCCCGCTCCAGCCAGATCACGGCATAAAACGTGTCCTCGCGCAGTTCAGTCACCACCACTTTGTGGACCTGCGTCTCCAAACCCGTCAACACGTTCTTGATCAGGTCATGCGTCATCGGCCGCGGCGTCGAGACCTTCTCCATTTCCAGCGCAATCGCGTTGGCTTCATACACCCCCACCCAGATCGGCAGCACCGTGTCCCCGGCGACATCCTTCAGGATGACGATGGGCGAATTCGTCACTGGATCCATGAGCAGACCACGAATTGTCATTTCAATCTCCATCGCCTTCTCCGATCCCATCCCTCGCGCCGATGATTTCCCTCTTATACCATCAATTCGCCGGCCAAGCTGTTCGGGAAGCAGGCGGTGACGACCACCTGGGCATAAGCTCCGACGTTCGGGCCTGTGCTGGCCGAGGCGGTAAAGTTCACGATCTTGTTCTGCGACGTGCGGCCGACCCACTGGCCGCGCGGCTGGTTATAAGCTTCGACCATTACTTCAACTGGTGACCCTAATAGTCTGTTGTGCTTCGTGATCTGAATCTCCTTCTGCCGTGTCATCAAAACTTCCAGGCGGCGCGCTTTTTCGGCATCAGGGATGGCATCTTCGAGGCGGAGAGCGGGAGTGTTCGGCCGGGGCGAATACTTGAAGGAGAAGATAGCGTCGAAACCGACCTCATCGAGCAAGGTCAGGGTTTCCTCAAATTCCGCTTCCGTCTCGCCCGGGAAGCCGACGATGACGTCAGTGGTGATGGCGATCTCGCGGCGGGCGGATCGCATCCAGGCGATGCGCTCGAGGTATTGGTCACGGGTGTAGAGGCGCTGCATGGCGTGGAGCACGCGCGTCGAACCGCTCTGCACCGGCAGATGGACGTGATCGCAGAGAGTGGGTACGGCATCAATGGCGGCCACGATATCCCGGCCAAAATCCCGTGGGTGAGAGGTGGTGAAACGCACCCGTTTGATGCCGGGAACTTCGCCCACGGCGGCCAGCAATTCGGCGAAGCTTTTCTTGGAAGCCGGCTTCCCTGCCGGATCTTTGTACGAATTCACGTTCTGGCCGAGCAACTGAATTTCGGTGTAGCCGAGATCGGCCATCTGGCGGGCTTCGGCGAGAACTGAGTCCGAGGTTCGGCTGCGCTCCTTGCCGCGGGTGAAGGGCACGACGCAATAGGCGCAGAACTTGTCGCAGCCCTCGATGATGGTGATATATCCGCGGTGAGGGTTGTTGCGGGCGGTGAATTCGGTCTCGAAACACTGGTCGGTCTGGCGGTCGTCGAGGCCGGTGATGCGAATGAGTTGCGAGTCCCGAGTTCCGAGTCGCGAGCCCCGGGGAGTTGCAATTGTGGCGTGCCCCACGTCTCCCCGGCTTTGGGAGACGTGGGTGAAGGACTGTTCTGATAACTCGGACGCCTCCAATTGCGCCAGCATCTGGGGCAGCTTGCGGTACGAGGCCGAGCCGCAGACCAGCGAAACATGCGGAGCGCGCTCAAAAATCTTTTCGCCCTCCTGCTGCGCGACGCAGCCGAGCACGCCGAAGCGCTTGCCCTCGGCCTGCAGCTTCTTGTAATCGGCGAGGCGGTGAAAGACCTTCTGCTCGGCCTTGTCGCGGATGGAGCAGGTGTTGTAGAGGATGAGGTCGGCCTGCTCGACGGTTTCCACCTGGCGGTATCCCTGCTGGAGGAGCGTGCCGACGACTTTTTCCGAGTCGTGGACGTTCATCTGGCAGCCGAATGTTTCCAGGTAGAAAGTCTTCCGCGCACCGTTTTGCGCAACCCCAGACATAGAGCAAGTATAGCGCGGAAAATCCCCACCCTAGCGCCGCAAGAAACGCCACGTTAGGACGGAGCACCCGGCTTCTCACCGATTACTGACTGGCCACTGATCACTGATCACTAGCCACTGCCTTTCTCGGTGAACTTCTTCAGCATGTCGAGCACTCCCACCCAGCCGCCGGTGTAGTCCTTGCGCGCGATCGGCAGCGAGGCGAGGCCGCTGTGGGTGACCTTCACGTGCGTGCCGCCGGCCTGGGGAGTGAGCTCCCAGCGGACGACGGTGCGGATCGATTTGTTGTCGTGCCAGTTTCCGAACCAGGTGTAGACGAGAAGGCGGGGAGGATCGAATTCGACGATCTCTCCGTGGCATTCGAACTCCCTGACGTTGTTCACCACGGCCGTGCCTGCTTCCGTGTTGTAGCGGTAGCGGCCACCGAGGCGGGCATCCATTTCCCAGAGATGAATAGGGCAGGACGGGTCGGTGAACCACTGCTTGAGCTGGGCGGCGTCGGTCAGGGCCTGGAAGACGCGTGCCGGAGGCGCGGCAATGTGAATCTCGCCGACGACGGCATCCCGGTCGGGGGTGACTGCTGTGGTTGCCATGAGCTTCTCTCCAATCAGTTCTCTATATTCTTCTTAATATCGGCGAGCACACCCGGCCATCCGCCGGCGTAGTCCTTGCATGCAGCAGGCTCGCTGGCCAGGCCGCTGTGCGTAACCTTCACGTGCGTTCCGGATTTCGTGGGCGTTAATTCCCAGCGAACGATCGACCGGTGCTTGGGATTGTCGTGGAAGTTCGCAAACCAGGTATATGCGAGGAGACGGGGAGGATCGATTTCAAGAATCTCTCCGTCGTGGCGGACGACGTTGACGCCGTGGTGGGGCTTCGCCATGCGCATTTCCAAACGCCACTTGCCGCCAACGCGCAAGTCCATCTCGAAAACATCGAGATAAGGGGCGCGGCGCCGCACGGTGCCGGCGTCACAGATTCCACGGAAAACGAGGTCGGCGGGTGCAGCCATGTCGATCTCGCTGACGATTGTGTCGTTGTCGGGTGTGACGGTCAATGTAGCCATGAATGCTCCTCGCTCACTACGATCCTCAGCGCGAAGTTCCCTCGCCCCCGCTGGTGAAGGCGCGGGGGCTTCGGGATGACGCCTTCAGGGTCGAACAGGGCGTTACATTTTGCGGCGTAGATCGAAGACTTCTTTCGTCTCCTTGCCATGGTCGAGGAACGTCCACTCCTCGGTGTGGTGATTTTCGTCGAGCAAGGTCAGCACCATGCGCTGCATGTGACCGGCATCGGGCGTGGCGAGATTGGTGGCATCGATGAAATTGAAGCTGATGGTCTTGCCGTCAGGCGAAAGGCTGGCCTGCATGCGCGGCTGGTTGCCGGCGCCACAATAGTGGGTCATGAGTAGACGCTGGGGGCCGTCGAGATGGAACATGGTGATCATATCTTCGGGACCTTGGCCGAGGATTTCGCTCATGACGGCAGACCCGCCGGCGGTAACTTTGAAGCTGACTTGCAAAACTCGGCCGTCGGGAGCCTTCGATTCCCACGTGCCGGGCATGCTCTTGATGGCGGTGAAGGCTTTCTGGGCGTCGGTCTGGGCGAAGGCCGCGGTGGCGGCCAAGGCGGCGAGAACGATCAGCGTTACGACTCGAAGCGATTTCGTCATGGTATTTTCCTCTCTCTTCATGCTGGGCATGAGTTTCATCTCGATTTTCGGGGAGCGGAGTGCGCTTCCCGGGCGTGCTCGGCTTCGACAAAGGCTTTCAGGTTGTTCAGGCTTGTGGCCCAGAAGCTGCGGTACTGGTCGATCCAGGAATCAACGGCGCGCAGGGGGTCGGGATTGAGCTGGTAGACGCGGTGCCGGCCCTGGCGCTGCTCGCGGACCAGATGCGCGCGGCGCAGCAGGCGCAGGTGCTTGGAGATAGCGGGACGGGAGACCGTAAAGGCGCTGGCAATCTGCCCGGCGGGCTGGCTGCCACGGCGCAGAAGATCGAGGACGGCGCGGCGGGTGGGATCGGCGAGGGCCTGGAAAGTGGCCTCCGTGGCGCGGCCGGTTGAGATGCGCGGGGGTGAATATGTAACCGAACGGTGACGCATGATGTGTAACCATACAGTTACATGATGGAGGATGTCAAGCACTTTTTTCATGCTGGAAAAGGAAAGGTCGGCAAAGTCAAAGTTTCCACCCTAACCTCGCAAAGTACGCGAGGTTAGAGTGGGGTACCCAGCACTTTCCTCAGCCCCTGACTTAATCGCCGAAGCGGGCGGCAGCGCGGGCTTTGGCCTTGGCGGCTTCCTCCTCGCGATTTCGTGGAGTCGCGCTGGTTTCCAGCGAGCGAAGCAAGCGGGAGGCGACGGCGGCGACTTCGTCCACGGCCGAGAGGAAGGCGGCCTCGTTGGCCTTGGAAGGTTTATTGAAGCCGCTGATCTTGCGCACGAACTGGAGCGAAGCGGCGCGAACTTCTTCGTCGGTGACCGGGGGATCGAAGTTGAAAAGAGTTTTGATGTTTCGGCACATGGGGGATGACCTCAGATTGTGACGACCCTAACCCAGAATTGGCCTTGCAGGCTGCGGAAAAGGTCTTTGTGTCTGGCAGTCTGACCTCCGCGGCTAAAGCCAGCATTGAAAATAAGTCAGCTATCGCAGCGCTGAAGCGCTGCGCCGCACAAAATCATGCGCAAAGGCCAGTCTTACCGCAAACCTAGGGTACGCCATTCCGCACAAGATCGAGAAATGCCCGGTGGACACGAATGTCGGGGGAGAGCTCGGGGTGGAAAGTGGCGGCCATGGCTCTTCCCTGCCGAACGACGACCGGGTCGCTACCTTCGGTGGCAAGGATTTCAACGCCTTCTCCGACGTGGACGATTTTGGGGGCGCGGATGAAAACCATTTCGAGCGGAGATTCGCGGAGAGCGCCGTCATGCGGATCGCCCGACCGGTGGCACACCAGCATCTTGCCTTCGCGGATGGAGCTGTCAATCTGGCGCCCGTAGGCGTTACGACGGACGCGGATGTTGAGGGCGCCGAGGCCAGCCTGAGAAGGGTTTTCGACTTCGGTGGCGAGAAGAATTGCGCCGGCGCAGGTGCCGAAGGTCGGCTTCACCTTGACGAACTGCCGGAGCTTCTCGAAGCCGGCGTCGCCCAGGAGCTTGAGGAAGGTGCCGGATTCGCCTCCGGGGATGACGAGGCCTTCGATGTGGTCAAGTTGCTCGGGCTTTTTGACGAGCACAACTTCGGCGCCCAGCTCTTCAAGCCGGCGGCGGTGGGCGTCGAAGTCACCCTGCAAGGCCAGGACACCGATGGTCATAGGAATTCGGTCTTTCGTCTCTTTGCTTCGCTCCGGACAAGCTAAGAGCAGTTGCCAACCAGGACGGCGGCCTGCATTGATTTTAGCGGATATTCTGCTCTACGCAGTGTCGAAGGATGGTAAGTGAGGGTGCGGGTCGGGCTGGACCACCGCCGTCGAGGCTAGTGCATTACTTCCTCCATTACCTTCGTAAGAACCAACCCGCGTTTTGCCCAGAGACTTGGTTTGGGCTTCCCTGACAATGTAAGGAGCCGCAGGCACCGATATTCAAGGATTTGCGAGATATGAAGACGCAGCTAACAACAACCACACGGAAATATTTGGTGGAAAGGAATCTCTTTCCCGAAACGCGCTTCAGAATCCCGGCGCTTGGCTGTCTATTGGGTAGCGGGTGTTCCGCCATTTACGTCGCCAGCCATCCTGGTTCGCAGTCTGCACTCTTCGCGCACGCGCGGGATTTGGTCGTGTATCTCGGCATTGCATTTCTTATCTTTGTGCTCTTCTACCTGGAGCACTATCTGGTGCGCCGACTCACCACCTGCAAGCTCGACGATCGTTTGGCGCGTTGGCAAAGCTCGGGCAGTTCCGTGCTCATCCTGGCGGGGGTTGCGGGTACATTTTGGCCTCTGCAGATTGCAGACCTCCCCGATGACCTCTTGTTCGTCGTCGGAATAGTTGGAGAGTTCCTGTTTGTCTGGAATGTCATACAGGCTTTTGCGAGCGGCGAAATTACCGGGATCGTTTCTCCTGCGGTTCCGCGTAGTGAAGCCGCGCGCGGCGCGGACAATTTTGGCTGGCCGAAATCGCCGGTCAAGCAGTTTTCCATTGCAGCAGGAGTGCTCGCAGCAGGCGGGATTTGCTCCATCGTTCTTAATGCTCCCTCGGTTGAGATTCAGGTGCCGCTCGGAGGCGAAATGCACTTGATGCGCTTCGGATGGCTGGTGCTGGCGGCGGCAATCCCATTTGGCTTGTACTCCAGGCTCTATAAAATGTTTATCGAAACCTGGGGCATTGAATTCGACGATTCGCTGAGCCGGGTGCATTTTGTGGTGACGATCTTCGGAGTCATTCTGGCGATTTGGCAATGGGAGCAATCCGTGATGATGCGCATGACAACCCTACCTGGTCCCGAGGCTCTGAGCGCCATCGCCGGACTGAGCGTGATTGTCTTCGTGATCAATGCCCATCGCGGTTTTCGCCGCAGGCGCTCGCCACGGCGGAAGTAGCGGGGATGGGCGACCCGTCCCCTAGAGTACCGGTTGCGGGATAGGGTCGGGACTACAGAAGACGTTCCAGGTCACGCGCACCGTGGACGATTCGGAGCACAAGCACCTCTTCTCCGTCGAACCGGTGGAAAAGCAGATGCTTGGGAAATCCCGGAATCGTGGGTCGTCTTACGCCCCGGAGTTCGGGCGGCTTGAATGTGCAGGGCGCACCTGCGGCGGGATGGCTGCGCGCGACCGCAAGCAACTGCAACGCTCTAAACCGCGTTGTAAATGGAAATGGCTCCGATTACCCGGAGCCATCAAAACACGTGGCGTTACGGCACTCTGTCCAGGTTCAGTATTGGTCAGAGGAGGCGCGAAGTCAAGTTACTTAGGGAGATTATCTCTGCGTTTTCTCCCCGATGAAGCTTCTTCTCCACAGACGGGAGAGTGGACCCGGCGGGATTCGAACCCGCATCTGCTACTTGGACAGAGTGCTGTGTTGCCGTTACACCACGGGCCCTGAGTGGAGTTTCTGCCGTGGTTTGGGGGTTCGCAAGGACACGGGTCACAATCTTATACTGGGCGTCCCAGATCGGGACGAACTCACTGTAGGAAGGTTCACGATCCGCGCCCACGCGCGATCGGATTCGGCCACACTGCACGCGAGGTCCCTCGCCCCGCTGGTGAAAGCGCGGGGCTTCGGGATGACGCACACTGAAAAGCAGGGCCGCCGGCCTAGGCTAGGTCTTCGAGGTTTCCTGATATGCCTGTAGGTACTGGCAGAATTTGATCCCCAGATCGGTCATTCGAGCGTCCATCAGTGGCACTTCAAGCTCGTTTGTATGAGTCCACGGAGCAATTAGGCCATACTCTACCAGTCTGCGCTCGTCTCGTTCTATTAGCGCGCTCAATTTATGTCCCAGCCTATGCGCGATCATTTCGCGCCACTGTCTCGTGGGTACACTCCCACCTGTTCTGGGGCCGCGCAAGTAATCCAAGTATTCCTGGTATACAGACTTGAGCAGCAACAGCTGGCTGGAGTTGAGATTCTTGGCGATTTGGAAAAGCTGGTACGCCAGAATGCTTACCTGGTCACTTGCATTTACCTCATTTGCAGCGAGGAACATTGCCTTCATTGCCTTGAGTCGCTCAGTGTCGATCGGGTTGGAATCGATTTCTCGAAGCAGATCGACCCACGTTTGATAGCCAGGGGGCCTTCCGGAGAAATCCTCTGGAATCCTGCCGGCCTTGATCCATGCGGAAACCTCTTTCCCAAGGTCTGTTAGGGCTTCAATCGCCATGGCCGTAAACGCCACCTTAGGGCCCGACGAGACATAACGAGGGACTCCGGACTGGAGGAGCTTGCCGACGTAGTCTGTTGCCTCAGCCCGCGTTCTTGACAGGATGCGCTCAATTACATTTGGGTTTTCGAGGTGTACGATGTCCGCGTAATCGCGATCCGACAAAACGTAGCTTCCCTCAGTCTTTCCGGCCGAATTGTCGGGCTCCTTAGCCACGGCGTTCTACCACCCTCTGGTCTGCAGCATCTGGGCTTCATCCAGGGCACTGATGGCGAGGCCTTTCATGGCTCCGCCGAGATCCTCGCTGACTTCAAGTAATACTTTAGGGTCCTGATAGTGCGTGGCGGCGAGCACGATGGCGCGGGCGCGCTTGGCGGCTTGCTCGGGCGGAGCAAATGCACAAGTCTCATCGAAGGGATGCTTCTCTACAGAATGCGTACACGACGTGCGCGCTCCCATGAAGATGCCGCTGCCGACGAAAACGGCTTCGGCGCCGAGCTGCATGACGAGCGAGGCGTCGGCTGGTGTTGCGATTCCTCCCGCGCTGAAATTCGGGACGGGCAGCTTGCCTTCCTTGGCGACCATTTTGATCAGCTCGTAGGGTGCCTGGTGCTCTTTGGCTTTGGCGTAGAGTTCTTCTTCGCTGAGGACGGTGAGGATTCTCATCTCCTGCACAATCTGGCGCATGTGCTTGACGGCGTGGACGACGTCGCCGGTGCCGGCTTCGCCCTTGGTGCGAATCATGGCGGCGCCTTCGGCGATGCGGCGCAGGGCTTCGCCCAGATTGCGTGCTCCGCAAACGAAGGGAACGGTGAAGGCGTGCTTGTCGACGTGGTGAGCTTCGTCGGCGGGGGTGAGGACTTCGGATTCGTCGATATAATCCACACCTAGCTCTTGCAGTATTTGGGCTTCCGCAAAATGTCCGATGCGGCACTTGGCCATCACCGGGATGGAGACGGCGGCCATAATCTCGCGAATCTTCTTGGGCGAGGCCATGCGGGCCACGCCGCCTTCGGCGCGGATTTGCGCGGGCACGCGCTCGAGCGCCATGACGGAGACGGCTCCGGCTTTTTCGGCGATGACGGCCTGCTCGGCGTTGGTGACGTCCATGATGACGCCGCCCTTGAGCATCTCAGCGAGGCCGGTCTTGAGACGGAGACTGGTGCTGGAACCATTGTTCTGGGACATGGAAGATCTCTTTTCGCGATCGCGAAGAATCAGCTGTCAGCCGTCAGCTGTCAGCTCTCAGCTAACCCTTTATTTCACGATCCGGGAGGGGTTTCGCCGCTAGTTCATTCTAACGCGGGTGCGGGGATTTGCGGAACCCCAGCTAACCAGCGGCGGCGGGGATTCTAACGTTGTCCAGTCGAAGTCAAAGTCCCCATGCTAGCCGCACAGAACGCGGCCAGGATGGGGCACCCGCCACACGCGGCGGACGAGGGCGTCCGCCGCTCCACGGACTATCTCTCTATGAATCGCCCGAACATCTTTCCGGGGTCGATGGCGATGAAGATGCCGCGGCTGCGGGCGAGGACTTCGCCCTTCTCGTTCAGGATTTCGGCCATATTGATGTGCTGGCGGCCGTGGACGCTGACTTCCCTGCCCTCGACGCGGAGCGGTTGGTTGAGGGGCACGGGCTTGAGGTAGTCCACAGTGATCTCCCGGGTCAGAGCGACGACGTGGCGGAGCTTGTTTACCTTGCCCATGGCTTCGTCGAGGATGGTGGCGATGATGCCGCCGTGCGAGTGACCGGGCGGCCCGGTGTAGCGCTTCGAGAGGCGAAAGCGGCAGACGAAAGTTTGCCGCTCTTCGTCGACGGTGAATTTGAGTCGCATGCCGTCGGGATTGTTGAGGCCGCAGGCGAAGCAGTAGTTCTTCTGCAGTCGGACGTAGCGAGTGTCGTGGCCGTGGACCTTGCGGGGCATGGGAGGACATTGTAACGGATGACCGGACGGCGGTTTCTGCGGGCGGAGAAAGTCGACTCCCACTTCTCGCAAGACCAGCGAGAAGTGGGGCACCCCGGGAGAGTCAACTCCCGCTTCTGGCAAAGGGCGGTGCGGTAGTCCCGCCGGACGATCAGTTCTTCTTCATTCGGATCGCCGGCTCGCCCAAGGCAGCAAACTGCGCGATCAACGCCAGCACCCAGATGTACCACGGAATCGAATCGTGATAGTGAAACTGCAGGATGACGCACACGATGAAGAGCAGACCTCCAAACATGGTAGCCTCCGAACGGGCTTGCTTCGATTTGGAATATGGAGCGTAACAGAGCCACGAGACCGAGTCAGTGAGCGGGGACACACGCCAGCCGGCCATCTGCTGTACCGGGGAGTTCGCCTCTTGGAGTGGGGATAGTCTAGCCCGCGGCTGAATTTTTTCCTCAACAACAGCTTGCGTTCCTCGCGCAGTCTTGTGATACACTCGCCGCCGGTCGTTGCCTGCGCTGTGGGGTGAGGCAAATGGCCGTGGGGAAATCCTGTCTTGTGGTCCATGGAATTGGGGGGACTGGGGAATGGGCCTCGCGTTGATGTTTCTGATCTGGCTGATCACTCTGGTCAGCACATACTTCTTCGTCGCCAAAACCTGGTGGTTGCCGGCAGGCGCTTCCGCCGCCGCGGCATGGATCGACGGCCAGTTCGCGCTCACCTACGTGCTGATGGGGATTATCTTTCTCGCGGCGCAACTCTCGCTCGGCTACATCGTGTGGAGATACCGCGAGCAGAAGTCATCGCCGCCGGTCGCGTATTCGCACGGAAACACGACGCTCGAAGTGCTATGGACCGGGCTGACCTTCGTGGTGTTTGTCGGGTTGAACCTGATGGGCAGCCGGGTGTGGGCGAGCCAGCGTTTCGCGCCGGCGGAGGCGGGAGCGGTGCAGGTGGAAGTCACGGGCATGCAGTTTGCGTGGTACTTCCGCTATCCGGGGCCGGACGGTGTATACGGCAAAACGAGTCCGAAGCTGATGGATCCGTCGAGCGGCGGCGCGGGCGCGGTCGGTCTGAACATGTCGGATCCGGCGGCGAAAGACGACGTGGTGACCGGAACGATGTATCTGCCGGTCAACCGCGAAGTAGACCTGAGCCTGCGGGCGGTGGATGTGATTCACAGTTTCTTTGTGCCGCCGCTGCGCTTCAAGCAGGACGCGGTGCCGGGGCTGAACATCCACATGCACTTCAAGCCGACGGTAATCGGCGAGTACGAGATTGCATGTGCGGAATTGTGCGGGCTGGGACATTACAAGATGCATGGCATGGTGCACGTCGTCAGCCAGGAAGATTTCGACAAGTGGCTGGCGGCACGGGAGGCGGAGAAATAAGAAAATGGCGACCCCGGTTACGGTTCCTGCGCACGCGGCTCCTCAAGGGTTCATTCGTAAATACATCTTCAGCCTGGATCACAAGGTCATCGGCCTGCAGTATTTCTTCCTGGCGCTGACGGCGGTGTTCATCGGAATGTTTCTGTCGCTGCTGATGCGCATCCACATGATCTGGCCGACGGCGGTGCTGCCCGTGATCGGCGAGATCAAGCCGGAGACTTACCTGGCGCTGATGACCATGCACGGCACGATCATGGTGTTTTTCGTGCTGACGACAGCGCCGCAGGGCGGGTTCGGCAATTACATTCTGCCCATTCAGATCGGCGCACCGGATATGGCGTTTCCGGTGCTGAACATGCTTTCGTTTTGGACGACGTTCCTCGCCTACATGGTGATGCTGGCCGCGTTTTTCGTGGTGGGCGGCGCTCCGCTGCATGGATGGACCGGATATCCGCCGCTGAGCGCGGTGCAGTCGGCAGGGCCGGGCGAGGGGCTGGGCGCGGACTTGTGGATCACCAGCATCGCGATCTTTTGTCTTGCGTCGCTGATGGGCGCGCTGAATTTCATCACCACCACGCTCGATCTGCGGGCCAAGGGCATGACCATGATGCGCCTGCCGCTGACGGTCTGGTCGTGGTTTATCACGGCGATTCTGGGCTTGCTGGCGTTTGGCGTGCTGCTCTCGGCGGGAATTTTGCTATTGCTCGACCGCAACCTGGGGACCAGTTTCTACCTGCCGCAGATTGTGGTGAACGGGCAGTTGATGCTGCATAAAGGCGGGTCGCCGCTGTTGTGGCAACACCTGTTCTGGTTCTTCGGGCATCCCGAGGTGTACATCGCGATTCTGCCGGGGATGGGCGTGACCTCGCAGATTCTTTCGACATTTTCGCGCAAGCCGATTTTCGGCTACAAGGCGATGGTCTACGCCATGGTGTCGATCGGATTCTTCGGCTTCATGGTCTGGGGCCATCACATGTTCATGAGCGGGATGAGCCCGTACTCGGCGTTCGCCTTTTCGATCCTGACCATGTGCATCGGAGTGCCGTCGGCGATCAAGACGTTCAACTGGCTGGGCACGATGTGGAAGGGACACATTCGTTTTCACACGCCGATGCTGTACGCGATCGGGTTTGTATCGCTGTTCGTGTCGGGCGGGCTGAGCGGGCCGTTTCTGGCGCAGCCGGTGCTGGATATCCAGTTGCACGACACGGCGTTCGTGCCCGCGCACTTCCACCTGATCATGGGAGTGGCGGCAATTTTCGGAATCTTCGCGGCGACATATTACTGGTTCCCGAAAATGTTTGGACGGATGATGAATGAAACGCTGGGGCAAATTCACTTCTTCGTCACGCTCGCGGGCACGTACGCGATTTTCATGCCGATGCATTACCTCGGCATGGCGGGGCAGACGCGGCGCTATTCCCAGTTCACCGAAGTCGCGTACCTGCAGAAATTGATTCCGCTGAACACGTTCATTACGTATGCGGCGATCATCACGATTGCGGCGCAGTTCATTTTCGTAATCAATCTGTTCTGGAGCATGTTCAAGGGGCCGAAGGCCAGCGACAATCCGTGGGAAGCGACCACGCTGGAGTGGACGACCGCGACTCCGCCGCCGCACGACAATTTTGGCGGCGTGACTCCGGTGGTGCACAACGGGCCGTATGAGTATGGCGTGCCCGGCGCTACGCGGGATTACGTGATGCAGACGGACGCGGCGGTAGGTGGGGGACATTGAGGGAGCAGCGCCTAAAGGCGCGGGTGATTGGCTACTGGTACGGCATGCCTGAAGGCATGCCCTGATTCGCATCGCCTATGGCAACTTACACACCAACGACGCTAAGAGATGGGATTGGACGCGGACACGAGCCGCCACTGCCGCCTTCGGGCGGAGGCGGTGATGGACGCGGGGGAAACGTTCCCGACTACGGGGCGCGGCTTCGCCGGGCGCGGCTGGGGCTGATTTGCGCGATTGTCACGGTGTGCATGGTGTTCATCGCACTGACCAGCGCGTACATCGTGCGCCAAGGCATGCCCACGTTTGACGATGCCTCGAACAGCTACATTCACGACTGGGGCCGGGTGGCGTTGCCGTGGATGCTGCTGGCGATCAACACGCTGGTGCTTCTGGTCAGCAGCGTGACGATGGAATTGGCGCGGCGCAGTGTGGCGCGGCAGGCGGCGCTGGCTCCGGTGAAGTCGATTCCGGGAGTCTCGCTGGGGGATGAGAGATCGTTCCCGTGGCTGGGAATGACGGTGTTGCTCGGCTTTGGCTTTCTGGCCGGGCAGTGGCTGGCGTGGGGCGAGCTGCACAATCGCGGGTTTTACGTGAACACGAATCCGAGCAGCTCGTTTGCCTTCTTGCTGACCGTCACGCACGCGGTACACCTGGGCGGGGGTATGATCGCGCTGCTGTGGGCGGCGAGCGCTTCCCTGCTGCACCAGCCGCTGGAGTCACGGCGCATCACGGTAGACGTTACGGCCTGGTACTGGCATTTCATGGCGGTGCTGTGGATTTATATTTTCGCGCTACTGGGGTTGGCGAAGTAGAGCGAATCGTTGAATGGTTGATTGTTGATTGAGAACCTAGGCCCCGGAGGGTTTCCATTCAACAATCAGAAATCAACAATCAACAATTGCAGACTACGGGCCAGTGACGGCTGGCCCCTCACTGAAAGGGGAACTTGAGGAATGGCTGACGCCACGCTGGAACATGCTGCGGTTCAGCACGATGCATCGGGAGCATACGAAGCGCCGCTGTTTGGGGCGTATTCGAAAAAAGTCGGCATGTGGCTGTTTCTGGCTTCCGATTCGCTGACGTTCGGGGCCCTGCTGTTCGCTTTCAGCTATAACCGGATTTACACCGTACCGTGGCCCACGCCTTTTCATGCGGAGAGCATCGGGAACGCTACGATCATGACGGCGTGCCTGCTTTCCAGTTCACTGACCATGGTGCTGGGCGTGTTTGCGGCTCAGCGCGGGGACCGGGCGTGGACGCGGAACTGGCTGCTGGCGACCATGGCGTTTGGCACGGCATTCATCGTGCTGCACGCGATGGAGTGGAGCAAACTGATCGCGCAAGGGCTGACGCTGCCGGGATTTCCCCAGCCGGCTAGTGCGGCGACGGGGGAGTTGGCCGACATTTCGAAGAATGTGCCGCAGTTTCCGCAGGCGTTTTTCGGCCTGACGGCCATGCACATGCTGCACGTCACGATCGGGGTGATTTACCTGGGCGTGGTGGCGCTGCGCAAGTGGTTTCTGCCAATTCTGGGGGCGATCTGGATCGCGGGATACTTTCTGATTCCGGCGGACAACGTGTTTCACTACGGGATTCATGCACTGCTGCTGGGGCTGATTGTTGCCTCGGTCATTCTGTTCCTGAAACCGAAAGACTACGACTCGCACGATGTGGAGGTGTCCGGATTGTACTGGCACTTCGTGGATCTGGTATGGATGTTCATTTTCCCGCTGGTGTACTTGATGTCGACCAAGGTGATATAGGCGGTGGTTGTGGAATAAGGCACGGAGAGGATGGAAGCATGCACGACGTGGCAACGCATGATGACAGCAAAGGGCAGTATTTCTGGGTGTGGGGAGGGCTGCTGGCGCTGACCGCCGTTGAGGTCGTGCTGGCTTACCGGCAGGTGTTTCAGCCGCTGCGCATGTTGCAGATCCTATTGGTCCTGTCGGTGATCAAGTCAGCGCTGATCATTGCCTATTTCATGCACCTCAAATTTGAGCGGGCGCTGATGCGATGGCTGCTGGTGATTTCGGTGAGCGCATGCTTTGTGATTATGTATTTCTTTTTCTTTCCGGACGCCGACCGGATTCTGCGGTTAGGAGTGAAATGATGAACTCTACCGCAGAGAGCGCGAAGGTTGCGCGAAGGCCGCAAAGAAGATTCGAAAGGCGCCTGTTGAGTGTGCTGCTTGGGATGGTGTTTGCGCTATCGACCGCGCCGGCGTTCGCGCAGGGTTGCATTATGTGCTACGAGAGCGCGAAGGGAGCGCCCAAGGATGGGCAGCGGGCGCTGAGCCGCGCGATTCTGATTTTGCTGGTGCCTCCGCTGAGCGCGATGACGTTTGGAGTGGGTATGGCGCTCCGGTACGGAAGACAGCGTGACCGGGAGAAAGAGATTTCCGGTTGAGCCGGTTCAGGAATACAGCGTGATGGGGGAGACGACGCGTGCGATAGCGCCGTTGGGGCTGGGCTGGTCCGGCTTGAGGCCGCTGCGCACGGACGCGAAAAGGCCGATTAACTGGCCGAGCATGACGTCGAGCACCGGGCGATAAGAATCAGGAAAATCAGCGGGGCACTCCAAGGACAGACAATAATCGGCCAGAGAGGCGACGTCATCGGCGCCCTGCGTCGTGACTACGGCGCGAACGCGTCCGAGGCGCTTGTGATCGATCTCGCGCAAAAGGTCGAGTTCATAGCCACGGCGGCGTGGTTCGCTCGAAAGAAAGGCAACGAAAAGGGCTTGCCCGTCGACACTCGACATGGGTCCGTGGCGCAGCCCGAGAGGCGACTCTGCTACGGAGGTTACGTTGCCGGCGCTGAGTTCGACTACCTTGAGGGACGCCTCGTCGGCCACGGCGCGCAAGGCACCGCTTCCGACAAAACAGGCGCGCGTGCAACCGAGCGTGGTGATGGCGGCGGCGGTTTCGGCGGCTGCCGGCAAAAAGCGGTTACCGGCCTCGGCTATGCGTGCGACGGTATGACCAAATTCCTCGTACTCGCCCAAATGAGCCACACACTGGCCCGCCAAAAGCATGTTGGTGAACGAGCTGGTCATGGCAAGGCCACGGTCATTTACGGCATCGTCGAGAATCACGGCGAGCGCCTGGCCTTCATGCCTGGAACAGATTTCCGCCATCTGGCCGTGCCGGTTGCAGGTGATCACGACGTGCCGGATGCCGCGATACTGGCTGAGCGCACGCTGCAACAGAGCCACGCCTTCGGGACTATCTCCGGAGCGGGAAAACGAAATCCAGAGATACTCCCTTCCCGCATGGTGAAATTCCTCGAAATCAGTCAACAGGGTGGTGCTGGGGACGGCCCAGACGTCGCAATCCCAGCGCTGGCGAAGCAAAGGAGCCAAGGCGCGGCCGATGTAGTCCGAGGTTCCGGCACCCACCAGATAGACCGTGGGCGAAGCCGTAGGGCCGCAGCCGATCCCGGCCTGGCGGAGCATCTGGTTCAGGCTGGCCTTCTGCTCGCCACAGCGTGCGTAGGTGTTGGTCCAGGTAGCAGGCTGCTGGCAGATTTCACGCGGAGTGTGCTCCAGCCCGCGCTCGGCCTTTTCCCGCTGGGGCAAATCCAGCAGGCTGCGCAAAGGATTTCCCAAGTACAATATCCTCCGGTCAAAACACTGTAGTCTATTACAAATCGACCCCGTTGAAAAGTATTCGAAAGCAAATGAAATAGGGTTCGGAAGGGAACGTCAGAACCCGATGCCGGATTTCCTCAGCAACTAATCAGAAACAAGGGGGTTTTCCTCCCTGACAAGGAGAACTGTTATGAGCCGCGGATCGCAGAGTCTTCGGGCGGTGCTTCTCGGAGCGGCGTTGGTTTCGTCGCTGGCCGGGATTGGCTGCGCGCATCACTACTATCGTGTGTACGACCCTTACTACACCGACTACCACGTGTGGAACGATGAGGAAGTCGTCTACTACCAGCGCTGGTGCGGCGAGACTCATCGCGATCCCCACCGAGACTTCCGCCAGCTCTCGAAGGACCAGCAGAAAGAGTACTTCACCTGGCGACACAATCACGAGGACCGCGATCGTCATTAGGCCGCGGGATTGGTCAGGCAACTGTTAACTGTCTGGGCGCGCGCTTGGGGGTCTACGAAACCGATTCCGGGTGGTTTAGAACTGTGAGAATCTGCTCGGTGGTGGTCAGGCGGGCGCCGAGCCGCTCGACTTCTGCGATCGCTTTTTCGCCGGCGGCAGGGTTCAAGGTTGCGATGGCGTCCCGCACGAGCGCGACGCGCCTCCCCCGTTCCAGCAGACCTTTGGCGGCAAAGCTGACGCAATATTCCGTCACCACGCCGAAGACGATGAACTCCGCGTGACTTCCCAGCCGCCGGACGAGGGCATCGGCGTGGCGGCTCTTAAAGATGTTCAGGGTCTGCTTTTCCAGCAGGATCTGCTGATAGGGAGAGAGATCGTCGGGCAGTCGTGCGTCGGCGTGGTTGGGCACGCGCACGACTCTTTCTGTGATGGCTTCAGGAACAAGCTCGGCGCCGGCAGTGCCCTTCACGCAATGCGGCGGGAAAATCTTGAATTCCGCATCGTCGGGGGCGTGAAAGTCGCCGTGAGAGACGAGAAATACCCGGTTCTGGCGCGCCAAATCAGTAAGGCGCTTGATGTTGGGCAGCAAGTTCTCGGCGCCCGGGACGTAGAGCTTGCCTCCCGGCAAAACGAAGTCGGCCTGGACGTCCACTTCCCAGAGAATGAAATCGCGCGAAAGCATAATTCTGTTTCTGTCTGAACCGAGCGTAGCATCATTGCTTCGGTGCCGACAAACGTCCGGCGGGCCTATGGCGGTTTCTGGGAAGCTGTTTCCGTTCCCCCCGCGGAGCTTCGCTCCGCCGGACAGCCGAGGGCGGCTGTCCCCACATGGCATCTCTGGCGGGACGCAGCCCGGTGCGTTAAGCTACGGAACAGTTCGGTGAAACGCCGCCCCATAACCTACGATGCTGTTCGCCGCCTGGGCCTCGCGCTGCCTGGCGTCGAGG
Organism: Candidatus Sulfotelmatobacter kueseliae; assembly: GCA_900290255.1. Lineage (GTDB taxonomy): Bacteria > Acidobacteriota > Terriglobia > Terriglobales > Acidobacteriaceae > Sulfotelmatobacter > Sulfotelmatobacter kueseliae. The sequence goes on from OMOD01000129.1 coordinate 40,224, forward strand.
AAGGGACTTCGTACGGATGTCCTGCGCTGAAGGTCAGAGGGAAAGCGATCGTTTGCCTGCACCGCGAAGAGGACAAGATCGTTCTCAATGTGCCTTTCGACCAGCGAGAAGAACTGATGGCCGCCGATCCTGAAACCTACTTCATTACCGATCACTATCGTGATTACCCGGGGGTGCTGGTGAGCCTCGCGAAGGTGCATCCGGATGCGGTGCCGGGGCTGCTCAAGATGGCGTATCGGGCGGCGACGGCCGGGAAGAAGCGCGGGGCTTGACCCTGCAGGTTCATTTTTCCTGCTCTCGCCGATTACCCTGCTTTGTGTTCTAATCTCGGCGTCATAGTTCCCAAGCCATGGAGAACAAATGCCATCTCTCTTGTTGAAACGACTGTCAGTCATGTTCGCTTCCGCAGTTCTCGCGACTTCCCTTTGGGCACAGTCAGCGTCCGCACCGCCGAGCGCGCCTCCGGCTGACCTCGACGCCTACGTTGCCGCCTCTATGAAGGCGTTCGAGGTTCCGGGCATGGCCGTCGCTATTGTGAAGGACGGAAAAATCGTTGTTGCCAAGGGCTACGGGGTGCGCAAGTTGGGTGATCCGACGCCCGTCGACGAATTCACCATGTTCGGCATCGGATCGAACACGAAAGCCTTCACCACGGCCGCGCTGGCTACGCTGGTGGATGAAGGCAAGCTTTCGTGGGACGATCCTGTCTATCAGCGTCTTCCCGGATTTGTCATGTACGACCCCTACGTCGCGCATGAGATGACGATCCGCGACTTGCTCACGCATCGCAGCGGCATGGGACTGGGCGAGGGCGACCTGCTTTTCTGGCCGCACTCGACTTACAGTCGCGAAGAAGTGATTTACAAGCTGCGCTTCATGAAGCCTGTCTCCAGTTTTCGCAGCAAATATGCTTACGACAACCTGCTTTACATGACGGCGGGGCAAATCATCCCCGCCGTGACGGGCATTTCCTGGGACGACTACGTGCGCCGGCGGATTTTTGCGCCGCTAGGCATGAACCACTCCAACGTTTCGAACTCCGCCTTCAAAACGGGTGACGACTACGCATTCCCGCATTCGCGAGTCGATGGCAAGTTGCAGGTGATTCCTTTCGAAGTGCTCGACAACGCAGGCCCAGCCGGCGCCATCAATTCCTGCGCCGCGGATATGGCGAAGTGGGTGCAGTTGCAACTGAACCGGGGCAAGTTTGTTGACCGCGAAGGCCGCTTGTTCTCGGAACAGCGGTCGAAAGAGATGTGGTCGCCGCAGACGATTCTGCCGATCAGCGATCCCCCTGCTCCGCTGGCCGGACTCAAGGCAAATTTCGCGGACTACGCCCTGGGCTGGGGAGTACGCGACTACCACGGCCGCAAGATGGTGGGGCATACGGGCGGAGTGGGCGGTTTCGTGTCGCGTGTAATGCTGGTGCCGGAGGAGAATCTCGGAGTGGTGGTGCTGACCAACGCGGAAGAAGACGGTGCTTTCGATTCCATCCTCTACCACGTACTCGATCACTACTTTCACCTGCCGCCCGGCGACTGGATTGCAGCTTATAAGGCGGCGAAGGATAAAGAGGAAGAAGACGCCGCTGAGACCATGAAGAAAGCGGAAGCCGCGCGCGCCGCCAATTCTAAGCCTTCCCTGCCGCTGGAAAAATATGCCGGCGTCTATAACGACGCGTGGTACGGACCGATCACGATTCGCATGGAAAACGGCGGGCTGGTCATCAGCTTCGATCACACGCCCGGCATGGTCGGCGACCTCGAGCATTGGCAGTACGACACATTCAAGGCGCACTGGCGCGTGCGCACCATCGAAGATGCGTTCGTCACGTTTTCCCTGAACCCCGACGGCGCGATCGACAGCGCGAAAATGGCCGCCGTCTCTCCGCTGGCCGATTTCAGCTTCGATTATCAGGATTTGCTGCTGAAGCCGGAGAAGAAGTGAGGGGAGCCAAAGAGCGCGAGCACAGGGAAACCGTTGCAGGTGTTAGGGAATGGTGTAGTTCAGAGCCCTCCCTTCTGGGGCGCTCGAAATGACAATCTCTGGCGGTTCGGAGTTTCCCTACCGCAGAAATACGTGCGCGGCATCCTCCACGCGAACGTTCGACCTGCGCCGTGTCCCTGTGCTCACGTTGTAAGTCACGAGCATATGATCTTCGACGATCAGCAGTTCCCTTTCGTTGAGCCATCCCACCAGGGTCGCATGAGGCAGAAATGCCACGCGGTGCGGAGCATCGGATAGGGTCCTCACCTCCACCGCGGGCAATTCCGTCAGTGCCTTGCGAATCTGCTTCGATTCCTCGGGATCGGCCTGGCCTTGCTCCGACAATTCGATGGGCTGGTTGACCTCCGCCGTAGCGACAACGGTCATTGCGACGGCGTCTAGTTCGGGCGAGAGTTGCGCCGTCGAAGTGTAGAAGCTCACGTCATAGTCGGCATTCTTGTATGAGGCCCGCTCGTCGAAGACGGTAATGGTTTTGCCGTTGTTGCGCACCAGGGTTTGATCGTTGCTCTGATTGGACCAGCCGCAACAGCCGGTGTCGGGAATGGCTTCGACGACGACGGCGCCTCCGGCCGCCGCATCCCCAACCCGCCGCAAAGCGTCGGCCAGCGGAGTGGCCGTCCATTTGCCGCCATCCTCTTTGTAGAGCGCGCTCGCCTTGTACACAGGCTCGGTCTTGCCCGCGACAAACTGGGTCATCAGAAAAAAATCGGCGACGCCGTTGTTCGGAATCCAAACCACCCCAAAGGGACAGCTTTCTTCGCACGTTCCGGTTGGGCAGCGGCACTCCGGCAGTTTCACGCTGGCGAGATCTTCGCGACCGGCCCCGTTCGTGTCGGTGCGCCACGCCTGCCACTCGACGGTCACCGAAAGGTCAACATCTTCACGCTGCAGGCGCCGGGCCTGGCTGGCGAACCAGAACAAGTGCTGGCCGTCGGCCGAAAGATAAACTGCGGGGGCTGATTCAGTGACTGCTTGATTCGAACCCGTAGTTGTGACTTCGCGCTTCAGACCGAGATCGATAGCCGTGGCCGTCCGCCCGTTCCAGAACCACAGTTTGTGCGGCGACTGCGTATCACTTTCGGCCAGCGGCAGCGATACGGCGGGAGCGAAAAGAATTTGCCCCAATCGGTTTATCGCAATGCTTTGCGGGGATTGCGAGGCCTCGACAGGAATCTTGACCGTCTGCTTCGCGGCGAACGTGGAGGGATCGTACTCAACCATCTCCCCCGAAGAACGCAGCACCCAGAGCCGCTTCTCCATGACGAGCTTCCCTTGAGCAAACATCGGCGCGGCTGACAATACAAGAGCGCTCACAGCCAGCAACATTCTTCGCATGTAGTTAGTTATATCGTAGAGAGGTTGCGCCTAGCACCCTAGCCTGAGGCTCAAAGCGGAGCGCCTGCCGACGGTTCAAGCATTCCCTCGGCTCCGCGTACAATAGCAGATTGCACGTGGGACAAACCTCCAGGGGGCTTCATGACGACCAGGCACCATCCTCGCCCACAAGCCGCAGCTGAAATTCCGGCTGTGCCGCTCACTACCGAAGGCTATAGCGTGCTGCACCAGATGATGCGCATGCGCTGGGCCGCATGGCGTCCCCTGCCGCAAGCGGAAAAGTCGGCCATCGCGAGCGAAGCAGCTGCGGTTCTGTCGGCGATGGAGAAGAGCGGGGCGGGCCAGTCGGCGCTTTACTCGCTGATCGGGCACAAGGGCGACCTGATGCTGATCCACTTCCGGGAATCGTTCGCCGATCTCAACCAGGCGGAACTCAAACTGGCCGGGCTGCGGCTGAGCGATTACCTCGAGCCGACCACGTCGTATCTCTCGATCATTGAGCTGGGACTCTACGAATCTACGGTAAAAGCGTACAAAGCGCTGGCTGAGCGCGGCATTGAACCGCACTCGGAGGACTGGAAGCGGGAGATCGCCGAGACTCTGGCGCGGCAGAAGGAAGCGATGCGTCCGCGGCTTTACCCGGAGATTCCGCCAAACCGTTACGCCTGCTTTTATCCCATGGACCGGCGCCGCGGTGAGGACAAGAACTGGTATACGCTGCCCATCGAGGAGCGCGCCCGGCAAATGTACGAGCACGGGCTGGTCGGCCGCCGCTACGCCGGCGAGGTCAAGCAGATCATCACTGGCTCTATCGGCTTCGACGATTGGGAGTGGGGCGTGGACCTGTTCGCGGATGATCCTCTCGTCTTTAAGAAGCTGATCTACGAGATGCGCTTCGACGAAGTCAGCGCCGTCTACGCGCTGTTTGGGCAGTTCTATGTGGGAGTGCGGGTTCCGGCGGCGGCGCTGGAAAAACTGCTGAGCGGCGAATTGCCGAAGTAAAGCAAGGTTTCAAAGTTTCAGAGTTTCAAGGTTTCAATGTCTCGAAGCCGCAAGGTTGAAGGCTCAGAGAGTCGCTTTCACTTTGAAACTCCGCAACCTTGAAACTTTGGAACCTTGGAGTTCCCATGTCCATTTTTGGCCTCGTTGAATATGCAGACGCCAGCCCGGAAGTGCGCGCCGTTTATGACGACATCATGGCGACGCGGAAGACCGACCATATCAACAACTTCTGGAAGGCGATCGCGCACGATCCCGCCACGCTCAAGCGCACATGGGAAGACATCAAGCAGATCATGGCGCCAGGCGCGCTCGATCCGCTGACCAAAGAGATGATCTACATCGCGGTCAGTGTGACCAACCAGTGCAACTACTGCATCGCGTCGCATACCGTCTCGGCACAGCAGAAAGGGATGACCGACGCCATGTTCTAAGGAACTGATGGCGGTGGTCGGCATGGCCAACGAAACGAACAAGATGGTGACGGGATACCAGGTGGAATTGGATGAGGAGTTCAAGAGCGGCCGTTAGTCGGATCGTTGGCGATTACACTGCGGGACAGAGACGTCCGCAGGTTGTTCTACTTCTTAAGCCGTAACGCCTTGAACTCATGCGCCTTCATGTCCACCTTCCGGCCGCGGAAGCGGACGCCTTCGGCTTCAAGCCGTAGGCGCTGCTCGATGGCGGAGTCGCCGCGCAGCTTGATTTCTCCCCCTGCACCCAGGACGCGTTGCCAGGGTAATCCGAAACTTCGGCGCAGCACTTTCGCCACCTGCCGTGCCGCTCCGGGGAACCCGGCCGCCCGCGCGATCGCACCGTAGGTCGAGACTTTCCCACGAGGAATGGCACGAATGGCCCGCTCGATAGGCAGAAGCATGGCGCCAGGCTGAGCCAGCTTGGTCTTGCGCGATCGAGCGTGATGGTCCTGCCTCGCTGCAGCGCTATCCCGCCGGGCTTTGCGACCTCTGGTCAGTGGTCGGCGAGTGCGCAATTCGGGAAACCCTCAGGGGCTCACGCCCAGTGCGTGTCAGGCTTTCCACGGCACGACTGGCGCCGTGCCCTTCGCTGACATACTAGCCAGGCCGGTTGTCGACCCCAACGCATCTATAACTACGCCACTTTGCGGAAGGCGTCGAGTGCCTCTTGTTCCGAGTTGTGGACCTCGAACACCGTCAGCAGCTTGGTTACCTGCAGCAGGTCGCCCACGCGCTTGGTGAGGCTGGCCAGCTTGATCGTGCTGCCGGCGTTCAGTGCCGTGGTATGCAGCGCGACCAGCGTGCCCAGCCCGCCGGAATCAATGTAGTTCACCTCGCCCAGGTTGAGCACAATACGTTTCGTGCCGTCCGCAACCGCCTTCTTGACTTCTTCCCGCAGCAGCGACGATTCCTCGCCAAACACAATCCTTCCGCTACATTGGATGACGAGAATCCCATCCACCGTTCGCTTTGTGAGCTTCAATTGCATAGAGACCCTCCTTCGCGGACCGCCCGTTTTACTTGCCCCTGCCGGCCCTGTGCAGAATCGTGCCGCACCAGCGTAGCGCTTAGCAGGCGGGCGCGCAAGCCGGAAAAACGGGTGCCGGTCGCCCGCGACCAGCCGGCACCGGGCCGAAAGCGCCAACCATTGCGGGTTTCGTCCCGGCGGGCCGCCGCTAAGTGCTGGGAGTCGCCGGACGTCGTAAGGGCGCGGCGCTCACGTATAATCTTTCTTCAGCTCATGAGTTACACCGTCCTGGCGCGCAAATACCGTCCCCAGAAATTCTCCGAGGTCATCGGACAAGAGCACGTCACGCGCACGCTGCAGAACGCCATTGAGCAGAGACGAACCGCCCACGGGTACATCTTCAGCGGCCATCGCGGCATCGGGAAAACCACCGTCGCCCGCATTCTGGCCATGTCGCTCAACTGCCGCTCCACCGACAAGCCGGTGCCTGAGCCTTGCGGAATCTGTGAATCGTGCACCGAGATTCGCGCCGGCAACTCGGTCGACGTGATCGAAATCGACGCGGCGACGAACCGGGGCATTGACGAAATTCGCGAGCTGCGCGAGGCTGCGCGCTACCGGCCGGCTCGCGACCGCTTCAAGATTTACATTCTCGATGAAGCCCACCAGATCACTGACGCCGCATTTAACGCGCTGCTGAAGACTCTGGAAGAGCCGCCCGACCACATCGTCTTCATGCTGGCGACTACACAGCCGGAGGACATTCCACAGACGATCCGGTCGCGCTGCCAGCACTTCAGTTTTCGAGCGGTGAAGTTTGACGATATTGTGGGGCAGCTGCGCGACATCGTGAGCCGCGAAAAAATCGGGGCCGATGAAGATGCGTTGGCTTTGCTGGCCGAGGCCGGCGACGGCTCCATGCGCGATGCGCTATCGATTCTTGACCAGGCAATCGCGTCGTCGAGCGGGCAGCTTACCGCCGAATCGGTGCGTAATCTGGTGGGTGCTGCCCCCGCGCACGTCCTCGAAGAAGTCATGCACGCAGTGTCTCGCAGTGCTAGCGAAGAGATTCTGAAGCAAGTCGACCACCTCCTCAGCGAAGGCCACAGTCCCACGCATTTTGCCCGCCAGATGGTCCGTTTCCTGCGGAACGTGATGGTGGCGAAAGTCGCCGGAAAGGACTCTTCCCTGCTGCAGATTTCGAGCGAGGAGCGGGAACGAGTGGCTCGCGTGGCCGAGGAGTTCGGCGAAGAAGATCTGACCCGGCACCTGCAGATCATGCTGCGCACCCACGGCGAGCTGGGCTACAAGCAGGAGCAGCGCTTTCACCTTGAGCTCGGGTTGCTGAAAATGGCGCACGCGCAAAGGCTGTTGCCGATTGAGCAACTGCTGAGCGAAGTTGCGGCGACCCAGGCCGCCAGCGGGCAAAGGGCGCCGGCAAGGCCGGCGATAGTGAGCGGCACGCCGAGCACGGAGGCGCGCCGGACGGAGCCGCCACCTGCGTCGCGGTCGAATTTCATCAGTCCATTTGCCGCCGATTCGGCCCGCAAAGGTAGCCCCCGGCAAGAGGCGGCGGTCGATGCCGTGGTTGCGCCCGGGCCGCGCATTGTGGCCGCCGTCAGCGCGCCGGAGCCTGTGATCATGGGCGCCGCCGCGCCCGTGACTTTGCGTCAAGCTCCGCCTGAGCCCGAACCGGACGCGGGTCAGTCCGGGACCCGGCAGGCAGGTGCCACGGTCACGGATGAGACTGCCCGAGCGCAAGCTGCTGTTTTGCAGGCGCTGGCTGATGGCAACCAGCGCGTTCTCGCCTCTATGTTGTCCGGCGGCGAATGGAGCGTGCAGGCCAATGAACTGCTTATCAAGGTTGCGGAGTCACAAACCGTAGTAGACATGTCGGTCGGGCCTGAGGCGAAGCGCGTGGCCATCGCTGCAGCCAGCGGAGCGCTTGGCCGGGCCCTGAAATTGAAGATTGTGCCCGGCGCGACGGTGGCTGCACCGGAGAGTACGCGCAGTGGCACTACGCCGTCCGCGGGAGGTCCTGGCGGCCGCAGCCGCGCCGAACAGGACCCGGTCGTCCGTCGTATGCAGGAGAAATTTGGTGCGCAAATTCGCACGGTGATTGACTTTAAGGAACGGCGGTAAGGCAAGGTTTCAGAGTTTCAAGGTTTCAAAGTAGCCGGAGCGAAGCCGCCGGGCGTACCCTCTACAGCGTTGGGGTGTTTGGAACTTTGAAACTCTGAAACCTTGAGACTTTGAAACGTGGAGCTCTATGGGCGGATTCAACCTGCAAGAGCTGATGTCGAAAGCCAAGGCGCAGTACGACGCCCTGCAAAAGAAAATGCAGGAGACGGTGGTCGAGGCGTCGTCGGGCGGCGGCGCGGTCACGGCGAAAATGGATGGCCGCAAACAGTTGCTCACCCTGCACATCGACCCCGAAGCGGTGAAGTCGGGCGACGTCGAAATGATCGAAGACTTGATTCTCGCCGCGGTCAACGAAGCCGCGCGCAAGGTGGACGCGCAGATGCAGTCCACGGTGGGCGGAATGCTGGGCGGGATGGGTTTGCCGGGACTCTGAGCATTGAGTAATTCTGTAATTGAGTAATTGGGTAATTGAAAACCGTCGCAGAGCATCGTAGCCGCTGGCGGGATCGCACGACCCAAATTACTCAACCACCAAATTACAAAATTACTCAATTTCCCCAATGTCCCGCTTTGCCGAACCCATGTCGCGGCTGATTGACGAGCTGAAGAAGCTCCCCGGCGTCGGCGCGAAAAGCGCGCAGCGCCTGGCGTTTCACATTCTGCGCTCCAGCGACGAAGACGCCGAAGCGCTGGCGGCCGCGGTGCGCGACGTGAAGGCCAACCTGCGCCTGTGCTCGGTGTGCAACAACATTACCGACGTCGATCCCTGCGTGTACTGCACCAGCCCCACGCGAAACCAGCGCCTGGTGTGTGTGGTCGAAGAACCCACGAACATTGCCTCGATTGAAAAAACCAAGCACTTCAACGGCGTCTTCCACGTCCTGCACGGCGCGATCTCACCGCTCCACGGCATCGGGCCCGAGCAGTTGCGAATCGCGAACCTTATCTCGCGCGTGGTTGCGGGCAACGTGGACGAAGTCATCCTGGCGACCAACCCCACGGTCGAAGGCGAAGCGACGGCCGTCTATCTCTCGCAGCAACTGAAGCCGACGGGGGTGAAGATCACCCGCATTGCCATGGGTATCCCGGTCGGCAGCGACATCGAATACACCGACGAAATCACCATGCTCAAAGCGATGGAAGGCCGGCGGGAGCTGTAGCGGGTCCAGAACTTGCGCGCAGTTGCGCAAGGTTTTGCCCACGGGGGATTTCGCCACCCAGGAGCCGACTGCTGGGAAGCGTTGAGCGCTGCCGGTAAGAGCTGGTTAATCAGTCAGTTAACGGCATTTGCGGAACTTTCACTTTAGGTCTGCTGACGGCAGTTGGCGTGCGGCCGTCTCCCTGTTTGTTTTCGCGCCGGGCTGCGATGTGAACCGCACCGAGCCCGCGAAAAAGGGCGCGTGCTGGGAATTCCGGTGCGCATCCAACTCGACGCATGAAGAAGCCGGGCCAACCAGCCCGGTTTTTCTATCTCTCCCTCAAGGGCGGGCCGACGAGAGGGCACAAATTAACATGGCACTTCCGGCTCCAGGAAGACGTTCAGTTCTTCTTCGGTTGCGGTCAATCCCTCGGGCAATGTGCCGCGGTTGTATTCGGCCATGCGGTTCTTCCATTTGAGGAAGTCGGTGATGGTCTGGGGCTCGATGCGCACTTCGACGCGGCGCAGACTGGCGAGCAGCAGATTCATCTCATAGCGCAATCCGATGGCGGTGCGCAGATTCTTCGCCGAGGCTTGCAGCACTTCGATCCCTCCGCGCCGGCATTCCAGCAGGCCCCAGCCTGCAGGCAATTCCTCGGTCTTGATCAGACCCGGCGGCGTCAGATAGAAGCGCTCGCTGCCGACGCCTTTTTCCGGCTTCTGGCGGAAAGGCTTGGCACGGTCGGCCAGGAAATCGGTGCGCGTGACCTTGCACTCGACCAGCACGGAATGGCAGGCGCGCTTCCAGCCGATCGCGTCAGGCATTTCGCCGCTGACCGAGGCCTGTTCCGATAGCACGACGCCGCAGCGATAGGCCCGCAGCCAGCGCACGGCTTTTTCGACCAGTTGGGCGTGAGTCATGGGAGATTTCCGACTCGGTGGCCGGATCACAAGCTCACTGTCATTCTTACGCCGAGGGCGGAGTGCAAGGAAGTAACTGGCTGGTTTCGCAGCGCGAGAGAGGCTCACGATGCCCGGCGAACATTCATGCGCGAGCCGGAGGATGCGGCCTTCACCACCACCGGCCTCCGCAGCACGGTTTCGAGCAAATACCTTTCAGCGGCGATGGTCTGGGCTGCTGGACTTGCTGGCGTGTACCCGTCGGCTGCGATGACCAGCGCTTCATTCCTGCCCAGAGCTGGAGGCTTGCGCAGAAAGCCGTTGGTGCGGCGCTGGCGAGCGGGTAAGCTTCCGGCCGTGTTTTCGATCCGCACGCGGCGGATGTGGCCGTCATGCCCGGCGTCGAGGGCATTGGCGAGGCGCAGGATTGCGGCCAGCCGAATGATGACTTTCTGCTCGTTGGGCAGCAGATCGCGCAGTGCCCTGTGGCTGGGGGTGGGCAGCGCTCCGCAGTGAAAGCGCGCCACCATCGCGGCCCGCTGCATGTTTTCAGCTTTCCATCCAAGCGGCGTGCCATGAGCTTGGATCAGGGCCTGCGAAGTCTTGTGGTGCCCTTTCTTCTCCTTCGACAAGCCGACGTCGTGCAGCAGCGCGGCCACGTACAGGCTGTCGCGGGCGTCTGCGGTGGTGCAGTTCGCGGTGCCGCCATTCAGAGTGCCCAGCAAGCCTGCCGCACCCAACCCGTCGTAGAGTTCGAGCGCGAGACGCGCCACGCGTTCGGAATGGGCGAAGTCAGGGTCAAGCGCCTTGGCCCACAACTTCATGCGGCGCGTGGCGATCTGCTGAATCTGCTTGCCCTGCGGCAATCCGGCGCGCCAGAGATTCCACAGCGAATCCGGTCCGACGGTCCGCTGGCGATATTCGGCGATGCGTTTGGCGCGCTCTTCCAGGGTGAGTGCATGCCAGCGCTGGCGCGATTCACCCTCTGGGAAAACGTGGCAGGAAAGCGCGGTCGCCCAGAGCACATCAAGATCGTGGACTTCGCCGAGCAAGTCCTGCATGTGTTTAAGATCGTTCGACCAGGCAGCGTGCTCGGCGGGAAGAAAATTCTCCACGATGTAGCGAAAGCGCTTGAGGCCAATGCGCAAGGTGTGGAATGCAACCTGAGAGCGATTACGGAGGGCGCGGTGGTGCAGTTCGCGGGCGGCGGTCCAGCGCTCGAGGGCGAGATGCTTGAACACACTACTGCCGGGGCGGATGCGCGAGGCGCGCTGCGGCAGAGTTCTCGTCCATTGGCGCCATTGTTTGCGATCGAATGCGTCGAGCGCGGCGCGGGCGACATGTTTCTGTTCGGTTTCGCGCAGGCGAAGAATCTGGAGCAGGGATCGGGCCGGATCGGGCACCGGCGGATTTGCTATGGGTTCCGGTGAGGCTCCATCGTTTCCCATATCGCTCTCCGCCGCCGGCGGCAGCCCGGCCGAGTCGGCCGCGCCCACACGAACCGGACGAGGCTGAAGCTTTTCCAGCCACTCCATCATGATCTGCACGTCGCGCAGCTCGCCCAGGCTCTGGAACAGGCGCTTGCCGGCCTTTTTCATCGCCTTCCAGGCGGGATCGGGGTCCATGGCCATCATGCCGTCGGCCATGGAGCGGCAGCGGCGCAAGGCAACCCGCAGATCGTGTACCGGGTCGGCGCCGAAATCGGTGGAGACGTGCTCGCACTCGTGGAGCACGCGCAGCATCCAATAGCGGAGGCCAGTCGTTTTGGCGGGGACGGTCACGGTCCACCTGTATCTTAGTGGAAGAGGGGCCGGAGTTATAATCGAAAGATTCGGCCACCTCTGGGCCTCCGACTAGCACGCGGGCTCGGGGCGAACCCGGTGGTTCCGGCCGCAGACCCGATGTCTTCTGGATCGATGCACACGGAAAGCATTGTTGTACGCGGAGCCCGCGTTCACAACCTCAAGAACATAGATTTTGAGGTCCCGCACAATCAGTTGACGGTGGTGACGGGAGTCTCCGGCTCGGGCAAGTCTTCGCTGGCCTTCGACACGATCTACGCTGAGGGTCAGCGCCGGTACGTGGAATCACTGTCGGCGTATGCGCGGCAATTTCTGGAGCGGATTGAGAAGCCGGACGCCGATTCGATTGACGGGATTGCCCCGGCGGTCGCCATCCGGCAAAAGAACACGACGCGGAACCCGCGCTCGACCGTGGCGACAGCCACCGAAATCTACGACTATCTGCGATTGCTGTTTGCCCGTGTGGGGCGGACCTACTGCGCCAAGTGTGGGCGCGAAGTGAAGAAAGACACGGTCGACGAAGTTGCCGACACGATTCTGGCGCTCGATCCGGAGACGCGGCTGCAGGTGCTGTTTCCCGTGCAGCGGGCGGGAATGCCGCAAATAACCGACCGCGACGAGCGGTCGATGAAGTCGAAAAAATCCCCACCCTCTCGCAAAGAACGCGAGAAGGGTGGGGCACCCGCGACTACCCTTTCTGATGCTCTGAAGACCCGTTTGTTCGATCTGCGCAAGGCGGGGTTCAACCGGCTTTGCCAGGCAGGACAGGTCTTCGAATTCTCCACGCCGGAGTCGCTGCTCGACATTCATTTCGATCAGCCGGTCTTTGTTCTCGTGGATCGGCTGAGCGTTTCCGCCGCAGCGCGTTCCCGCATTGTGGATGCGATTGAAACGGCATATCGGGAAGCGGGAGAAGTGATTTTCGAAATTGCGCCCCGTGACGGCGATGCAGAGGCCGCGAGCGAGGGCCGCTCCGACTCGCGCTCAGGGAGCGCCCGCCCCCCACTGCGGTTTGCCCAGCGCTTTGAATGCAAACACTGCAACCTGCGCTATGAGGAGCCGGAGCCGAGACTTTTTTCGTTTAACAATCCTTATGGCGCGTGCCCGCGGTGCCAGGGGTTCGGCAACACGATTGACTTCGATCTCGACCTGGTCATTCCCGACAAGATGAAAACGCTGGCCGGGGGCGCGATCGAGCCGTGGACCAAGCCCAAGTATCGGACGCTGTTCACCGATTTGAAACGCTTTGCCAAGCAGGCCGGCATTCCGCTGGATGTGCCGTGGGCGGAACTCGAAAAGGGGCACAGGAATCTGGTGCTCAACGGCGAAGGGCGGTTCTTCGGAGTGCGGGGTTTTTTCCATCACCTCGAGCGCAAGAAATACAAACTGCATGTGCGCGTGTTTCTGAGCCGCTACCGCGGATATTCGTTGTGCTCGGAATGCAACGGAGCCCGGCTGCGGATGGAAGCGCGGCAGGTCAAGATCAACGGGCGCAACCTCTGCGAAATCTGCGCCCTCACGGTCGAAGACGCGTTCCGGTTCTTCTCGGAATTCGAGTTAACGGCGCAGGAGAAGGACATTGCGGAAAGGCTGCTGGAAGAGATTCGCGAGCGGCTGCGGTTTTTAAATGAGGTTGGACTGGAGTACCTGACGCTCGACCGGCTTTCCTCCACGCTCTCGGGCGGCGAAGCGCAACGGATTCAGCTCGCGACTTCGCTCGGATCGCGGCTGGTCGGCACGCTGTATGTGCTCGATGAACCTTCGATTGGCCTGCACCCGCGCGACACGCACCGGCTGATCAAGATCCTTCACGACCTGCGCAATCTGGGAAACACGATCCTGGTAGTCGAGCATGACCCTGACATCATGCAGGCGGCCGACCGCATTCTCGACCTGGGTCCGGGCGCGGGCGAGAATGGCGGCAAGCTGGTGGCGGCGGGAACGTACGACGAGATCGCGCGGGATCCCGCCTCTTTGACGGGACGGTACCTGGCGCACGACCTGCGCATTCCAGTGCCGACGACGCGGCGCAAGCCGGGAGCCCGGCAGATTATGCTCCGCGGAGTGCGGGCCAACAATCTCAAGGGCGTGGACATCTCCATTCCGCTGGGGGTGATCGTCGCCATCACGGGCGTTTCCGGGTCGGGCAAGTCCACGCTGCTTCATCAAGTGCTCTACCGGGCTCTGGCGCAAGCCAAGCAGCAGTCGAGCAGCGGTGCGGGCGGGCCCGCGGCGTCGTGGGAAAGCCTAAGCGGCGATCAGTTTATTGACGAGGTCGTCCTGGTGGATCAGTCGCCCATCGGGCGCACCCCGCGCTCGAATCCGGTCACGTACATCAAGGCATTCGACGCCATCCGCGAACTGTTCTCTTCCCTGCCGGAGTCGAAGAAACGCGGATTTACCGCAGGACATTTTTCCTTCAATATTCCCGGGGGGCGGTGCGAAATGTGCCAGGGCGACGGCACCGTTACAGTAGAAATGCAATTCCTGGCGGATGTCGAACTGATTTGCGAAGAGTGCAAAGGCACGCGCTACAAACCGCAAGTACTGGAGGTGCGGTACCGGGGAAAAAACATTCACGAAGTGCTGAACCTCACGGTGAAGGAGGCGCTCAAGTTCTTCGCCGAGGTGCACAAAGTCACGGAAAAACTGCGGCCTCTCGAAGAGGTTGGATTGGGCTATTTGCGGCTGGGACAGTCGGCCACGACGCTTTCTGGCGGCGAGGCGCAGCGCATGAAACTCGCTGCACACCTGCAACCGGCTGCGCGGGAGACCGGCCGGTCCAACCGCAGCGGCGATGCATCACCGCGGCAGCGGGTGCTGTACATCTTCGACGAGCCTACGACCGGGCTGCATTTTGACGACGTCAGCAAGCTGCTGGCGGCGTTTCGACGCCTGATAGAAGCGGGAGGTTCGATTCTTGTCATCGAACACAACTTGGAAGTCATCAAGACGGCCGACTGGGTGATTGATCTTGGCCCGGAGGGCGGGAATCGCGGCGGTCGAGTGGTTGGCGTCGGCCCGCCGGAGGCCATCGCCAAACAACCTGGGTCTTACACGGGCAAGTATCTGGCGCGTATCCTGAATGGGAATGGCAACGCGCGTTCGAATGGCCGGTCGTAAACTGCTAACTGGCGGGATCTTAATCGCCGGGCTGGCAGTTGCCGCTCTGGCGTGTACTTTCGCCGCTTCGGTTGCGGACCAGACGGACTCGCAATCACCTTCCCAGTCTGCCTCACAACCCACAAGCCAGCCGCAGGCCGAAGGCTCCTCTTCCAGCAAACCGCATCAAAAAGCAGCGAACTCCACTCACCACGTCCAAGTGGAAGAGGAAGTCCCTCCGTCGCCGGAGCTCACCAAGGCGGAAGCGCTCATTCAGAAGCAGGACTACGCCGCGGCGGAAATGCTGTTGCACAAGGCGATCGAGGCTGATCCGGCGAGCTATGTGGCGTGGTTCGATCTCGGCTTCGTGGAAAACAAGCTGGGCAAGACTGACGATTCGATTGCCGCGTATCGCAAGTCGGTGGCCGCAAAGCCGGATGTATTTGAATCGAACCTGAATCTGGGGATTCAGCTGGCCAAGACCGGTCAGCCGGATGCTGAGCAATTCCTGCGCGCCGCGACCCAGCTCAAGCCAACCGATCACCCAGCCGAAGGGCAAGAGCGCGCCTGGCTTTCGCTGGCTCACGTGCTCGAAGCGACCAGGCCGGAAGAGGCCGTTGCCGCTTATCGCCAAGCGGCAACTTTGCAACCGAAGGACCCTGAACCGCACCTCGCCGCCGGAATGATTCTGGAAAAGCAAGAGAAGTTCGCCGATGCAGTCGACGAATATAAACAGGCGCTTGCGCTCGATCCAGCGTCAGACGCACTGACCGGGCTGGCGAATATTTACATGCGCGGGCGGCGCTTCCCGGAAGCCGCGGAATATCTGCGCAGACTGGTGGCTTTGCATCCGGAGCAGGCCGCGGCGCACGTTCAGTTGGGCCGAGTCCTGGCGGCGGAGGACAAGAACGACGCGGCCATTGTCGAACTGCAGATGGGCGCGAAGCTGGCCCCAGGGGACGAGTCGATCCAGCGCGACCTGGCTGAGCTTTATGTCACCGCGGGAAAGAACGATGAAGCCGAAGCTACGTATCGCGCGCTGCTGGCGGCGCATCCTGGCGATGCAGACCTGCACCGCAGTCTGGGCCAGAGTCTGCTTCGAGAGAGGGAATACGCCGAAGCGGAGCAAGAATTTCTGACCACGGTAAAACTCAATCCCGATCAGGGCGAGGCTTATGGCGACCTCGCCTTCGCGGCCAACGGGAACCATGACTACGTTCTGATAATCAAGGCTGCCGACGCACGGCTGAAATTTCTGCCCGAGGATCCCAGAATGTACTTCTTGCGGGCCACAGCTTACGATCAACTCAAAGACACCAAGCAGGCCGCGGCCAATTATCACCTCTTCCTCAACACGGCCAACGGGAAGTATCCTGATCAAGAGTGGCAAGCAAGACATCGGCTGATCGCCATCGAGCCAAAGAAATAGTCGGGGATCGGATTATGTCTGTGGGGCGTTTCCCATTTCGATTGTGCCGCGCCCTCGTTTGGCTGGCAGTCGTAGCCGCCCTGAGCGCGAGCGCGCTGCCCGGCAGCGCGCCTACAGTTGAAGAGTTAAAGGCGCGACTCTCGTCGACCGGCATCGGCGACCGTCCGCACCTCTGTGTGCAAATTGCCCAGCAGCAGCTGGCCGCGGCTGACAAATTGTACGCCGGGGCTGAGGTTGAAAAGGCGCAGACCGCGCTGAGCGACGTGGTCGCATATTCGGAACTGGCCCGCGACTACGCG
Source organism: Candidatus Sulfotelmatobacter kueseliae (assembly GCA_900290255.1). GTDB lineage: Bacteria > Acidobacteriota > Terriglobia > Terriglobales > Acidobacteriaceae > Sulfotelmatobacter > Sulfotelmatobacter kueseliae. The sequence continues at coordinate 56,820 of OMOD01000129.1, forward strand.
ATTCAGTCGCACAAGCGGGAGAAACAGACGGAGATTGCCGTGCGCGGGATGATCCGCAAGCTGACCGAGATCGTGCATTCGTTGGGTCAGGCCGATCAGCCTCCGGTGCGGGACGCCATCAGTCGGCTGCAACACGTACGCGACGACCTGTTGGCCGCAATGTTTCCGAAAGGCGCAAAATGACCGCCTTGAAGCTCAGTTGGTGTGTCGGGGTTGTTCTGCTGCTGGCCGCCGGGTCTCGCGTGATGGCTCAGCGCCACCGTGATCCGCTGACGCAGCCCGAAATTGACCAGATTCGCGACGCCAGCTGGGAGCCGCGGGAACGGCTGAAGCTGTATGTCGAATTCGCCCGCGTCCGGCTGGTAAAACTGGAACAGATGCGGGCCGACCCCAAGACCAAGGATCGCGCCAAGCAGACGCACGATTTGCTCGACGACTTTCAACTGCTCTACGACGAGCTCAATGACAACATTGAGACTTATGTAGATCGCAAAGATGACATTCGCAAGCCGCTGAAGCTGATCGTTGAGGCGGATACGGAATTTCGGGCCAAGCTGCTCGCGCTGAAGGATGCCGCCGGCGTCAAGCCAGAGGAAAGCCGGCAATACGAGTTCGTCCTGACCAACGCGTTGGAGACGATGGACACATCGTCGGAAGATCACAAGAAACTGCTCGCCGACCAGGATGACGCAGCCAAGCACAAGAAGCTGAACGCGAGTTCGAGCGCCAAGAGCGAGGCAAAGCCGGAGTAGCACCGGACGTCAGACGTCGGACCTCGGACCCAGGGGAAGCAGGATGATCCGAAGCCGGATGGCTGAAGTCTGAGGTCTGATGTCCGCGGTCTGAGGTCCGAGGTCAGGTTCGTGCTACCCTGCCCTCACCGTGCGCGAAGGCCTGTTCGAAATCTTCCAGGAAACTTACCACGAACTGCGCCCCGGGACTTCCCTGCCCGAGCTGAAGATCGAATTCTTCGCCTTTGCCAACGTCAACAACACCATCCGGCTGCGCAATGGCCGGCTGTTGGTTCGGCTTTCGGATTTGCTGGAAGGCGCGCCGGAAGCGGTTTTGCGGGCCATCGCCCACATCCTGCTGGCCAAGATGTACCGCCGCCCGATTGATCGCGGGCAGGCGGCACGGTATCGCAAGTATGTCGCGAGCCACGAGATCGTGCGCAAGGCGCACCTAGTCCGGCAGATCCGCGGACGCAAGCGGCTGCGTTCTGCGCGCGGGCATTTCTACGATCTGGACGCGGTCTTTGAGGAATTGAACACGCGCTTCTTTCATGGGCTGATGGCGCGTCCGCGCATGAGTTGGAGCCAAACCAAGACGCGCCGCATTCTGGGCCACTACGATCCCGCGCACAACGCGATCATCATCAGCCGCATTTTCGACCTCAACGCTGTGCCGAAGTATGTGCTGGAGTACATCGTCTACCACGAGATGCTGCACCTGAAGCATCCGGTAAAACTGCGCGGGAGCCGGAGATGCGTGCACTCGGCCGAGTTCCAGGCGGAGGAGAAGCTGTTTCCCCGCGCGACCGAGGCGAGTGCGTTTCTGAAGGAGTTGTGAGGGTAACGCTGATTACAACAGTAACGCCGTACCACAATGCGTTCTGCCGCATAATCATGAAGATATGTCTCTTCCTTCCCGCGAGCGGCGGCTGAATTCGACGCGAATCGTACTTGTGTCAATTATTGCGGCATTCGTAACGGTCACCGCCGCGCCTGGCCAGCAGGCCTCGGCTTCGGGTGCGATCCGGGCGGAATTGCTCGCGCAGCTTCGTTCGGATGATGCTGAGGTGAGAATGGAGGCCTTCAAACAGTTACGCTCTGATCCCACCGCCCTTCGCGATCCCAAAGTCAAAGCTGCGTTGATCAGCCTATTGGATCGCGAAAATCGCGAGCCGGTATTCGGCGAAGAAGAAGACTATGCAGACTACACTAGCTGGCTTCTGATTATCCGGTTGCTTCAGCAACCCCCAATCGGTTGTGGTTGAGGTCTCGAGCTCC
>OMOD01000023.1:0-10410 GCA_900290255.1 Candidatus Sulfotelmatobacter kueseliae
TGCGGGGGCCGGGGTACGCGCCGGCGAGGTGAAGAGTCACGGGAGTTCCAAGGCTGTCTTGATCGCGGATTCAACGCGAGCGAGGGTGGCCGAGGAAAGACGGCCCAGGGGCGGATACCTCAAGAGCGCTTTTTCCAGTGTTGTTACTTGGTCGCACTTAGCCCACGACCGGCGCTCCAGACCACCCTCGCCCGCTGGAAGTTCCACTCTGAGCGTGAACTTGCGATGTTCGACTGAAGTCAGGGGCACGACGCATACGTCGAGGGCGTGGCGGTTCAGGGCATTGCTCGAGATCACCAGCGCAGGGCGGTTCTTGTCGAGGCGCACAAGGCAGATCTCCCCACGGTGCGGAAACGTTCGGGTGAGAGACAAAGGGGACATAATCTAGTCCCTCTCCAGCGAACGTATGGAAGCCTTCTGAAATGCCCGCCGCTCGGCTCTGTCGTTGGCGTTTTCCGAATAAAACAAAGCCGCTTCGCGTTCGAGGTTTTCCTTGGCCTCGTGCTCCAAAGCGCGCTTCAGGAGTTCGTTTACACGTTCACTGGTGGAGCGATTGCCGCGGCTCCGTTCCAGGTCAGCAAGAAGGGATTCCTCTACCGTAAAGGTCTTAGGTATCCTCATATGTAATATATGATATCACATCATGCAAGCAAATGAGGAGTTCCCCTGTCTTGGTTCTCAGTGTTCCTAGCGTCGCAACTCCGCCTGAGTGTTCGCGGCTGCGATCGGCGTAACCCGCGGTTGAGTGAGGGTGCCGGTGATGTTGAAGCCGGGAGCTCCCTCGCGGGTCAGTTTGAGGTCAAAAACGCGGTCCAGTGAAGCGGTACCACTGAGCCGGTAGTTGTCTCCCGCCGTCTCCAGGGAGCCGTCTTGAATCTCGAAATTGCCCGCCTGTAACGAGAAGCGCGCGGTCAAACGCTGCACTTGCAGACCGCCGTTCCCGGCCAGCACGACGTGGGGGAACGTGCCGTTTCTCACTTCCACCTGAGACGTACCGGTGGCCGAGCCCAGCAGTTCCGCGTGGGTGAACCCGGATGCATCGATCTGGTACTTCACGTTCGCCAAGCCGGTGATCCAGGCGTTGTTCATGGCCGTGGCGAGCAGCCCGAGGACCACGCGATCCAAAACTCCGCTGATGCCGTATCGCGGCGGCTGGGAGGTGAAATCCGCCGTCCAGTTACCCAGATGCCGTCCGCCCAGAACCTCAGCGCGCAAATCCTTGAACTCGATCTTCCCACTCTCTATCTGAACCGTTGAGGACACCTTGTTGGCGGCGACACCGCGAACTACGATCTTATCCGCGCTGAATTTTCCGTTGGCGTTCAACGCGACTAAGCCGGGGCTAGCGGAGCGAATGGAGGCAGAGCCGAAGCGATACCAGGGCTCTTTCTGCGCCTTGGGAAATAACAGCGGCGACCACTGATCGACGGAGATTTGGTCGGCGTGCAGATCGAAGTGAATTGAGCAGGCGCTTATTGTCCCACAAGGCCGCGGAAGCGCCAGCGATCCACGCCATGAAGTTCCGGCCATGGTTGCGGTCAGGTTGTTGACTTGGGTCAGGTTGGGGCCAAGGATGAGATCTGCCGCCACAACGTCGAACGGGGCATCCAGCCCACGGATTCGAGATCGGACCGCATGGAGGTGCGCAGTGCCGGTGATTTCCGGTGGCGCAAAATGTGCCCACGTCCCAACGACCTGCAGGTCAAGTTTGGCGGCCCCTTCGGCGGTGGTTTGAAGGGCAGGGATTCCGGCCGTCCTCGCCGCTTGCAACAGGCGCTGCAACTGAGCTTCGCCCTTGAGCTCGAAGTCATAGCCATCATGCGAAACGCGCCCCTGTAGCACCGTGGGCGCCAGGCGGCCCAGAGAAATCTTGAACGGGTTCACAGTCAGATGGGGATCCATGCCCTGGGAAGAGATGGTGAACGAAATGTCGTTCAATGCCAGATCGGTATTGGTGAGGCTCGATTCCAGGCCGAATCCAGTCACTTGGCCGCTGCCCTGCCAGGCGAATGGCGTCTGGTTCGCGGCTGCAAGCCGCTGAATTGTCGCCTTGGCCTTAAGGTCACCAGTTGCGATCAGGTCGTCCGGCAGGCCGAGCTTGGCGTGCCTGGCCAGAACCACCAGCGATTGCATCGGTACGCCCTCTACCGTGAGCGCAAGATCGTAGCTGCGAGATCCCAAGGGATCGGAGATGCGGCCGGTGAGGCGGATCGAGCCATCCGCCACCGGGGCGGTGCAGGCGGCATCGGAAAGAGTATTGTCGATCGAACTGTACTGGGCGATGCATTGTATCGCCAGACGCATGGCGCCCCCGCCTGGAATGTCATAGCGGCGGAAATCTTCCGCAGCGGCGTCCGCGGTTACGCTCAGATGGGCCGGGGTACCTGAAAGCTGAGCTGCGATCCGCACCTCTCCTCGCCAGCCTTTGTCGCTTCCGTAGGCAAGTTTGGTGAGCTGTCCGAGCTGTGAGCGGTCCCAGAGAAAGGTGAACTGGAGAGGGGTGTCGCGTAACGCGGCGGCTCTCTGCCATGAGCCGGTCACCCGCAGAATGCCGGTGTCACTCAGATTGAAATCGGTGCGCACGGGTTGCGCTTTCAGCCGCATGCTCCACATGTTTTCCGAATCCTGCCACAGGGAAAAATCTGCGCCGGTAAGGGCGTAAGGCTTTTTTTCCGGTCCGAACTTAAAGTTGACACGACCGTGGCGGGCCTCGATGTAGGGGAATGCAGGGCGCTTTTCCGTCTTCGCTTTGATGGTGGGAGCCGCCGAGATTTTGTCGGCGCGCTCCACCAGGTTTTCCAGGTTCCAGTGTCCTTCCAAGTTGCGGGTCAGATTGACACTGGGTTCGGTGAGGCTCAGAGTGGCGATCTCCAGCCGGCCGCGCAGAAGCGATCTCATCCGTAACAAGGCGGTCACTTCCTGAGCCCGCAGCACCGGCTCCGCCCCGAATGTGGGATCGTCGTGGACCACGAAGTTCTCCAGTTCAAATCCCGGCTGCGGAAGAAAACGCAGGCTCACGGACGATACTTCCACGGATCGCCCCAGGGCGAGGCTGATGGAGCCGACGATCCGGGACCGCAACCGATTGGCTCCGGGCCGGACCAGGCAGAGCACGGCCAGGAGCACAAGTCCCAGGACGACCATTCCGCGTGTGGAGCGAACAAACTTCACTTCACTGCCTTGAGGGTGCGGCGCCAGCGAGTTTCGTCGAAGAAGTGAAACACCACGTGCGCCAGGAACCCTACTCTCTGGCTGACTTCTCTTTCCAGATACTGGTTGGGTGGAGTCTCAAACGACCAGTAAATAAACATGGGCCTGCCGATCACATTTTCCCGCGGGATAAAGCCCCAGTACCGGCTGTCATAGCTGACGTCGCGGTTGTCGCCCATGGCGAAGTAGCTGTCCGGTGGGACCACGATATCGTCTCCCTGAAGGTGGGACTGGAGCGTCAGTTGCCAATTGGGAGCGACGTTGTTGAACTCGGAAGGCGGCACCGCCGGAAAGTTGTCCCGATAAGGGTTGTAGGCGTCGGCCACAGCCGAGTGAATGACATAAGGCTCTTCGAGCTTTTCACCGTTGCGGTAGACCACGCCGTTGCGCAAATGAATACGGTCTCCAGGAGTGCCCATGATCCGCTTCACCACATAGAGGCCGGGCTCGGCCGGGGAAAGAAACACCACGATGTCACCGTGCCGGATGGAGCGATAGGGAAGCAGCGGGCCAAGCCAGTGTGTGGCGGGCGCGAATTGCTCCCGGTTCACGAACACATGGTCCCCGATCAGGAGGGTGTTTTCCATCGAACTCGACGGAATCTCGAAGGCCTGCAAGATAAATGTGATGATGAACAGTCCGGTCACCAATACGGCCGCCAGTGACGCGAGGAACTCGACTGTGGTTTCGCGCGGTTTTTCAGGTTGAGCGTTTTCTTTCTTGGCCATCGAGATCGTTCCTGTCTTGTCGCTGTATTGTAGCCGGATTGGCCCGGATCGTCCTTAGTTGACCAACCGAAATGTCCGGTTCCAGCGGGTGATCCGAAACAAGTGACTGACCACATAGGCGAAGTGATAAAGTTTGTCACCCGGCGTGGAGGCAACCTGCATATCTTCATCAATGCTACGCAACGACCAATAGATCAGCAACGGCCGTCCAATAATGTTTTCCCGGGGGACAAAACCCCAGTAACGGCTGTCGCTGCTTTCGTCGCGATTGTCGCCCAGCACGAAATAGTTGCCTTCCGGAACAATCAGTTCGCCGTCCTCCACCAACTTCTTCATTTGCAGCCACCAAGTCCCTTCCAGTCCCGGGACCGGGAGGTTGAGGCGGGGGAACTCGTCACGAAACGCATCGTGCGCCGGGGAACTATGGATCACGTAATTCTCGCGCAAAGCTGTACCGTTGACGTACACCTGCCGATTGATAAGCCGCACCCGGTCACCCGGAACTCCCACCACTCGCTTTACAAAATGCTGAGTAGGGTTGAGGGGATAGCGGAAAACAATGATGTCGCCTCGGTGCACTGGGCGGTACGGCATTAGATGGTTCCAGGCGGTCGCTCCACCGTAGCGCAGTTTGTCCACCAGCAGGTAGTCCCCGATCAACAGGGTGTTTTCCATGGACTCCGACGGGATCTGAAATGCCTGCACCACGAACGCAATGACAAACACGGCGATGACGATGGTGGTTAGCAGCGATTGCAGAGAGCTGGGCCATTGGGCTCGCGGTCGAGAGACTACATCGGTCATGACTTGGCCATCTGCCCCCCGCCCGAAGCCCGGCTGCGTTTGTCGGCGGGCGGCGAATCCAGATAGGCAAGCAACTGCCGCGCCGCCCCCTGCTCGGCGTCCTTTTTCGTCGATCCTTCAGCCTGTCCAACCAGTTCGGTGTCGTTGGGCTCGTCGGCCTTCAGCAGTCTCGCCTGCACGGTGAAAGTCTTGCTGTGCTCGGGGCCGCGCTCTTTCACCAGAACATAGGCCGGTTGGGCACGGCCCATGGCCTGAAGCTTCTCCTGCAAGGCGGACTTGTAGTCGTTCAGGGGCAAACTGCTGCCATTGCGCGCGATAATTTCCAGCTCCGGAGACACGATGTGCTCAAGCACGACACGACGTACCGTCTCCAGCCCACTGTCCACGTACATGGCTCCCAAAATTGCTTCCAAGGCATCGACTAAAAGAGCGGTCTTGTTGCGACCGCCGCTTTTCTCCTCACCCCGCCCCAGGCGGAGGTAGTGACCCAATTCCAGAGTCTGGGCCACTCGGATTAGATGCTTTTCGCTGACCAGGTGGGCCCGCAGCTTGGATAACTCGCCTTCGCGAAATTGGGGGAAGCGATGGAACAGATCCTCGGTCGTGATGAGCCCCAGGACCGCATCGCCGAGGAACTCGAGTTGTTCATTGTCACCGGTGCGTTTGCTGGCCAGGGGTTGGGCCGACTCCACCTCCCGCGCCTGTGAGCTATGGGTCAGGGCCTGGTCCAGCAATTCTGGCCGGACGAACCGGTAACCCAGAGTCTGCTCCAGGTCCGCCATGTCTCGTGATTTCATCACTTCAAAAGGGGCGAAACATCTCCATCGCTGCCCGCAAGCGGGGCGGGTCATGATCTCTAGCTGAATCTTCCGTCAGTGCGAAGACGGGTTCTGGGCGGCGCCCGCAGGTGGTTTAGAAGCCGGCGCGGGAGTGCTGCCGCCGGTCAATTGTACCAACCGGTCCCGTTCCTGGCGCGCGAGTTTCCCAGCCACACTTGCTTCCTGAGTCAGTTCCACCGCATGATTGGCTTCCTTCAAGGCTTCCGGATATTTGTTTTGCTTGTCCAGCGCAATCGCCAGGCGCAGAACGACGACCGGATCGGGCTGCGATGGCAAGGCGTCCACCGACTTGCGGAAGTAGTTTTCGGCGTCGGGATATTTTTCCTGGTTGAAGCTAATGGTGCCTAGAACAGAATATGCGGAGGAGCGCATAAACCCCTTGTACGCATCGATCTTTTCCTGGGGAGTGCCGGCCGGGATGGCAACATCGGTTTCGATGGTTTCCACCGCATGCGAGGCGTATTTCTGCGCTTCTGCCCAACGCTGATCCTTATCGAGGTCGGTGTCGCGGGTACGCTCAGCGATGACTTCCGCAGTCCCCACCAGAGCCTCGGGATCATCGGGATCGATCTTGAGCACCTTGTCCGCAGCGGCACTCATCTGGTCCGCATTGTTGGCATTCTGAAAGGAGTGCATCGACGCTTTAAACAGCAGAATACGAAGTTCGCTGTCGGGAAACTTCGCGGCAAAATCATCGGCGGCTTTCCCCAGAGCGACCGGGTCCGCCGAAGTGGCGACCGCAGCTTTGTAAGCATCAAACTCCGGCTGGGTCTTGGCCTGAGGCGGGCGCTTGCCCGCAGGCGCTGCCTGCGGGGCCGCCGTCTGGGCCGCATTCGGCGGTGATGAGGGCGGCTTCTGTGGCGTCGGCGCCTGTTGCCCCAGTGCGAAGCCAGCCCACGCCAGCATCCCGAAAATTATGGCTGTTCGTTTCATGCTCTCTCCTTAAAGTTGCGATTCTAGCCTTCACTCCTACATCACAGAAATGGTTCTTTCCGCCCCCGTGCGTTACTGTGGACGTGGGCTGGGCGGCTCATAGGGTTTCTGAAGCCCCCGTTCCGCTGCGGCTTTGACCTCCGGTAATTGGGTGCCAGCGGTCAGGGCCGCACGGTAATGATCAAGGGCGGCGGCGCGCTCTTCCTGTAAGTCAAAAATCCTTCCCAGGTAAATGTGGGACCAGGCCACCACCTTGGGCTCATGCGCCACACCCAGGGCTTGCTCGAAATAGTTGCGGGCACCTTGCAGGTCGCGGTTCATGGTGGCCACTTGCGCCAAAATAAAGAGGGCGCGGCCCGGGTCCTCACTCTTCGTGTCCAGAGCTTCCTGGGCGAGTTTCCTGGCGCCGTCTGAATCCCCAGCTGACAAGCGTTGCTCGGCGCTCACCAGCAGCCGGGTTGCGGCGGGACGCGACACCCGCAATAATTCAGGGTCAGCCTCGGTAGAGAATTTCGTCAGCGCTACGAACTTTTGTTCCTTGCCGAGGTCGATGCCCCCAATCATTTCACTGTAGGCATTCCGCAAGCCGACAGGGCCCTTTTCGAATTTTGCCAGCGCGTCGTAGAAATACCGGGTCAGGACGTAGCCCTGCTTTACCGACTGCTCCACTGCGGCTTGCCGCTGCACGTCTGTCATTTTGCCGGGGCCGCTGGTCCGCACTTCAATGGCGCGAATCAAGCATTCTGTGACCAGCAGGGAAACATCCTGCTTGAAACTCTCATCCATCGGCGCTTTTTTCACCCCCGCAAGCAATGGGGTTAGACGACTGATGCTGTTGGGATATTTCGCCGCCAGCGGATCCAGCAAATAATGCAAATAAGTATGCCGAATCTGATCCATTTTGAGCGCCGCTCCTGACCCGGGGGAAATCACCACATAGTAATCCGGGCCGTAATTGCGGGCGTTGGTCTGCCCCGGCGCTCCCATGGGATCGAGATAGACGGTGAAGCTGTGTCCCAGGTAACCTGCGGACTGAAGTCTCAGATAGATCTCGGTGTCAAACAGGACCTTGGCGAGCGGGTCACGGTAGCGGGCGGCGAGTCCTGAGTAGACGACCTGATGACGGAGCCAGATGGCGTGCAATCCCGCGACGTCATAGAATTTTTGCAAGATGGGGACAATACCGGCCACTTGAGCGGCGTCCGGAGGCAGGTCGGCATCTTTGACCTTGAATACGAACCCTGGCGGTACGTCCAGGCGGAGCGCCAACGAGACGTATTGTGCCAGGGTCCGGGAGGGCTCAGGCTGCTCATGCTCGTGATAGAACTGGCACAACAGCAGGGTCTCTTCCTTTGCCTGGTCGAAGGCCTGTGACGCGTTGGCCACTTCGGTCCGGATCTGCGCGCGCACCGGGTCCGACGAATCCAGTTCTGCATTGTAGCCACAGGTATTGATGGCAGCGAGAACGCTGAACAGTGTCTCACTGCTGTCCAAGGTGACGTTGGGCGGAGTTTCCGCCGGGCAGATCGATGCGATCAGCCCCAACAGGGCGGCAAGAAACGCAAATCGAAAGCAATGGCCCAGGAAGACCCTCCTAACAGAATGGTGAAATGTGCGGGCTACGTTGTCAGTTTAAGAGGTTCGGGGCGGGGGGTCAACGGAACCCAACTCTTTAAGAGCCAGGAGGCGCATCTATCCCTTCACGCTGATTCGCGAAAACGAGAGCACAGCCCTTCCCGGCGTCGGCCGGCCCATCGACATAGCCGGGCGAAACGTCGTGAAGATCAGCATATTTTTCACTTGCGAGGGCAGTTCCTGGGCCGCGTCTGGATTTGATAACACGCGGTAGTCCTGCACCCGGCCGTTGGCATCGACATAGGCTTCGATCACCAGAGAGTCGTCTTTGATCGAGTCAAGGGTGGTGCCGAACGCCGAGCCCTGAAGTTGCGGGGCAGTGTTCAACATCAGGGGGACATCGGCGCTGCCCGCTTGCAAGGGCAATGTCACGAAGCCCATCAGGAAGCCGAAGATCACCACCGCCGTTGCCAGACCTGCCGTAGCCGGAACCATGAATGCATTGAGGGCGTTTTCCGCGCGAACCCGGAATACCGAGAAGCTGCTCTGGCGCGATTGCGCCGCTTCACGAGAGATCGCCACGCGAAGTTTCAAAGCCAGATCGCTGGGCGCCTTACGGCGGCCGGCGGCGGTAAGCAAGCGCTGCGTTTGGCGCAGGGCGAGATATTCCTGCTGACAGTGCTCGCAAGCGTCCAGATGCCCGGCCATGGACAACATCAACTTGCCGGTCATGGCGTTGTCAAGATACGACGAGAGCAACAATTTAACCTGTCTGCATGTCATGATCCCACCTGGCATCGCCGTCCTGCGGCCGGCGTTTCTGAGCGTGGAGCTACTCTCGGCTGCTGGTCCCGAAGTCCCAGCGCCGGGCTAACCTCTCTTGCATACGCGGTCAGGCGTTCTTTCAACGCTTGCCGTCCGCGGGTTAATCGTGACTTCACCGTCCCCAGGGAAACCTGCGTGACTTCCGCAATTTCCTCGTAAGACATTTCCTCCAGATCACGCAGAATCACCGTGGTGCGATACGGTTCGGCAACCCGGCGCAACTCCTCTTCCACGCGCGTTCTCACTTCTTCGTGAGCGAAGCGATCGAAGGGTGACTCAGCGTCGTCGGCTAAACAGTCTCTCAGAGCCGAAGAAGTGGAAGCGGCGTCGGCTTCCAACGGTTCGATGGAAGTCTCGCGGGATTTGTGGCGAAACCACCAGCGCCGCCGGTTCGAGGCCTCGTGCAGAGCGATGCGATAGATCCAGGTCTTGAGGCTGGATTCACCATGGAAATGCTTCATCCCACGGAACACTTTCAGAAAGACTTCCTGAGTGGTATCGGGGGCGTCGGCGGGGTCCGAAACCATGCGGTATACCAGGCTGTAAACGGGCTGGTGAAACTCGCCGATCAGCCAGGCGTAGGCTTCCTCGGATCCGGCCTTGAGTTCGGCCACGATCGCGGATTCCTCCTCGCGGATTCCAATCGCTCCAACGAGATTACCCAAGCTGGATGCTCCCGCCATCACGGGCATGGCACACAGCCCATTATAGGATCTTTTCTCGCTGCCGAGTTGACCCGAAGTTTCACAGCTCAGATTACCTCCGGTCAGTAATTCCCCTACCGCTATAGACCCCAAGTCGCGCCAGTAAGTTCCCCAATGGAAAGAGGTTTATTTTCAGGCTGGTAACGCTGGCTGGCTACCCTACTGGGGTGCCGGGTTTGCCGTGGAGGGCGGCGTCTGGCCGGAACTTGACGGAGTGCTGGCGGGCGGCTTCGGAGGTTTGGGTGCGGGTTTCTTCCTGACCGGTTTCTTGGGTGGCTCCGTGTCGTCGACCACCACTTTCTTGGGCGGGGCTGCTTGTTCGATCGCGCGCGCATTCTGCAGGTCGGTGCGTAATCTGGTCAGCTCAGCTTCTTTCGATCCCGCCAGAGTTTCTAGCCGGTCGGCAAACATTCGCCGCGAAGTCTCGAGCGAGTTCACGTCGTTCCGCAACGCCTGGTAATCGTCGCGCGAACCGAAGGCGCCGGTGGATTCGGCCAGCGAGGCGAACACATCGTAAAGTGCATCCAGATTGCGATAGAGCTTGAAGGTCGGCGGCAGACTCTCCGGGGAATTCCGCAGCTCAGCGATGATCCCGGGAAGAGCGGTTTGCAGGTTGCGCTGAATCGACGCGACGTCAGCCTGCGATCCCCGTTTGGTGTTGGCGTCCGTCTTCCATTTTTCGATCCGCAAGGCGGATAAATCCCGCTGCATGGATTGCGAAGTTTGCTCCACTTGGGACAGCAGCAGATTCACCTGGCTGACGGAAGAGTAGGGAACCGGCGCCGAGGTGGT
>OMOD01000023.1:10420-25041 GCA_900290255.1 Candidatus Sulfotelmatobacter kueseliae
AATCAAGCTGAACCCGAGGGCGAGTTTCATAAGCCGGCTGCCCTCAGGATACGCATTTTCCTTGAATTCGTAAATTAATGGATCAGCGGCTCCGTCGTGCGGTGTTTGACTATCGCTACCGGGTAGGCGAGAATTGGTATTCCAACCAGTGTGGGCCTGTGGCGCAGCTGGGAGCGCGCTTCCATGGCATGGAAGAGGTCGTCGGTTCGATCCCGACCAGGTCCACCATCATTTCAACTACTTGCGGATAGCATCTGACCTGCCTCATCCACGAAGATCACGTGCACGGGATCCGCCATGTCCTCGCGACCCCACAACCACGTCGACCCTGCGGCTTCCTGTGCGGTTCTGGTGACCAGGCGTCCAGAACAGCTTGATTGTCTTTTGCAGGAATCCCTGCCCGGCCGATTTTTTGTCCGGCTTGCGGGGTTAAGTTTGCTGATGACCCCGCTCAGATGCTTCATCTTCAATCTGGGGCCCAAATTCTGGACTCTATGCTTGTCCGAAGGTAGTCTGGAGAAACGAGATTCCAATGCCAACTTGCCGAGAGATCGCGGCTTTGCTGTTGATGGTCACCTCCCCTCTCGCCGCCGGCAATGCGGATTCAATCAAGCCTACGAGCCGAAGTCCTCATTCCTGGTCGGTGCACTGGCAGCCGAAGCGCGTGGCCAATGGATCACCGGTTCTGTTACAGGTGAGTTCGCCGCAGCGGTTGGAATCGCTCTCCGGAAAATGGCTGGATCACGAAGTCTTCTTCTCTTTTGACTCACCCAGCAAAACCTGGCGAGGAATCGCGGGCGCCAGCCTGGAAACCAAACCCGGCAAGTATGTTTTGACGCTCGTGGGCAAAACAAAAGCCGGCGATGAAGTTTCATTTCAGCAGCCGATCCCGGTGAGCAAAGCGAAATATCGCCAGATTGCGGTGACCGTTCCCAAACAATACACCGAGCCAAGTCCGGAACAACTGCGCGAGATTGACGAGGACAAGGCCGTGAAGCAGCGTGTGCTTGGGCAAGTGAGTCCGGAGCGCGATTGGGCGGGGAAGTTTCTTCCTCCGGTGAGTGCGCCGATCTCCGATGTTTTCGGGACTGCGAGGGTTTTCAACGGCGAGACGCAGAGCGTTCACCAGGGGCTCGACTTCGGTGTACCCCAGGGGACGCCGGTCGCGGCGCTCAACTCTGGAACGGTGTTGCTGGCGCAGATGCTTTTCTTCGAAGGCAATTGCGTTGTACTCGACCACGGCCAGGGACTACTGACCATCTACATGCATCTTTCGAAATTTGATGTGAAAGAAGGCGAGCACGTGAAGCGCGGACAGCAGATCGCGTTGAGCGGCGGAACTGGGCGCGCTACCGGTCCGCACCTGCATGTGGCTGTACGCTGGCAGGGAATTTATCTGGATCCGGCGATTCTGCTGAATCTGCAAATGCCGTAAAGCTCCGCAGTCGCCGTGTCTTAGTCCATGGCCAGCGATTGCGGCATGGTTGGATGTTCGGCCTCCTGAACCGCTACGCCGTCACGAAAGCTGACAATCTTGCCTGAGATGGCGGGCACGCGTTCGCCAGGGACGAGGATGCCGACCAGATTCAGCGGATCGGCGGCGGAGAGCGTGATGGTTTCCTGCGTGGGCGGGAGCTTGCGGGCGGCGCGCAACGATTCGACGGCAACCGGCAGGGCAAATTGTTCGCCGATGAATCCGTCTACAAAGCGGCCGCCGCGAATTTCGCCACGATCTTCGATCCGGCGGAAGGCGACTTGCAGTTCCCGCCATTTGGGCAGATTGGTCTCCCGAGCGAGCAAGTCGCGGAAGACAATTCCGTACCGCTTGAGCAGCATCCAGCAAGTGGCTCCCACTGCCCGAGTCCGCTCGACAGCCTGATCGGTGTAGAGCAACGCCCATCGTCCGGAACTGTGCCGGGGACGCGCGCTGCGTCCGCTGCCCTGTCCGGCGCGGCGTTTGGGGTCGATGAGCGAGCGCAGATTATCGAAGCCGTCGGCTGTGACCACTCCCGCAGCCACTAATTCCCACAGCGCAGTCTCTACTTCAGCTTTCAGCTTGTCGGTGCCGCGAACAATGTCGGCAAAGAATGACGCACCCCGCTGCCGCAGGAAATCCAGCACCTGACGCGCGCCTTCGCTCAGACCGCGGGCTTCTGGCTGCTGGCTGGCAGAGTGTTGCGGCATCATCCAGTCGGCTTCTTCGCGAATAAAGAATGTAATGGGAGCCACACTGGTGGGGATCACGCGACGCTTGCCGGCGGCGGAGTCTTCGAGAGTCGCGGGGTGAGGGGACAATCGTCCCCAGCCGACGGCCCCAGTGAGACAAAGTTGATCGAGCCATTTGGGATCGTAATCGGCGATGCGGCGCGCCAGAATCTGGCGTTCCCAGGCGTTAGCAGGAATTTCAAATCCCTGAAGCTGGCGCACGATTTCGAGCGTCGCGCGCTCGCCTTGTACCTGAGTGCCGGGCGCCACATGTTGCCAGCGCAAGAGCCACTGCATAAAGTGGGCGGCGGTGACCGGCTCAATTTGCTTGCGCAGAGTGGCAACCGTCAGGCGATGGATGCGCGCCAACAGCCGCCGCTCGCACCACTCGGTGTGCTCGGAGTGGCCGCCGGTGAAATTCCCGCGCAAGATTGCGCCGCTGGCTTCCATGCGCAATAACGCAGTGTCGATTTCAGATGAAGGTAGCCCGAGCAGTTCGCCCAGTTGCGCAGCGGTGGCCGGGCCGAGATGTGACATCCAGCCAGTAACCAGCGCCAACAAAGCATCGTCGCGAGAGGGGAGGGAAACTTCGAGTTCGGCAGGCGAAGGATCGAAAATAGCGCCAGGGAAGAGCAGAGAGAAAGTCTTGGCGCGTTCCGCTGCGACCCAGAAATGCCGGCCATTAGCGACGGCGCTTGTTGCCCTTCCGGCTCGCACCAATCTTTGAAAATGCCCAAACCATTCTGCGGCGGCAAGACCCACGCCGGGCCAGACATCCCTGTCTGCACGGTCAGTCGGCATAGCAATCAGAGTGTGCAAAACGTCGTGCAGTTCGTCGGCGTCGCGCACATCGGGCCAGGCTTCTTCGCGGACTTGGGCAATTGCCGCCGGATCGAGCTTGCCGACTTCTTCGAGCACCGACTCCGGCAGTACGCGGCGCATTTCGACGGCGCGGGCGCGTCGTTCTTCGAGCGGGGCATCATCAAGGTAGGCGTATGGATTCGCATTCAAAATCTCATGAGAAAACTGCGAAGGCACGGGCGTGTCCACGGCGACGCAACGGATGCGGCCTTCGTCCATATCGCGCAGCAGCTTCTTCAGGCCATCGAGATCCATGGCCTCGGTGAGGACATCTTTCATGACTTCTTTGATCAAGGGATGGTCTGGAATCTGAATATCGCCCTCGATGTTCTCCTGGCAGGCGGCGACATCGGGGAATACTGAGGCCATCAGGTCATCGGAGCGCATGCGCTGAATCTGCGGCGGAACTTTCTTGCCGCTCTGGAAACGCAATAGGGCAAGGGCGCGGCCCGCGTCCCAACGCCAGCGAGTCGCGAAGAATGGCGAGGCTAGCGCTGCCTGCTCCAGAATCGGCTGGACAGTTTCTGCGTTCAGGAAATGGAACACATCGGCAAGGGGAAAACTGTGCTGCTCCGCCAGGGCGATGTTCAAGCCATTGTCGGTGGCCGCGGCCTGGAGCTCGAAATTGAAGCTGCGGCAGAAGCGCTTGCGCAGGGCCAATCCCCAGGCCTTGTTGATGCGTCCGCCGAAGGGAGCGTGAATTACCAGTTGCATGCCGCCGCCTTCGTCGAAAAAGCGCTCGGCGATGATGGTGGCTTGCGTCGGCACGTCTCCCAGCACCGCCCGGCCTTGCAGGATGTACTCAATCGCCTGCTCGGCGCCGGAGTCGTCCAGACCGCACTCCTCTTTCAGCCACACGACAGTTTCTGCAACTTCCGGCTGCGCTTGCGAGACACCGACGGGAAAAATGTTGTGTAAGCGGTCGCTGATTTCCTTTCGTAACGAAGCCACGTGGAAGGAAAGCTCCTGAGTCCGCGCCGGAGCCTCGCCACGCCAGAAGGGAATTGTAGGCGGCGCGCCATGCGCGTCTTCGACCAGCATCCGTCCGGACTTGACCTCGACGCGGTGAATGCGCCAGGAAGAATTGCCTAAGAGCATGATGTCGCCGGCATTACTCTCCACGGCGAAGTCTTCATCGACCGTGCCGACAACCATGCCTTCGGGCTGTGCCACCACGGTGAACAGGGCGGTTTCTGGAATCGCGCCGCCGCTGGTGATGGCGGCTAGCCGGCTGCCGCGTCGCGCACGCAGCTTGCGATTCACGCGATCGCGATGCAGATAGGCGCCATAGCGGCCACGGCGGGCGGCAATGCCTTCGGAAAGCATTTCGAGAATCGAGTCGTAGGTTTCCCGAGTCAGATTGCGGTAGGGATAGGCGCGCCTCACCAGGGCGAAAAGATCATCTTCATCCCAGCCAGCGTCTTCCTCTCCAGAACCCGTGGCGACAGCCGTTCTGGTTGCTCCCGCGGCGCAGATCGCCACAATCTGCTGGGCAAGAATGTCAGCGGGAGCTTCGGGAATCATCAGACGGTCGAGATCACCGTCGCGGATAGCGCGCACCAACGCCGCGCATTCCTGCAACTCGTCGCGGGTGGTGGCAAAGAACCGGCCTTTGGGAATCGCTCCACGCCAGTGACCGGAACGTCCTACCCGCTGCAACCCGACTGCGATGGCCCGCGGAGAACTGATCTGAATGACTAAGTCCACCGTGCCGATGTCAATTCCCAGTTCCAATGAGGCGGTCGCGACCAGCACTTTGACTTGGCCTTCTTTGAGCTTGTTCTCGGCGGTCAGACGCAGCTTGCGCGAGAGGCTGCCATGGTGAGCGGCGACATTGTCTTCCCCTAATCGTTCCGCCAACTGATGCGAAACTCGCTCCGCCAGACGCCGCGTGTTCACAAACACCAATGTCGAGCGGTTCTGCCCCACCAGTTCCACGATCCGGTCATAGATCTCGTCCCACATTTCGTTGGTGGCGATGGGGCCGAGCTGTGTGGCCGGAACTTCGACCGCGAGGTCGAGCTGCCGCTGGTGACCGACGTTGACGATGACCGGCTCAGGCCGGCCATTTCCGGTGAGAAAGTGGGCAATTTCCTCGATCGGTTTCTGGGTCGCGGAAAGACCGATGCGGATGAGCGGGGACGAGTGGCAGAGCGACTCCAGCCTCTCCAAAGACAGGGTCAGGTGGGCTCCGCGCTTGTCGTCTGCGACAGCATGAATCTCATCCACAATCACCGTTTCAACATCCCGCAGAATTGCCCGGCTCTTTTCGGCAGTGAGCAGGATGTACAGCGACTCGGGTGTGGTCACCAGAATGTGCGGCGGGTGTTTCAGCATCGCCCGGCGCTCGTGCATGAGAGTGTCGCCGGTGCGGACGGCAGTACGAATCTGCGGCATCAGCAGGCCGCGTTGGCCAGCCATTTGCAGGATCTCGCCGAGAGGGATTTCGAGGTTCTTCTGAATGTCGTTGCCGAGCGCTTTGAGGGGCGATATATAGAGGACTTCGGTGCGATCCTGCAAGTCGCCGGCGAGCGCTTTGCGCACCAGGCGGTCGATGCAGGCGAGAAACGCGGCGAGAGTCTTGCCGGATCCGGTCGGCGCTGAAATCAATGTCGTCCGGCCAGCGAGAATGTGCGGCCATCCCTGCTCTTGTGGTTCGGTCGGGGTGCCGAACCGCTGGACAAACCAATCCCTGAGCAGAGGGTGGGCCCAGGCGAGCGAGGCAGGGAAGGGGGACATTCTGGATATTCTAGCGGGAAAGTAGGTGTTCGCAAACTATTCGCCTATGCGGACAGTCTTGTTTGATGCGTCTTGACAACCGCCCAATAAATGTTAATATCATCCATGTTGGAGGATAGTTTATCCATAATCAAAGGAGAGACCCGATGAAGGTCGCAGATGAGGTTTGGGTCGCTGTTGCACTGCTCCACCGAGAAAATCCTGCTCGGGGAGATTTCGCGGTTCAAGAAATCAAAGCACGGGCAAAGCGAGAGAATTGGCTTACTAGGCCGGGATTCAGTCAACACGTATCGTATCACTGCGTCGCAAGTAAACCAGCCGATCCTGTGAATCACCGCATGCTTCACGAGGACTCGCGGGGACGCAGAAGGCTTTATCGCGAAGGGGATCCATGTCACCCAGAACGGGAGAATGGCAAGATTCGTCCCGAGCAGTGGGATCTATCGCCTGAATATAAGTCTCTAGTGGATTGGTACGATAGGGTCTATTCAAAGCAACCATCAACACCGGTCCCAGTGTTGGCTGGGGCGACCTTCGAATCAGCATCCCACGGAGCGGATCGGCGACAACACCTTCCAAGGGCCGCGTTTGTGACTTCCGCAGGAGCTTTTGTGATTCCAGATAACTTGCGGAAGGAGCTCGGGATTGAGGAGGGCACGCGCCTCAGTATCTATCGCGAAGCGGATCATCTGGTTCTGCAACCCGTCACGGCCGAGTTTATCCATAGCCTTCGAGGCTGTTGCAAAGGGGAAGGCTCCCTTGTCGAAGATCGGGAACGTGAGCACAAGATAGAAAAGGACCGGATGTCACATGAGTAGGACCTATGTGCTCGATGCGAACGCCGTGCTGAATCTTGTGCAGGACGAGGTCGGTGCGGAACGCATGGAACGGCTAATCGAAGAAGCTGTCCATCAAGGCACTCCATTGCTGATGTCGGTTCTGAACTGGGGAGAAGTGTTTTACCACGTGTGGCAGCGGCGCGGGGAAGAGAAAGCGCGGCAGACCATGGGGAACTTGTCGCGTCTTCCACTTGATCTCATTCCTGTCGATCTTCCTCAGGTTTTGAAGGCGGGTGAAATCAAGGCCGTCCACAAAATCCCTTACGTCGATTGCATTGCAGCCGCATTGGCTGAAACCCGCCAGGCTATTCTCGTCACATCCGACCGGGACTTCGAGAAACTTGGCCGCCGGGTTCCGGTTCTGTGGCTTGCGCGTCCGTGAAGGAATGAAACCTTGCGGAGCTTCGCTCCGCCGGACAGCCGAGGGCGGCTGTCCCCACGCGAGCAGTTCTTAGCGCCAAAAGCTAAAGGCCGAAAGCTGATAGCTGACATCTCCGGTGCTAGAATCCCCGCCATGCCCAAAATTTCCCCCAACGCCCGCGCCAAGAAAATCAAACTCCTGCTTTTTGACGTGGACGGCGTCCTCACCGATGGCAAGCTGTTCTTTCTTCCCGTCCCCCCGGGATTTCAGCAGACCACACTCGATCAAGCCGCCAAGCACGCTGGGCAGGGAGGCTTCGGCCTGGCTAGTTCCTCGATGATCGAGGCCAAGGGTTTCCATGCCCACGACGGAACCGCCATTTCTCTGGCGCGGCTAGGTGGCATTAAGACTGGACTGATCACTAAGCGCATTTCGGAAACGGTAGCGGTGCGGGCTCGTGATCTGAAACTGGAGCATATCCATCAGGGCATTCAGGACAAGCTAACGGTCCTCAAGGAAATTCTGCAGGAGGAGGGCCTTAGTGCCAGCGAAGCGGGATTTGTCGGCGATGACGTTATCGATCTGCCGGCGATGCGCCATTGCGGGTTCGCGGTCGCAGTCGCCAACGCGCGTATCGAAGTGAAGAAAGAGGCACACTACGTTACTCCCCACGTGGGCGGAGACGGAGCCCTGCGGGACGCAATTGAGTACGTCTTGAAAGCTCAGGGGAAATGGGAGCGGGTGGTGGAGGAGTACATTGGGGAGAGAAGCCCGAAGAACAGCCGTTAGCAATTAGCACTTGGCATTTAGCCCGTTATGTTCCGGAGGGCACTTCGAAGAATCTCTCATGGCCAAATGCTAAGTGCCAATTGCCAAAAGCTAAAAAGCCGTTAGCAACTAGCACTTGGCATTTAGCCCGTTACGTTCCGGAGGGCACTCCGAAGAATTTCTCATGGCCAAATGCTAAGTGCCAATTGCCAAAAAGCCCACCGATTGTCTGCTTGGGGCGTGCTCGGGTCGACAACCGATGGGCTACCGTTTCTCCTTACTCACCCTGTGTTTTCAGGAGTGTTTCCGGTACTAACCCAGAAACGGGTAAAAGTTGTGGGGAAAATGTAAAGATTTGTAATTTCCAAGTGATTGAAACGGCGACCATTTACTCCGGTATCGCCGGAGGCCTTGATGCCATCAGTTGGGCGAAACGAGTGTCCTTGCGCAAACCCTCAAAATCCGCGTCTTTATAGACGTCCTCGATTCCTGGGTAGCCTTCCTCCAGCGCCCGCCGCAGGTATTGCAGGGCATGATCGGAATCTCCCTGTCTGGCATAAAGCTTTGCTATCAAATACTCAAAGCGCGCGCGTTCCTCGGGCGACGGCAATTGGGCAGTGACTCCAGTTCGCGAAGTACGTTCGAAAATATCGGGATCGAGCTGCAAAGCGCGGCCGTAGGCGATCGTAGCTTGTTCCCAGTCTTTCTTCCCGTAATACGCCGCCCCCAGATTGTTGTAGAAGGACGCGACATCTTGCTTCAGCTTAATGGCCTTCTCATATTGCCTAATTGCCTTTCCGTACTTCTGCTGCAAATATAACGCCACGCCCCAGTTGTTCCAGGCGTCGGCAAACTGGCGATCCATCTTCACGGCGCGTCCGAAATCCTTTGCGCTCTCACTGTCCCGCCGAAGTTCCAGTTCCGTGATGCCGGCCTTGTTGTAGAGCGAGGGGGACGGTTTCTTGGCCAAGGCCGCCCGGTAGTAGTCCAGGGCATCGAGATAGGCTTTCTGGCCGCGGAGTTCATCGCCGCGGGCGTCCAGTTGGTCCACCGAAGCATTGGGAGCGGGTGGCGCGGCGCGGCGTAGCGGCGGCGGCGTGATTTGCACCAACTCGGTTTGGGCGTACAGGTTGGGTAGGGCAAGCAAGACTGCGACGGCCAGGCTGAACACAAAGCAGCGATGCATAGGCTCACCTCGTCACGAAAAGTTCCTGTCTCCACCGCTCGCTAACGCGGACTATTTCCGTTGTCAGCGGGCGGCGGCGACGCGGTATTGGACGATTTGTCGTCCTTAAAGATACCTGCCACTCTGCCAAAAAATCCCTTTTTCTTCTTTGCTTCCTCGGCCGGGGCGTCACCCGTCGCTGCCACACCACCGGGCTGTTTTGCGTCCGGGGCCGATGGAGGGGCGATCTTGTCGCCTCCCAACCCAAACATGCGCGAAAAGAATCCCCTGACTCCTGTGCCCTGCTCGCAGGTGTTGGTCGGCTCGGTTCCTACGATGAATGCCGAGGTATAGGTGTCCGGGCAGGACGGTGTGGCCAGCAGATTGGTGGCCTTGTCCAACTGCACGTCGACCACGCCCGTCGGCTGGGTGAACGAGTGCGCGTCCGAGTAGGGCCACAAGGTGACGGCCTTCTTCATGAACTCCGCCCAAATCGGCGCAGCGGTTTGGGCGCCGCTCAGGCGAATGTCGCTGTAATCGTCGAAACCGACCCAGACGATGCACAACAGATTACTGGTATAGCCGGCGAACCAGCCGTCATGGGAAGTTCCGGTCTTTCCCGCCGCCGGGGCAGTGAATCCGAGGGTGCGTACGGTGTACGCAGTTCCGAAATTAAAGACTCCCTCCATCATGTTGGTCATGACGTAGGCCACGCGAGGATCCAATACCTCGCGTTTGTCCTGCTTCCAATCCATCACTACGTCGCCAGCTGCGTTGCGCACGGAATTCACCAGCAATGGGGAAATTCGCACTCCCGAATTTGCGAAGACGGTGTATGCTCCCGCCATATCGAGGGGAGTTGCATCATAGGCTCCCAGCGCCATGGCTGGAGTGGGTTTCACCGAGACAATGCCGGCAGTTTTGGCCAAATCGGCGACTTTGTCGTAACCCACCTCTTCCGCCAGCTTCACCGTGGCATTGTTGAGCGACATCGCCAGGGCATAGCGGGCGGTGACGTCACCGTGATACTCCTCTTTGTAATTTCTCGGCTCGTAGATCTGATCGCCGTAGGCGAAGGTGGTGGGCTGGTCGGTGACCATGGAAGCTGGGGTGAATACCGGCGTCCCGCCGCTCACGGCGGTGTTGATGGCGGCTGCGTATACGAAGGGTTTGAAGATCGACCCGGTGGGCCGTTTCGCGACCGCGTGATTCAGTTGGCTGAAGGCGTAGTTCCTGCCTCCCACCAGCGCCAACACTTCACCGGTGTGCGGATCCATGACAACCAGCGCCACCTGCGCCTGCGGGCCGGGTTCTACCTGGGTCTCGAACTTATTTTTGCCCACCTTGATGCGCTTGGTGCGGCGCTTGGTGATCTGATCATCCACCAGCTTGATTCCAGACTCCACCGCCTGGGCAGCAGCTCGCTGGAGGTCAGGATCCAGTGTCGTATAGATGCGGTAGGACTGTTCGTTCAACTCGCGCTCGTTGAACTTGCTGGTCAAGGTATCGCGGACCAGATCGACAAAATAGGGGGCGTCACTGGCCTCCACATTGGGAGGCGCCAGCTTCAATGGTGTGGCTTTGGCTTTGTCGGCCTCGGCCCGGGTGATGGCGTGGGTTTCCACCATACTCTCTAGCACCAGGTTCCGGCGTTCCGAAGCGCGCTCCGGGTGACGGTAGGGAGAAAGATAACTGGGCCGCTGGATAATGCCCGCCAGCAGTGCCGCCTCCGGCAAGGTAATGTCTTTCAAGTTCCTGTTGAAGTAGGCGTGGGATGCTTCCGCCAGTCCGCTGATGGTGAACGAACCGCGCTGGCCCAAGTCCACCCAGTTGGCATAGAACTCGAAAATTTCCTGCTTGCTGAATTTCTGCTCGAGCTCCTCGGCAATCAGCATCTCAGTCAGCTTACGCTTGATGGTTTTCTGTGGAGTCAGAAAGAAGCCGCGCGACAGTTGCATGGTCAGAGTGGACCCGCCCTGTTCATGCCGCTCGTGCATGAAGTCAATCCAGGCGGCCTCGGCCATGCGGAGAAAATTCACGCCGCTGTGCTGGAAGAACCGCCGATCTTCAATGGCCAGCACCGCGTCCACCATGATCTTCGGAATCTGATCGTATTTCACCACCTCGCGCTTGGAACGCTGCTCCACGTCAAACAGCGCCGTGATCATTTGTGGTTCGAGTTCGTAGGCGGACAACTCCCCCGACTTGCCGGTGATGCTGAGCACGCTGCCGTCCTGGATGCGAATCGTGGCCGGCTCGGGGCTGTGGTAGGACTGTGGGCCAGGCCGCACCTCGATGCCGTCGTTCAGCAAGCGGTAGCTCCCGATGGGCGAGTTCCCGTTTTCCGAATATCCTGCGCGCTGAAGTTGGGCCGCAATCTCGCGCGGCTCGATTTTCTCATCTAGCTTGACCAGGTGCGGTACGGCATAAATCTTGGCGGAACTGCTGAACACCGGCCCTTTGAAGCGTTGCTCGATAATGCGGTCGTACTTGATGTAGTAGTAAGAAAACCAGGCGCTGATGATTACCCCAAGCACGACGAAAGTAGCCAGCGCGATCCGGATGACCGGGTCGCGGGAAGCCGGCTTCTTGCCGCTTTGGGCTTTCTTGCTTCGCCTTGGAATCTTTACTTTGATGGCCACTTGGATTAGCCGAGTCTCACACGCTCAGCCAGAACCACGCGCTTCGTCAAGCTACGTGTGGATCCATTTCCTTAGATGCGGGAATCGTCACTCCACGCAAATTGAGTGGAGCGAAACAGTCCAGTCGATCTGTAGGATTTGGAGTCCAGCGACATTCTAAATCACGGCCGTCAAGGTCGCGGTCTAGAAAGGACTGTGGTTCTCGGTTGAGGGGTCAAAATGCAGATCCAGCGGGTAACCCGGCAGGTCCACGTGAACCACGTAGGGGGCCCGAATACTCAGCGAGCCGGTGCCGGTGGTGCCGTGGCGCGAAACCTTGATTTGGTCTTTGCTGAGCGGGATTTGGAGCTCTTGCGCCTTCTTGAAGAGGTTGTCCTGAATCTCGGCCTCAGGCTTGGTGGTGTAGGTCTGTAGAGTGGCTTCGGTCTTAACGATGTCTTCGAACTGGTAATTCGCGTAGTAAACAGGAATCAGTTCCGCCCCCAGAACCACTGAGCCAACAATGACCAATATGCCAAAAATAAGTTTGATCGTACCCATTGCGCGCTCCCGTTCCAGCGCGCCAAAATGCCAATTAGTGCGCCGGCCGCAAAGCCTTGAAATGCTCTGCTATTGCGCCGATGCTAGCATCCTGCACCTGACGAGTCGAGCGCTGAACCACCTCTACAGTACCTTCGGTAACCTTCTTGCCCACGGTGACACGAAAGGGTATGCCCACTAGGTCAGCATCTTTGAACTTCACCCCTGGCCGCTCGTCCCTGTCGTCTAGTAACACGTCGAAACCAGCGGCCTCGAGGCGGGTTGCGATGTCGATAGCGGTTTTCAGCAGGGTGTCGTCTTTTACGTTGGTCGGACAGACGACAATCTCAAACGGGGCGATCTGCGGCGGCAGCCAGAAGCCGTTTTCGTCGTTACTCTGTTCGATGGCGGCGGTAAGAATGCGCTCGATTCCGATGCCGTAACATCCCATGATCACCGTGACTTCCTTCCCGTTCTTGTCGAGCACCCGGGCGCCCATGGACTCGGAATATTTGTAGCCGAGTTTGAAGATGTGCCCGACTTCCACAGCGGTGTCAATGCGAAGTGGTTTGCCACAATTCGGACAAGCTTCAGCGGCGGTGACGCTGCGCAGGTCGGCGTGTACGGTCGGCTGAAAATCTTTGCCCGGCGTCAGGTTCTTCAAGTGATAGTCCTCTTTGTTCGCGCCGGCGATCAGGTTGTGGCGGCCTTCGAGAGCCTGATCCACCAACAGCAGCGGTTTCGCTGCATCTTTGACGTCCT
This sequence comes from Candidatus Sulfotelmatobacter kueseliae, assembly GCA_900290255.1. Taxonomy (GTDB): domain Bacteria; phylum Acidobacteriota; class Terriglobia; order Terriglobales; family Acidobacteriaceae; genus Sulfotelmatobacter; species Sulfotelmatobacter kueseliae. Next base: position 23,282 of record OMOD01000023.1, read on the forward strand.
TTGCCCATTCAATGCCGATCGGCCCCAGAAATCCAGCTGGCGAATGGAAGAGTTGCTTGATCTCCTCCTCCTGCATCGGGCGGGTCGCTCTGCCACCATTGGTCGCTGCGAACTTTGCGTCGTTGAGTTGATGGTCGCCGCGCATGAGGACCACAATCGCCCGCGTAAGTGTTTTTCCCGTTTTCGCGTCTTTCTCTTCCGCCATGTAGGCCAAGGTTTTGATCTTATTCTTAGGAGAAACGCCGAGAAAACGCGCCACATCCTCGATGGTCTTCTGGCCGGGCGTGTGGACTTCGAGGGGCTTGCCGTCACCTTCAGGCGCGAGGTCTGGCACCGCCTCGAGTTTCGACGTTGCTTTTTCCAGATTTGCCGCGTAGACACAGCCGTCGCAACTCACCACCTGGTCTTCACCTGCCGGCGTCCGCACCATGAATTCGTGCGACTGCGAACCGCCCATGGCGCCCGAGTCTGCTTCAACCACCACGTACTTTAATCCGCAACGATCAAAGATTCGGCAATACGCGGCGTGGTGCTTCTTGTAGGACATATCCAGTCCGGCGGCGTCGAGGTCGAACGAGTAGGCGTCCTTCATCATGAACTGGCGCACGCGCAGCAGCCCGGACCTCGGCCGAGGCTCATCGCGAAACTTCGACTGAATCTGGTACCAGATCTGCGGCAGTTGTTTGTAGCTGCGCAGTTCTTTGCGCGCAATCTCGGTCATGGCTTCCTCTGCGGTAAAACCCAGGCAGAAGTCAGCACCTTTGCGGTCCTTCAGACGAAACATGTTCTCGCCCATCACCGACCAGCGGCCGCTGGCTTCCCATAACTCTCGAGGATGCAACGCAGGGAGATAAAATTCCTGGCCGATCTTGTCCATTTCTTCACGGACGATGGCCATGATCTTGTTAAACGACCGGTTGCCGAGAAAGAGAAACGAATAGATTCCCGCGGCCAGTTGGCGAATGTAGCCGGCTCGGACGAGAAATTTGTGGCTCGCGACCTCGGCGTCCGCCGGAGCCTCGCGCAGCGTAGGGATAAACGATTCTGACCAGCGATGCATGGGTATGAGTCCTGTGTAGCAGGGAATTGGCTATTGTAAATGATTAGGCAGTCGCGTACTCGGGCGGGGGCGGACGCTGCGAGCCGAGCTGTCTTTGACTCGCCCTGGCCGCCAAGATAGAATCGGCCTCAGTCCAATGCCTAAAGCGCGCTATCACTACAACATCATGCTCCGGCCTGAACCGGAAGGCGGATTTACCGCCATCGTGCCGGCCCTGCCGGGTTGTGTCACTTATGGGCGAACCTTGACTGAGGCGCGGAAGATGGCGAAGGATGCCATTTCCGGCTATATCGCAAGTCTCAGGAAGCACAAGGAGCCAGTGCCCACCGACGACGAAACCCTGGTCGCCTCCCTGGACTTGGAGTACTCGCACTAGGGAAATAATGCCTTCGCGACTCGTGCTCTCAAAGGGTGCTGTATGACGAAACTACCTGCTGTGAGACCTCGCGAAGTCGTCAGATTTCTGGAGCGGAAGGGATTCATCCTCGACCATGCTTCGGGAAGCCATTTCGTTTTCTACCACCCGACCTCGCGAAGCCGCGCAGCAGTCCCTCGCCACAATCGCGACATGCCCAAGGGAACGCTGCTCTCGTTACTGCGGGAGGCAGGTTTTACACGAGACGACATGATTGCCTTTCTAGTGTAGTGCGTCACAACTAACAACCTTTATAGTCCTGCGAGCGTCTTATGATGGAGGAGA
>OMOD01000181.1 GCA_900290255.1 Candidatus Sulfotelmatobacter kueseliae
GGTTGGCTTTAGCACCACCAACTTTACTCGGGCGTGGGAGCCGACATTGTCATGGAATCAATAGCGCTCAAAACTCCGGGGCCCGGAATTCTCTAACCTCGCTTAGCTGTCTTTTCCTCTGTCTGCCGCCCCACAATCAATGCGAAAGTTCCGCTGAGGGCCACGGTCGCGGCGATCGCCAGCAACCCGCCGCGGAAGCCGCCGTTCGCTGTGCGGAACAGGCCGATGATGTCCGGACCGAAGTACCCTCCCAGATTCGCAAGTGAGTTGATGACCGCGATTCCCGCGGCCGCCGAAAGGCCTGCCATGCGCGAGGTGGCCATCGCCCAGAATGGCCCCACCATCGCTTCCGCGCAGGCCAAGCCAAGCCCAATGCCTGCCACTACCAGAGCCACCGAACTGCCGTATGCAGCGGCGACCAAAGCGGCCGCGCCCAGGAATGCGGGAATGGCAGTGTGCCACCGCCGCTCTCCGGTGCGATCGGAGTGCATGCCGACCAGGACCATGGCAATCGTGGTCGCTACAAAAGGAATCACCGCAACCAGGCTCGTCATGAAATAGCTGAGTCCAGAGAGTGCGCGGATCACGCTCGGCAGCCACAGCGTGACACCATACATCGTGGTCGAGACGCCGAAGTAGACGGCGGAGAGCATCCAGATTCTGCCGCTGACCAGAACTTCCCAGAAGCTGGCCTTTCCCAGTCCAGATTCGGCCTGCCGTTCGCTTTCCAGTCTCTCCAGCAGCCAGGCTCGCTCTCCGCCCTCGAGCCAACTTGCTTCCTGCGGGTGATCCGACAAGACCCAAAACACGGTCGCTCCGAAAACGATGGCGGGCGTGCCCTCGATGAGAAACATCCATTGCCATCCCGCCAGTCCGGCCCCGCGGAGTCCGAGCAACGCTCCTGAGACCGGGCTGCCGATAATCCCGGCGATTGGATTCGCCGTCATGAACCAAGCCACAGCTCTGGCGCGGGCGCTGGCCGGGAACCAGTGCTTCATGTAGAGGATCACGCCGGGAAAGAATCCTGCTTCGGCGGCGCCCAGCAGAAACCGCATCGTGTAAAAACTGACGGGGCCGCGGATGAAGATCATTAGGCAGGAAATCACGCCCCAGGTGACCATGAGGCTTGAGATCCAGCGCCGCACGCCTACTTTTTCCAGCACCAGATTGCTGGGAAGCTGGAAAAGGAAATATCCGGCAAAGAACATTCCTGCCGCCCGGCCATAGACGCGGTCGCTCAGGCCAAGCTGCTCCCGCATCTGCAGCACAGCAAAGCTCACGTTGATGCGGTCGAGATAAGCGACGATGTAGAGCAGGAAGAGAAAGGGCATCAGCCGCCACATCAGCCGTGAGACAACAGCGGATTCGAGGCGGTCAGGCGCGGTTTGCAATGGCACGTTCCAGAGGGTCCGGCAAGGGTACTTCGCATGCCCGTGAGCGGGACTGCTACTTCTTGGCGTAAGTCTTCTGCGCGCCGGTGCGGCCGTTCGTGACCGTGAACGAACCGTCGGCGTTGGCGATAACCTTGATGCTCTTCCCTTCGCAGTTCTCCTTCATGTTCGCGATGTTTTCTTCGGCGACGTTGTGGTCGCGATCGGATTCCGCAGCATAGTGCAGTTGCCACAGATCCTCCAGGCCGGGAGAATCATGCACGATTTGCCAGGCTGCGGGACTTGCTCCCTTGCGGGCGCCGTTATCCATCACCGCCACTCGCGGATGCAAAGCCCACACCAGAGCTTTTGAGTTGGACTGATCCAGGCCGTGATGGGTCACGAGAAAAAGATCGACCGTGCCCAGAAGATTATTCGGACAGGCCAGTTCCAACTCTTTCTTTTTCGTGAGATCGCCGAGATCGAGAAAGCGGAAGTGCCCGTAGGTGATCAGAACGCCGATGGAGCGGGCATTCTCGGTGTTGTCTTCGGGCGCGGGCGGCTCTTTCGCGCAATATGGATTCGCCTCGCCGGCCTCGGGCAATGGACTGGGGATGTGGTCTCCCGCTGACGTCAAAACGTGGACCTCGAGGCCTTTCATGGGAAGTCCCCATCCCGGTTTCACAGAAACATTGGTGTGGCCGGCGATGGCCTTTTCGTAAGCGGCGTAGTCGGTGCGCGTCACCTCGGAATCCTCCAGGTTCGGCCCGTGATCGACAAACGTGCCCACCTTGATGCCGTCGAGCAACTGCGGAACGCCGCCAACGTGGTCGCGGTGGTAGTGCGTGATCAGCACGTAGTCGAGTTGTTGGAGGCCTGCCTGGTGAGCCGCGGCCACGATGCGATCGGCGTCGCGGCCTTCGTAGCCGGGCCAGCCAGCGTCAATCAGCAGGGACTGCCCGGACGAACTCACCACCAGCGTCGCCTGCCCGCCTTCGACATCAATGAAGTAAATCTGGAGCGGCTTGGCGATGGCGGGGGCAGCAGCACAAGCCAGGACAGATAGACTGACACAAAAGCCGAGAGCAATCAGAACTCGACGCATAGCTAGGCACCTGTTTGAAATGTTGCCGAAGATTATGCCACGCAATAGCTAAGAATGGGACAGAGTTGTTTTGCCAAAGCCTCAGCCAGCGAGGGGACCGCCGGATGTGATAGCCTTTTGTAGCGCTCGCCGAGGCCATCTCGCCTTGCATTGGCTGGCTATCGGAGTAGTTCTGCAATCCTTGAGCACGTAACGGCGTGGGGCTCTTACGTGCTGCGTCTTCTACAAACCAACTGAACATTGCGGCAAC
>OMOD01000062.1 GCA_900290255.1 Candidatus Sulfotelmatobacter kueseliae
CATGCTGAGCGGCTACATGACCGGCCAGGTGATCGAGGTAAACGGCGGGCAGGTGATGCCGTGAGGCTTGAAGCAGCACTTCAGCCGGCGCAACAGATGCCGGTGCGGAGCCATGTTCGCACCGGTGGGGGATCGCGTGGTTCCCGGAGAAGGTTTCACCCCTAAGCCGGGCGACACAGTCACTGTCTCGAGCCTGCGTCTGGGCAGCCTGGTCAATCGAATCAGTTCTTCCGTCCGGATCACGCCTTGGGAGCCGGGCGTGCTGGCCCTCATGCGCAATCTCGCGCGCCGGGCACTTTTGACGGACTTGGGCTGACGTTGCAGGGCGGGACAGGATGGCCCACCGCCCGTCGCTTGCGGGGCCCGCCCCCCGTCGCCTACCCTGTCGCACCTGTCTTCAAGGAATCGAGTCTAGCCGAGATGGCTGAAGAGGAACGCCGCGGACCAATCTTGTCCCAGATGGCCGAATATCGCCAGCTCCTCAACGGCCGGTGGGCGTTCGAACCCGAGGTCACAAAGATCGGCTTCGCCAGCCGTGTGCACCGCCACGATCAGGACAATGAGCGAATACTTCCAGAAACTTTGATTGATGGCCGCGGGGAGTGCCGTGAGCCGAGGCCAGGGCGGCTTTTCCGCCAAAGGCGCTGCGCCAGTGTCTGATCTGACACCGCGCCAGCTTGCCGTCCGCGACGCGGCGGAGCGAGGGGCGGCCAACTTCGATCGTTGGCGGAAACTCAACCGCTACTTCCACGACGAAGACGCCCGTTACCTGCGGTTCCTGATACCACCACACCTAAGGGTCCTGGAACTCGGATGCGCTGCTGGTGATCTTCTGGCCAGCCTCGCGCCGTCTGTCGGCATCGGCATGGATTTCAGCCCTGCAATGATCGCCCTGGCGCGTAAACGGCATCCCGGGCTCGAGTTTCGCCTCGGCAATGTTGAGGACCCGGTTGCGATTGCCGGACTGGGTCCCTCGGCCTTCGACATAATCCTATTGTCCGACACCATTGGGACTCTCGAAGATATCCAACAGAGTTTCGAGCAGCTGCATTCGTTGTGTGGCCCAGACACGCGTATTGTCGTCTCGTTTTATTCTCAACTCTGGGAGCCGATTGTCCGCTTGGCCGAATGGGCCAACCTCAAGATGCCAACGCCGTTACAGAACTGGATGTCGAGCGGGGATATTGAGGCATTTCTCGATCTCGCCGGGTTCGAGACAATCAAGCGCGCGTGGCGGCAGATCCTGCCAAAGCGGCTGTTCGGGATTGGGCCAATCGTGAACCGCTGTCTTGGAAGCCTCCCTTTGCTGCGTCGGCTGGCAGTACGCAATTATCTGGTGCTGCGGAGTCGGCGGGTGCCTGTTGCGGCGCCGACATCGGTCTCGGTGATCGTTCCCTGCCGCAACGAGCGCGGGAATATCGAGGCCGTGGTACGGCGCCTTCCCAATATCGCGGGTCAACAGGAGATCGTCTTCGTCGAGGGCCATAGCAGCGATGGCACGCTGGAAGAGATCCACCGGGTCAAGTCGCTCTTCACCGCGCGCGATATCAAGATTCTGGTCCAGGACGGCCATGGCAAGGGCGATGCGGTACGCAAGGGATTCGAAGCGGCGAACGGCGATATTTTGATGATCCTAGATGCTGATCTGACAACGCCGCCTGAGAGTTTGCCGAAGTTCTTTAGGGCCCTAGCGACGGGTCAATGCGAGTTCGTCAGCGGCACGCGGCTCGTCTACCCGCTCGAGGAACAGGCGATGCGTCTGTTGAATTTGGCCGCCAACCAAGCCTTTGCTGCGATCTTCACTTTTCTGCTCGATCAAAGGACAACCGACACGCTCTGCGGTACCAAGGCGCTGGCGCGCCGCCACTACCGCAGGATCGCAAATGGCCGTGGCTATTTTGGCGATCTCGATCCCTTCGGCGATTTCGACCTGATCTTCGGCGCGGCAAAGCTCAACCTCAAGTCGGCCGAGATTCCGATCCGCTATGCTGCCCGCCGCTATGGCGAAACCCAGATCTCGCGCTTCCGCCACGGCTGGTTATTACTGCGAATGGCAATTCTGGCGTGGTGGAAACTGAAGGCAATCTGATGGCGCTGAGGCGAGGCCGCTGGAGCACTGGGGTTCTGGGAGCGTAGAGCACCCGACGCAGAGCGATTCAGCGCCCCGACCTGGGCGTAGGACAGCCGCGTGCAGATGACGGGCGTCGACCAAACGAAGGACTATGTTTCCACATCTGCGAATATCCCTGGCGCAGCCGGACCCGGCCTTAATGATGATGCGGCCGATCAGTGGTC
>OMOD01000039.1 GCA_900290255.1 Candidatus Sulfotelmatobacter kueseliae
CTCGCTACACCACTACTCTCAATCCGCCGCACCAGCGGCTTAGTTCTAACGGGCTAACCGGAAGTTACGTTTAGCGCGGACTCTGACGTCGTCCCGAAGTCGGCTTATGGGAAGCGATTCCGACTGACATTCCAACGGTCACCTGTTATCAGCCTTTCTCATAAATACTAGTTCTGATGTCCAAATAGTGCGCGAAAAGTGTGCCTCTTTGCACTGCTCCCGCTTCATCTAACACGCAATACCAGCTGGATCGATCCCCCAGGTCCAATCCGATCGTCAGCTTCTGTTCGGAACAATTCCTGCTCTGCTTGGCCGCTGCGGTGCTAATCTTCTTCATTGCCGGTCTCCTTTATCTCTTGCGCTTCGAGCGCGTCGATAACTTGGGAGCGTACGGCATCCCGTCGGAGACCGGCCTTCTCATCCCATCTGGTTTCATAAACCATCCAGACTCCTCGTCCAGCCTGGCTTTTCCGCTGTGGATTATTTCCGGTTTGCCGGTCAATCGCCAGCTACGGCAGGTCCAGGTCGAGAGCGTAGATTTCGTCGGTACTCAAATTGCGGGTAAAGAGTGCTGAGCCGTCGGGAGTAATGCCGCTCCTCCAGCCAAGAGGGCTGAAATACCTGTTCAGCCCCCTTAAATCGACCAGAAGCTCCGAGTGGGTCTGGCCGACCTTAGCCCTGCGAAAAGACGGATGGTCAGTCAAGGTGCTGTCGTAGTAGACATAACTCCCATCTTGCGACCAGTTGAGATTACCCACCACTCCTGGCTCCGCAATCCAATCCAACCATTTCCGGGTTTTGAAGTCGAACAGCAACAGCTTGGAAGAATCCCCGTTGAGCGCCGCCAGATACCGGCCGTCGGGTGACCAGCCTGGGCTAGAAAGACCCTTCGAACCTGGGACAGTAGAGACCTGGTGAGTGGCGAGGTCGATGATAGCGATGGTTTGCGCGTCGGAACCAGCGGCCCATCGGGCGAAGGCTATTTTCTTTCCGTCGGGGGACCAGGTGGCGTCCGCCTGCGGCTCGTTTTCTGCGAGCATTTCCCGGGGCGTACCACCTCGGCTAGAGATCAGGAAAGTCTTGTCGGGCCGGCCAAGCTGGAAATCCACAAAGGCGATCTGGGTAGTGTCGGGAGACCAGCGGGGCGAACCGGCTGCAATCGGCGGGTAGGTGAGTTGCAAGCGATCGCTGCCGTCCACGCGGCTGCGCCAGAGCGTGAGCTCGGGATAGGAAACATAGGCGACCCACTTGCCGTCCCGCGAGAAGTCCAGTTCGCCCGCTGAAATCCCCGCCAGAAATGGCACGAATTGCCTGGATTTGGGATCGTAGCGGACGAGTTCTCCGCGGAACTGCTGCGCACTTGCGAACAGTTTCTTGCCATCGGGGCTAAACACCAGGCTGTGGAACTCCAGCGGGCCGGTGGTCAATTGGAAGGGTACGGAAGAATGCCGATGAAACAGCCCCGACGGTTCGCGAATCGCCCAAACATTTGATCCAGGCGGGGTGATCCAGCTCAGGAAAAAATAGTAGCGGCCGTCCGGCGTCCAAACGCCACTCCAGTCGCAGGGCGGGTTGTCCCAACCCGGCAGTACGGGATGAAGATCGCTGCCGTCCGGACGAATTTCCCAGATCGACTCGGGCCCCTTCTCGGGCCCTGCGATCGTGAAGCGAATACGGGTTCCATCCGGAGAGAAACTTACAATTCCCAGAGGCGTACCCTGAACCGTGGTCAGCTTGCGCGGATCGGTTCCATCGGCGTTCGCCTGGTATATGTCGGAGTCCTTGAAAAAGACGAGGTGGCGGCCGTCGGGTGACCATGTGCCATCATGGCCCACAGTATCACCGAGACGGCGAGGGGATCCCGAGGGCAAAGGCAGACTCCAAAGCTGGTATTCAGACTCGGTTCCCACAAAGCCAGCCGTCAGGAGCTGTGTACGATCGGGTGATATGCCATAAGCGGACGCATTGACAAACGGAGTTGGAATCGGCGACGTCTCGCCTCCCGCTATGGAAACCTGCACGATCCGGAGCGTATCTCCTACGTCACTAATGTAGAGCCGGGAGCCATCCGTCGCCACGACGAATTTATGTATGCCGTCACGAGTGAGCTGCGTGGTGGCCAACACTCTGGGCGGAGGCGGGGAAGAACTGAGCCAGGCAAACGTCGCTGCAAGAACAGCGATCACAGATACGATTGCGACCACCCATTGCCAGCTGAATTTGCGAGCGCGTGCCGGACCGGCCACCGCCTCGATCCCGGAAGTCGTGTCCCGCTTCAGCCGCTGCAGGTCGGGATCGGTCCAGCTTGCCCCGTGATGAGCGCCGTTCACAGCACCGATAAAGCGATACCCTCGCCGGGGTATGGTTTCAATGAAGTGGGGACTCTCAGCGTCGTCGTCCAACGCTGCCCGAAGCCTCTTCATCGCGTTATTGAGACCCTGCTCGAAATCCACAAACGTGTCAGCAGGCCACAGCTTCTGTTGCAGTTCTTCCCGTGTGACAGCCTCGCCCGGACGCTGCAGCAGCATGATCAGGATGTCTACAGGCTGCCCCTGCAGCCTGATCTTCATCCCTTTTTTGCGGAGTTCCCCGGTTCGCGGATCAAGCTCGAACACGCCAAAACGCAGGGTTGGCGGCAATGAAGAGGAGTCTTGCACAACCAGTTCCCCGATCGGCTGGATTGTAACACTTCGGGCACAGCTCCGACCGCAACAGCCTGCCTGTTATCTGTCCCCGTAAGCTGGTTCGGCTCAACGAGTTCCGATGTTAGCCGCATTTCTCGAACGTTACAGCTTCCTTCCATTGATCGCACGGGAGACTCGCGCCAAAGTCACTGGCGAACGCGTGACCGGCGGCCAAAGGCAGACTGGTCAGGCGCAAATCTCGGAAAGGAGAACTACGATGCATCATAAGAAAAGCCATTCGACGATCCAGTTCTTGACGCTCGGCCTGCTGGTCTCTTTTCTCTTGGCTGGTTTGGCCAACGCTGCTCCCGTCTACACAGGCAGAGTCACATTGCCGTACGAAGTGCGTTGGGGCCACTCCGTGCTCCCAGCCGGCGACTATTTGCTCAGCGTCGAGAGCGACAGAGCGTGTGTATTCGTGGTGATTCAGGGCGCAAAAAGCGGGCGCAACGTCGCGCTCCTGATGCCCTTGTACATCGACGAAGAGAAAGGCACGAGTGCGCTGTTTATCGCTGGCGAAGGCAACCAGCGGGTCGTTCAAGCGCTCAGTCTGGCAGAGCTAGGTAAGAGTTTCGTTTATGAGTTCGCGCGTGGTGCCAGAGATGTCCGAGAAGCACATACGATGCAGACCATATCGGTAGTAGCGGCGAACAAGTAACCGAAACTAGCGCTCCTCCAGTTGGTTCGGTTGGGGGCCGGTTTCTCTCGCGGCACGGCCCATTCTGGCCCCCAACCCAAGCTCCAACGCCGCTGTGCCAAGAACTTCTGATCAGGCCAAGTTCCCGGACGATTGAAACGAACAATTAGACCCAGGTGCGGTTGACCCCCAGCGGAACTCTGTTTTCCGTTTTGCAGGCCACGGTGCAGGAATGGCAGCCAATGCACCGGCGGTTGTTGATGACGACTCCGTATCTCATGCTTGTGCCTCCCGCAGAGAGGCAGTAACGCGCGCCGCCACTGCCGCGCCGTCAATCATGCAGTTGCGGATCGGCTTCATCCCAGTTGCGCATCCCGCGAGAAAAATTCCATCGCGAGTCGCATCATGGGGATGCCGGAACCATTCCCGGCAGAGAAAAAATCCATCGGGGCCGCAGCTGATGCCCAGAGTGCGCGCCAGTTGGTTTACGTCTTCACACGGCCTCATGCCAGTCGAAAGCGAAACCAGATCAAACTCTCCCGTGAATGGCCGGTTCAGCAGCGTGTTTTCCGCTCGGACGGAAATCGAACCGTCCGGCAACTGCCGGCACATCGAGACGCGGCCACGTATGTAGCGGACACCCCGTTCCTGGGCGAGTGAGTACATCTCTTCAAAGCCGCGATCATAAGTGCGAACATCCATGTAGAAGCAGGCCACGAGCGCCTTGGAATTGCGCTCCATGACTGTACTTGCCTGTTTCGTGCTATACGAGCAGCAGATGCGGGAACAAAATGGCGCCCCGATGCGCTTGTTGCGCGAGCCCACGCAGAACACGATAGCCAGCCGCTGCGCTTCCTTGCCGTCGCTCCGGCGAACGAGTTTTCCGCCGGTTGGTCCGCGCGGATTCAGCATCCATTCCAGTTCGGTGGCGGTGATTACGTTGGGATAGACTCCATATCCATATTCTTCGAGGCTCGCCGGGTCGAACGGTGTGAATCCCGTGGCGACTACCACCGCACCGGCCGCGACTGAAGTGCTGTCGCTGAGTTCGATGGTGAAGTTGGGAAAATCTCCGCGCATCCCGGTGACGATTGTGTTCAAACGAACCTCCGCCAGAGACGCCGCTCGCAGATCCCGCTCTAGCGTGTCGGTGAATTCCTTCCCGTCATTGAATCCATCGTCATTGAAGAACGGGAAAGTCTTGGAGAGCCTGGGAACGCGGCCGCCCAGCGCTGCGGACTTCTCAACTACAACCGACGGTGTACCAAGTGAACTGAGCACGAGCGCTACCTGCATGCCCGCCACCCCGCCTCCGATGATGCATACCGGTTTCGCCATACTCCTTCTCTACATGACCTCCACAGGTTCCTTCGTGAGCCATTCTTTGGATTTGTCGTAGGGAATGCCCAGCTTGTCGAGCAGAGGCTCGACGGGCACAGTGTGAGCTTGAATCCCCACTACGGCGTATGGATCCCAGCCCATCAGCAACCCAGTCAACTCGCTGTAGGAAAGTGTTGGGATGTTGTATTCCGTCCCTGTCATCTGCAGGATTGCCCATTGCTCTTTGTCGAGGAAGAGGTTGCAGCCGGGACAGTTAGTGAGGATGGCGTCTGGCTTCCACGGCGCCATGCTCTCCAGCTTTTTCAGGACACAGGCCATCGTGTATCCGCGATTGGGACGAATCGCGCACTGCCGGAATCCCATGCCGCAGCAATGACGGCGTTCTGGATAATCCACCGTTTCGCCGCCCCACGCGCGAACCAGGCCGGCCAGCACGTCGCAAGACTCCGCCCCGCCAATGGCCTTCTCGGGAAAGACCTTGGCATAGTGGCATCCCACATGATCGACGATGCGCAGCGGCCGTCCTGTTCTGTGGTCGACCAGTCGGTAGCGTAACTTCTGCGCCAGAGCGTCACGGTTGTCATAGACGATGTCGCTGGCATGGACCACATGCTTGGGAAACTGGAGTCGCCGGCCACAAGCCTGCTGCAGCCAACGGTCGACGCGCTCGTCCAGTCCCGGCTCGTGTTTGTACATCTCCAGGCATTCGGTGTGGATGGCGAACGAGGTAACACAGGCGGTGGTGATATTTTCAAGACCCATCTCGGCCGCGATCGACCACAACCGCGCTGCCACCAGCAGCGTGCTTTCGATCGTGATCAAGTCGCCGTGCGATGAAAAGCCCGTGCAACAGGTGCATTTCGATTCCGCCCGATCTCCCGCCGTCTTCCAGCGGAGGCCGAGCAAGTCGTAGATGCGGCTAATGAGGACCTCAGTACCGGGGTTGACGGCACCCAGAATGCAGCTCGGTGTCAGGAAAAAGTCATTCTTCGGAATTTCTTTGATGGTCTCTGATGGAATGGTTGCAGTCGGCATAGATGTTCTAGCTCTGGCTATCCTTCGCGGTGCACGCGATCGTGGTACTCGTCAATCGAGACGCCGTTCTTCTTTGCGTCTTCGGCCGCGCACCTCTCCAGCTGGTTCCACAACGCCAGCGTTCCACCCCAGGCCACGCAGGCGCGAAATTCCGCCAGCGTTTGCGGTGGAAGCTTGCGTCCGCCAAACTGCCCAGGTCTGTCGGGGCTGGCACCCAGTCGGACCATCTGGGTGTCTGCCTCCGCGTGGTACTTGGCGTAGCGAGGACCGAAATCCGGGTGGTTCGCAGCATCGACATTGCGGAAGTACAGCGTGCAAGCGCGATTCCACAGGTTTCCGCCGCACAGATGCCGCATGGCGTATTGCTGCCGTCCGCGAACGCTGTGCAGGTGATATCCCTTCAGTTGCGCCAGAAAGCGCAACGAAGAAATCAGTCCCATCAGATTGTTCTCGCGGGAGCACTTGGGCTTGCAGGAGCCGCATTGTCCGCAATACCAGAGAGTGTCCGACTTCAGGAGCTCCGCCAGGCGCTCTTCGTTTTCCGACAGAACCGCGTCAACGATGATGCGGGGATTGTACTCGGGATAATACTGGGCGGCGGGGCACTGTGCCGTGCACACGCCACAGGCAAGGCAGCTCTTTAGGGCGTGTTTGGCGACGAGATGGTTCTTCAGCCACCAGGTACAAGGCTGATTCCGGGCCTTCTCATACCACTCCTGCATCTCGGCATCACAGGCGTCGGCCCGCGCGCGGACTTCGCGCCGGTCCTTCTCTCGTTCCAACGGCGTGCCATACAGACGACGGATGTTCGGATAAGTCTCGTCCTCAGGGGCCTTCTGATCGCGCATGGACTCATAGGAGGTCACCAGTTCGTCGTCTGGGACGGCTTCAAGTTCCGCCTGCGACTTCGAGAGCAAATCGGTCGGAAGAACCTTGTTTCGAACCGAACTGTCTTTTGTCATGCGGCCATCCTGCGAGGCTCGAACTCGCTCATGGATGCTTTGGCGACGCCTGTGTACTGCTCTGATGTTAGGGCGACCGTGCGGTAAAACACATGTGCGAGTTTGGAGTTCGCTGCGCCCGCCAGCAGAACGAACACAAAGACCAAATGCAAGAAGTAAGTCGGGTAGGCCAGCGCGGCCACGTTGGCGTAGCGAAAGACCTCGGTCAGCACGCCTGTGACACTCACCAATAGAAGTTCCAACAGCAGCAGCCAATCAAACCATGAGCTCGCATCCCGCTTCCGCGTGCGCTGTCTTTGCACACAGAAGTAGAGAAGTCCGGCGATGAGCAGTGCCGCCGCAATATTGCCGATGATCTTGAAGGGATGAAAGACAGGCAGAGGATACGGAGCACCGAAGGCGATCCAGATGGCCGCGACGCCGGCCAGTGCCAACAGCGTGGCGAAGCCGTAAAACACAGCCGCATGCGCCCACCGGCTCAAAGGAAAATGCTGGCATTCCGAAAACTGGCGGTGTCTTGCGATCTGGCGGCCAGAGGAGAGCAGACAATTCAGAAAACGGGAGACGTTGACTTTCCACAGCGGCTCTCCGGTGAAAGCCTTCCAGGCGCGTGCTGCGCCGATCAATGCGGCTGCCATGACTGCGCCCGCCATCACGCCAAAGAAGAGGTTCAACGCGAAATGCGGCAACATGCTGGCATAGTGCACCGGGCTGGTCTGCGGCGAGAACGACCCGCCGACGACGATCGTACCCGCGAGCAATGCGATGGCCGCCAGCAGCTTGTAGAGAAGTCCCATTTTCTGATTGGCCGTCCGGCTCCACCAACCGGGGACGGAGTAGCGCTCCACGGCGAGGCGGCGAACCGCCGCCATGATCCGCCCTGGCCCGGCTTCGGCCGGACAACGTGAGGTACAGTCCCCGCAATTGAAACAGAGCCAGACGGTAGGATCTGCGACCAACTTGTCTGCCTCTCCGAGTTGCAGAAGCGTCATCTGGCGCCGTGGGAACAAAGCGCCGTCGGTTTCAGCCAGGTGGCAGTTCACCGTGCATGCGCCACATTGCAGGCAAGACAACAGCGAATTCCCGTCCGCAGAGTACCGGGCGAGCAGCGCTGCGGCGGCGCGTTGGCGGGCAGGGAGCAGCGTCAACGACGAGTCGGGAAGCACACGAACCAGTTTTCCGTGCAGGCGCCATCCGAAATCCATGGCCGTGCGAGGCGTTGTGAGATTACTTTTTTTCGACCCGGGCAGGACGGACAGACGGTGTTGCGAACCGGGGCGATTCGGGATTGTTTGGCCCGTGCCCATAGAACCAGTAAGTCTATCAATATGATAGACGTAATGCCAGCGCAATTTTTGGACCATCCCCGTGTCTGCAGGGGGTGCGTTCAGCTTCTTAGTATTCAAGTACTTAGCAGCGAAGCCCCATCCAGACCGCGCTTGGCTTGTGCAGTTTTGTGCACAACGGTTCCATGAGTTGTTCTTCGGAAGACGAAAAGATGGCACTCTTAGACTTATTGGGCGGGCTCTTTCACCACCATGATACGGTCCGCCGCCATGTCGTGCAGTTGCTGCACGATGCCCGAAGGCCAGTGGATTTCGACCAGATCTGCTGAAGCATTGGCTCCGAGTCCAGCCCGCCGCCTCAACTGGGGAATCGGCCTGGCGCTGAGGCGTGAGTGGAAAGAGTACGAGCCCCTCCGTGATCTCCTAATTACTCGGGAACCCAGAGCATACTGGATGCGAGTGACTCAGATCGTCCAAGCCGAGCCAGGAAGGCGTTCTCAGCGGCTGCGGCTGGCGGATTCTATCCCCATTGTCCTTCGCCGCCAGGACGGCCACCGGATTCCCGGGAAGTTGCAGTGCGTTTCCATGACCGGCGGCCTGGTTGTACCGGCCTCGCTTCTTCCGCCAGGTTCAATGGTCAGGTTGATATTTGTTACGCCCAAGGGGCCAGTGACCGGGACGGCAGAGATGCTGCACCCTGTTTCCTGGACGGAACAGCCGTTCCGCTTTGCAGCAATCCCAAATTCGGATCAGCACCGGCTGCGTGCTGTGATCGAAATGGTGTACGGACACACAGGATAACGTAACTGATGTCATAACGACGTCGGCCTCACAACGGACCGAGTAGACTTTGCGGTATCCAACCA
>OMOD01000151.1:0-12707 GCA_900290255.1 Candidatus Sulfotelmatobacter kueseliae
CATCAGCGACTCGTGCGTCCCGGTGTCGAGCCACGCCATACCACGCCCCATCACCACGACTCTTAGGTTTCCGTTCTTCAGATAGGCGCGGTTGACGTCGGTGATCTCGAGTTCGCCGCGGGCGCTCGGTGTCAGCGATTTCGCGATCTTCACCACGTCAGAATCGTAGAAATAGAGCCCGGTTACGGCATAGCGCGACTTGGGCTGCTTCGGCTTCTCTTCGATGCTCAAGGCCCGGCCTTCGGCGTCGAATTCCACTACGCCGTAGCGCTCCGGGTCGTGCACCGGGTAGGCGAAAATGCGTGCCCCGCCGACGGTTTGAGCCGCCTCCCGCAAATCGCGCACCAGGTCATGCCCGTAAAAAATGTTATCGCCCAGAACCAGGGCACAGGGACTGCCGGCAAGGAACTCTTCGCCCACGAGAAACGCCTGCGCGATTCCTTCCGGCTTCGGCTGCACCCGGTATTGCAAACGAATTCCGTACTGGCTGCCATCGCCGAGCAGCGCCTGGAACTTGGGGACGTCTTCGGGAGTAGAGATGACCAGGATGTCGCTAATCCCCGCCAGCATCAGCGTGCACAGCGGGTAATAAACCATGGGTTTGTTATAGACGGGAAGCAGACTCTTGCCCACGGCCTGCGTCACCGGATAGAGTCGGGAGCCCGATCCTCCCGCCAGAATGATGCCTTTGTAGCGCGTACTCTCGGTCATGATCGCCTGCATTTCGCAGGCACTTGATTGTAATAAAAAAGGACGGGATTAGCCCGTCCTGAGTCCGAAAACGAGTATTTGTTAGAAAATAGCAAGCGGCCGCGGTTTTTGCGGCCCTCGAAAAGACAAACAGGCGCCTTCTATCCCGCCCGTCGCTCTGCGCCTCCGCTCGCGCTGGCGGCCCGGGCAGCCGGTTTCTTGGGGAGCGCCACAACCGGCGTCCATCCCATCATGTCGAAATAGGCCTTTTCGATGTCATCGGCAATCTTCTGCCACTGATACTGCTCGCGTATGCGCTTCTTGGCTGCCTTGCCTGCGGCCTCGCGCACCGCCGGATTGGCGATCAGAAAACGCAGGCGATCCGCCAGGTCTGCCGCACTTCCGCGTTGGAAGGTGAATCCGGCACCGTCGACGACCTCGCGATTTTCTGGAACATCGCTCGTCACCACGCACAACCCCGCACCCATGGCGTCAAGCAAAGCCAGAGAAAGCCCCTCCAGGTCCGATGGCAGTACGAAGAGCATGGCATTGGTGAGCAGTTCATCGAGCGTCTCGCCGGAGACCCAGTCGAGCATGCGAATGTTTTCACCCGCATGTTCGCGCAATTCGCGGCTATATTCGTCGCAGTAGCTCGATGCGCCGGCCATCACCAGTTGCGCATCAGTTTCGAGTTGCTCGAACGCGTTCACCAGCAGATGGCATCCCTTTTCAGGCGAGAATCGTCCCAGGAAGAGGATGTAGTTCGCAGGCGCGATCCCCCATTCGAGAATTCGTCTTGGTTCCCGCCACTCCCGCAGCACGCCGCCGTTGGGCACGTAGAACGCTTCCATCCCGTGGATTTCGCGATAACGTTGCTGGAGCGCTTGCGATACGACCATGGTGGCGTTCGGAAACTTTACTGACGCCCGCTCGCCCAGGCGCAGCACAGCCGACGCCATGCGTCCCCACTTTTTGCGCTGCCAGTCCAGGCCCTGCACCGTCACCGCCGTTCGGCTTCCCAGGAATCGCGGGACAAACGAAAACAGCGCCGGCCCGAGCGCGTGGTAATGGATGATGTCGTAGCGCCGGGTGAGGGCGTGCGCCGTGCTCAGCAGCGTGTGCGCCACTGTTTCCAGGTGCTTCGACCGGATGGTTGGCAGCCTTACCAGCCGCATGCCGTTGTATTCCGCCAGGCGCGGCGTGAAATAGGTGCGGCAGTACACCGTAACTTCGTGTCCCATCTGCGCCAACCGCTTGCCGACTTCTTCGTAATAGGACTCGATGCCGCTGTACTTTGACACGACGCCGCGGCCGCCGAGGAATGCCACGCGGAGCCTCCGGCCAGGCGTCGCGGTCGAATCTTCAAGCGCTGGCGCCGGCCACGGGCGGCGCGACTGCTTCCACGGCGGGTCGTCGGCGGTCGGGACCAGGGTTGTGAGCAGCCGGCGATCTGGCCTTGTCTTCCTGGCGACCAGGCCCTCATACAGGGACAGCAGACGCTGGTAATACTCCGCGGGCGTGACCTGGGCGAAAACAAGGAGACCTCCCGAACCGGCATAACCGGGACTGGAGCGGGAGGAAGCAGTACCACGGCCGCAACGCCTGGCGGAGCGGATGGCCAGGGAAACCCTTTGCTCGGAGGGAATCGCCATCCGCTCTACCGGCTGCGTCCCAGCGACGTGGTGGAGATCAGCTTTACTGTTGCGCCGGAGTTCAACCAGACCCTGACCGTGCAGCCCGACGGCTACGTGATGCTGAAGGACGCCGGAATGGTCGAGGTGCAGGGGCTGAATCTGGCGGAGTTCGCCGCGGCGGTCGAGAAGGCATACCGCGGCTATCTTCACGATCCCCAAGTCGCAGTGGCGCTGAAGGATTTCGAACGTCCCTACTTCGTCGTGGGAGGCCAGGTGGGGCGGCCCGGCAAGTACGAACTGCGCACGGATACGACTGTGGCCGAGGCGGTGCAGATTGCCGGAGGATTAACACCGGCAGCGAAGCACTCCCAGGTGGTGCTGTTCCGGCGAGTCAACGACGATCTGGTGGAAACGCGCCTGCTCAATCTAAAAACGATGCTGAAGCAGAGACGCCTCAAAGAAGATGCGCATCTGCAGCCGGGGGACCTGGTATTTGTTCCGCAAAATGAGATCTCGAAGATCGACCGCTTCCTGACCAAGCCTTCCGTCAGCATGTACGTGGACCCGACGCAGTTCTAGAAAGTGGTTCTCGCACTGCCGTGTCAGATGAAGACCCAATTCGTAGACGGGTCGAGACACCCGCACCAACCTTGCGCGAATTGGCCATGGTGCTTTTCCGCCAGCGCCGAGCTTTCGCTTGCGCCTCCGGATTGGTCATGGCAGCGGCCATCCTCTATTTGTTGGCAGGAGCAAGGTATCGGGCGGATATGAAGATCCTGGTGCGGCCGGGACGGGCCGATGCTCCGGTGAGCGCGCAGGAAAACGCGCCGCTCGACCTTACGCGCCAGGAGATTACCGAAGAGGAATTGAATTCGGAGGTGGAACTGCTGCGGGATGATGAAGTCCTGCGCAAGGTGGTGGAGGAGAACGGTCTGGGCGGCCGCGACTGGCTTCACTTTCAACGGGCGGAACCTGCGCCGGGATATCCCGCTTTCGGTATACCCACAAAAGTGGACTTGCATGTTTGTCAGGTCACAGGCTTGGAAAACGAATGCCGTCCCGATTTCCCTTCCCGAAACTGAGGTTGTGATCGCCATCACCAAATCTCATCCGCAAGCGACCGTTTAAGAGCCGCCGGGCCGCGCAACTTCACGAGCATCCACAACCCACGTTGTTTCCGCCCGGAACCTCACCGCACTAAAATCTCAATTCCCGATTTGAAAGTCGCACTCAGATTTTGTGACCAGTTTCCTTGTGGAACGACTCCGCACTCCCTACAATCGCAACATCGTTTCTCTACTGTAGTCGGGAGACCAGTATTATGAGTCCGCCGTCCGCCGCCGCTTCGGACGCGATCAGCGTTCTCGTCGCGGACTCCAATCGAATGCAAGCGCAGTTGCTCACCCGCGCTCTTCGCCGCCTTCCGGACTTCCATATCACCACCAGCCCGCTGGAGACCGTCGCCATTCTCCAGGCCGTTGCCGCAGCGCCTCCTCAGGTGGCGCTTCTGTCATTGACTCCGCCGGTCAGCATCTCCGATACGGTCATGACGTTGCGCAGCTTTCACCTGTCGCATCCCGAGGTCTCCAAGGTGCTCCTGGTTGAGTCCTGCGACCGCGAGCTGGTCGTCAATGCATTCCGCTCCGGTGCGCGCGGCATTTTCACCATCACCGACTCCAACCTGCGCCTGCTGTGCAAGTGTTTACTGCGCGTGGCAGCGGGCCAGATCTGGGCCAGCACCGAACACCTCAACTATCTGATCGATCTTGTCTCCGAGGTACCTTCGTTGCGAGTAGTCAACGCGCGCGGGCGCCCGCTGCTCACGCCCCGCGAAGAGCAAGTCGTTGCCCTGGTCGCCGAAGGGCTGGGCAATCGCGAGATCGCCCGCGAGCTGAACCTCAGCGAGCACACCATCAAGAAATATCTCTTTCGCATTTTCGAGAAGCTTGGCATCTCCAGCCGGGTTGAACTCGTTCTCTATGCTGTCCATAACGGCGATCCCCGGCGTGCAGAATGGCTGCGAGGCGTACGGAGCGCCTGACGGCTGCGCCCAACCTCGCATTGGAGTTGGGAAGTTAGCGCTTGACATATAACTCGGAATCCGATATAACGGAGTCCGACTTATGAACGATGACGTCACCAGCGCTCTGCCTTTATCTCCGGCCACCCTGCATATCCTGCTTTCCCTGGCCGCCGACGATCTCCATGGCTACGGCATCATGCAGGAGGTGGCCCGGCAGTCCGAGGGGAAGTACAAACTGGGCCCGGGCACGCTCTACGACAACCTGCAAAAGCTGATCCGGCGGCAGTGGCTGGAAGAACTGGGGCAGCGTCCCGGGGCGGGGACGATGACCCGCGCCGCCGCTACTACCGTCTGACCTCGCTCGGCCGCGGCGTTCTTACGGCAGAGACTGCCCGCCTGGCCGGCGTAGTGCGGGAGGCACGGGTGCGCCTGCAGATGACCAGGCCGCAGATCGCCAAGCCAAGGAGGGCGTGATGCTCCGGCCTTTATACCGCTGCCTGCTGCGTCTGCACCCGCCCGGCTTTCGCAAACGGTTTGCGGAAGAGATGCTTTCAATTTTCGACCAGGCGACGGAATGTCAGGCCAGATTCAAGCTGCTCGGGGATGGCCTTGTCTCGCTGGCCCGACAGTGGGCGTTGCGCCCGGAGTTCTGGTACGACATTTCTCCCGCACCCACAGCGGAAATCGTATCCGATGGCATCCCATCGTTCTACACCCTCGATCCTTTTCGCCCGCGGACGGCTGCCGTCGTTCACGGACTGTTACTGACCGTGGTTGTCTTCTGCCTGACCTGTTCCGCCATCCGCTACAGCTGGATTCACGTGCTGCACGTGCATATTCCGGAGGCGCAGTTTGAAAGTTCTTCATCGTTTGAGGAGCATGCGGTGGCGCCGGCGTCGTCGCAGGAACCGGAGATTGCATCACGCTCGGCGAGAGACACACAGAACGGCTTCTCGAGGTCTTTGCGATCTTCGCCCGCCGGCCAAAAGCCGGCGCCGAGCAGACTACCGGTCCCAGAGATACCGCAGAACGGCAAAGGCATCTCGCGCCCAGCCCCTCCCGGGCGCGCCGCCAACGTGACAACGACAGCCGCTGTCGCCAACGCGGCACAAAACGGAGCGATTGCCCCGGCGGCGGAGTCAAACCCTCAGCAGGCCACGGTTGCGTCGGCTGAACCGGAACCGACGGATGCCGCAAATCAGGCCGCTGCCGGGGTAACGTCCGGCGCGGTCCGAAACGCCACGATCGATGCCCCTGAACGGCAACGCGTGATTGATGGGGCGATCGCGAATCTGACGAAATATTACGTGGATCCGGGCATGGCGCAGAAAATGGCGGCTGCGCTGCGGGCACATGAGCAGAACGGCGAAGACGAGGCGGCCACCGATGGCAAGGCTTTTGCCGGTTTGTTGACTCAGCAAATGCAGGACGTGAGCCACGACAAGCATGTGGTCATGGTCTACGGCGCGGCCATTGCGCCGGAGAATCCTCGGCCGCCAACCGCCGAAGACATCTCGGCCTACCGTAAGGAGATGGAAAGAACCAACTGCAGATTTGAGATGGTGCGCGTGCTGCCGCACAACATAGGCTATTTGAAGTTCAATTCGTTTCCGGATGCGGACATCTGCGGGACGCGGGCCGCAGCCGCGATGGCCAAGCTGAACAACGTGAACGCGATCATCTTCGACGTGCGCGACAACCCCGGCGGTTACGCGAACATGGTCGCTCTTCTCGCGACCTACCTCTTCGATCGTCCCACGCACCTGAACGATTTCTACAACCGCGGCGAGAACACGACCGAGCAAAGCTGGACGCTGGCACCGGTTGCCGGCAACAGACTGGCGGACAAGCCGGCATTTGTGCTGACTTCGTCCAGGACTTTTTCTGCAGCGGAGGGCTTCAGCTACGATCTGAAGATGCTGCAACGGGCCACGCTGGTCGGGGAGACTACCTCAGGCCGCGGCCATATGGGGTTGGCGCATCGGATTGACGACCACTTCATGATCCGGGTGCCAGACCTCAAGGTGATCAATCCCATCTCGAAGGCCAACTGGGAGGGGACGGGCGTGGAGCCGGATGTGAAGGTGAAGGCCGCGGACGCGCTGGCCACGGCAGAGAAGTTGGCGGAGAAGAAGATCGCAGATAAGTTGTAATCGGTTGAGCCCACCTTGCGGACTGCGTTGGCCAGGCTTCATGTATCGGACACGGGCATTATTCTGTATCTACCTCCCAGCGCCCCCCTTGCTTGCCCGACGCCGTGTGATCGACACGATTGCGTGGTTTTGAGCGTTATCGAGATTTTTCGCCAAGTACCGGGCGGCTCACTGTGAAACCAATCCACTATCGCTTCCGCTCTGCTAACATTTACGAAAATGAGGGGAAGGATCTATCTTGTTCTCGGGTTGTTGCTGTGGACGTCGGCTGAGGCCCAAACGCGCACGCCCAACGCGACGAAAACGCCGCCGAGCGCACCACTGCCAGTGTTCGAAATCACGTTATCGAAGGACCCCGACTATCAGGCCTTGCCGTGGGCATGGACCACACAACCAGAGGCGGTCGAGACCGATTGCGCAGGTGACGGCAACGTCTACGTTTCGGTGGGCGGCGGAAACTACGCGCCGGTGGGACTTGCCGCTCTCACACCAAATGGCGTCGTTTCCTTCGTTAACGAGAAGATCACGGACGTTCCGCATCCATTTTACAAATTTGGTGCTGTGAATCCATCGATATGGGGCTCGGGTGTCGCCTTCGAAGTGCAAGGAATGGACGATGCAAAAGTGGAAATCACAACCTGGACTGATGAAGAAGGGCGCGTCCAGACAGAAGAGGACGCAACAAATGCTGTTGCAGGGAGCTACATTGCACGCTTTGATAAGGATGGCACATACAAGCACGCAATTGCGATCGATGATCTTCCTTTCCGGATCGAGAAGTTCGCGACCTTCGACTCTGGAAACGTCATCGCGCAGGGGTTGGACCGGAAACAAGTGCCGCAGATCGCCCTCTTGGACTCCAGCGCAAAATTCCTGCGGTATTTGGACCTGCGGAAAGACATCAGCACGTCGCAGGACGTCGCGGGGGACGACCAAAATTGCACTGGATGCACGGCAATGGTCGACGAAGTCGTGGCATTCAGTTACTTCACGCCCTGGCAAGGGAAGGTGCTTCTCTGGCGCAGGTACACCAGTATCCCGCGCATCTATGAAATTCAAGAGAGCGGCCAGGCGCGCGTGGTGAATATCAAGGCGCCAGAAGGCTACGACATCGGGTCGCCCATTCGCACTGACCACAACTGGTTCGTGAGTTTCAACAAGTCCGATGCGAAGGGCAATCGGCCAGACGCCTTCGACTTACTTCTTGAGATCAATCCTCAAACCGGAAAACCCTTGGGAGAATACCGGATGAAACCTCCCGACAAGATGCCGGAGACGGTAATTTCGTGTTTTTTCGATGGCGAGTTCTGGGGTGTTCGCCAAGACGCCAAGGAGCAGAAGCTTGAGGTTGTGCGAGGCACGGCCGCGCCATATCGAGGGAAGTAATGAAGGGCGGGCTTTCCTTGAGTTGGCAGGTATCGGAGGATGCCGCTGAAACTCAATTGACGCTATCAGGCGATCGCCGTCAAAACCACCAGCCAACGGTTCGTATGACCGAAGCGAGCACATCCGACGGCACGGTGTGCAAGGTCAAGTCTTGGCTCTCACCGATTAGCGAGCTATCCGAATCGGGAAGGGGCAGTGCCTCAGTTTGAAACCTGCTACTTCCTCTTTCGAGGGCGTCATCCTGAACGAAGCCGTTTTTCAGGCGGAGTGAAGGATCTCCCTTACCCAGATGCGGCGTTCCAGGGAGATCCCTCGCCCCGCTGGCGAAAGCGCGGGGCGTCGGGATGACGCATCGAGAATACTTACATTCAGACTGAAGCACTACCTGGCCGGGACCCTCGATTGAAAACCTCCGTCCCGCCCTGTATAACTTGGGACGAAGCTCCTTGCCCGACGCTGCTTCCAATCCGGTACCTTCTCCCAAGCCGCGCCGCTGGACCATCTTGGCCGCAGGCTTTCTTCTGCTCGCGCTGGCTTTGGTAGTGATCTATACCAGCCGCGGCGCGTTTTTCAGCCCGCTGGCTTTGGTCGTTGTCGCGGCCATCGGACTGGCGGCGTTGCTGCTCGAACTTCGGCTGCGTAAAGACATCGGCAAGCCGGTCCATGCCCCGCTCTGGCTCAATCTGGCAGGACTTGTCTTCGCCTTCGCCGCGATCCTCGCCGACGTGTCCCGGCGGAGCGCCACCCTCCTGCAGGTCGCCGCACTGGGAGCTGTCCTCTGCTTCGCCATCAGCGGCGTGGTCGTGCTTCGCGCCCTGCGCAAGCCGCGGCCGTAAAGAACTTCCACTTTCGTGGAACGGATCGTCAATCAGAAATCTACCGTCGCCAATTCCTACTGCTTGAACTCCACCGCCACGGTCGTCTCCACCACGGCCGGTTCCCCATTGATCCGATAGGGATCAAACTTCCACCAGCGCAACGCGTCCATGGCCGCATGCGCCAGCACATCGGGACCGTTGAGGGCCCGCATGCTCACCACCGACCCGTCGCGTCCGACCACAATGTCGAGAGCGATAATCCCCTGCACATTCGCCCGCCGCGCCTCGGCTGGATACGTCGGCTCGACGCGGTGGATCAGTAACTTTTCCATTACTTCAGCAGGCACTTGGGTCTGCGGCTTCTCCGCGACCGCAGTCTGCTCACTCTTCAGCCCCGACTCCAGTTCTCCCCAGATCCGGTTCCAGCGCCCCCAAAGCACGCCGCCGACAGTCGCTGCGATAACCAGAACGATGAACCATGCCAGCGCAACCCGCTTTTCTCTGCGACTGCGCAGCCAGCCACCAGAAACATCTTCGGTTCTTCCTGCCGCTCTGGCCTTGTCTTTTCCGGACCGTGGCGCCCCACTTACCACGAACTCCGTTTCCACCTTGGCCTCTTTAGCCCAATCGCGGATCGCCGCTCGCTGTTTCGCCGACAACCCCACAAACTCGAGCCCGCAGCGCAGCTTGTCCTGATAGCGCACAATCGCTCTGGTCCGCAGCAACCCGGCCACCAGGGGCAGCGACACCTCAATGTTGACCATCTCGCCCGGCGCCAGTTCTCCCGCCAGCATTACTGCCATCCCGCGCTCGCCCAGGTTCACCGAACGCCCCGGCAGCGTGTCCGGAACGCCCGACCGACGCACTGTAACGTCCAGCGGGGCCTGCAGAAGAAACCGCGGTACACGCCTCCGCGAGGGGCCGGTATAGGTGCGAGCTTGAGTTCCGGTGGCCACTTTTCTTGATTGCAGATTTCAGATTGAAGATTGCAGATTAGGTCAGAGTTTGAAAAATCTGCAATCTCAAATCTGAAATCGGAAGTCTGCTACCGCCGCAACTCGATGATCTGGTTGCCCTTGGCAAACAACGCGACACCCGCCATCCCGACAAACAACCCGTGCTCCACCAGCCCCGGCATGTCGCTCAACTGCCGGGCCAGACCCTCCACATCCCGGATCGGGCCAAAACGGCAATCGAGAATGTGGTTCTTTTCGTCGGTCAGGAAGGGCTTGCCGTCGCCCAGGGTTCGCTGCCGCACTTCGGCGCCCAGTTCTCGAATCCGCTTTGCCACCAGCGCTTGAGCAAACGTGATCACCTCGACTGGAACCGGAAAATTTCCCAGGACCGGCACCTGCTTCGATGAATCCGCCACGATGACCAACTGCTTCGTGGCTGAGGCCACGATCTTTTCCCGCAACATCGCGCCCCCGCCGCCTTTGATCAAACGCAGTTGAGGATCGACTTCGTCAGCGCCATCCACCGTGACCGCGATTTCCTGGCATTCATCGAGCGTGGTCAGCGGAATCCCCAGGCTGAGCGCCAGTTCCCGCGACCATACCGAGGTCGGAATGCCGCGAATCCGCAGTCCATTTTTCACCTGCTCGGCCAGCAGTTTGATGAAGTACGCCGCAGTCGAGCCAGTGCCTAGCCCCACTACCTGTCCGTCCTTAATGAACTGCAAACTCGCTCGCGCCGCCGCTTCTTTTTCCTGTTCATGTGCCATAGTTACGCGCCCGGTTGGGATTGACACTTGCTTTGCCGTTTACGCTGGCTCCGCCGCCGCCATTATTCCACAGCCTTCGCGATCACTGCCCCTGCGCCGGCAAGATTCTTGATTAACTCATCGGGCACGCCATGCCGCTGCTGCAAGTATTCGGAGCTGTTGCAGGTTACCGAAACTTTGCCCGCCGCGTCCTCAGCCACGAGTGCTTTCAGCGGCAAATCGATCGCCAGGCTCGGAGCTGCCACCATCAGCGGAGTGCCGGCCTTCGGGCCGCCGAAGATCACGACCTTCGTCGGCGCCATTTTCAGCCCGGCTTTTTCGGCCTCGCCGCTGTGATCCACGACAGCGAAGACCTTGATTCCCTTCTCGGAAAAAATCGCTTGCAGCCTCGCGACGGTCTCCTCGACCGAATAGCGGCTGGCGACCTGAACCAAGCCATTGTCCTTCGTCATAGGATTCACCCCCGCGCGCTTTAATCTGATCTGCTCCGCTTCCTCCGATTCTAGGCGCCTTCTGATTATCCGGTTGCTTCAGCAAGCCCCAATGGGTAGCGATCAGACGCCGCGCCCGGGCGAGGATGTGCAGACGTTCGAGCGCGATTTGCCCGGAGAAAACAGCGCCGGGTTCAACACCAAGTATGTGAGCGCGCAACTGCCGCTCGAAAGCTGCGACACGCTCAACGACAACTGGGGGTTCAACATCGGCGACAGCAACTACAAGAGTCCTGCGGATCTGGAGCGGCGACTGGTGCGGACCGCCGGCGCCGATTCCAATCTGCTGATGAACATTGGACCCTACCCGAACGGCGAAATTGATCCCCAGTTCGTCACCCGCTTGCACGCCGTCGGCGAATGGCTCTCAGAATACGGCGATTCGATTTACGGGACTCGCGGCGGGCCGGTCCCTCCCGGAGATTGGGGAGTCACCACGCAAAAAGCTGACAAGATTTATGTGCACGTGCTGAACTGGGGTGCGCCGCTGCTGGCGCTGCCGCCGATCGCCGGCAAAGTTACTGGAGCCCGCGCACTGGCCGATGGCGCGTCGGTAGACTTCACGCAAAATGCCGACGGTCTGATCCTAAAGGTTCCGCCGGCTAAGAAGGACGAAGTGGACCGCGTCATCGTACTGACGATGGCCAAGGGAAACTGACGGATCGGGATTTAGCCCGGATTATTCATGAGGGTTGCTGCTGCTTTGAAAGGGCGCGGCTTCCAGCCGCGCCGACACGGGCAAAAACAAGTCCGGCTTTAGCCGCTAGGGTGAGCCGTTTGCAAGCGTCCCGTGGTGTTGGAAGGGAAGATGGCAACGCGTTGGTCCCCCCGGAGCTGAAGCCCCAATTTTCAGGCGGGCCACGGCGGCGCGGCTGGAAGCCNNGGCCACGGCGGCGCGGCTGGAAGCCGCGCCCTTTCAAAGCAGCTTCATGAATCATGCGGGTTAGAGGTCAGATCGAGGAGTCAGCCGAACCGGGAACACCATCCTCTTCCCACTCGGCATGACATGAGTGGCAGCGCCAAGCCCGGCGGTGGAACGGAATCGGCACACCGAGATACGCGCTAACGTACGCGACAGGTTTGTTCAGTTCCTGAAAAGAGACATCCAGGGACTGGCAACTCGGGCAACGTGGCTGCGGATATTCTCCCGTACCGGCGGTGTCAAAGCCGTCCGGAATCGGCTGGTTCAGAATTTCGTTAGCTGCGGCAACATCCTCCAGATCGACCTTAAGCTTGATCCCTCCCATCAGATTCGACCAGAACCAATCCAGCCGCACAATGTTATCGTCGGTCAAAACCGCTTCGATTCCCGCCGACTCGAGACTGCCCTTAGCCAGCAGCGCTTCCGGCAGATCACGAAACTGACGAATCGTCACCATCCTTCGCAGTTCGAGTTCGCCCTCCGGCGGCGGCTCAACTGGCGGAGGTTCAGGTGGAGGATCTCCCGGCAAGACCGGCGGAGCGGGCGGCACGGGACGCTGCTCAACCAGTTTGACGTTGAGACCGCGTTTGGCAAGCTCAGCCCCCAGCACCTCGCGAGCAATCTCCGTCAGTTCGTACGCCTGTCCCGCTACTTTCTCCAACTCCCCATCCAACTGATCGGCGTAGAACTCCAGCAAACGCTGCCGCTCCCGTGCTGGATCAATCATCGCCATGGCAGGGAATCATACTCCAGTTCAAATCCGTGAGAATCCGTGTAAATCCGTGGCCAGATTTGCTCGCACAAGCAGAACGGCCCGCAAGCTCAGTTGAGCCTGCGGGCCGCCCGGTGGACTGTTTGGGATTGACC
>OMOD01000151.1:12717-30371 GCA_900290255.1 Candidatus Sulfotelmatobacter kueseliae
CTGACCGACCTGCGTCAGGCGGAATCAATCCTTATTCACCGGTAGTGTGCGGGCTGTAGCTTCCGTGCATTGCGGGCAAGAGCGCCCGCTCCACACCGAAGCCCCGCTTAGAGCAACCGCTCTAAGTCTCAGCCACCTCACCTGGTCTTTGGGTGCTTCTACTACCGCCTTCTGAACTTGTCATCCGACCACCTCCTTTCCGGTGTACGGGCAGATTATTATGGAACGCCGCGCGCGTCAACCGGCACGAAAGTGGGTATCGGAAATAGCAACAGAAACGGCAGCGCGCCGGCTCAGCGGTTCGCGAGGGTGGCAATCTCTCCCAGACCGAGCAGGCCAGCGTCTGCTGTAACCAGCGTCAGACCAAGAACCTTCGCCGTAGCCGCGAGGAACCGATCAGCCGGATCGCGCTGGCTCAATCGAAGTAAATGAGCCGCGACAGCAATCTCATGCGTAAGCGGCGCTTCTCGAAATGGCACGGTGTTCTGTGTGATCCATTCGTTCACGTCAGCGGCAAGGTACACCCGCCCCTTATCTTGCAGAGTTAGTGCTTCCCACGTGCTGATGGGCGAGATCCACAATTCATTTTTTGGATCCAGCAATTCTTCGCGTGTGCGTTTACCCAGGCGAGCCGGTTCGATCAGACTCCACAACCAGATGTGTGTATCGAGCAGGAGTCTCAATCTTTCAATACCTCCCAGTCGGACTCGTCGTTGGCCGGAGAGATAATGTCGCCAAGGATCTTGCTCTTACCTTGCATCGAGCCTATCCAATCATTGGACCGGACGGGAGAAGGAGGCACCACTTCAGCGACCGGTTTGCCGCGACGCGTCACGCGAATCGGCTTCTTCGTCTTCTGGACCTGATCGAGCAGGGCCAGGCACTTAGCCTTGAATTCGGAGATCGCGATCTCTCTCATGACTACTATATTGGATCATAGTCAATAACAGTGGTCAACCAGATAAAAGAAGGCTCACGACAAGGAGATCCCACCGTACATGTCCGGCGGACATCTGCCGCTGGCACCTTCGGCTCTCTACACTGAAATCCTCCCCGGAAAATGTGCCGATTTCACCGTAGGTAGGGTGCTTCTTGCGGCCTTTGCCTAAGTGGCTGAGCTGTCAGCCTTTCCAGCGAAAGGCGCCGGGCTGGGGCAGTCCCAGATGGGCCAGTACCCGATAGGCAAACTCGCGGGCCATTTCTTCCAGCGAGGCCGGACGGTAGTAGAAGGCCGGAATCAGCGGGAAGACGGTCGCACCGGCGTCAGCGGCCCGGTACATGTTGCGGATGTGGATTTTGTTGAGCGGCGTCTCGCGCACGCACAGCACCAGCGGACGCTTCTCCTTGAGGGTGACGTCAGCAGCACGCTCGATGAGGTGCGAGGCGTCGCCATGAGCAATGCGGGCCAGCGTGCCCACGCTGCACGGGATCACGACCATGGCGTCGGCGGGGTAGGAGCCGCTGGCCACGTTGGCTCCGATGTCGTCATTCGATTGCAGCTGGATTTTGCGCGAGCCGCCTGAAGCAGTGCCAAGAATCCGGCCGACGAGATTGGACCTGCCCCGCAGGCCCAGTTCTTCGGCCATGACGCGCAGGGCGCTGTCGGAGGCGATGAAGTTCACGTGCTGAATGCGCCGGTCGCGCTCCACGGCGTCGAGGAACTGCCGAAGGAAGATGGCGCCGCTGGCTCCGGTGGTCGCGACGGTCAGGTTTTGTGGCGGATGGTTGGGCAAAATGCCTCCCGCAAACCGCAGCCCGCGGGCATTCCGGGCGAAGCGCGCAAGATGCAGCGGCTTGACTCCAGCCCCGCAGGGGCGGCATGTGATAGCCCGACACGTAAGTGCCGGGGTGAGATGAAAAGCAATACCGAGTCCCGGAGGGACGGCACATCTCGCTCAGGAGCATAGGGACGCGGCGCCGCAGAAGTCAAGACGAGCAGCGAGGAGCTAGCAGCTAGTAGCTAGTAGCTAGAAGCTAAGTATGGCATCGAGCACGAATCTCCGGTCCCGCCGCAGCGTTGCCGAACGGCACGCGCTGGCTGGAGTGGAGCGCGAAATCCGCGCCCAGGATTCCCACAACCGCCGCAAATATCTGCGCGATTTTACCCAGGCGTTTCGCAACTATGACTCTCTTCTCGATTCCGGCGCGATGCAGAACGCAATGCGCGCCGCCGATGTGGTCTTGATCGGCGACTACCACGCTCTGCCCGCGGCCCAGCGCTATGCCGCGACTCTGATCGAGCAGCGAGCCCTGGCCGGCGGCCGCCCTGTGGTACTCGGTGTCGAGACAATTTTTGCCCGCGACCAGCACATTCTCGATGAGTGGTGGCGGCGCGAAATTGACGAGGACGAACTGCGCCAGCGCATCCGTTTCGATCTCGATTGGGGATACGACTGGATCCCAGTCCGCGAGTTGCTGGTCGCCGCGCGCGATCACGCCGAAGCCCTGTACGGCCTCGATTGCATGCCCCGCGAGGACCTGCGGAAGATTGGCGCTCGCGATCGCCATGCGGCGGCCAAGGTCGCCGAAATCCGCGCCCGCCATCCCCATGCCGTCATCTTCGTGCTTTTCGGCGAATCCCATCTCGCTCCCGGACACCTGCCGCGCCTTCTACACCGGGAGATGCCGGGCACCAGGGTTCTTACCGTCCTGCAGAACATTGACGCGCTTTACTGGCGCGCCGCCGGAGAGCGCGTTGACCAGGTGGAGGCCGTTCGCGTCAACGATGACGTGCTCTGCGTTTTCAACGCCACGCCGCTCGAAAAATACGAAAGTTACCGCCTGTTTCTCGACCAGTGGAGCCGCGCCGACGAGGGCCCCGACTTTGCCCCCACCATCTACAACCTGATTGACAGCCTGGCCAGTTTCCTCGAGATCAACCGCTATTCATCGCATAACGGCACGCAGCCAAGATTTCTGGTGGACATGCTGCCTGAAGTTCACGGCCGGTCCGCGGACGACATGCTGCGCCGCCTGCTTCGGCGAAAAGGTGTTGGCGACGAGGAATGCGAGTCCATGCTGGCCAGCGTCGAGGAGCACGGCAGCGCCTACCTGCCGCAAGTGAACGCCTTCTACATCCGCGATTTTCAAATGATCTACGCTGCCGAGGATGCCGCCCGCTTCCTGCATCACGCTTGCCGGGGGTTGCCGCACCGGCTTCACGACCATGGCGGGGATGGAACTGCTGGCAATGGCAATGGCAATGGAAACGGGACGGGACAGGCTCGAGCCGCCGTGGATGATTTTTGTGCCCGCATCATCGAACATGCCGTAGCCTACTTCGGGTCGCGCGTGCTCTATCCCGCGCGTCCGGCTCCGCCGGACGACGGCTCGCAATTGTCCCGCGCCGCCTGCGAGAAAGCCGCACAGGCTGCGGTGCGAGGTGGCGAGGACAGGTTCGAAACTTCAGAGCGGGAGTGGGGGTACCGCATGGGAAGCCAGATCTACGACGCCTACCTCGCCGGCAAAGTGGCGCCCAGCGGCCTGCGCCGCCTGTTCCTCGCGCATGTCGAGGAGCCTGGGATGGCCCGCAAAGTCTGTGCTGCCGTGATCGCGAAATTGCGGAGTGCGGCGCGCAAAGCTGTAACTGCTTCCTAGCCCATGATGCGTCCCTTCACACAGCGTGAGTGGTTTGGGCTGATCGCAGGAGTCTGCTGGGGCCTGGTTCTGAGCCGGTTCCTTGGCGCGGACGACAGGACCGTCCTGTGGCTGGTGATCGTGCTTGGCCCGCCCGTGGCGTTGTTGATCTCGCCGGAGCGTCCCCTGCTGAGCTGGCAACTTCCGATCTTGACCGCGGCAGCGGCCGGAGCCTTCAAGAACTGGACGACGGACGATTCCGCCGTCGGAGCGCTCGCCGAAGCGACGCTCGTGTGGTTTCTCTGCTCAGTGCTTTCTTCGCCTTGGGCTGTAGTGTTCTGGTACCGGTCCCGGCGTTTTCAGCAACTGGAAAAGACTCCGAGGATTCCGATTGCCTACGTTGGTATGGTGCTGCTGGTCCTTGTGTGCTGTGCGCTGACTTTTCTCGGTTTTGTGGCGACGATGTATCGGACCGATGCCGATGACGCCCGGAATCGGGTGATGCCGTTTTACGGCCTCCTGGCGTCGACGGCGGGAATCGCCCTGAGCCTCGTGACCGAGCGCCTGGCGCGAAAACTGGAAGTTCACAAGCTGGTGCGTGGCGTCTTCGAATTGCTCATGGTTCCCGAAGTCGTTCTTGGAATTGCCGAGATCATGGGCGAGATCGTGTACCTGTTCTGGTTCAAATCTTCAAAGCATGCATCGGACCAAGGCCTTTTGTGCGGCATCCTGATCGGCATGGAAGCACTCGCCACCATGGTCTGGCTGACCAGACTGGACCGCCGAGAGCACGGCCGCGCGGTGCAGGCGCAGCTAGGGAGACGTTGAACGCCTGATCTGAAGAACTGTTCAGAGTCCGACTCCTCGAAAATGCTAATCTAACCATCATCCGGCTGAATGCCGGGTGCTGACCGCTGAGCGCTCAAAGATGAACGCCGAATCCATCCGCCAACTGTTCGAGCAGGTCCGTAAGGGCAAGCTGTCGCCCGATGCCGCGGTTGCCCGCCTGCGTCACCTGCCTTTCGAAGATCTGGGCTTCGCCAAGGTGGATCACCACCGCTCTCTGCGTGCCGGCATGCCGGAAGTCATCCTCGGAGAAGGCAAGACCCCGGCGCAGGTGGCTGCGGTTTTTGCTAGTCTCGCCAGGCATGGCGGCAACATCCTCGCTACCCGCGCGAACGAAAAGCAATTTGCCGCGGTGAAGAAGAAAGTCCGCAGCGCCGAATACCGCCCACTCGCCCGAGCCATTGTCCTCGAACGCGATCACACGAACTACGGGAAAGGCGTGATCGCCGTCGTCTCGGCCGGAACCAGCGACATTCCCGTCGCCGAAGAAGCCGTGGTCACAGCGGAACTCATGGGCAACCAGGTCGAGCACTTCTACGACGTGGGCGTCGCCGGCATCCATCGGCTGCTGGCCAATCGCGAGGCCTTGACCAAGGCTCGCGTCGTCATCGTCTGCGCCGGGATGGAAGGCGCGCTGCCCAGCGTTGTCGGAGGCTTGGTTGGCGTTCCCGTCATTGCCGTTCCCACCAGCGTGGGCTACGGCGCGTCGTTCAAAGGACTGACTGCGTTGCTCGGGATGCTCAATTCCTGCGCCTCGAACGTCAGCGTGGTGAATATTGATAACGGCTTTGGCGCGGGGTACGTCGCTTCGCTCATTAATCGCTTACCGTGAGCTCACGGAGAGTGGTCAGTGGCCAGTGGTCAGTGCTTGGTAAGCGTTGCTCGGAAAAGATCTGAGGTCTTGCTGGCCACTGATCACTGGCCACTTAAGGAGTCATCATGTCCGTCGCACTGTCGCCTGAGGTAAAGCAACTCATCGATCGTCCCAACTTCGCCCATCTGGCCACGCTCATGCCCGACGGTTCCCCGCAGTCCGTTCCGGTCTGGATTGGACGTGAGGGCGAGCGCCTCGTCGTCTGCACGGGCGAGAACTCGCTTAAGGCTAAAAACACACGCCGCGACCCGCGAGTCGCGCTGACCCTGGTGGATTTCACCAACCCTTACGAAGAGGTTCAGATTCGCGGCCGCGTCGTCGAGCGCCGTCCCGATCCCGACCTGAAAATCATGGACCCCATCTCGCACAAATACACGGGCAAACCCTTCCCCTTCCGTAATCCTGAAGGGCGGGTTGCGCTGGTCATCGAAGTGGAGAAGGTTCGTTACACCAAGCTGCCGTTCGAGCACACCCCGCCAAAATAGGCCGTCCCGATTTCTTTAAATATCGCTTCACGATATACTAGCCCTAGACTATCGCAACACGATACAATCGCGGCATGAAGAGACCCACCCTGGCGGACTATCAGGCCCTGGCCGAGTTTCGCTACCAGATCCGCAAGTTCCTGCACTTCAGCGAGCAGGCAGTACAGGCGGCGGGGCTGGAGCGGGGGCAGTACCAGCTCATGCTGGCCATCAAGGGAATGCCGGCGGGAGTGCGGCCGCGCATTCGCGACCTGGCCAACCGCATGCAGATTCAGCATCACAGCGCTGTAGAACTGGTCAACCGGTTGGAATCGGGCGGATACGTGTACCGCGAGCGCGCGCAGGATGACCGGCGCGAGGTGCTGCTGGTGCTGGCGCCCAAGGGCGAACGCGTGCTGGCGGAACTGGCGTTTCACCATCACCAGGAATTGCGCAGCGCCGCTCCCGGCCTGGTCGCTGCCCTGCGGCGGCTGATGCGCGGCGGAAAGAATGGCGCGCGGCGACACGCGGTTGTGCGCGGGAGACTTTCCCGCGGTGTTGCGCAAACGTAAGGTGGATCGGGGTTGAGGGAACCGAACAACCGCAATTCGTGGCTGGGGATAAACTCGCGAAAAACTGGATCGGCAATGACCACAGGGGCTGAGGCCCATCGGATTTCGGAGGCACTGCTCGAGACGTTGGAGCAAAGGGGATTTGCGGTTTTCCTGGTGACGAAAGCCCTAGATTCCCATCGGCTGACTCCTTGCGCAGCGGAACGCCTGACGCCGTCGGCACCTCCTTGTCCGCCCAAAGGCAAATCCAGAAACTAGTGCGGCTTCTTCGCTTCTTCGAGCAGCGGACGCAGCGACTCAACGGAAACCCCCAGCGTGCCGCCGGAAAAGCCGTCCATGTAAGCGGAGTTCACGCCGATTACTTCACCCTTCCCGTTGAAGACCGGGCCGCCGCTGCCGCCGTGGGCCGTGGGAGCGTCGTAAATGAGCTTGTCGCCGACCACATCGCCCAGATGTCCCCAGGTCGCCGACGGACGAATCAGCGACAACGCTGCCAGTTCGCTGGCCGCGCTGATGTCGTTGTGCCGGTATGCCAGGCGTTCGTAAATGTTGGAAGGAGATTTCGCTACCATACCGGCGATCCCCATGGGATAGCCGACTACCGTGACCCGATCACCCGGAGAACCGGCCGCTCTCGCCAAAGGCAGCACGGGAAGCCCACGCACCGCGTCGGCGCCCACGATGCGCAGCAGAGCCAGATCGGATGTCTTCGAGACCGCGGCCGGTGCCAGGTCCACCGGCGTCGGCGATCCGGGGAAAAAGATCACCAGGCTCTCCAGCATGCCGGAGGCTCCCTGCTGAATCAGCGTTTCCGCTTCTGAATCTCCATACCATGGTTCGGCTACATGGCGATTGGTGGCCAGCAGGCCCTCGCCCACCAGGAAGCCAGTGCCTGACACGCGGGCCCGAACTACCGGACGCTGGTTGGGAAAGCCAACCTGATAGACGCCGTAAATGTAGCCGATGGAATTCCGGTAACGATCCAGCACGATCGCCGGCATGGCCTGATCCTGCTTGAGTTGCTCGACCTGTATGCTCAGTTCGTGAACCTGCTGCTGCAGATTGTCAGGGGGAACTCCTTGTGCTGCCATGGGAGCGTAATAGTGCAGCATGGCTAACGCTCCTACGAACATCAATACCGCGAGCACGCCCTGCACCATCTGTTGCCAGTAGTCGCAAACCGGATTCGGCTCCTGCGGAACAGGAGCGGGCTGGGTTGCGGGGGCTTGCTGATGGTTATTCGATTCGGCCATTTCGGGTCGCAGCAGCGTTCCTCAGGACTTTCTCCAAGTCGTTCTGTTTCAGTCTCTTGAGCGTCCGACGCCGGGGGAGCTGAGAGATGTGCAGAGGCTATCTTCGCCCGTCTGGCGCGGTTTGACCACGGTACTGAAGGGGATGTACGGAAGGGTGAGGGCTAGGGGGCAGGGATTCGGGGGTTACACCCGCTCCAACTGCGCCACGGTGCGCTCGTTTACAACGTTGCCCGTGTTCAACGTGGACGCTGGCTCAAAGAGCAGAATCCAGCATTCCTCGTCGGCGACCGACCGATGCTCGACTCCACGCGACACCACAATGAACTCGCCTTCCTCAACCCACTCATGGCGGTCGCGAAATTCCATCCGGAAGCGGCCTTTGACCACCAGGAACATTTCGTCTTCGTGCTCGTGATGGTGGAAGACAAATTCGCCCTTCAGCTTGTCGAGCTTGATGCACTGCCCGTTCAGCTCGGCGGCGATGTAGGGCTTCCAGTATTCCGCGATCTTGGAGAACTTTTCGGCGAGGTTGACCTTGTGCATAAGGAATTGGATGTCCGGCAGATGAGCCGAGATGCGGGCGGAGCCGGAAACCGCGGGAAAAAAGTGTGTTTGTATAACCCAAGCAGCTTGGGTTATACTGGAGTCATGGTTTCGCTGAGGTTCGGCGGAGTCCGGTTTGTCGCCTATTCCAACGATCATCCGCCGCGCCACCTTCACGGCTTTTGCGGTGAAACGGAAGCGATTCTGGACCTTCGGCCGGACCGAACCGTGGCTTTGGCGAAACGGGATGATGCTATCCGGCCGGCAAATGCGAAGCGGTCGGAGGTAAGGAAAATTTTGAGGGCTGCGGCGGAACATTTTGACGAAATGGCGGAATTATGGGAGGCGCTTCATGGAAAAACAGAATCTGGCACGTAGAGCCGCACGAGCGAGGGTCGTCACCACCGACGCCGAGATTGATCGCGCCATCGAGCGCGCCCGGCGGCTGCGGAACGAACCGCTGGTCACGGAAGTGGAGTACAGGCCGGGACCAGGGCTGGACCTGCTCATCCTGAAGCTGAGCGATGGGCGCAGACATGTGATTCCGCGCGAGGATCTGCAGGGTCTGGAGACGGGAAGGCCGGAGCAACTAGCGCGGGTAGAGATTGTCGGAGGCGGGACCGGGCTCCACTGGCCCGAACTGGATGCGGACCTGTATGTCCCGGCTTTGTTGCGGGGAGTTTACGGCACCAGGCTGTGGATGGCAAGGATCGGGAAGCGCGGGGGGTCGGTTACGAGCGCCGCCAAGAAGGCGGCGGCGCGGACAAACGGGAAGCTGGGAGGAAGGCCGAGGAGAAACGCAAACGGCGCAGCCGGCTAACGGAGTAAGAGGTCGCCTCTCCCGAGTTAGAGGTCGTATTGCCTCCCGAAGAAAGCAAAAGCCGCCAGCTTTTCGCTGACGGCTGAGGTCCGAGGTCTGAAGTCCGAGGTCTGACGTCCGCTAGCTGTTTTCGTACAGCAGCACGCCCTCCGCCTTTTCCGAATCCACCGGGCGGTAGAACAGCTTGTTGTCTTCGAGAAAGACCTCGATAAACGCCGGGCGCGTGGTGATCGTCCCTTGGATCAGCGCCTCCGACAGCGGGTCTTCAATGTACTTCTGCAGCGCCCGCCGCAAGGGGCGT
This sequence comes from Candidatus Sulfotelmatobacter kueseliae, assembly GCA_900290255.1. GTDB lineage: Bacteria > Acidobacteriota > Terriglobia > Terriglobales > Acidobacteriaceae > Sulfotelmatobacter > Sulfotelmatobacter kueseliae. Next base: position 21,967 of record OMOD01000151.1, read on the forward strand.
GCGCCATAGCTGCGATCGGTGAGCGTCTGGTTGAGGATCCACTTCTTGGCGTCGTCGGCCACCGTGACCGTAATCGCCTTCTGCGCCAGGTTCTGGTTGAGCTGCGTAACCATAAGCTCCAGAATCTGGATCAGGTCGTTCTCGCCCAGCGCGTTGAACAATATGATCTCGTCCAGCCGGTTCAGGAACTCGGGATTGAAGGTGCGCTTGACCTCGTTCTTGACCAGTTCCTCGACCTTCTCGGCGATCGCATCTTCCTTGGTCGACTGGAAGCCCAGACCTTCGCGCTTCTGCAGGTGCCGCGCGCCGATGTTCGAGGTCATGATGATGATGGCATTCTTGAAGTCGACCGTGTTGCCCAGGCCGTCGGTCAACTGGCCGTCTTCAAAGACCTGCAGCAGGATGTTGAAGACGTCCGGGTGCGCCTTCTCGATTTCGTCGAGCAGCACGACCGAATAGGGCGCGCGTTTCACGCGCTCGGTCAGTTGGCCGCCCTCTTCGTAGCCGACGTATCCCGGAGGCGAGCCGATCAGCTTCGAGACTGAGTGCTTCTCCATGAATTCCGACATGTCGAAGCGGACCAGCGCCTTTTCCGTGCCGAACATGAATTGCGCCAGCGTGCGGGCCACTTCGGTTTTGCCCACGCCCGTCGGACCGAGAAACAGGAACGAGCCGATGGGACGGTTCGGACTCTTCAACCCCGCGCGGGAACGGCGTATGGCGCGCGCCAGCGCGTTGATGGATTTGTCCTGCGAAATGATGCGCTTGTGCAGCTCTTCTTCGATTCGCAGCAGCTTCTGCGTCTCTTCTTCCTTGATCGAGGTGACGGGCACGCCGGTCCAGCGCGAGACAACCTCTTCGATATCTTCGCGGTTCACGACGCCAGTAGAAGATTCGTCGAGATGATATTTTTCGCGCAGGGCGCGCAGGTTCTCGCGCTCCTTGCGCTCTTCGTCGGAGTAGAAGCGCGCCTTCTCGAATTCGTGGTTCGCAATGGCATTTTCCATGCGGTGCACGATGAACTTGATCCGCTTCTGGACTTCCGTGAGCTCCTCGGGCAGCGAAGTCTGGCGCAGCTTGACCCGGGCCCCGGCTTCATCCACCAGGTCGATCGCCTTGTCAGGCAGGAACCGATCGGGAATGTAACGGTTCGAGTGCGCCACCGCGAAGTTGATCGCGTCGTCGGTGTAAGTGACGGCGTGAAATTTCTCGTAACGATCCTTGATGCCAAACAGAATCTTGACCGCATCGGTCTCGTTCGGCGGCGGAACTTTCACCGCCTGGAAGCGCCGTTCCAGCGACCGGTCTTTCTCGATCGATTTGCGATATTCGCCGGGGGTGGTTGCGCCAATGCACTGAATCTCGCCCCGCGACAATGCTGGCTTGAGAATGTTTGCGGCGTCGAGCGAGCCCTCGGCCGAACCAGCGCCCACCAGGGTGTGCAACTCATCAATGAAGATGATGGAATTCTGCGACTCCATCAGCTCCTTCATGATCGTCTTCAGGCGCTCTTCGAACTGGCCGCGATATTTTGTGCCGGCGACGATCAGCGAAAGATCAAGCGCCAGGATGCGCTTATCGGCCAAAAACGACGGCACTTCGCCGTCGGCGATACGTTGCGCCAGTCCTTCGACGATGGCGGTCTTGCCCACGCCCGGCTCGCCAATCAACACCGGGTTGTTTTTCGTCCGGCGGCAGAGAATCTGGATGACGCGCTCCACTTCGCTTTCGCGGCCCACCAGCGGATCGAGCTGGCTGTCGGTCGCCGCTTGCGTCAAATCGCGGGAAAACTCGCTGAGCAGGGAAGACTCGCGCTGCCGCTGCGGCTGCGCTTTTTCCTGCGTGCTGCGGGCCAGTTCCTCGCGGATGGTCGACAGCCGCAGCCCGCGCTCATGCAGAATCTCGGCTGCAAAGCACTTTTCCTCTCGCAGCAGGCCCAGCAACAAATGTTCGGTGCCGATGTGGCGATGCGAAAGGCGCTCGGCTTCCTCGGCTGCGTAGGCCAGAACTCGCTTGCATTCATTACTTAGCGGGAGATCGACCGAGGTCGAGACTTTCTCGCGGATGGTGGTGTGTCCCTCGATCTGCTTGCGAATCGATTCGACCGAGGCATGGGAACGCAGGAAACGGTTGGTCAGAGCTTTGTCTTCCCGCAGAAGCCCGAGAAGCAAGTGCTCCGTTTCAATGTAGGGAGAGCCGAACTGGCTGGCTTCGTAACGCGCAAAGAAGATGACGCGCCTGGCTTTCTCCGTATAGCGTTCGAACATAATGCCCTGCCCCCTGACCTTCTTGGCCGGGTCTGCCGTTCGCCCGACCTACCGAACGATCCCTGGTTAAACCACCCAACAACGACAATCCTTAATCCTTAGTTCTTACATTATGCAATCAAAAGGCCCGGAAACCCAAGCCGGAAACAACCGCTAAACCCTCCGCCGACATTACCGAAGGAACTGGTGCCTTACTTTCCCTCAGAGCCCCTGGCGGGCCATTTGCATTTTTGGCGCACTAATCTTGCTCTTGGTGCGTCAAATCCCTCAGCCCGGCAATGACTCCGGCGGAATCTCCTCCACCCGCCCTCGCTGCAACCTTAATACCCGATGACAGCGGCGGGCGAACGACAAATTATGCGTTGCAATGAGGGAGGTAAGCTGATGCTCGCGATGCAATCGCGCAATCAATGCGAAAACCGCTTCCGCGGTCTGTCCGTCCAGGTCTCCCGTGGGCTCATCCGCCAGCAACAGTTTGGGCCGGGTGATGAGCGCCCGGGCCAGGGCTACCCGCTGCTGTTCCCCGCCCGAAAGTTCCCCCGAGCGATGATGCGCGCGCTCGGCCAGTCCAACCTCCCGCAGCCAGCGTAGAGCTTCCGGTTCGGCCTTCTGCCATGTCTGCCCCCGCAGCAGCAGCGGCATGGCAACGTTTTCCGCCGCCGTAAATTCCGGCAACAGATAATGAAATTGCCATACGAAGCCGGTCTCCCGATTGCGAAAGTCAGCGGCTTCGTCGCGCGACAGCGAATTCAGTCGCAAGTTGGCGCAGTATACGTCACCTGCCGAAGCCCGATCAAGAGCGCTGAGGATGTGCAACAAGGTACTCTTCCCTGCCCCCGACTCGCCCACAATGGCGAGCATTTCGCCTCGCTTCACGGCAAACGATAGATTCTCAAAGAGCACCAGGTCCGATTCGCCGGACCGGAAAACCTTCTTCAGGCTTTCCACTCGCAACATCGGTTCTTGCTCGGTTAGATGCATGGTGCGTCTGTTTCGTTCCAAGCGGGCGTTTTGGCCGCTCTTGCTCCGTGTAAAAAGATTGTCCGCCCGTGTCCGCCCGCCGGGCTCACCTGGTGCGAGTTCTTCTCAGATCCTGTGCTGCCTTCTCACCTTCTAGAATCCATACCTGCAAAAAACTGTATAAGGTTGCGGATTCCGTTGCTGTAACTGAGGTCACAATCCGCTGAATTTGTTTTATTCGTGTTAATCCGCGTGAATCCGTGGCAAAGAAGTTCTCATTCATACCGCAGCGCCTCGGCCGGCAGAATCCGCGACGCCGACCACGAAGGATAGAGCGTCGCGACAAACGAAATCCCAACCGCCACCAGGGCCACAATCACGCCGTCCACGGCCCGGGCTGCAAAGGGAACGTAGTCAATCGAGTAAACCTCCGGCGAAAGCGAAATGATGTGGTAATGGCCGGCGGCATAAGACAGAGCGTAGCCCAGCACCAGGCCAAGGGCGGTGCCGATCACCCCGATCAGCACGCCTTGCGCCATAAACACGTTCCGCACCTGGCTCTGCCGCGTGCCCATGGACATCAGCACGGCAATGTCTTTCGTCTTTTCCATGACCATCATGATGAGGCTGATCAGAATGTTCAGCGCGGCCACGAACACGATGAGGCCGATGGTGATAAACGTGACCACGCGCTCCAGACGGAGGGCACGGAATAGAGCCTTGTTTTGCTCCATCCAGTTGGTGGCCATGAAGCCTTTGCCGGCAGCGTCTTCGAGTTCGTGCGAAATGACGTCGGCCCGGTAGATGTCGTCCACTTTGAACTCGATGACCGAAATCAGATCGCCCAGGCCGAATAATTGCTGCGCATCCGACAAGCGGGCGAACGCCCACGCCGAATCGTAGTCGTAGAAGCCCGAATTGAAGATCCCCACCACGCGAAAACGGCTGTATTTCGGCACCATGCCGAAGGGAGTCAGTTCGCCCTGCGGACTGGTCACCAGCACGATGGACCCGACCGTCGCGCCCAGATTGTCCGCCATATCTTGGCCCAGCACGATCGGCGGCATGGCGGCCACCCGCTGCTCGACCGCTTCGAGCGAGTCGGGCGACTGTGGAGCGGCGGACGCCTCGTCCGCCCTGTCAGACTTTTCCTCGGCAGGGTGCCCCATGGCCTGCCCTGAGCCTGCCGAAGGGTCTCGCCGGTTTTGCGAGCCGTGGGAATTTTCGCCGTTGTCTTCCAGTGCCTCCGCCGATCCCTCCTTCACCGTAGTCAGCAGATCTCCAACTCTCCGCTCATACCGCGGAATCATCCCCTTCAACACCGCTCCCCGCGCCCGCGGCCCGCGCGAGATCAACACCTGCTCGAAGATCGCCGGAGCCGCCGCCACCACGTGCGGCTGCTTCGCCAGGCGGTCCATGAGCGCGGGCCAGCCCTTGATGCCGTCATCGGCAATGCGCAGCAGGCTGATGTGCGAAGTCGAGCCCAGCAGGCGCTGCTGCAGGTCCTGGCGAAATCCGTTGTTGATGGCCAGCGCGATAACGAGCGAAGCGACGCCGGCCGCAACTCCGGCGATGGAGATGGCCGTGATGATGCCGATGAACGCCTGGCGGCGTTTAGCGCGCAAGTAGCGGGACGCGATGAAGAGTTCGAAGCGCATGGGAGCTGGCGTCGGACCTCGGACCTCAGACCTCGGACCTAAGCCAATTCGGATTATAGCGGGCGGCAATCCTCAGCGGCCTCCGCGACCTCTGCGTTGCAGCTTTGTGACGTCAGATTCGGGGCAGAAGGGCGGGCACGCCATCTCGATACCTCTGATACTCTTCCCCAAACCTCTTTTCCAACTCCTTATCCTCCATCCGGATCATCACCGCACCGGTCACGATCGCGAACCCGGTCAGCAGCCAGCAAACCACCAGGCCCGTACCCATGCTCCACGCCACCATCTCGCATAAATGCCCCAGATACACGGGATGCCTTACCCGCGCCCGAATCCCCGTTGTCACGAGGCGATCATCCTGATGCCCCGGGCGAATCTCGGGCAGGCCGCCAAGCTGCGCCAGGCTGAAATGCGCTCCCGCGTGCAAATAAAGATAGACGCCTGCGGCAAACAGCAGAGCCGCGGGAATCCACGTCCATCCGGTCGAATAAAGCGCCACTCCGCGCCACGGACCAGTCAACGCGCCCATCCCGACCCACATCAGAATCCAGGCCGGCACCAGCACTCGCAGCGGCGAGCGCACCCGCGCCCGCCAGCGATGCGCCCGGGGATGCACCATCAGCCAGAATGAGGGAATCGTCGAATAGACGACGCAGGCCAGCCACCCCAGAGTGCGGACGAACCACATGAGCTGATTCTACAGGGGCGTGTAGGGGCGGACGCCCTCGTCCGCCCCGCTAGCGAAGCTCGCGTGCGGCAGCGTCGGTCTCAACCGCCAACGGTCGTCTCAACCGCTTGCTCGCCATTGACCGTCATTTATTGCCCGCTGCGCGTGAAACCCCGGACGAGGGCGTCCGGGGCTACACGTAATCACCCGAAGGCTGCATTATCCTCTACACTGTTGCTGAGGCCTGGCCCCTCGCCCATGATCATCAACCTGGCCGAACGCGCGCATAACCACAACTGGGAACTTGATCCCGTCATCCGCTCCCTGCTCGACACGGATTTCTACAAGCTGCTGATGCTGCAGTTCATCTGGAAGCATTTCCCCTCAACCCGCGTGGAATTCTCGCTGCTGAACCGCCATCCGGCGATGCGCATGGCCGACCTCATCCACATTGAGGAACTCAAGGTGCAGCTGCAGCATGTGCGCGGGCTGCGCTTCCACAAATCGGAACTGGTGTGGCTGGCCGGCAACACGTTCTATGGCCGGCGCGGCATCTTCGAGCCCGCGTTTCTGGAGTGGCTGGAGCACGATTTCCAGCTCTCGGATTACCACCTGTCGGTGCACGACGGCCAGATCCACCTCTCCTTCGACGGCCCCTGGACCGAAACCACCATGTGGGAACTCTACGCCCTGGCCATCCTGGACGAGCTGAAAACGCGGGCGCAGTTGAAGACGCTGAGCGAGTTCGGCCTCGACATTCTTTATGCCCGGGCCAAGACCAAGCTGTGGAACAAGATCGAGCGCCTGCGCGGGGTTCCCGGACTGAGCGTCGCCGATTTCGGCACGCGCCGCCGCCACAGCTTCCTTTGGCAGGAATACGTGGTGGTGGCCATGGCAGCCAGTCTGGGGAGCAGTTTCATAGGCACTTCGAACGCCTTCCTGGCCCACAAACATGACTTGGAAGCGATCGGCACCAACGCGCATGAAATCCCCATGGTCATGGCCGCCCTTGCTCCCGACGATGTGGCTCTGAAAGCCTCGCAGTACCGCGTCCTGGAGCTGTGGCAGCAGACCTATGAAGGCGCTTTGCGCGTCATGCTGCCTGACACGTTCGGGACCACGCAATTTCTTCGTGGCGCACCCGACTGGGTGGCGAACTGGACCGGCCAGCGCGTGGATAGCAAGAATCCCTACGTCGCCGGGGATGAATATATCGAGTGGCTGAAGGCGCACGGCCGGGATCCGCGCGAAAAGCTGCTGGTCGCTTCCGACACGCTCGATGTAGACGCAATCCTCGGCCTGCATGCCTATTTTGGTGGGACCCTGGCCAAGGGGCTGGCACCGGCGGATTTCTCGAGCGCCGCCGATTTTCACGACAGCAACAAATGGACGCCGGGCCGGCGCCTCCGCCTCAGTGCCGGCTGGGGCACGCTGCTCACCAACGATTTTCGCGGCTGCAATCCTAACGACGGCAGCGGATTTGACCCCATCGGGCTGATCTGCAAAGTTTCGACCGTCGAGGGAAGACCAGCCGTAAAGCTCTCCGATAACTATTCCAAGGCGCTCGGGCCGGCGGCCGAAATCGAGCGTTACACCAGGGTCTTTGGCACTGCCGGGCTGGCCAACGCTCCGCTGGTGGCGTAAGAGCTCGGAATCCTCTGGCCACGAGCGCCGTTGCAAGATCGCTCCAATGCGGCCGCTTTCAACGCCCACCCGCTGGACATGTCCTTTCGTTCCTGCTGGTAACCTTGTGAATTGATTGCCGGACTGCCAACATCCGATGGGAAAGTCATGAAGATTCTGCTGGTTGAAGACTCGTACATTGAACGCCGCAAGCTCGGCGCCTTCCTGGACGACTGGGGGTTTGAGCACGTTGGCGTGGGCAGCGGCACCGAAGCCGTCAAACTGCTGGAGGCTCCCGATCCTCCCAATCTGGCTCTGCTCGACTGGCTGCTGCCTGGTCTCGACGGCATTGATGTGCTTCGCCGCATCCGCAAGATTGACCAGGGCAACTATATCTACACCATCATGCTCACCGCCAAGAGCCAGAAGAAGGACCGCATGATCGCGATGGAAGCCGGAGCCGACGACTACCTGTCGAAGCCGGTCGATTCAGGCGAGTTGCGCTCCCGCATCATGGTGGGCAAGAGAATTCTGGAGCTGCAGCAATCCCTGCGGTTCGCTGCGACGCATGATTTCTTGACCAACCTGCTGAACCGGTCGGAAATCCTGGCCGCGCTCGACCGCGAGTTCGCACGTGGCGGGCGAGAGGGAAAGCCTACCACCGTTATCCTGGCCGATATTGATCACTTCAAACGCGTCAACGACACGCTGGGCCATGCTGCCGGCGACGAGGTTCTGAAGGAAGTGGCGCGCCGTTTGAAGCTCGACCTGCGGCCTTACGACGTCGTCGGCCGTTTGGGCGGCGAGGAATTCCTGATCATTTTGCCGGGTTGCAGCCTGACCGCTGGGGCGCGCCGCGCCGACTCGATTCGCAATCTGGTGGGTAAAGATCCCGTCAACACCCCCTTCGGAACCGCCTCTACCACCATCAGCATGGGGGTCACCTCGACCTGCTCCAGCCGCGACCGCTCGGTTGAAGAGTTCCTTCGCGAGGCCGATCTCAGCCTCTACGCAGCGAAGAAGAACGGCAGAAACCGGGTTGAAATCTTCACTGCGGCGTCGAAGGCCGCGGCCGCCGGCGAAATCTAGGCGGCACACCGCTGGCTGGGACCATCGTAGGTGGCATCTTGCCGTCGCCTCGCCGCATTTTCGCGATAAGGTTTAAAGAATTCTCAATGAGTTCTATAAGAAGGGATGTCAAGAAAAAAGTTCTCCCTCGACCGGAGGGCG
>OMOD01000067.1 GCA_900290255.1 Candidatus Sulfotelmatobacter kueseliae
AGCACCATGTTCGCCGCCACGTGGAACTGGCGCAGCAGTTCGCGGGCTGGGTAAAAGCCGACAGCCGCTTCGAACTAGCGGCGCCAGTGCCGCTGAATCTGGTCTGCTTTCGCCACAAAGGTGGAGACGAAGTGAATCAGGGACTGATGGATCGTTTGAACCGCAGCGGGGATCTCTACCTGACGCACACCAAGCTCGCGGGTCGTACGACCTTGCGATTCTGCGCCGGCCAGACGAATACCGAAGCGCGGCACGTGGAAAGGGCGTGGAAGAGAATTCAGGAAGAGGCCGCACATGTCGCGTAAGCGCGGGCGTGGTCCGTGCAATTAGTGAGGTTGCGGTGGCGGAGTCTCCTGCGGCTTATCGGGCGGCGCGGGAGTTGTCGCCGTCGTCGGCTTCAACGCCGACGCGTTCGCGGGAGCTGCCGGGTTCACGCCGAAATCCCACACGTAGGTGTTCATGCCTTCGCGGCCGAGCAACTCGACTACGGCGTATTCTCCCGGCGCCAGCGCTGCCGTCGGCGTAACTTTGACCCAGCCGCCCGGCAGTTGCTCGCAGGTCGTCGCCACCAAATTCTGTTGCTGGGTGACTCTGCCCAGCGGATTGATCTTGATCACTCCCACAACCCGCTTCGTTTTCTTCGGCTCCGCATGCACGATGTGGAAGCGGTCCCAGGCTTGCTCCGGCATTTGCGGTTGCTGAGGTTGTTGGGGTTGTTGCGGCTGGCCAGGCTGCCCTGGCTGCTGCGGTTGTTGAGATATCCGGCTGGAACCTATCGGCCCTTGTCCGATCTCGACGTTTACATAGATCGAGAGCAGTGTCGCATGCGCTTGCACGGGGGCGTGCAAGCCCTCGATTTCAATCGTCTGCTTACTGCTGGTAATGGGGATGGGGATGATGGCGGCGCGCAGCATGTTCTCTGCCCGGTTGCGGTTCAGCTCCCCGCCAGTCTCTTGCAATTCCAGAAGTTGCGGCTGATTCTGAAAGGTGTCCAGCAAGAGCATGGAGCCGCCTTCAGGAAGGTGCAAATTGGGAGCGACCAGCGGAGTTTTGACCTCTTCAACCGCACGTTCTGTCGCCGCCTCTTTGGCAGCCTCTTTGTCCACCTCGATCGCTTCGGGGTTGGGAAGGCCCGCGGCGCGATCCTGTTCGAACTTGGAGGTTGCCTTCCAATCCACCAGCGACTCGGGGACTTCCTCCCATTCGTTGCGCTCCGCGCTTAAATAGCGAACCCGATCACCCTGGATTTCCCAGCGCGTGGCCAGTTGGTAGGTACCATCTTTGAGGATGAGGCGCTTGGCCAGTTGCTGGGCGGAAATGGAGAAGGTGAGCAGCGCAAAGAGAGCAAGAAGCCACGCGGATGAACGAACGATGGACCTATGCCCGTGTCTACCCACGGCCAGCCTCTCTGCGTCGATCGGCAATCAATTCGTCAACCAGCGACGTGCCCGGTTTTACATGACGCCGGACGAGACGTTGGGCGCGTTCGATTCGTGCTTTCAGGGTGGAGATGCGCAATTCGTCGTCCTCGATCCGCAACACGACTTCGTCTCCAGGATTGATGCCCAGAGCCTTACGAAAGGATGCCGGAATAACAATCCGTCCGCCTGCGCCGACGCGGGCTCGGTTCCCATGTTTCATGTCTTGCGACATTACAAATGAATAGGGACGTTCTGTAAACTGCCGAAGGGCACCGGCGTGTCCCCATAGCTCTGGTTTCCCATTTCTTTCCACAGCCCTTTCTGGCATAATTGATCGTGCACCCCATCTGCACAACTTTCCAATCACAATTTAAGGCGAGGAACCGATGTCGGCAAAGTACATCTTTGTAACCGGCGGTGTGGTGTCTTCATTGGGCAAGGGACTGGCAGCAGCTTCGATTGGCTGCCTGCTGGAGAGCCGCGGCCTGAAGGTCAACCTGATGAAGTTCGATCCGTATCTGAACGTTGACCCCGGGACCATGTCGCCGTTTCAGCACGGCGAAGTTTTTGTCACCGACGACGGCGCTGAAACCGACCTTGACCTCGGCCACTACGAGCGCTTCACCCACGCCAAACTGTCCCGCGACAACAACTGGACCACCGGCCGCATTTACGAGCAGATCATCACCAAAGAACGGCGCGGCGATTATCTCGGCAAAACCGTGCAGGTGATTCCCCACGTCACCAACGAAATCAAAGCGGCGATGAAGAAAGTCGCGCAGGACGTGGACGTCGCCATTGTGGAAGTCGGCGGCACCGTCGGCGACATCGAGTCACTGCCGTTCATGGAAGCCATCCGGCAGATGCGCCAGGAACTCGGCCGCGAGCATACTCTATTTGTGCATGTGACCCTGGTGCCGTTCATTGCGGCGGCGCAGGAGCTCAAAACCAAGCCTACGCAACACTCGGTGAAAGAACTGCTGAGCATCGGAATTCAGCCCGACATCCTGCTTTGCCGCACTGATCGTTTTTTGTCGAAGGATATCAAGGGGAAGATCGCACTCTTCTGCAACGTAGAAGAAGAGGCGGTAATCACTGCAAAGGATGTGGCGTCGATCTACGAAGTGCCGGTGGTGTTCTCGCATGAAGGCGTGGACACGCTCGTGCTCCGCTACCTGCGCCTTGAGGCCAAGGAACGAGACCTCAGCAAATGGGAAGACATTGTTCACCGGGTTTATAACCCGAAGGCTGAAGTCACGATCGGCATCGTCGGCAAGTATGTTGAGTACGAAGACTCTTACAAGTCGTTGAAAGAGGCGCTGGTCCACGGCGCGCTGGCCCACAACCTGAAGCTGCAAGTGAACTGGATTGAGGCCGAGGGGCTGGAGACTGGCGAGGCCACATACGAAGAGCAACTCGCGGACTACGACGGCATCCTCGTGCCCGGAGGCTTCGGGAAGCGCGGTATCGAGGGCATGCTGATCGCGATCCGTTATGCTCGCGAGAAGAAGGTGCCGTATTTTGGCATTTGCCTGGGAATGCAGACCGCGTGTATTGAGTTTGCGCGCAACGTATGCGGGCTGGCAGAGGCAAATTCCAGCGAATTTGATCCGGCGACGCCGCACCGGGTGATTTACAAGCTGCGTGAACTGCGCGGCGTGGAAGAACTGGGAGGCACGATGAGGCTGGGGGCTTGGCCGTGCAAAATTGAGCCGGGGACGTTGGCCCACAGGATCTACGGCCAGCTCGAGATCAGCGAGCGCCACCGGCACCGCTACGAATTCAATCGCGAGTATGAAGGCACCCTGACTGCCGGAGGCCTGCGCATTTCCGGTTCTACACCCGATGGAACCTATGTGGAAATGATTGAACTTCCGGACCATCCGCACTTTATCGGCTGCCAGTTCCATCCCGAATTCAAGTCCAAGCCGCTGGAGCCGCATCCGATGTTCAAGACGTTCGTTGGGGCGGCCTA
>OMOD01000008.1:0-185 GCA_900290255.1 Candidatus Sulfotelmatobacter kueseliae
CCCGCTCCCCGAGGGCATCTTCTCATTACTTTTCTGGGCCGCCTAGTGTTTCGTAACAGACTCGATGTCTGGGCGGCTTTTCTTTTGCATCGTCTCGACGGTAGTTGCGCGGTAACTTCTGTTATCAGATGGGATGAGAAGGCCGGTCTCCGACGGGATGCTGTACGCTCCCAAGTTATCGACGC
>OMOD01000008.1:195-4164 GCA_900290255.1 Candidatus Sulfotelmatobacter kueseliae
TACGCTCCCAAGTTATCGACGCGCTCGAAGCGCAAGAGATAAAGGAGACCGGCAATGAAAAAGATTAGCACCGTAGCGGCCAAGCAGAGCAGGAATTGTTCCGAACAGAAGCTGACCATCGGATTGGACCTGGGGGATCGATCCAGCTGGTATTGCGTGTTAGATGAAGCGGGAGCCGTGCTTCTAGAACAGAAGCTGGCGACCACGCCGAAAGCCATGCGCGAGGGGTTCGGAGGGATGCCGCGCAGCCGGATCGCGCTGGAAACCGGGATGCATTCGCCGTGGGTAAGCCGGCTGCTGAGCGAGTTGGGGCACGAAGTGATCGTGGCCCATGCGCGCAGCGTGCGCCTGATCGGGGAGAGTCGGCGCAAGGACGATCGGCTCGATGCCCAGACGTTGGCTCGGCTGGCCAGGATCGATCCGCAGCTGCTGTGTCCGGTGAAGCATCGCAGCGCGAAAGCGCAGGCGGATCTGACCCTGATCCGGGCGCGAGCCGGACTGGTGCGGGCGCGAACCGCGCTGGTGAACACGGCGCGCGGACTGGCCAAGAGTTACGGAGAGCGGTTGCGCGGATGCAATGTGCGCAACATGAATCCGGAGAAAGCAGAAGGGCTGAGCCCGGAACTGCAACGGGCGCTGAAGCCGTTGTTGGCAGCGATCGTTGAGCGCTGAGGCTTGGTTCGTAAACTATCCAGACTGCTGTCCTATCTCGGTGCAACACATCTACATCTCTGCTTTTCCGGTCCCGTCTATCCTATGCACAAGTAGCTTGCTTTCCGATGGCTGGAGGCTTCTAGCGGGCTCCGGTCACGGGGCGCGGCAGCGCGTTCTTTACGTACTTGTCGAACCAGCGAAGCATCTCGTAAACCTCCTGTTCGTTCGATTCCATGGCGGTGTACAAGTGCGGCTCGTGCGGGAGGATCACCAAGCGAGTGGTACCGCCGTTGCCTCGAATCGCTTCGTAGAGCTTGTTCGATTGCAGCGGTATTGTGCCCGGGTTTGCATCCTCGGCGCCGTGCATGAGGAGCAGCGGGGTCTTGATTTTGTCGGCGAAGAAAAATGGGGAGACTTTCAGGTAGACATCGGTTGCCTCCCACACCGAGCGCCGTTCGTTCTGGAAACCGAAAGGCGTCAGCGTTTTGTTATAGGAGCCGCTGGTGGCGACACCAGCCCGGAACAAGTCGGAATGAGCCACCAGATTCGCGGTCATTAACGCGCCGTGGCTGTGGCCGGTGACTCCGATGCGGTCCGGGTCAGCAACGCCAAGCCGCACCGCCTCATCGACTGCGGCCTTCGCATCGGCAACGAGCTGTTCCATGTAGGTGTCGTAGGCTTTTTTCGGGTCCCCGATGATGGGGAACGCAGCGTTGTCGATGATCGCGTAGCCCGCCAGGAGCAACAGTCTGTATTGCCGTAACTGCGTGAAGGTTTCCTGCGAACCAGCAACCTGGCCGGCTGTCGAAGCGTCGGCGTAGTCGAGAGGGTATGCATATAGAATGGTGGGGACGCGCGTGCCCTCCTGATAGCCTGGCGGCGTATAGAGGGTGAACGACAAGTCCAGCCCGTCGGTGCGCTTGTACTTGACCAACCGCTTCTTGATTGCGCGCACCTCTGGCGTGGGATCGGGAATGTGGGTGATCGCGACGCTGGTTGAATCAAGAATGGCTTCTCCGGTGGGTGCATCGAGGGATTTTCCAAGTGTTCGGGCGAAAGCATTCGGCGGGTCCGTGGGCGATTGATGCCAGGTAAGAAGGGTTCGCGTGTCCGCCCCGGTAAACGAAAGAAATCGTTCTAAGGAAGTTTTATCGCAGCGAAACAGACGTTCGGTTCTTAGCGTGTTGAGATTGAGCCGGTCGAGGAACGGCCGATCCCCGTCGGGCGACGCGCCGGTTCCTGCAAGGTAGACGGAATCCCCGTCCTGGCGAACTACCCGGGAACCGTTTGCGAGCTGGCGTAACACCGGATTGCCGGGGTTCTTGTACCTCTCGTCAGTCGAAAGATCCCAAAGCAACCGGGGCTTTTGTTGGAGATCATCGACATTGATGACGAAGCTCTTTCTCCAGTGCCGGTTGTTGTCGTACTCGGTCAAGAGAGCGATGCTCGCTTGTTCGCTCCAGGCGAAGCCAGCATAGCGCTGCTCGGTCCGCGTGATTTCGACGGCGGGCGCGCTGAACGGCGCCTTCACAAGCATGATCTTGTCACGAGCCGAAACATTCACATTCCAGTCGCCGCCATCGAGGGCTTCCGCATAGACAAGCGTTGCCGGATCGGTGGCACGCCAGGAAAAATCGCGCGGACCTAGCGGAACGCCATGAATGGGAACTCGATCCGCCAGTGGAAGCGAGGCGATGGTATGACTGACAACATGGGAGGGCTGTGATACGTCCCAGACCTCAACTTCCTTCGGGAAGCGATCGTAAGTGGTGACGTACGAGTAGGGCTTGTGGATCGCGGTGACGAGGATGTGCCGGCCATCCGGCGCGGGATCGAGCGACTCGTAATTCGCCGGCTTTCCAATGGGCGTGATCGTCGTGGTGGCCGCGTCAACTAAGGCGAGTTGCGAGGCCGCGTAGTAATCGAAAAGATCCTCATCGTGCTTGTTGCCGAGCGTGTCGCGGTTTTCGTAGGTGCTGCTCTGCCCTTTTTCGCCTTCGGTCTCCTGGATGCTCGGACCAATCGGCACGCTCGGTTCGGGCGGCGGCGCACCCATCCCTTTGGGCACCAGCTTGACCAAAAGCGTTTTCTGATCCGGCATCCATTCCATCTCGTCGTCGAACATGGGGTTGAGGCGCGCTCCGAACACTCGACGCACTTCGCCGGTCTTGGCATTGCCGATCCAGAGCTCAACCGATTCGGGAGCGATGTTCACGAAGGCAAATCGTTTTCCATCCGCGGCCCAGATTGGCTCGCCCGGGCACGCGCCCGCGGGAAACGCGACATGAATTTGCGCGCCGTCCGCAATGCGCACCAGTTCGAAGTTCCTGGCGCAGGGCGTGATGCCATACCCGCCTGGAGTATCGTGCTTGCTGTGATTCCCTGGCTCTACGCGCGCGCCGGCAAGGCGCAAGAAAGGTGTTGCCACCCGGGAGATCGACGGGTAGTCCTGCCACGACACCAGCAGAATCGTGTCCTGTGTCGGGCTCACCTCGGGAACTGGCGGAGAGGGCGCATGCATCACGTCCAGAATGTTTTTCGGCGGCTGGTTATATCCGGATGCACTCTCGACCGGCTCCGCCGGTGCTGAAGTTGCCTTCGAAGAAGATGAGGTTGACTGAGCTGCAATCGGCAGACACGCCGCACAAGCAACGAGTGCGCCGACCAAAAGGCAGTTCCAGGCGTTCTGGACTCGCATAGTTCCCTCCGCTTCAATTCACCAGCAGAACCCGATTGACAACGCGGTACTCCGTGGCTTGGGCAACCGTTCAAGGGACAGTCATCGGGCAGGCAACTTCAAAGCTACCCGGCGTTGGGGGCTGAATGTTTTAGCTTTGTAAACCACGCCCATGCCGCCGCCCAACCTCTCGACGATGCGATCTTGCGAGTTGGTCTGACCGATCACCGGAGCACAATCCTACAGAGGTGAGACAGGTAGGTCAATCAAACGCGACGAGTTATCAGTGGGGTTAACCGGATTGCTGTCGGTTGATCAAATCCAGCTAGAAAAACAGTCAACCAACCCTGAAGCCCTACACGATTGCTCCGAGCTCCAGCTGGGTCCGTGCCTGCTGGGCAAGCTCTGCTAATGATCTCCTAAGTTCGGGGTTTCCTTCAGTTTGCTCGCAATCGACATCATCCGAGTTCGGATCAGGATGCTGTGCGTGCTTCCGGGCGAATTCGACCATAGCGGAAACTCGCGAAGCCTCGTCGCCAAAAAGGCCGAGCGTATCTCCCAGAGCTATTTCTGCGGCGGTTGAGACCTGTTCCTCTATCCTCGACTCCAGATCTTCTCGAATTCGCCGCAAATCTAGC
>OMOD01000013.1:0-25204 GCA_900290255.1 Candidatus Sulfotelmatobacter kueseliae
AAAACCTTGTCCAACGAAAAAACAAAAGAACCCACTTGACTTTGACCGGCCTTCTCATGGAAGATCGAACAACAGCTTCGCCAGTACGCTGAAGGTACGTATGACGAAGCCAAGGTTCGCACTCTGGCGGCGCAGAAGGCGCAGGTGGAAGTCGAGCTCACAGTACAGAGAACGCGCATCCACAACGAGCTGTTCCAGGTGTTGACCACGGACCAGCAGGCCAAGATGAAAGAGTTTGAGGCCCGCCGCGAGGCTCGCATGCAAAAGCATATGCAGGAAGCTCCGCCGGCTCCTCCGGAACAGTGAGCCCGGCTCCTACCAGACTGGTCTGAGAGCCTTGACCGAGAGGGTGGGTGGGAAATTCTCCCACCCGCGTAGCCGACAGAGGTATTCGTAATGTTGAGCGACTCGTTCTTGTCTGATGCTGGGTGGCTGTTCTTCGCCGCCTGGAGCGCGGTTGTCGCCGCGGTCAGCTTGGCTGCCTTTGGCCGCGACTTGCTACCCTCCCGCTTGCGCCTGGAGCAGCCACCGGAAGTCCAGCCAACCGATCCGGCGCAGTCCGGACAGCCGGGGACGCGCTAACCCTCTGCCCGCTGAAAAACTTGCACCCCGCCTGCTAGAATTTCATCTAGACAGCTTGCATGTTACCCAAGAGCCTGCGCCCGCTCCTGCCTTACCTGAAACGCTACCGCTGGGGCTATCTGGCGGGCACGTTATGCGTGTTCCTGACCAACGGAATTCTGGTTCTGATGCCGCTGGTCATAGGGCGGGCATTCAAAGATCTCAGCAATGGCGACGCCAGCCACTTGCTGCGATATGCGTTGCTCCTGCTCGCCATCGCGGTAGGAAAGGGCACGTTTCAGTTCCTCACGCGCTGGATCGTGATCGGCATCTCGAGGGACATCGAGTTCGATCTCCGCAACGACCTCTTTGAGAAGTTGGAGGGCCTGTCGTTTTCGTACTACCAGCGCTACCGCACCGGCGACATCATGGCCCGGGCGACAAACGACCTGGCCGCGGTTCGCAACCTTCTGGGACCGGCCATCATGTACACAGCTAACACGATCGTATTGATGGCAGGGGCGCTTGCCTTCATGATCTCGATCAGCCCGAAGCTCACTCTCTATACGTTTCTGCCGTTGCCGGTAGCGAGCATCGTAATCCAGTACTGGGGCCATCAGATTCACGATCGCTTCGAGAAGATTCAGGCCATGTTTTCTGACATTTCCGCCCGGGCGCAGGAAAATTTCTCCGGTGCACGACTGGTTCGCGCTTACGTGCAGGAGGAAGCCGAGATTCAGGGTTTCGAGAGGGACAACAAGGAATACATCCGGCGCAGCTTGAAGCTGGTCCGCCTGATGGGGATGTTGTGGCCAACTCTGGAATTGATGATCGGCGTTGCCATGGTGCTGGTGTTGTGGCTGGGTGGACGTGAGGTCCTCAACGGAATCACGCACGTGGCGTTGGTTTCGGATCTCGGAATCTCGATTCCCGGCGTGGCGCTCCCCGCCGTCACGACCACGCTCTCTCTCTCCGGTTCCATAGACGTGGGGGACTTCACCTCCTTCCTTCTCTACATGATGCAGCTCATTTGGCCGATCATCGCTCTGGGCTATGTCATCAACATTTTTCAGCGTGGAACAGCGTCATTGGGACGGCTTAACGAAATCATGCAGGAGCAGCCCGAGATCAAGGACGAACCGGGCGCCGAGGATCACGAGATCGAAGGCAAGATCGAATTTCGCAGTTTGAATTTCAGTTACAACGGGACTCGAGTGCTGAACGACGTGAACCTGCGCGTGCCGGCGGGCAGTAGTCTGGCCATCGTCGGGCCGACCGGGTCCGGCAAGACGACTTTGGTGAATCTGATTCCGCGCATCTACGACGCCGAACCTGGAACGGTCCTGATTGACGGGCGCCCGATTCGCGATTACTCGTTGGCCTCGCTGCGCCGGAGCATCGGATTCGTACCCCAGGAAACGTTCCTGTTCAGCGACCGCATCCGCGAGAACATCGCGCTCGGAGTGAACTTGGCCACCGACGCCGAAATTCATGACGCTGCCGCAGCCGCGAATATCGCCGCCGACATCGAGAGCTTCCCCGAAGGCTACGAGACGCTGGTCGGTGAGCGCGGCATCACGCTCTCCGGCGGGCAGAAGCAGCGCACTTCCATCGCCCGCGCGCTGATTCGCAATCCGCGGATTCTGATTCTCGACGACGCGCTTTCCAGCGTGGATACGCAGACCGAGGACAAGATTCTCAATCACCTGCGCGATGTGATGCGGGGGCACACCACGATTTTCATTTCCCACCGCGTCTCCACCGTCCGCAACGCCGACCGCATCGCCGTCCTGCACGGCGGGCGCATCGTCGAACTGGGCACTCATGACGAATTGCTGGCTTTAAACGGATACTACAGCGATCTCTATAACAAGCAACTGCTGGAAGAAGAGTTAGCGGAAGTTTGAGGGGTTAGCTTTCTCAGGGTTCTTGTCATTCCGAGCGCCGGGTTGTGGCGCGAGGAACCTGCTTTTTTTCAGCCAACAGCAGATTCCTCGCTCCGCTCGAAATAACAACGTCGTCGGATCTCACTCACCATGCAGCGCGTTATCACGCCGGAAATCCTCGACTCGGCCGATTGCCCTCCTCGAGAGGTTGGGAAGTCGCTGTGCGATTTGAGCCGCATTAATCGCTGGTTCGGCGGCGTGGCCACTACGCGCAGGTTGATTGATCGAGTCGCCGCAGCAACCGGAAAGAAACATTTCTCCCTGCTGGAAGTGGCCGCGGGATTCGGCGAGGTGCCCAAGGTTGCGGCGCAGCAACTGACGCGAAAGGGCATCACGCTGGACGTAAGTCTCCTCGATCGTGCGCACTCGCATCTCTTGCCCGGAAATCGCTCTGTGGTGGCCGACGCGCTCGCACTTCCCTTCCCGGACCGAGCGTTTGATCTCGTGAGCAGCAGCCTGTTTGCGCATCATCTGGAGCCGCCTGAGTTGAAGCGCTTTGCGAGCGAAGCGCTGCGCGTGAGCCGTTGCGCGGTTCTGATCAACGATCTGATCCGGCATCCGCTACATCTGGCGTTGGTATATGCAGGCTTTCCCCTGATGCGGAGTTATGTGTCGCGAGTGGACGGAGTAGCGTCGGTGCGGAGAGCGTATGTTCCGGAGGAGATGCGACAGATTTTGTTGTCGGACACTGAGCCCCGGAAGGTCGAACTCTCGCAGCATTATCTGTTTCGCATGGGAGTAATTGTCTGGAAGAAGAACAATTGATGATTGTTGATTGAAAGCCATACAACGCTGTGGTTCTTGAGTTCTTCAATCAATAATCATCAATTTACCGCACCACCAGAACTTCCCTCATATTGTCCCGGGCCAGGAAAAACTTGATGGAGGCGAAGTCGCGGAACAAGGTTTCAATGTGGCGGTTGTTGAAGACGCGCTGCAGGCGGAATCCGTCGGTGATTGCGGTGTGGATGGCGCCGGTCGGCCCGCGGCGCGCCTCGCGGCGCAATACGATGCGCTGGGTTTCGAGCGTGTCTTTTCCGACAATATGAAAGCGGAAGCAGGGCGAGTCGGGGCCGGCGTCCTTGGTGTGAAAAAACGCGAGCAGCATGCCGCCGGGCTTCAGCACAGACCATAGCCGTCCCATGACCGGGCGGACCAGGCTTTCGTCGAGATAATCGGGCAGGTTCCAGCACAACACAACGTCGAAGTGCGCGGCCGGATAGAGCAGGTTGTCGGCCAGGAACTGGCGGCTATCGAGGACGATCTTGCCCTCCTCGTCTTTGGTCACGAGGCCGGGTTCGGTCGAAGCGACCAGCAGGTCTTCGCTGTAAATCTTGTGGCCGAGCTCGGTGAAGAAGCGGATGTTGGCGGGCGAAGTGGAACCAAGATCGAGTACGCACAGCGACGATTCAGAGTCCCAGAGGCGCGAAAGCTCGGCCAGCCCGCTCGAACGGCGGGTCAGGTTTTGAGGGACGGGCGGTGACGCCTCCGTCCCGCGCGATGAGCCGCGAAAGAGCTTCATGAAATTATGCGCCGTCGACGCCATCACTTTAACTTGCTCGGCCAACGAGTAAGGAGTTACTTTCCTGCGGCCTTCTCCGCCTTGCCCTGAATGTCCACTTTGCCCTTCAGGTAGGCACCTTCCTCAATGGAGATCCGTTGCGTGGTGATGTCACCGGTGACCACGGCCGATTTTCTGAGTTCGACGCGGTCGCTGGCCAGCACGTTGCCTTCGAGCTTGCCCTGCACCACAATGACCTTGGACTCGACCGAAGCCTTGACCTGGCCATTGGGCCCGACGGTCAAGCTGTTGTTCTTCAAGGCGATACTGCCTTCGACCTGTCCGTCCACGTAAAGATCTTCACTGCCAGACAACTCGCCTTTAATGACTACGGATTTACCAATCTGCGCCAAATCTGCCGACAACGGAGCACTCATGGATCTTCTCCTTTAGGAAGCGGGATACCGCACGCCCACGAAACTGGTAAGGCAGGTACCGGACGGTTGCGTCGCTACCCACGACTATACCCAACCGCGCGCGCAGGCGGCAAGGGAGGAAGTACAGCACGACAAAACTGGCGAAGAATGCTCCCCGGGCGGCTGCGCCGCGCTGGGTCACAAACAACGGATTGTCAGCCTGATCGTTGTTACACTGATGTAGGAATGCACCGCGCAGGCCAGAGACGGCGGGGTGTACGGCTAGCCAGAGCAGAGTCGGTTTTGTTGCTCACAGCGGCTATGGCTATGGCTCAGACCGCGAAGCCGCCCGAAATGTCTCCCGGCGAACTGGTGCGGCTTACGGTAGCGAACGAAGCGGCGGCCGCGAACGAAACGACCGTTAAGCACATGTTCCGGTCGCGCAAGCAGACCCCCAAGGGATCCCAGACCAAGCTGTACGTCGAGACCAACGACGCCATGGCGGGAATGCTGCTGGCCATCAACGATGAACCGCTGACTCCGCAACAGCGCCAGGGCGAGATCAATCATCTGGCCTGGTTGATGGGAAATCCCGAGCAACTTCGCAAGAAACAAGCGCAGGAAAAAAGAGACGCGGAGCAGACGCTGCGCATCGTGAAAGCGCTGCCCGACGCCTTTCACTACGTGTATGCGGACACGGCGGGCACGACACCGGCGCTGAGCGGAGCGGGCAGCGGATTCGTGCGGGTAAACTTTACCCCCAATCCGGCTTACTCGCCGCCGTCGCGCGTGGAGCAAGTGCTTGAGGGGATGCAGGGATATCTTCTGATTGATCTGGAGCGGCGACGCATCGCGCAGATTGACGGCACGCTGTTCAAGGACATTACCTTCGCCTGGGGAATTCTGGGCCGTCTCGATAAGGGCGGACACTTCCTGGTGAAGCAGGGAGACCTGGGGGATGGGACTTGGGACATTACTGAGATGCAGTTGGACATCACGGGAAAAATCCTGCTGTTCAAGACCCTCACCATGGTGTCGGACGAGGTTTTCAGCGATTTCCGGCGCGTGCCTGACAACCTGCCGTTTGCCCGGGGCGTGGAATTGTTGAAAGCCGAGGAGGAGAAGCTGGCACGCAACGGCCATACGCCCTGATCCTTCAACAAGGACGTACGGCAGGCCGGTCGCTCCCGGAGAGTCGATCCGCGGCACGCCCGAGATCTGCTATTGCGCTGCCACTTTAGATTCGATACAACATGTGCGTATATCCATTCGGCTCTCATGCTTAAGACTATTCTTGCGATGACTCTACTTTCAGCTTCACTGCCGGCACTGGCAGCTTCATCAGACTGGTATGCACGTTTGGCCGACAGGATGCCGCTCCTCGGCCACCGCAACTGGATTCTCATCGTCGACTCGGCTTACCCGCTGCAAACTTCGCCCGGAATCGAGACGATCGAAACCAACGCCACGCAGCTTGAGGTGGTGCGCGCCGTAGTCGCGGCGATCAATCACTCAATTCAAGTGCGCCCCGTCATATTCATGGACGCCGAATTGCCCTTCGTCTCCGAAGACGACGCGCCGGGCGTTTCTGCCTACCGCTCGGACATCGGCCACCTGCTCGAAGACTATCCAGTCGAGCAGTTGCCGCATGAGAAGATTATTTCCAACCTCGACGAAGCTGGAAAAACGTTCCACGTGCTGGTGCTGAAGACGACCATGACGATTCCCTATACGTCCGTCTTCATCCGTCTGGATTGCAAGTACTGGAGCGCCGACCAGGAAAAACGCCTTCGCGGCAAGATGGCGGCCGCACCGAAGGCGGTACCGAAGTAGGATTCGGAAACGTCGGACCGCAAAAGTCAACATCCCCACCCTGTCGCAAAGAACGCGACAAGGATGGGGCACCCGAGTCTACTTTGCGCGCATGGTTTCTTTCCTTACCGTCAACTTCTCAATCAGGTCTGGCTTGATGCGGTAGCCCGTGCCGGGCCGGTCGCTGATGGAGATCATTCCCTGCGGCGAGACCTCGACTTCCGGTTCAATGATGTCTTCTTTCCAATAACGCTTCGAGGCGGAGACATCGCCGGGCAGGCTGAAGTTCTCGAGCGTGGAGAGCGCGATGTTATGAGCGCGGCCGACGCCGGTTTCCAGCATGCCGCCACACCAGACGGGAATGTTGTGCGACTGGCAGACGTCGTGGACGCTCAAGGCTTCGCTGAATCCGCCCACCCGGCCCACCTTGATGTTCACGATGCGGCAGGCGCCGATATCGGCGGCGAAAGCGGCGCTGCGCGCGTTGACGATGGATTCGTCCAGACAGATCGCGGTACGCAGTTCCTTCTGCAGTCGCGCGTGATAGTAAATGTCGTCATTCCACAGCGGCTGCTCGATCATGAGCAGATGAAATTGGTCGAACTTGCGCAGGTGCTCGACCTGGTCGAGGGTATAGGCGGAATTGGCGTCGCAGCTCAGCGTGATTTCGGCCCAGCGGGAGCGGATTCGTTCGAGCACATTGACGTCCCATCCGGGTTTGACTTTGATCTTGATGCGGCGGTAGCCGGCAGCCAGTTCCGTCTGGATTTTTTCGAGCAGTTGTTCGACCGAATCCTGGATGCCGATGGAAACGCCGCAGGGAATCTCGCGACGCTTGCCGCCCAGCAACTTCCAGAGCGGCTGCTGCCGCTCGGTGGCCTCGGCCTCCCATAGCGCATTCTCCAGCGCGGCTTTCGCCATGCGGTGACCTCGCACCCGGGCAAGCAGCGCCGGGCACTCGCGCGCCGAGCCGATGCTCTTGCCCAGCAGGGCCGGGATCAGATATTCGGTCAACGTCGGCCAGGAGCTTTCGATCCATTCGCTGCTGTAAAACGGATCTTCCCCGGCAACGCACTCACCCCATCCCTCGACACCTTCGCAATGCACGGTGACCAGGAGAATGCGGCGACTGTAGGTACGGCCAAAACTTGTCTCGAAGAAATGGACAAGCGGCATGTGAATTTCGCGGAGTGTAATGGCTTCGATTTTCATAGAAACGTCGCTCATCAGCGACCGAGGTTTTCGATTTGCGATTTGCGATTTTCGATTGATGGGGCGCCGCAGGTTTTCAATCGGCAATCGGAAATCGACAATCGGAAATCCCGGTTCAGCGTAAAGGCGAATTCAACCTTCTACCGCATACGACCACTTTTCGTCCCAGTGTGCGAGCAGGAACTTGCCGTTGCCTTCAGCATCGCGCTGGTATCCCAGTACGGCGAGCCCCTGGGAAAACGCGGACAGAAATTTTTCGCGATTGCGCTCCTGCACCTGCTGAGCGTTGCCGCGAGTTTCGGCTGCCGCCTTCCAGGCATAGATCGTGGCCGGAACGAAGATATCCGCCTCGGCTCGGAAGGGCAGGTTCTTCCCTTTCGCCAGCAGTTTTTCGACCCGCTTCGACTTCAGCCACCATTCAGCGATCAGGCGGTCGCTGGGCAATCCGCCCTGCAGCGGCGACGAGGTGATGCCGTACTGATTGATGTTATAGCGGCGCGCGATCGCTCCCAGTCTTTCGATGTTGAGATAGGCGTTCTTGATTTCCAGCGGATCGAAGGTCCACTCGATCAGTTCGATCCCGTGCGCCAATGCGTCTTCGCGCTGCAACAGTTTCAGACGTCGTCCCAGACCGTGATTGCGGTAATCTTTGCGCACGGCGAGCATGTGCGAGTGCAGATAGGGATGGCCGGAGCGCATGCCCGGCACGGCCAGAGCGAAGCCAACCATATCGTTGCCGGTGAAGGCGCCCATGACCTGGCCACCAACTTTATCGGCCACCACAAACAGGCGCAGCGGCACCAGTTCCGCATCGCTGAAGTTCCAGACTTCTTTCTGCAGTGCGACGCAGGCCCGCATTTCTTCCAGGCTGTGACAGCGGCGAAGAACGATCGCATCGGTGGTCACGCTCGCTCCTCCTCGTCCTGTTTCTCTTGTGCTTTGGCCTGCTGCCAGAGAGATTCCAGTTCTTCCATGGGAGTATGGCCAGGCGAGCCGCCTCTCTCGCGCAATCGGTCTTCCATCCACTGAAAGCGGCGTCTGAACTTGCGATTGGTCTTGCGCAAAGCTGATTCCGGATCAACTGACAGATAGCGGGCAATATTGACCAGCACAAAAAACAAGTCGCCGACTTCTTCCTCCAGGCGGGACTGCAATGCCTCAGGCACGATCGTTCGTCCGGATCCGGCTACGCCGCGGCCTTGCGGGCGTGGTCCGGGCGCGGGGAACTCTTTGAGATGTTCCCTCAGTTCGGCGGTTTCTTCGCGCAACTTGTCGAACAAGCCCTCCACGTTGGGCCAGTCGAATCCCGCCTGGGCAGCACGGGAACTGAGCTTGTGCGCCTCCAGCAGAGACGGCATGGCGGAGGAAATTCCGGCGAGGATGGAGCGTTCTTCACTCCCTGCCGCGGAACTTCCCTCTGCCTTTTCGCCGGCAGCACTCTGCCGCATCTTTTTTTCTTCGACCTTCAGTGCATCCCAATTTCGTTTTACCTCAGCCGCCGTGTCGGCCTTCACGTCGCCGAATACGTGAGGATGGCGGTTGATCAGCTTGGTGGAGAGGCGATCGAGAACATCATCAATAGAAAACGAGGCCTGCTCTTTGGCCATCTCCGCGTAAAAAAGCACCTGCAGCAGCAGGTCGCCAAGTTCTCCCGCGAGTTCCTGCCAGTCGCGGTTATCAATGGCTTCGAGGACTTCGTAGGTCTCCTCGAGCGTGTAAGGTTTGATGGTATCGAAAGTCTGTTCGCGGTCCCAAGGACAGCCGCCGGGGGCACGCAGGCGCTCCATGATGGCAACGGCGCGTTCGAATCGTTCTCCTGTGGTGGGCATTCGGCAAACAATGTAAATGACGGCGCGGGGCAGTGGCAATGCGCAGAGTCACTCGAGGCGTTGAATTTTCCCGGCTCGGCTGCGACCGCCGCCGGTTAGCCCCGCCGCAGGGTTACTTCAGTTACCATCTCTGAAGGGGAATCGCCTGGAATTCGGCCACTAGGCAAACTGGGACTGCCGTCACCTAGTTTCGTTACTCTGCGCGAGGCAAACTGAGATGGGCGGCGTGTGTCAAGGAGCCTGCACGGAAGTGCGGCTTCCCGCCAGCTAGCTTTCGCCTTTGTAGGAAACGCAACGAATGAGCATCGCAGTAAAACCTCGACCATCCTTGGACGGCCAGCATTTCCACGTGGTGGTGATCGGTGGCGGCATCAACGGCGTCGCCGTCGCCCGGGAGTGCGCCCGGGCCGGAAAACGGACCCTGCTGGTCGAACAAACCGACTTTGCGTCCGGCGTCACCAGCCGCTCCACCCGCATCATTCACGGCGGCCTCCGCTACCTCGAGCACGGAGAACTGGCCCTGGTGCGCGAGTCGCTGCGGGAGCGGGAGCGGCTGCTGCGGGAGCGATCTCATCTGGTGCAACCGATCCATTTCCTGCTGATGCTGAATGAGAGCACCCAGCGCAGCGCCATGAAGGTGCGCGCGGGTTTGTGGCTTTACCATCGCCTAGGCGGCAAGAAACCAGCGGAAACGAGCGAGATGGAATTGAAGCGCATTGAGCGCATGCTGGATGCCGGTCATCGTTGGTCACTGTTCAACTACGAAGACGCGCAGTGCGAGTTCCCTGAGCGTTTGGTGGCAGAGTGGCTCGCCGAAGCAGTCCAGGCCGGAGCCGTGGTACGAAACCATTGTGAAGCGCTGGCCGTCGATGTAGCGCACGGCCGCGCGCGCGGCGTACTGTTGCGGGACCGCATCTCCGGAAAAGACCAGCGGGTCGAAGCCGGATGGATTTTCAACTGTACCGGTCCGTGGGCAGATCGTGTGTGCCAGCGTTCTTCGGTTCGCACCGGCAAGCCGATGCTGGGTGGTGTGCGTGGGTCGCACATCGTCCTGCCGCGGTTCTCCGGTGCTCCCAACGTGGCCCTCTACACCGAGGCGGCGGATGGGCGTCCGATATTTGTTGTGCCTTGGAATGAGCAGGTCATGGTCGGAACTACCGAGGTTCCGGACACGGGCGATCCAGCGAAAGCGGCGCCCTCCCTTGAGGAAATCGAATACTTGCTGCTCAGCGTGAAGCAGTTGTTCCCGAAAGCCAGAATTTCAGCACATGACATCCGGTACGCATTTGCCGGCGTGCGCCCGCTGCCGAATTCGCCCGACAAAGAGCCATCGGAAGTAACCCGGCGGGCTGTTCTGCACGACCACGCCGAGGAGGATGCGGCCAAAATGATTTCCGCGATCGGCGGCAAGTTGACCACGGCGGCGTCCCTGGCGCGGGCCTGCGCACGCAAGATCGGCATCGCGGTTGCGGAACCGAGGACGGTCGCGCTGCGGGCAACTCCTGCGCTCGATCCGCTGATGGATGACGAGATCGCCGAGATCGCCCAGGCTGGCTCCGTCAGCCAGGAATCTGCCCGCGGCATGGTGGAATGGCACGGCCGCCAAGCCATGGAAATTGCCCGGTTGGCCCTGGTGAGCCCGGAACTGCGTGCCCCGATCTGCCCACACACCCCGCACATCGTTGCGGAAGTAGTCGAGGCCTATCGCAAAGAATTCGCCGTCACCATGGCCGATGCGCTGCTGCGGCGGGTTCCCGTAGCCCTGGGTCCGTGCTGGTCCGCCTCCTGCAGCCGGGAAGCTGCCCTGCGCATGGGCGCGGTATTAGGCTGGGACGAGCACACCTTGGGATCGAATCTGGAAGCCTTTGAAATGGAGCGTACAGCCTTCCTGCGGCGTCCAGCATTCAACATCGCAGCGCTGGAGGCCGCGGCTGATTGAGCCCGCGGTCTTCGTATCCCCGACCCCGTTACAAAGAGAGTCCTTCTTCTACTCGGCCAACATCCGGCAAAGCAAGCTGGGATTGTCCGAGATGATGCCGTCGACACCGTACCCGGCAAAACGTCCCATGTCCCGAGCTTCGTTGACGGTCCAGACGAGAATCTTCTTTCCCGCATCCTTCACTCGCCGGACCAACGGCGGATCGACAAGCTCATAGTGCAGAATGACGTATTCGATCGAGACCGCCAGCCAGCGGGCCAGTTGGGCTTTGCTGTCGCAGATCAGGCCCAGGGGAATGGCCGCATCCCCGTCGTGAAGAGTTTCGAGCACTTCGGGCAGGAAAGAAGAAACCACGAATCGCTGAGGCTGGCATTTTCGTACTGCCTCGATGACGACTTTCTCCAGGCCGGGGACCTTCAGTTCAATGTCCAGAAAGGCTATTGGGTAGCGCGCGAGAACATCGTGTAAGCGAAGCAGAGTGGGCAGTTGCCGCGCGGTAGCGCGGGCAATCTCGAGGTCGCCGGTTTTGGGGTCGTGATGCACAACGGCCTGGCCATCCGCGGTGAGGCGCACGTCGAATTCGAAACCGTCGCAGCCATCGGCGAGTGCGCGGTCGAATGCGGCCAGGGTATTCTCCGGGATCGACTTCAACCCGCGGGCGCCGCGGTGGCCGAGAAGAAGAGGGCGACTCATGCGCTGCCGGTCAGTCGAGATCGAAATCGCGAATCGGCTTGCCAGTATCGGGAGTCTCTTTGGCCTTCTTCAGTGCCTCCTGGAATTTCTTCTCCAGCAGGTCAGATGCATGCTTCTGCGCTTCCACCGACTGCTGAAAAATAGACTCGCGGCGGCTGTCCTGCTCGCGCATGGCCTTGGCCGCGGCCTCCATGTCGCTGAAGGTCTTCGGCTTGACGGCGGCAGTGTGCGCGATGACGGCACGGGTTGCGGTGTCAACTTTGAGCACCGCGCTGCAGCAGGGACACGTTACTTCGAAGTTGGGGGATTTCTTCGCCATTTGTGCGAATGATACCGCAAAAGACAGTCAGGGGTCAGGGACTAGCCTGCATTATTCATAAAGTTGCTTTGAAAGGGCGCGGCTTCTAGCCGCGCCGTCGTGGCCCGCCTAGGGATTGGGGCTTCAGCCCCTGGGGACAAACGCGTGGCTATCTTCTCCAACACCACCGGATGCTTCCAAACGGCTTACCCAGCGGCTAAAGCCGGGACTTGTTCTTGCCTGTTTCGGCGCGGCTGGAAGCCGCGCCCTTTTCAAAGCCGCCCCCCTGCATCAGCGCTTGAGTTTGATGGGGAAAACATGGAGGAGATTCAGCATTTCCCATCCCAGCAAGAAGATCGAAATGAACACCACCAGCACGGCCATCAGTTCGCCAAAACTGAGGCCGCGGCGGCCGGGTTCATAGCGCCGGGCGGCGAGGCTCAGGATGTTCAGTGTGGCGAAGCCAAACACTACCGCCCAGAGAATGTTGTAGACATCCTGGCGCGATCCGCGATAAGCGAGGGCGGCGGCGAATCCAAAAAGAACGGGAGTGCGCGTAGCCATGTAAGCACTCATTGCGGCCCGGGTCGTCCGGGTAAAGTTTGAAACCAGCGCTGCTGCAGCAGGAAGTGCCATGGTTTCCATCCGGTTCGGCCCGGCACCCGGATCAAGGGGCAAACTGCAGTCAGGCCCGGAGATTGAGATATTACATCTTCGTTCCAGGTTGGTCCACGATCCCACAAAGACCAGGGGTAACTTTCTGGTTTTGCCCGCTTCGAGTCTTCCGCGTCGATTAATATGGGTTGATGGCTAAACGCCGCTTCATTTTCTTCGATGTAGGCAATACTTTGCTCTTCCCCAACCGGGCGCGAATGCTTGCGCCGCTGCCGGCAAACCGGCATCCCACGCTCGCTCAGTGGCAGGCGCTGGAGCGCCGCACCAAGCAGGAGTTTGATGCGGGCATGATGGGCGGCAAGGTGGATCACGGCTTCTGGTGGACTTTCCACACCCATCTGCTCGAAGAACTCGGTACCCTGGACGACGGCGTGCTTTCTGCTCTGGTCGAGAATACGCAGGATTCGGCCAACTGGGACCAGATTTTGCCGGGGACTCGTGACGCGCTGGAACGGATTCGCCAGGATTACGAAATCGCCGTGATTTCAAATGCGGACGGCAGGATCGACGCGGTTTTGAGGCGCTGCGGAATCGCCGATTGCTTTCAAAGCATCACCGACTCCGGAATCGTTGGGCTCGAGAAACCGCATGCGGAGATTTTTCAAGCGGCCCTGCGCGAGATGAAGGCGGAAGCCGCAGCGAGCCTCTATGTGGGCGACGTGTACTCGGTTGATTATGCCGGAGCGCGCAATGCGGGGATGGATGCAGTGCTGTTTGATGTGGCCGGGGCTTACCGCGAACAGAACCTGCCGCGGGTGGAATCGCTGGCTGAACTGGAACACTGGCTCAAGCGCTCGGCCGGGTGAGGTTTCGGCATGCTCCGTTTTTCTGGGTCTTCTACAACTCAAGAATCTGGTGGTTGAGGCAGTCGGAGCGAATCGCAGCGTAGAGCTGGTGCAAGAGGTCGCGTCCGTGGCGGGCGACGAAGTAGATGCCGCCGATGCCGCGCTCCTGCAATCCTTTGTGAGGGTAGAGCGCCTGACTCAGAGTCTCCGCGTGGCGGCTAACCAGTTCGCCCTTCTGCAGTTCGGCCCGGGCAGCCTGGGTGTGAAGGCGATCGAGTTGATAATGCATTTTTGAGACAGCCGTTTCGGCGGCGTCAACCAGGGTGCGGTCGAGCCGGGTGAGCTTTTCTTTGATCGCGGTCAGGTTGGCGTCCAGGGATTGTTTCGTTGTTTCGAAAGCGGAACGCAGGTCCTGGGGCAGGCTGTGCGCCGCAAATTTCTGACGCAGCGCCTCCGGACCGGCAAATACGTCGGGCACCGTGATTCCGTAGCGTTCCATGAGGCGCTGCATTTTCGGTTCGACCATCGTCGCTGAGAACCGGGGAATAATGGGCGTCACCCGGCCCAGCAGCAATTCATACACCGCTCCCGCCTGCCCGAAATACGCAGTCTCCGCGGCCCCACCGGTGTAGGCAAGCGCAGGCAGAAGATAGTCTTCCACGATCGGCCGGAGCAGTACATTGGGGCTGAACTGCTCGGGGGCGGAGCTAATGCGGCTTAACAAGTCGGCTCGAGAAACTTTCTCTGTGGCTCCCTCGCTTCCAATCGCAAACCCGGCCCCCTGCCCGTGCCGATGAATCGCCATTCGGGAGCCGTTTTGCAAAGCGAACAGCAAAACCGACGACGGCGTGACCCTCACCTGCTGGTGATAACCTGCCGCCTCGAGAGCCTGGCCCCGGGCTACCAGGTTCGCCGCCAGTTCATCGGCGCGCTCGATGGCGGCACGATAGATTGGTTCGGCAACACGATGCAGTTCAGCGTCGGAAGCATCGAGTACGATCACGCCCCAGTCAGCGAACAACCTGGCAAAGAGGCCAGCGAAGGCTGTGCCGAACGTTTCGTCCGGGCGATACGTTTCGCGAAGCAGTTTCGTCGCATCGTTGTCGCCCAGCAAGGCTGAAGCTTGCTCCAGCACCGGCAGAATCTCGTCTCCCAGGCGGACTGCACTGACGGGCGCTTCAGGAATGCCGCGGCTTGAGGTGGTGAGCGTCTCGACAATGCCGTCTGCCCCGGGCAGAGAGACGTGATTCACTTCCGCCAGATCGTGATCGTAAGTGGCCAGCCAGAAGACCGGTACCGTGTCCACTCCGGCGGCCGTCGCTTCCTCGGCCAGCTTAACCGCGGTGAGTGCCTTGTAAATCGAGAACATCGGTCCGCCGAACAGGCCGACCTGCTGCCCGGTCACGATCACGGCCGCGCCCCGGCGCAGGCGTTCCAGATTGGCCAGCGTTCTCGAAGAGACATTCCAACGTTTGTTCTGGCGTTCGAGAATTTCGGCCACGCGCTGGCGGCGGGAGGAATCGTAGGAAATCTTCGCAGCTTCTTCTTTCACCCATTCGGCGAAATGAGGCGGCCTGGGATAGAAGGCATGGGCCTGCGGCGAATACACCAGGAAGTCAGCGAAGAGGCGCGTGGTATGCGGAATTTGCGGGAACGGAAGACAGTGCGCCTTCACCGGGGAGTCTCCTGACATCGTTGGGTTAAGGCGTGCGGCATGCCTCCGCGTTGGACGTATGAGACCTCAGAGTGTCTACGCATTCTGCTCATAGCGATGACGCACTTGGCGCTTTGCCGTTGCGCGGCTCGTAGCGAACCATCACACAGCCGTTGTACAGATGCCAGAAAACGCAGCAAGATGCAAGATACTGGTGGCGCCCTGATTGTACCCATGAAGGGCACGAAGTGGCACGCCGCCTTGCTCGTTGTGAAAACGCTCTTGAGCCGCTATCATGCCTGCGATTCCCTGGCAGCATTCTGTGGAGAATCGTGCGAAGAAAAGTCGGGAGGAGGATCCGGATGGAAGCCGCGCAGGTTCTATCGGTAGCAATCGCCATAATCGTGAGTATTTTCGTGCCCGGGACGCTCCTGAGCGGCTTTTTCCAGGTACGAACGGCCGAGGCCGTCGTGGTGCAACGCATGGGCAAGTTTCAACGGGTGGCGGGCGCTGGCATTAATTTCAAGCTGCCCTGGCTCGACCAGATTGCCGGGCGCATTGACCTGCGGGTGCAGCAGCTCGCCCTGGATGTGGAGACGAAAACGAAAGACAACGTGTTCGTCAAGATGCCGGTGTCGGTGCAGTATCACGTAATTCCCGACAAGGTGTACGAGGCTTTCTACAAGCTGGCCAATCCGCGGCAGCAGATTTCGTCGTATGTGTTCAACGTGATTCTGGGACATGTGCCGAAGATGAATCTGGACGACGCGTTTCTGCAGCAATCCGATATCGCCGTGGCCATCAAGCAGGGGCTCGACGATGTGATGAAGACCTACGGCCACGCCATCGATCAGGCGCTGGTCACCGACATCCAGCCCGATGACAAGGTCAAAGCGGCGATGAACGAGATCAATGCGGCGCAGCGCGAGCAGGTGGCGGCCACGGCGCGCGGCGAAGCGGAAAAAATCCTGAAGGTGAAGCAGGCCGAAGCCGAGGCGGAGAGCAAAGCGTTGCAGGGCCAGGGTATCGCCAACCAGCGCAAGGCGATTATCGAGGGATTGAAAGACTCGGTGGAGGCATTCTCCAAAGCGGTCGAGGGATCCACGCCCAAAGACGTGATGATGCTGGTGCTGGTCACGCAGTACTTTGACACGATGAAAGAGATCGGAGCCAGCGACAAGAGCAACACGATCTTGATGTCACATTCGCCGGGCGCGGTCAGCGATCTCTACCGGCAGATGCAGGACGCGGTGCTCATCGGGCAGAAAGTGGCGAATCCGGGGCCGTGAGCCATGCATCGGCGCATCAGATGATGTTGGAGTCCAGTCCCGCGATGAACTGGATTCCGGGGATCACCTTGCCAACGAGACTCTTGTCGTTGGTTAAGAACAAATCGGTGCCCGCGGTCGCCGCGCAGGCGAGATGAATGGCATCTGCGGAAGGTATCTTCAGCGAACCCTTAATTCTCCCGTAGACATCAGCCGTTTCGGCAGTGAAAGGAATCACCGCCGAAACTGCGTTTTCCAATGCTGCCTTTACCTCTTGGATGCGTTCTTTATCTGCTCCGCGTTTGTAGGCCCCCGCGAACACTTCACCTAAGGCCAGAGCTCCAGTAATAAGCTGGTCATTGCGCTCCTGCATTCGTGACCAGATCGCATCCACCCTTTTCCCAAACTGGGGATTTTCTTCCAGCCAGTAGATGAACAGCATCGTATCCCAATAGATGCGGCTCACCGGTCTTTCCCCGGGCCATAGAAATTGGCGCGTTCGTTGCGAAGGTAGTTCTCGCCTCCGCCCAACTCGGCGAAAACGTCTTTGAGGGCACCGCGGAGTCGGTTCCAGGCATCATGGCGATCCAGCGTCTTCCTGTCTTCTCCTCCGTCAACGAATTCGTATGTGTATGTGACCGTAGTGCTCTTGCCCGAAGGCGGGCCAGTCTTGGAGATCAGGTGCAGGCGATTCTCTATTACGAACTTTCTGGAAGTCAGAGCTGAGCATACTGCGGGTATACGATTGTTTAACCCCAAGTCCTTATGAACTCCTCCTACGTTGATGGAGAACGTCTTGTCTCGTCGGTGACGAGCTGGCGAAACATACTTGTCAATGGCGTACTGGCGGATGGAATCGGCGTTCGAGTTCGAAGAAACAGTGGCCATGAGAGCTCTTCCTCCTTTGAGCATATCATGCACACACTATGTATACATTGTAGTGCTTTTACTGTCAAGAAGAAATTGAGTATACCACCGGCGTTCGAGCAGATAGATCAACTTGCAACAACTTGCATCAAAATTAATGGGTAAAATGGAAATAGTTCTTTGCAGGGCCAATCCCACCAGTGGGGGCGTCACGGTTTCGACGGGGATGCTTGCGGCCAAGAGGCATGCCGGGGTGCACACACCCGTAATCGCGTGCAAAATGATAATTGCCAATCAACAGATGGCATACGCAGCCTAACTAGTTTAGGCAGCCGTCCCAGGAGGCTTGGCCCGTGGGCCTCCGAAAGACGTCGCACAGCGGGCTGCTCTTTCCGTCTACGTCTGGGGCGGAAGGCTAAGATCTCAGGCTAGCGGAACGCGTTTCTTGTCGGTTCTGAGCGCGGGCCGCGAACGTCCTGGGGTAATGCCCAGGGCATGAACTCGACTAAGCATGTAGTTCTCTTGACCAGTAACATTTTCGGACGCGGGTTCGACTCCCGCCGCCTCCACCACTATAAACAATTGATAACAACGTAGTTATAAAACAGTAGAAAGAATCGTACAATAAACGTACAATGGACTCGGCAAAGGTGCTGATTCCATGCTCTCGGTTTACTCCCGCCACTATCTCCCCTGCCCTTCCGACGACATCAACTACAAGCGTTGTCGCTGCCCAAAGTGGATCAACGGCATTCTCGGTTCGGATGGTCCCTTCATCCGTCGTAGTGCGAGGACCCGCAGTTGGGAAAAGGCCGAGGACTTCAAACGGAAGCTGGAAGAGGAATATGAGACGAAAGAGAAAAGACTAGAAGAGGCGTCTCGCCCGGAGCCCGCTCTCGTAACGGTCAAAGAGGCCGTGGCACGATTTCTGAACAGCAAGCGGAACGAGAATCTCGCCGACTCGACTCTCGATAAGCTGATTACGATCTTCGAGAAGCAGTTCCTCGCCTGGGCCACTTCCTACGGGTTCACACACGTCACTGAGATTACGACTGCCGATCTGGAAGGTTTTCGTGACACCTGGACCGATGGACCCCTCGCGAAGAAAAAGAAACAGGAGCGGTTGATCGGATTCTTCTACTACTGCGTGCGACTCAGCTGGATCAAGTCCAATCCCGCTGTTCTGCTGGGTCGAATCAGAGCAGATGGTCGTCCCACGGACTACTTCCCTGCGCCAGAGTTCGACAAAATCATGGACGCAACTTACATCTATCAGCCCAAAGGCTGGGTGGAATGCCGAAACCAAGCGACACGGTTGCGCATTCTCACGTTGCTAATGCGCTGGAGTGGACTGGCGATCAGGGACGCCGTCACCCTAGAACGGCGCCGGCTGAATGAACATGACGAATTGTTTCTGTTTCGTGCCAAGACCGGCAGTCCAGTCTACGTTCCGCTCCCTCCGGATGTGGCGGAGGCCCTGAGAAAAATCCCGCCTGGCCCCAGCCCCAATCCCCGGTACTTCTTTTGGTCTGGGAACGGCTCACCCAAATCCGTGGTTGGCAATTGGCAGCGAAGCTTTCGACGACTGTTCAAGATTGCCAATCTCCGCCGCGATGACGGCTCGCTGAAGCGTTGCCATCCGCACATGCTTCGGGACACATTCGCGGTCGAGATGTTACTAGCCGGTGTGCCGCTGGAACAGGTCTCAATCCTGCTTGGTCACAAGAGCGTGAAGATCACCGAGAAGCACTATGCTCCGTGGGTCAAGGCTCGCCAGGAACAGCTCGCAGCCAACGTTCGGAAGGCCTGGAACGCGCTCGATAAGGGCAGCAAAACACCAAGACGCAAATCACCGTCGCGCGTGAAGATTGCCTGACGAGCCTGGTCCTTTCGCTGGGGCTGAGCCTTAGCTTGCTCGACGCAACTTTCGATGAACGCGGTGAAGAATCGTTTCAGGCACCCGCAACGTCCGATATCCACGCTTGTGCAACCTTTCTTGGGTGCTCCAGTGAATCACACCGGGTTCCCTTTCGAATATTTTGCGAACGGTCTTCTCGCTGAGTGCCCAGAGCTTTGCAATCTCAATCACCGAGTAGTGCTTCTCATTTGCCAAATCCACGGGGCCTAAGGGTGACCCGACGGAAACCGGACGGAAGCCGTCAGATGGCTCTATTGGTCTTCTAGCGGAGTTAGACATCGCACAAACCCCTATCGCGGCTGGATGTTAACCAACTTGATTCCACGTCGTTAAAATGTCCAATGAATTCTCAGGCGATAGCTATTCCCAACGGGAATAGCTGGGCTAAAGCAGCGGCCAAATCAGGCGGGCAAGAGGGGGCCGATTTGCTTCGGCGGCAGACGCGAATTGATAACGCCTTCAGGAAGGCGGAATCATGAAGGAACGCAAGCGGGACTTCATTGAGCGCGCGTTGCCTTCTTCATGCTGACAACTCGGGCGGACGGTGATAGTTCAGTTGGCGTTGGTGGGCGGCGCTGGTAGGTATATTTGCGGAGGAAGGAGCGGACGAACTCGTTTGCCAATCGTGAATCATCGTCCTTTCTCATAATCACACACGTTTGGAAACATAATGAGGTATCAGATAGTGGCCTCATGGCTACACCGTCTGCGGGAAAATCAAGGGCCGCAGGTTTGGTGAGGATGGCGACGCCAACGTGCTCAGACACTAAGTGAATCGCCTCTTGCGACGTAATGGTGTCGTGCGCGTGTTTCGGAGCGATTCCTGCACGTCGAGCCGCGTCTATGATCGCGTCATGAATGACGGGATGAACTCGTCGTGCGAACAGAATCAATTGATCTTTTGCCAGATCTTGGAGCGCTATCTGTTCCTTTTGAGCAGCCGCATGCGTCTCTGGGAGAGCCGCATAGAGAGGCGTCAGAGCGAATGGTGCGGCCTCGATCTGAGAGTCTTCCGGCGGTGCCGTCACCAAGGCCAGATTCAGTTCGCCTGCGAGTACACTCCGGACCAACTCGATTGAGAACTGACTAATCAGTCGAATAGCGAGCTTGGGGTACAAGGGGAGACGAACTGCAAGCAGGTCAGAAACCCAAGCATGATCGGCTTCGTGCGAGTGTCCAATCGTCAAAACGTTGTCTGCTCCATCATGGGCGGTACGAGCGAGATGAAAAGCCCGCTCGATATGCAAGACCGAAGAGCGAGCCTCTGCGACGAAAACTCGTCCTGCCTCCGTCAATTCGACGCGGACAACCCGTCGATTATCGCGAGTGAACAGGCGAAATCTAAGCTGTTTCTCGATCTCAGTAATCTGTCTGCTGAGCGCAGATTGGGTGAGGTGCAATCTGAGGGCGGCCTTCGTGAAGTTCAGCTCTTCGCCCAAGGCAATGACCGCGTGCAAGTGGCGTACTTCGACGTTCGGGAACACGGCTCCCAGCTCCGTTCAAGAGGTTGGTGACACCGAGAGTTTCGTCCTGCCATTAGTGAGTGAAACGACGAGTGGTTAGGAGCTTGGAACCCGACGGGTTCTGTAAAGTTTCGTGAAGAGCTAGAAAAAATTAAGTCCGCTGTATCTGAAACCCCGCTCCAGACAGACGTTCTCAAGCATTGTGCACTTGTACATCGTCGCACTCTGCCGGTTTCGGTCAGATTGGCAAAGAGTTCCTTCCTACTGGAAAGTGAAAGCCTAGACTGCTACGGTGACAGGGCAACCACGACGTGTAACTAATTGATATCAAACGGCGTTGGCGGACATCGGTTGAAGCGACAGAGTGCCGGAGGTCATGTCTTATCGTCCCCTTAACGTCCCCAGATTCCTCAGGCTGGCCACGCAACGCAGGAATTGGAACCAGAGACCTTGACGCGTCCTCTACTCCAACAGACAACGGATGTCTTACCCGGCACAATACAGGATTTGACCACCGTACTGAACAGCATACCGGCTCGAAGCGTACGGCACATTCTGCAGGCACACTTGGCTGGGGTGAACCAGGTTCAGCCAACGCGTTCGCGCTCAAGGACAGATTACAAGTGCCGATTTCTTCGTCTCGCGGCAGCCAGCCGTCCGATTGGCGAACAACTGTTACTGTCCGCTAGCGGACATTTCCATTCCATGAGTGAACACCTCGCGGCTCACCTGGGGAAGATTCGCCTCGTCCTATCAATCAGTTAGCGCCCGTTAAAGACGGAACGCCAATTGCCTCTTAAGTCGGCGGCGTAACTTCGTCTGATTTGGAGAGGACGAAAACCGCATTCCTCAGTTTCCGTCCGGAGGTTTCGAATGAATGCCCTGATGCGTGACATGCGGTTTGCGCTGCGCCAGATGCGCAAGGCCAGAGGTTTTTCTCTTACTGTCATCCTTGTCCTGGCGCTGGGCATCGGTGCCAATACCGCCGTCTTCACGTTGGTACATGCTGTGCTGCTCAAGTCTCTTCCCGTCACCAAGCCGGAACAGCTGTTCCGCGTGGGAGACAACGAGCAGTGCTGCGTGAATGGCGGACTGGAAGGGAGTTGGTCGCTATTCTCTTACGATCTTTACAAGCACCTCCGGGACAACACTCCCGCCTTTGAGCAACTAGCTGCATTCCAGGCATACAGCGAAAACGTGGGACTGCGCAGGATCAACACCGGCAATCCGGCGCAATCGGTTTGGAGCGAGTTTGTCTCAGGCAACTATTTCCAGATGTTCGGCATTGGCGTCTACGCCGGTCGAACGTTTACCGCTGACGACGATCGCCCAGGCGCCCCTCCGGTGGCAGTGATGAGCTATCGCGCCTGGCAAGATAAGCATGGCTCTGATCCTTCGTTAATCGGAGCAGCGGTTGCCATCAACAGCCAGCCTTTCACAATCGTGGGAATTGCGCCTCCGGGGTTCTTTGGCGACGGCTTGCGTGCCAATCCTCCCGAAATCTGGATTCCGCTCTCCTTTGAACCGTTAGTACACGGCACGAATTCGCTGCTCAAAAGTTGGCAAGCCAATTGGCTTGATGTCACAGGGCGCCTCGCCCTGGGTGCGCATGCCAAAGAGGTGGAAGCTCAAATGACCACTGAGTTACGCCAATGGCTGCGGCGCCCCGGAACAACCTTGGGCGATGAGCAACGAAGAGATGTTCCGCAGCAAGTCATTCATCTCGCGCCCGGTGGAAGCGGTGTTCAAGTGATGCGGGAGAACTATCAAAACGGTCTCAAGATTCTGCTGTGCGTCACTGGCTTCGTACTGCTGATCGCCTGCGCAAATCTCGCGAACCTGATGCTCGCGCATGCAGCCGCTCGGCGTCAGGAGATCTCCATCCGAGCCGCGCTTGGAGCTTCGCAGACAAGGCTGATCCGGCAGACAGTCTCAGAGACGTTGACGCTGTCGCTTTTGGGCGGGGCAGCCGGGCTACTTGTTGCCATCAACGGCACCCGTTTTATCCTGCATCTGACATTTCCGCACCGTTACGTTCCGATCAACCCGACTCCTTCTTGGCCTGTACTGGGATTTGCCTTCGCGGCTTCGTTGGCTTCAGGACTTCTCTTTGGCATCGTGCCAGCATGGCTCATGTCTCGTGCCCAGCCCGTCGATGCTCTCCGCGCCGCCAATCGCGCTACCGATCCTCGAGGCCACTGGGTGCAGCGCTCACTGGTGATTCTGCAATCTGCGCTCTCGCTGGTTCTGATCTGCGGCGCTGGCCTGGTGCTGCAAAGCCTGCACAACCTGCGTAACCAGCATTTCGGGTTCGAAACCCAAGGGCGCTATATCGTCCAGTTCGATCCGCAGATGGCCGGCTACAAGGTCGAACAACTCGATACTCTCTACCATCAGATCCGCGAAGGCCTGCAGCAGATTCCCGGTATCACATCCGTCGCTTACGCCCAATACACCCCGATGAGCGGTAACAACTGGGAGGGGCGAGTCAACGTGGAAGGGCGAAACTCGAATGACGACTTTGGCGTCTTCGTGCGCGTGGGGCCGGACTATTTCAACACCATCGGGACTCGCATGCTGCAGGGACGCCCGATTACCGAGCAAGACACGGCTACAACTCGGCCGGTCGCGGTGGTCAATGAAGAATTTGTGAAACGATATCTCAGCGGCAAAACCGCCATCGGCAGTCACCTCGGCTCGTTAGGATCAGAAAACACCGGAGAACTAGAGATCGTCGGAGTCACCGAGAACACCAACTACTGGTCCCCAGACGAAGATTTAAAGCCAATGTTCTTCGTTGCCGCGCCTCAAATGATCAAGCGGGCGGATCCGGAGTCTGCTTTGGATGAACAACGCTCCATGTATTTGGGCAACATCGTCCTCCGCGCGTCTTCGTCCATTCCGGATCTGGAGAAACAGGTCCGCCGGGTGCTTGGCCAGATCAACCCCGACCTGCCGGTTACCGACATCTTTCCGTTCTCCCAGCAAGTGCAGAACCACCTCGACCAACAGCAGATGATTGCACAACTCATGGCGATCTTCGGAATGCTCGCTCTGACCCTCGCGAACGTCGGCCTGTACGGTGTGACTGCCTACGGTGTGGAGCGGCGCACGAATGAGATCGGAGTCCGCATGGCTCTGGGCGCAGATCGCATGCAGGTTGTGAGCATGGTGATGCGAACCATCGCTCTGCAGTGCGCTGCCGGCCTCGTGATCGGATTCGTCTTAGCGCTCGCGGCCGGTCGAGTGTTGGCCAGCCGGCTGTCAGGTGTGGAACCCTTCAATTTGGCGGTTTTCACGATTGCGATTCTGGGACTCACGTTATCGGCGATAGTCGCTGGTTTTGTTCCGGCTCGGCGTGCCGCCAGCATCGACCCGATGCAGGCGTTGCGCGCGGAGTGAGTCGCCACTCGGTAGTCCGGGGGTGAGTTTCCATTTGAACGTTACCCGCACGGCAGGGTGATCTTCACCTCGCAGCCTTGATGTCCTCGAGGGTTCGCCACCTCGATGGTCCCACTATGAGCTTCTACGATTTGTCGCGAAAGCACCAAGCCACCAGTTCCTTGAGGCTTAGTGGCGTAAAAGGGGACGAAGGCGTTGCTCGGAGTTGATCTTAGTGCAATGCAGCTATCCTCAGACTAGGTGGTGGAGTCGGTCTTTCGTTCTGCGCGAAGGCTGGTTCGCTCCAACTGGCTCGCGGCGAGAAGCTTTCACTCCGATCGCAAAGCCGTCATTGGATCCACGCGAGCTGCACGCCGCGCGGGAACGTAACTGGCAACCAAGCCGGCAAGCAGAATGACTGATGAGCAAGCAACCGCAGTGACCGGATCCGCGGGCGTGACGAGGAGTTCATGACCGATAACGCGTCCGCCTGCCACGCCCATCAGCCATCCAATGCCAATGCCAACAGCCAGCAAAAGAGACGCTTCGCTCAAAACGAGTGCGAAGACGCCCCACCGCGTGGCCCCAAGAGCTATTCGGATGCCCATTTCGTGGGTGCGGCGCACCGTGGAATAGTTCATAACGCCGTAGACGCCGATCAAAGCCAGCACAAGAGCGAGAAGTGCAAACACCGCGAACAGGCGAACGACCAAGTTCGATCCGGCCAGTTGGTCATTTACAGACTGAGCAACCGTTTGGCAATTGTCTACTGGCTCGTCGGGGTTCCATGTATGAACGGCACGCTTCAGGGAAGGAACGACCAACGCGCCTCCGTCCGCTCGGACTAGGATTTGAAGCGTGGTGCTGGTCTTTGAGATTGGGAAATAAACTGTGGGCAATGGCTGGCCACTCCTAACATCGGTTAGCCAGTCTCGGACCACGCCCACGACCACAACCCAAGCACTATCTCCGTGGTGAATTTTGAG
>OMOD01000013.1:25214-31436 GCA_900290255.1 Candidatus Sulfotelmatobacter kueseliae
AGCCAGTCTCGGACCACGCCCACGACCACAACCCAAGCACTATCTCCGTGGTGAATTTTGAGTCCAATCACACTACCGCCATTCTGTCGTGCGAAAGCATCGGACACAATTGCGGTTGCTGCCTCGCCGTTGAAGGGAAGTCGGCCTTGAACAGCGTGAAGTTGAAGAGCGTCGAAGAATCCCGCGTTCACATCCATCTGGATCGCTAAGGCCTGCTTGTGCGTCGCGTCGTATTCCACCTCCAAGGGTCGCTCGTCTTTGCGAGCGGCCATAAGTGGCAAATCTGCCGTTGCTCCAACGGCACTGATGCCGTGTACCGCAGCCAAGTCCGTCAGCAGCCGATTCCAATCATGTCCATTCGGGTCCGACGAGATTGTGAAGGTGACCACCTTAGACACTTCAATTTTAGGAAGAGAAACTCGTTCGATATCTATGAGCGTGCGGATAAAGAGGCCGCAAATGACGAGCAGGAGCATAGCCATAGCAATCTCGAACACGACGAGTGGCAATCGCTTAAGAGTGATTCTCGCACCGGCAGCTGTCCCCTTCTGCCGAAGAGCGTCGTTCAGATTCGCCTTCGAAGCACGTAACGCCGGAGTCAAACCAAATAGAAGGGGGATGAGCAATACGGCCGTCGTGCCAAATGCGAGCGCATGCCAGTTCAATCGGATGGAAGCGGCAACAAAGGGTTGCACGAATTCGAACGCGCGCCTCAAAGCGGCAACTCCTGCATAGGCCGCTAGCACCCCAACGGCTCCGCCCGCAATTGTGAGCATCAAGTATTCAGTCAACAGTTGCTGAACTATCCGACGACGGCCCGCGCCCAGTGCGGCACGGGATGCGAACTCCAGTTGACGACCGAAGCCACGTGCAAGAAGCAAGTTCGTAATGTTTGCGCACGCGATTAAAAGGACCATAAGGGATGGGCCGAGCATGAATGCAATACCCAACCCGCTCCTCTTGTCTTGCTCGCCTTTGTAGCCGACTACACGCATTCCCATCCCGCCGCTTGAGCCAGCGGATCGAGGTTCTAACGCACCAGAAAGAGCCGACGCCTCTGCGCTGGCCTGCTCGGCGGTAACTCTCTTCCGCAGGCGTCCAGCGACCGCAACCGCACCGGCTGCTCGATCGGCCGAGGGGTCAAGGGCCAGCGGTGTCCAAAGTTCAGTCCCCCTGCCTGGATACCAAAAACTGCCCGGCATTACCCCAACAATGGTGTAAGGAGTTCTGTCCAGTTGGATGCTTTGGCCGAGCATATCCGGTTTCCCGCCAAAGTCCGCACTCCACATCCCCTCGCTGATCACGGCGATGTGGGGGGAGCCGGGCTGGTCCTCGCCTTGGGCAAACACCCGGCCGATTTTGGGATTGACACCGAGCATATGGAAGAAATTGGAGGAGACCATTAGTACCCCGACCCGACGCGGCTCCCCGGCGTTCGTCAGCACTTTTTCCGCCTCGACAAACGCTGCGAGTTCCTCGAATGCTGCGGCGTGGTCTCTAAGGTCAAGAAAAGTGGGCACGGAAAGAAGGCCGCGATCTGTCCCCGTCTGCTTGTTGACTACCCACACGTTGGCGATGCGGTCTAACTCCTGAACCGGAGGGCGAATTAGAATTGCGCCCTCGACTAGGCTAAACATCGCCATAGCGCAGCCGATCCCCAAAGCGAGGGTCAACACTACCGTCGCCGTGAAGCTGGGAGCCTTCACCAGCATCCGGAATCCAAAGCGTACGTCTTGGAAAATTGCGTCCATATGCAAGCCCTTCGTCAAGAACACCTCGTCCCCACATCTTTCAAGCCGATCCCCAAGGCATCCCCTCAAGAACCAGAGGCAATCGATTGATCCGCCAGAGGCCGCGGCAGAGTGATCTTCACCTCGCAGCCTTGATGTCCTCGACGGTTCGCCACCTCGATGGTCCCACCATGAGCCTCCACGATTTGTCGTGAAAGGACGAGCCCAATACCACTCCCTTGAGGCTTGGTGGTGTAAAAGGGGACAAAGGCGTTACTCGGATTCATCAGTCCCGGGCCATTGTCCTCGATTGTAAGGACGACGTCTTTCTCAGTCGAATTCCACGTAACGGTAACTTGCGCTTCCGATTCAGTGACTGCGGTATTCCCTATTGCGTTCGAGGTAGCCCCCGTGGTGGACTGTCCCAACACAGCTTCCGCTGAGTTACGCAACAAGTTAATAAGCATCTGCTCGAGCTGGCCCAGATCGGCCGACAGGGTGACGTCCGGACCAGGGATTACTGCGACCCGAACCCGGGTTTCCAGGGCGCTGACGTGCCTTACCAAGGCGGGGATTGAACAAGGCTGCAACTCTGGCGGCGGCATTTGCGCCAACTGACGATAGGCTTGCAGGAATCGGTTCAGCGAGGCCGCACGCGCCTCGATAATGGCGAGCCCGCGTTCGAAATCTTGCCGCTGTTCGTCATCAAGATTGGTCTTCGATAGTTGCGTATTCAGGCTGCCGGCAATGGATTTGATGGGTGCCAGCGAGTTGTTCAACTCGTGGCCGATCACTCGAATCAGACGTTGCCAAGCCGACCGCTCCTCCTCGCGCAGAGCACGACTGACATCCGAGAGGACAACCAGCGTATGCGGGATCCCTTGCTGGCGAAACGAACTCCGTCTTACGACCCAACGCGCACCACTGGCGAAAGGGAGTGATAACAAATTCTCGTTTTCACAAGACAGCGAACTCTGCAGGCCGAGCTCTGACGCCGTTTTCCCGAGCAACTGGCCCGAAGACTGTTGCAAGAGTTTTTCCCCGGCAGAATTCACCAGTCTCAACCGGCCGTTCGGATCAAAGGCAAGTATGGGAATATCCACTTCCTCAACCACGCGCTGCAGCAAGGCGGTCGCCTCAATGGCGCCGGTACGGTGACGGGAGAGGAGATCGGCCAACGCATTCACTTCCAGAGAAAGTTCGCCCAGGGCGTCATTAGGAACTGCCATTCTGGCCCGAAACGAGTAGTCCTCGTCGCGGAGCGAACCCACCACATTCGCCAACGTTTGCAGTGGTCGAACGATGTGATCGTGCAGGGCGGCCCCGATCAAGAAGCACAGAAGCACTTCGATTCCGAGCAATACCAGCTTGGATTCCATTGTCCAAGACTGCAGCCAGACGAAAATGCCACTCACAAGCAAGCCAGGAAGCACAAGCAGTACGATTAAACGGAGTACTCGGCGCTCAAAAGGGGCTCGCCGTGATTTCCGGGGAATGCGCCGGAAAGACTGATTCGCGCCTGAGCTAGAGCCCATGCTTTTCCATCCGCCGATAGAGCGCACCGCGGCTCAGGCCAAGCGCTTCTGCGGCCTGGCTCACGTTGCCCTGAAAGCGTTGCAACGTTTTGCGGATCAGAATACTCTCGACAGTTTCGAGACTCAATTCCTCCAGGTTCGGCGAGACAGGGTGCTGCGCGCCTAAACCGAGGTCGGCAGGCTGAAGATATT
Organism: Candidatus Sulfotelmatobacter kueseliae; assembly: GCA_900290255.1. GTDB lineage: Bacteria > Acidobacteriota > Terriglobia > Terriglobales > Acidobacteriaceae > Sulfotelmatobacter > Sulfotelmatobacter kueseliae. The sequence goes on from OMOD01000013.1 coordinate 28,672, forward strand.
CCGTACGGCACATCAGGACAGCCCTTTCCATCGTGTGCTCCAACTCGCGAACATTCCCTGGCCACGAATGTTGCATCAGGGTCTGCAGAGCACTTGCATCTAGGGAACGGACCGGACGCCGATAGCGCGCGGCATAGTGGGCTAGAAAATGCATCGCCAAAGTCGGAATGTCTTCCCTGCGATCCCGCAAAGGCGGGAGGTGAATTTCAACGGTGTTCAGCCGGAACAACAAATCCTCACGAAACTGACCGGCGCCGCACGCAGCCTGAAGATCCGCGTTTGTGGCCGAGATGACGCGGACATCAACCCGCTTGCTGCGCGACGAACCTACCCGCTCCATTTCCCCAGACTCGATCACGCGCAGTAACTTGGCCTGCTGTCGCACCGGTACGTTGCCGATCTCGTCGAGAAAAATGCTGCCACCGTCCGCGAGTTCGAAGCGGCCGATGCGGTCGGCGCGGGCGTCTGTGAAGGCACCCTTTACATGACCGAAAAGCTCACTTTCAAAAACCCCTTCCGCCAGGGCGCCTGTATTGACGGGCACAAAAGCACGCGAAGCCCGCAGCGATAGCGCGTGAAGAGTTCGGGCTACAACTTCTTTACCGGTGCCATGTTCTCCACTGATCAATACGTTCGCATCCGAGGGAGCAATGCGGGTGATGGTTTCGAGCACTGGCGTCATGGACGGCGCAGTGGCAATGAATTCGGGCCGTCCTTCGGCGCTCAGCAACCGATTCTCCGCCGCAAGCCGCTCTGCATTCTGCAGCGCTCGATGCAGTTCCACCTGCGTGCGCACAATGGAAAGCAGGCGCTCGTTCTCCCATGGTTTCTGGATGAAATCGCGGGCCCCGCGGCGCATGGCCTCCACTGCAAGCTCCACGTTGCCCCATGCAGTCATCACAATGACGGGCACGGTGCCGTCGAGCGCAACAATTTCGGATAGCAGGTCGAGCCCTTCCTGGCCCGAAGTCGTATCGCGCGTGTAGTTTAGATCGATTAATACGGCGTCATAGGAGGTAGTGACCACTGCCTCCCGCGCCAATACCGGAGACGGCACTGCATTGACCTTGTATCCCTGCGGTTTCAGCAGGAGTTCAATAGCGTCAAGAATGTGCTGCTGGTCGTCGGCCACCAGAATCTGCGGAGGATTCGGTCCACGCTTTGCGAGCGCTGCGAGGTTGAGCTCTGGCGATTTGGCCGAGGTTGGCATAAGCTACGGAGCCGGATTACTGACGGTGCCGTTGATTGCGTCCTGAATCGCGATTCCATTATGGTCCAAAGTGCTTCCGGTCGCACGGTCAAGTTCGACTTTCGCCTTTTCGTAGATGGTCATCGCGGTGACTAGATCGAGTTCGGCGAGAGCCCGATCATGCTGGGCAGTCATTGTTTGATAGGTTGATCCGGCGCCCAGCGTCTGCTCCTGTTGAGTGATCTCGAAGGTGCGCTGCGCCAGATCGCGCGCCTTCCGGGCCGCATCTACGCGCGCGGCGGTCTGTTCCAGCGCATACTGGGCATTGCGCACCTCGATGCGGATCTGTTTTCTCAGTTCTTCACGCCGCAGCTCAGCCTGGCGGTATTCCAGTTCAGAGCGATATTGGTCGGCTTTGGCCACGCGGTTCCGGATGGGAATATTCAAGTTGAATCCGATGTAGTAGTCCGGCGAAGAATTGTTAAAGGCATTTTCCATGGCCCCCGCAAAGTTCGTGGGAACGGTGGACGAGTTCGGTCCCGCGTTGTAGATCGGATTCAGTGGTCCAGCTAACCCGGATCCTCCATAGAATCCCACTAGCGAGAGAGAGGGCAGTAGCGCGTTGCGCGCAGCTTGGCGGCTGAGCTGGCGGTTTACGAGATCAATATCAGATTCGGCGAGTTCCGGGCGATCGTTTAGGGCGCCGGCAATGAGATCCTGCACCGTCTCGTTGGAAGGTGCCTGCGTTGTTTGCAGGCGGTCTGTGGGAATGACTGGCACCGACTCCAGAACAGGATCATCGAGACTCTTGGTGAGCGCATTTTTGATGAGCAGCTCCTGCAATTGCAGATTGGTTCGTGCCACGGTCAGGTCCTGATCGCGCTTGGAAACTTCGGCTTCCGCCCGCATCACATCCATGGCGGGAATGCTCTGCAATTGGAATTGCTTTCGGGCATTCTCCAGCGATTGCCGCGCAAACGACAGGGATTGTTCGTTCACCTGCGCTTGTTCGTAGGCGTTCACCAGGTCCCAATAGATGTTTTCGATCTGCGTGACCGTAGCGATGACCTGGTCTTTGAAGGCGATGTCGGAAATTTTCTTGTTGTTCTTGGCAATGCGCAGATAGCGAAGATTGGGACCCAGGCCGAATCCTGCGAGCAGTTGCTGCTGGAAAGTGAACCTGTACATCGAGTTCAAGATGGGAGACAGAGTCTCGTAAGGACTGTTCGTGGCCTGCCGGCTGTTGTTGAACTCGAACGAGATGCTGGTGCCGGTGGCAAAAGCTTGCGAGTAGCCAAAGCTGGCCTGGCCGGTGTTGAGTTGAAGTGACGGCACACCATAAATTTGCAGGTTGGCCAGAGGGTTGGTCTGATGCTCCGCTCCTACTGTGCCGATAATCGCTGGATCGTAAGAGGACACCGGCGTGCCCGCGCCCAGCGTAGACTGCACCAAGCCGGAGGCGCCTGCGCCGGCTCCGCCTGCACCACCCGTCGTGCCTCCCGCCCCTGCGCCCGGAGCGCCCGCCCCGAACCCGCCCACCCCGCCACCGGGAGTGCCTTGCACCACACCTGCATTC
>OMOD01000085.1:0-7200 GCA_900290255.1 Candidatus Sulfotelmatobacter kueseliae
CAGACGGCTCTGTGGCGGCTTCGGCAATTCCATGAGAGATATCTAATGAATTGGCCTCGCAAACCCGCCGCAAACACGCGCGAGTTTTCGAGCCCAGGGGCGGCGATTTCATCATAGCCGCGATACCCTGCGCCTTCCCAGTTACTTTGGTGCTTGATGGGACTATCTGGTTATTCCTAGGTCTTCTCTCCCGCGAGAAAATGAATCCATCTCCCATATATTTATGAAGTTACAGAAAGTCATTTCGCTCCTGTCCGGCTTGAAACGGCGGAGCAGCGATTTTTCTCGTGTTGAACGCAATTTCCTCGCAGCGGTGCTCGTCCTCGCAGCCTCGATCGCGGCTGCCGGCAAAGACGCCTCGGTTACGGCGGTGGTCCTGTTTGAGGGCCCGCACGGCACAGCCTACGTTCAGATTACGGACGCGACTCTGAATGGAAAGGTGGAAGTGCGACTCTGCGAGGGCGTTTCGAAGCTGGATAAGAACGGCTATAACGGGCTTCCCCGCACGACCCTGGTAGGAGCTAAGTCGCTTCAGCGCGGGGCAGACGGCGTGCTCACCCTGACGGTAAATGATAAGCCGCTCTGCGTCGTCCCGAGCAACCTCAAATTCGATCGGAGAGTTGAAATCATGCCGGCAGAGGCGGCTGAACAGGCCGTGATCCAGGGCACTCCCATCGCCGCATCGCCGCGCGATTCCCTCATACCCGCGTTGAAGCCTGGAGTTCAACTGGTATTCATCGCCGCGCCGGACCTTGAACTGGCCGACTTTCTGCGGGCCAGGCGGGCAAGTACCGTGAAGGACTGGCAGGATTTCCTGGTCCGCTATCCATCTTCCACGCGCCTGACTGCTGCACACAGTGCGATGGCGGGGCTTCACCAACAGGCGGCAGAAGCCGCCTTCGCGCAGTACCAGAAGCCGGGCGGCGCCGGTAAGCAGGACCTCGCCCTGCTTCGGCAGGCGTCGATGGAGGCACAAGCCGCGAACCAGGTTTCTCCCGGCTACAAACCCGCTTTCCAGCTGATGGACAGCGTCAGCCGAGAACTCGACAATCTGCTGGCATCGGACGCCGTGCGCCTGCAGGCATACCGAAAGGCCCTGCAAGAGCATACGTCCGGGTATTCGCAACTGGCCGCGGCCACAGTGCATGTGGAGCGACTTTTCGAAGTCCGGCCGGACTACGCACCTTCGCTCAATCTCCGCCGCGAAATCGCCGCAGAGGAATCGAAACTCGAAACGACGGTCGCGAATGCGGAATCGCTGACCGCGGCGGCGCGCTACGACCAGGCCGTCAGTACACTCGGACCCTATAGTTCGTTTGCTTCGGAAATCCCGCGCGTGGATGCCGTTTTCAGCGCTGCATTCAAATACCACCTCAATAACGGCCAAAGATTGGCGGATCAGCAGGATTGGGAGCGGGCTGTACCGGAGTTTCGCAAAGCGGCAGCTATCCGGCCCGACAGTAAGGAAGCAGAGGCTGCCCTCAATAACGCCGCGACCCAACTTAGCGCCCAACGCGATCAGCAGGCCGCCAATCTTGCTCTTCTCCAGAGCAACGATTACGCGCGGAAGAACCAGTTTATCGAGGCCTACGACGTACTGGCCGACTTGCCGGACAAGCAACGTACCCTGGTGACGTCGCAGCTCTCAGCCTTGTCGCGCAACTATGTGGGCGCGGCTACGCGACGCGCACAAAGCCTCCAGGAAACCCATATTCCTATCAAGAGCCGGGCCGATGAAGATGCGGTCCTCGAAGCCTATGTTCTGTGGGATCGCGCCAGCTCTCTCAGCGGCGACCCAGCCATTACTGTCAAACGCGATTTCCTTTCCAGCAAGATCAGCGCTCACTACGTCGACCAAGCCAATCGCTATCTGCAGAAGCCTTCGGGATCCGGAGCCGGTGTGGGATGGCTCTACTTGAAACAGGCACGGCGCTACGGGATCACCAATCTGGACAGTCTCAAAGATCAGATGGCCCGCTACGAACCGCTGTATCAACGCCGAGCTCACCTCTCGCTCGGCATCGTGCTTCGCGATCAGACTTCACGCCGCGACGGCCCCGGTTTCGCCGACCAACTGGCGGATGCGATTGCCAACGGCTTGGATTCCTCGGCAGTGTTAGTTGAGGTCGTGCGCAAGCCCTCGGAGGTCGAGGATGCCCTGCAGCCCAACTTCACGCTAGTGGGAGAGGTTTTGGAAGATCGAGTGGTCAAGAATGCGAGTCTGGAAGCGCCGCAATCGAAGTACCGGGCCAGCACGCAGGAGATAAGAAACCCAGTGTGGCTTCAAACCGAAAGCGACTATGCGGCGGCTCAACAGCAACTCGCCTCCGCACAGAGCGCGCTGGCTGATGCCCAAGCCCAACACAAGAAGAAGGAAGTCGTAGCGGCGGCGAATGATGCGGTACAGGAGGCGCAGAAGCACGCCGACGAGCTAAAACACACACTGGAAACAACCGATCAGAACCGAGTGGAGACGGTGCTTGAGCCTTATCACTATACAAGAAAGACAATTGCGCTGAGCGCGTCGGTCGTGCTCGCATTCCGCTTCAGTGACCGGACCGGCAACGTGATCGGACAGCCTGGCGACGTGCGCAAGGACAATCGCAAATCCACAGTTGTCGTGCAGGATGTAAAGCCCGAAGACACCGAAGGAATTACCAACCAGGGCGTGGAGCCCGACGAGACCCAGTTTCTGACCGATCTGGAGATTGATGCGCGGAATGCGATGGTCAAAGCCGTGCAAGAAAAAGCGGCCGAAGTGCTGGCCGGAGTCCTTCAGGAGGCACGAGCTCTAGTGCAGCGCGGCGACGTGGACGGCGCCGCCGAACAGTATTTGTTGTACCTGAATTCCACTCCCGAAACTGTTTCTGCCGAGCGCGACGAAGCCGCCCGATTCCTGCACGATCGGTTCAATCTGGCTGTACCCGCAGACGCGAAATTGTGAGACCGGGTCGACCTATGTTTTATTGCGAATTGAGGTACCACCCGATACAATCGACCGTTCCTCGAACTACGCCAGCGAAAGACGCCGTGCAGATCACAGGCTTGCCCGGCGCGGAAGGACTGTAAAGTCATGGCTCAGGATCCGCAGCAAGGTCCGGAACTTTCGTCGCGTCTGAAAAAGACCAACGAAGAGCTCAAGCACCTGCAAGACTCGGTGAAAACCGGAATGATCAATGTGAAAGTTCTCATGGACTTCCGCAATGCCACCGAACGGGCGCGCCAGGCAAGCGCAGCGGTGCAGCAATGGCTGGAGACTCAAGGAAAAGGAAGCGATCCCTACAAGCTGATGGAGCAAGTCATGAGGCAGCGCCTCGAAATGGCCACCCAGCTGATTAAGGACGTGACCAGCGACCTGGAGAGCCTTGATGTGGATCTCAATACGCCCGGGCTCCCTGAATTCAACCGGGCGGTGCGTACGCTGACGGAACGACTGAGCAAGCTGTTTCCCTATTGATCGAAATCTTCTGAAGAATTCCAGCCGGGAACTCGTCACGACCCACTGCCAGTTCGTCTGAGGCCTTGATGCCGAGGGGGCACAATCACACAGTGCCGAGCCGACATGGGAACGCAGAAGAAGCGGTACAAACGAGGTAAGAAGCTGCTCCGTATCAGCGGCAAGAATCTCGTGGCATTTCTCAGAGGCAAGACTAGAGGTTAGGTAGGTTAGGTCTTGCAGTAAGAGCAATAGGGGCATCCGAGTCGCTGCGCCGCAACATATCCCAACGCGGTGACTGACGGCCGATCATCCATCCCTCGACCGACCCACCGATAAATACCTGCTTTGTGGGCCGCACAGGTGTGCGGGTAGTGTGCCGCTTTCAACCCTTGGAGGGAAATCTAACGCTCCGCAGTTCCCAGAAGCCCGTTTATGGATAGCTTCCGGTTAGCCGACAATTCATCCAGAATTAGCAGCAACTTGATGATCAGGCTATAATTGCGCGCACCAATGGCACTTACCGCTGGCACCAAACTCGGGCCCTACGAAATCCAATCGCCGCTGGGCGCGGGCGGCATGGGTGAAGTCTATCGGGCGCGCGACACGCGCTTGGACCGCAGTGTCGCCATCAAGGTGCTGCCCGCACACCTCTCGTCTGATCCTGATCTGAAGCTGCGGCTGGAACGCGAAGCGCGTGCCATCTCGTCGCTCCAGCATCCTCACATCTGCGTGCTGCACGATATCGGTCATCAGGACGGAACTGACTACCTGGTGATGGAGTATCTGGAGGGCGAAACTCTGGCCGACCGGCTGCGCAAGGGTCCACTGCCGATGGAGCAGGTTGTCCAGATTGGCGTGGAGATTACGGATGCGCTCGACAAAGCACACCGGCGCGGCATCATCCATCGCGATCTGAAACCCGGCAACATCATGCTGACCAAGTCCGGGGCCAAGCTGATGGACTTCGGACTGGCCAAACCCCGCGCTCTGGCCGCACCAGCGGCCGCTGATGTCGACCGGGCCCTCACCCCGTCCAGTCCCACGAGCCCGCTGGCCATACCCGCCAGGGAGGTCAGTCCGCTCACGGTTGCGGGCACGGTGATCGGAACATATCAGTACATGGCGCCGGAGCAGATTGAGGGAAGAGAGGCGGACGCGCGGTCCGACATCTTTGCCCTCGGAGCGGTGCTTTACGAGATGGCGACGGGCCAACGGGCCTTTGAAGGCAAGTCCCAGATCAGCGTGGCATCGGCGATTCTGGAAAAGGATCCTCCCCCCATCTCCGCAATCAGAGCCGCAGTTCCCCCTGTACTGGAACACGTGATCTCACGGGCGCTAAACAAAGATCCGGAGAAACGCTGGCAAAGCGCAGGCGATATCCGCGCGGAATTGCAGTGGGCGGGCAGTTCCGGCGCTGCGCTGGGCGCGAGTGCGGGTTCCTCTGCCGCCACTCTCGGCGGACGAGAGCGCTGGCTGGTGGCGATTGCAGCCGTTGTCGCCACCGTCGCCCTCATTGCCGCAGGTGTGGCTTTCTGGAGAAAGCCGCCCGAACCTCGCCGCTTGTACGCATCCATTGCGCCGCCCGAGGATAGCGCCTTCGAATTGATTGGCGATGTCGGCGCTCCGCCCGTCATCTCGCCCGACGGCACGAACCTCGTGTTCGGCGCCGGCGGCCGTATCTGGATTCGTTATCTGGAATCGGGTGACGCCCACGCCCTGGAAGGAACCGAAAATGGCACCTTTCCATTCTGGTCGCCTGACAGTCGCAAAATCGGATTTTTTTCCGCTGGAAAACTGAGGATCGTCGATATCGCGGGTGGTGCGCCTCTGCCGCTCTGTGATGCGCCCAACCCGCGCGGCGGAGCATGGAGCCCGAAAGGCGTGTTGCTGTTCACCCCGAGCATTCGCAGCGCGCTGTATGAGGTTCCTGCAACCGGCGGAACCCCGGTGCAAGTAACTACGCTTGACACGGCGAAGCACAGCACGCATCGCTGGCCCCAATTCCTTCCCGACGGAGATCACTTCCTCTATTTGGCAACCAACCACGCCGGCCAGCGGGGATTCAGTGGCATCTATGTCGGCTCCTTGAGCCGGGGCGGGACACAGAGTCAGCTGCTCATCAGTACCGATGCCGATGCGCTCTATGCATCAGGCTACGTATTGTTCCTGCGCAAAAACGACTTGATGGCGCAGCGTTTCGACCTGGGCAGCCTGTCGTTACGTGGCGATGCGGTTCGCCTTGCCGATAAGGTGCTCAACGATCAAGGCATTTGGCGAGGCGCATTCACGGCCTCCGAAAATGGATTATTGACTTACGCCGTCGGCGCCAATGCTGCCGAGGAGGGCCAGCTCACCTGGTTCGAGGCCAACGGGAAGGTTCTCGGCACGATGGCAGAACGCGGCAGCAATAGCCCTCGCATTTCTCCCGATGGCAACAGGGTGGCACTCGAATTCGGAGTTCCCAATCCGAATATTTGGATTTTTGACAGCGTGCGCGGCCTTCGCACCCGCCTAACCACCGATGTTGCCTCCTCTCCCGTTTGGTCGCGGGACGGCAAGAGCATCGTGTACATGATCATTCCCATGAGCACTAACAAGGCGCGCCTCGCGGTCAGGCCAGCCGATGGGTCGGGAAACGAGAGCCTGTTCGCCCAAGACGATCAGTGGGAGTCGCCCACAGATTGGTCCCCAGACGGAAAGTACATCCTTTATGACCGCGGCGAACCCGGCGCCACAGACGTTTATGTGATGCCGATAGCCGCCGACCAGAAGCCGTTTCCTTTCGTGGCTACGCCGGCATGGGAACGAAGCGGTGCGTTCTCTCCCGACGGTCATTGGGTCGCTTACACCTCGCGCGAATCCGGCAGAGACGAGGTCTATGTGGCCCCATTTCCAGGGCCGGGTCAGAAATGGCAGGTGTCGTCGAACGGCGCTGTCAGTCCACGTTGGCGGCGCGATGGCAAGGCGCTAGTGGCGGTCAACGGCGACGATATTTTGGAGTTCCCCATTTCTACCGCGAACGGTTCCATTCAAAGCGGAGAACCTAAGGTGCTGTTCAGCACCGCCATCGGCCAGACACTGCTTTTCGACGTCGGCTGGGACGTGGCACCCGATGGACGTCTGCTCATTAACAGTCTGGGAAAATCACGGGCGGGAAGCCGTCCGCTCATGCTGGTGGTGAATTGGCCGGCAGGGCTGGCACACTAAGTTCTGGTTAGCTGTCATCCCTTCGCCAACTTCTTGCGGATGACGCGCTACCCTTCCATAATCGGGGGGAGGAGTAAGGGAAGGGTTGCCGACCAACCGGGAGTTATCTCGCCACCTCCGCGGTTGCTCTCACAAAGAGAGTGTTCGCGCGCGACCTACAGCCAGAGCATTTGTTGACTGGCTCCTCGAAGTCTCTGGCGACGTGGCGCTGCTTCGCTCAGGCGATGTATTGGTTGAAAGTTCCATCCAACGGACTTCGCAGCACTACATCGGTGTCTCAACACCACTTGCTGGCATTATCTTGAACCCTGCGTCTCTTTTAGCCGCTCGACAGCCCCAATGAAGTCCGCTGCTTTGGATCTGACACTCGTGCGCCTTGCGAAAGGGAATTATGCCTGGGTCTAAGCGATGAACGAGCGCGCCGAGAGACAGAAAGTCTAACGTTGCCGACTCAAGAATCGCAAGACTGCTCAGCAAGATCTGCGCCGAGCGGGTAACTGCGGCCGCCTTGGTTCCCGCAGTGGCTCGGATGGCCAGAACCATCATCCTCGCTT
>OMOD01000085.1:7210-7394 GCA_900290255.1 Candidatus Sulfotelmatobacter kueseliae
CGGAAACCGGAGCCTACGATAAGGCTCGTGCCGAGTTGTCTAAGCTTTTGCAATCGGATCCGAAGAACACAAAAGCGCCGGGGCAAATGGATAACTTGCTATTGCCCGTGTTCCTCGATAGTCAAAATGCGATCTACTGCCAGGTCGTGGAGTGTCTGTTTGATGCCGCTGGGCCAGCGGATTT
>OMOD01000017.1 GCA_900290255.1 Candidatus Sulfotelmatobacter kueseliae
GTGCTCGCTCCCCTGCAAGTGCAGCACTTCCGACGCCAGCAGCTCAAACGCTCGCAGCAACTCGCCGCCCCGCTCCAGCAACAGCCCCGAATCCGGCCCCGCAAACTCCACCAGAATTTCCGGATGTTCCCACTCGCGCTGCTGCGCCATCGGCGGATCCACCGTGATCCGGTACTTCAGCTTGAAGCCGCCATGAGAAATAACGGCCTGCAAAAATTCCCCAATCTGTTTCGCGGCAGCAACCTTGTCAGTAATCGGCATATTTAAGTTCTCAGCTGTCAGCTCTCAGCTATCAGTAAAAGCTAAGAGAATACAAATGATCCGTGATACGTATCAATATCAGAAGGTCCAAGAAATCGGGCGTCCCTTCAGGGTCCAGATTTAACTGACAGCTGATAGCTGAGAGCTGACAGCTATTTCTCTTTCTTCCGCGCCCGCTTCGCCATCATCTCGCGCATCTCGCGGCCCAACGATGTCCGGTTCAGCACCGCCTGTTGCACAATGCCGATCACCTGCCCCGTACACCAGTACAGCCCCACCCCTGCCGCCATGTTCCAGCTCATCAGGCCGAACATGCCTGGCATCATGATGTTCATCATCTTCTGCTGCGCCGGATCCATCCCCGCCTGCGGTGTCATCCGTTGCATGACCAACATGGTGACGATGATAGCAATCGGTATAACGTGCCACGGATCGGGCGCGGAAAGATCCTTAACCCACAGCCACGGCGCATGGCGCAGATCCATCGCTACCCCCAGCATCCGGTAGTAGGCAATAAAGAACGGCATCTGGATCAGCAGCGGCAAACATCCGCCCGCCGGATTCACGCCTTCCGCCTTATACAGCGCCGAAATCTCCACGTTCATTTCGGCCTTTTTCGGATCGCGCAAACTGTATTTCTTGTACTTCTCCTGAATCGACTTAATCTGCGGCGCCACGCGCTGCATCTTCAGCATCGACTTCATCTGCGACAGCCGCAGTGGCAGCAGCGCCACGTTGATGATCACCGTCTGCAGCAGGATCGCCCATCCCCAGTTGGCCACGATGTGGTCGTACGTCCACTTCAGCCACAGAAATAGCGGCCGCGCAATGTATCCTAGGATCGATCCGAAGTCGATGATCTGTCTCAGATCCGGTTCCGCCCCCGTGATCCCCGGCACGCTTACCGACTCCAGATCCGCCAGCGCCTTCGGTCCCACATAAATTCTGGCTTCAGTTACGCCCTTCACGCTGCCGACCGCCGCGCCCAGCACCTCGACCTTATCCATCTGCTTGCTGTCGCCGCCGTGCGGAATTTCAAGCGCGCCGCGCAGCATCACCATCGCCGCGTTCTCGGGATCGCGCGGCAAAAACACCGCCGCGAAATACTGGTCCGAAACTCCCGCCCAGTGGAACGGACCCGGAATGGTCGCACCGCCAATCACTTTGATCGAAGGTAAGATCGTCCAGCTGCTAGTCGACAACCGTTCGACGGTATGGCCGTATTGATAAGCCATCTGGCTGGTCGCATACTGCGCGCCGTTCGTCTGGTCGCCAAACCCCGACGGCCACATCGGAAACGCGGTGACCTGCGCCCCCCTCACAAGAACCGCCGTCTTCACCCCAACCACATAGCTGTCGCGATCGAACGTGTAGCTCTTCTCCACCGAAACGTCGCCGTCGGAATAAGCAAACTTAATATCCTCTGGAGCGACGGGCGCCCCCGCGAGCCTGCCCTGAGCGGAGCCGAAGGGTCCATTCTCAGCGCCAGAAGAAGTAGTAGTGGTGGTGGCAGATGACGAAGCGGATTGCTGAGAACTGAGAACTGAGGACTGAGAACTCGTCATCACATACAGCGCCGAGTTCACCTGGTCCCGCAGCCCTGCGTCATAAGTCCACAACGTCAGCGGATACCCATGCTTCTCCGACGCCGCGCGATTCACCAACTCCAACTGCCCGCCCTTGTCGTCGGTATATTTCTTCAGCACCCACGACTTCACCCGCCCGCCGCGATTGGTGAACACGATCCGGTAGACGTCATTTTCAACCACGGTCTCCGACTCGCTAGTGGCCTCGACCGGTGCCACCTTCGTACCCGCGGCGCCACGTTCGGTAGAAGTCTGTGCGGGAACTGGTGTGGGACTTTGCGAAGGAAGTTGCGCCTGATTCTGCGCCGCCGCTGGCGGACTCGCTGGTTTCGCCGGAGGCTGCGGTCCATACTTCTTCAGCAGCGGTTGGAACAGCATGATGATCAGGAACGTCAGCGCAAACACCAGCAGCAGCCTGCGCTCCATCCCGGGTTCTTGTTGCGGATTCTTAAATTCAGCCAAATCAGTCAGCTCGCCATTTCTTCGTCGCTATAAGTAGGACAGGCGGGTGGCCCATGCTTCCGCGCATTTTGCGGAAGGGTGGGCCTCAGCGAGGCATCCTTCACCACCGCATCCAACCCGCCCTTAGCCAGCGGATGACACCGCAACAGCCGCCAACCCGCCATCAATCCTCCGCGCACCACCCCATGCCGCTCGACCGCTTCCATCGCGTATTCCGAACAAGTAGGCACGTAGCGGCACGACGGCGGAAACGCTGGCGAAATCCACCGTTTGTAAAGCCGCAACAGCCCCAGCAGGGCAGACTTCATTTCTCCACCAGTTTCTTCGCGATCGCGTCCAGCGCCCGTCCCACTTCTTCGAGCACCACGGCAAACTCCAGTTTCAGCACCGACTTCTTCGGATTGATCACTACATCGACGCCCACCACATCCACTGCGCCTGAATCCTCGAGCACCGAACGGCGCAGCCGCACCGCTTCGCGCAGCCGCCGCTTCATCCGGTTCCGCTCCACCGCGCCGCCCAACACGCGGCCCACCGTAAACCCAACGCGCGAACCCTTCTCCGGGAAAGCGCCCTCCGCCCGCCGCAGATAGAACACGGTCATGTGCGGAGAAAAGTGCCGCCGTCCCTGCTTGTACACACGCTCGAAATCGGAGTGCTTCAGCAGCCGCCCCGAACGCGGAAAGCCACGCGGAACGCTTCCGCCCGCCTTGGCCGCGGGCTGTTCTACACTCCCGTTCGGAGCGTCGGCGTTCACCAGCTCACGATCCCGCACAATAATTAGTGATAATAATAACGACGGCCTTTGCTGTCCCTCGGGGAAGACTAATCGCGGAAACCCGGCGCCACGGAAACACGCTTGCGCCCCTTAGCCCGGCGGCGCGACAGCACTGCGGCCCCGCTCTTGGTCTTCATGCGAGTCCGGAACCCGTGCTTCTTCGAGCGCTTGCGCTTGTTGGGTTGAAATGTACGTTTCGGCATTCGAAAATCCCTGCTCCTGATTGAATCAGATGGCTTAAGGCAAACCGTAAGTATAAATGACGCGCACCAGATGCAGCAAACGGCGGATGGCATGGTAAGCTCTCGTCCGATGATGATCCTGCCCATCTCGCGGGCGTGGATGTACTCCCGTGCCGCCCGGTGCGTCGATCTCGTTTGTTCTGTGCTGGCTCTCGCGTTGAGTGGGACTCTCGCCGGAACGCGTGCCGCCCAAGCCGCCTTCGGATCACAAACTTTGCCGCCAGCAACTGCCGTCGTCTTGCGATTGGTCTTGATTCCGGAGGTCATTGGGTCGGCATTGTTATGGGTGGCGATGCTCTATTCTTGGTTCAACTGCGACCCATCGTCATGGCTGAGACGTGCGCTCTGGTTTCCTTTTGTTTTCTGCTTCATTCCTCTCGCTTTGGCCCTCTACCACTTCCTTGTTTATCGAAGGTGGACGCGCGGTGACAGACAAACATCCAGCGTGACCGCCAGCGTCACACAGCTAGAATGTTCGTGTGAATCTCGACGACACCATAGTCGCCATCGCTACTCCACCCGGACGCGGCGGCATAGGTGTAGTTCGCCTAGCCGGTCCCGAAGCGCGGGCAATAGTCGAACCTATGCTTCGCCGAAGCCTTGAGCTAGAACCCAACCGAGCGATCCATTGCGATCTAATCGAACCCGCCGACACCACCAAGACTCACGTAGGGACAGCCGCCCCCGGCTGTCCAGCCGAGCAAAGCTCCGCAGCTCTCGACATCACCAGAACTGCCACCCGCATCGACGAAGTCGTAGTCACCTACTTCGCCAAGCCCCACTCCTACACGACCGACGACATCGTAGAAATCTCCGCCCACGGCTCCCCTGTCGTCTTGCGCCACATCGTCGAACTCTCCCTGGCCCAAGGTGCCCGCCTAGCCGAGCCCGGAGAATTTACCATGCGCGCCTTCCTCAACGGACGCCTCGATCTAACCCAGGCCGAAGCCGTCCGCGATCTGATCGACGCGCAAACTCTTTTCCAAGCCAAGGTAGCCGCGCAGCAACTCGAAGGCGCGCTCTCCAATCGCCTGAAGCCCATCAAGCAGAAATTAGTCGACCTGATTGCACTGCTCGAAGCCGGCATCGACTTCGCCGAAGACGACGTCTCCATCGCCTCCGACGCTACCATCCGAGATCGCATCGCCGAAGTCGAAAGCCCGCTCCGGCAACTAGCCGCCACTTTTGCCTACGGAAAGATTGTTCACCAGGGACTAACCCTGGCCATAGTAGGTCGTCCGAACGTAGGCAAGTCGAGCCTCTTCAATCGCCTGGTCGAACGCGAACGCGCCATCGTCACCGCCCAGCCCGGCACCACCCGCGACCTGGTCAGCGAAACCGTCGCCATCGGTGGAATTCCTGTGGAACTGGTGGACACCGCCGGCATCCGCCAAGCCCCAAACGATGCCGAAGCCGAATCCCTCGGCATCAAGAAATCCATCGAAGCCCTGGCCGACGCCGACTTAGTCCTGGTAGTAATCGACAAAAGCCAGCCTCGGAACGAGGAAGACGAGGAATTACTACGCCAGATAGAAGCCCGTCCCGCGATAGTAGTAGAAAATAAATCCGACCTGCTCGGCGAGTGGAACGACAGCAATGCCCACGTAGGGACAGCCGCCCTCGGCTGTCCAGCCGAGCACAGCTCGGCAACGCGGACGCCGCCCATAATTCAAACCTCCGCCCTGACCGGCGAAGGCATCCCCGCCCTGCGCCAAGCCATCCTCCGCCACGTAGCTGGAGACCGAACCACGCAGCAGGAATCCGGCTTCCTAACCAACGTTCGCCATCAAAAATTAGTCAACGACACGCTCGCCTCGCTCGACGACGCGACCAACGCCGTGGCCGCCCGCGTCCCCCACGAGATGCTTCTCCTCGACCTCTACCGAGCCCTCCGCCCCCTCGACGAAATCACCGGCGCCACCACCACCGATGACATCCTCAACCTGATCTTCAGCACCTTCTGCATCGGAAAGTAGGATTTCGCCCACATCGACCGGCGTTTTTCCCTTACACTTCCAATCTCGGGATTGTTAGCATCACGCGATTGCCGCACTTAAGGAGAAACCTTGGTCCCGCCGCCGCCAACTCCACCGGCCGCCCGCCTGCCAAAACAAGGCCACGGGCCCGCCGTATTCGCCGGCTTTCTCGGCTGGACGCTCGACGCCTTCGACTTCTTCCTCGTCGTCTTCTCGCTGACCGCCATCGCTAAGGAGTTTCACCGCTCCGACGCCCAGATCGCTCTCTCCCTCACCCTGACCCTCATGTTCCGTCCCGTGGGTGCCTTCATCTTTGGGCTGATGGCCGATCGCTACGGGCGCCGCCTCCCCTTGATGATCGACCTCGTCTTCTACTCCGTGGTCGAGGTCTTAACCGGCTTCGCGCATAGTTTCACCACCTTCCTCGTGCTGCGCGCGTTGTTCGGCATCGGCATGGGCGGAGAGTGGGGCGTGGGCGCCTCTCTCGCCATGGAAAAGGTTCCACCCCGGCTGCGCGGCTTTCTTTCCGGCCTGCTCCAGGAGGGATACGCGTTCGGCTACCTTCTGGCCGCGGTCTGTTTCTACTTCGTCTTTCCGCGCTGGGGCTGGCGGCCGATGTTTTTTATCGGAGGACTCCCCGCTCTGCTCGGCCTCTTCGTCCGCTTCAAAGTGAAAGAGTCCGAAGTGTGGGAGAAAACTCGTCACACGAACTGGACCAATCTCGGTCGCGAGATCTGTTCCCACTGGAAATTGTTTCTCTACATGGCCCTCTTGATGACCATGATGAGCTTCACATCCCACGGCACGCAGGATATGTATCCCACCTTCCTCCAGCGCCAGTGGGGCATGGGTGCGACCAAGCGGGCCGCCATCACCGCCATCTCCATGGTGGGAGCCATCCTCGGAGGCCTGCTCGGGGGACTGTTGTCCGACCGCATCGGACGCCGCCGCGCCATGGTCGCCGCCCTCGTCAGTGCAGCCGCGCTGGTCCCTCTGTGGGCCTACGCTCCATCGCTGACTTTGCTGGTCGTCGGCGCTTTTCTGCTCCAGTTCATGGTGCAGGGAGCCTGGGGCATCGTTCCCGCACATCTCTCCGAATTGTCGCCTGACTCGGTGCGCGGATTCCTTCCCGGATTCGCCTACCAGTGCGGCATTCTTGTAGCCAGCTCGGTCGCCTACCTGGAGGCGATTCTCGCCCAGCATACCCGCTACGCGAACGCCATGGCTCTGACCGCGTTTACCGTGTTCACGCTCGCCGCCGTAGTGGTCGGTCTCGGCCGCGAGCATAAGGCCATTCAATTCGGTGCGTAACAGCTTTGCTGGGGCGCAGCTTCGCCGCTCCGGCCGAGGCCCGGCAGCTAGGAAGAAAATTCTGACCGCAGAGTTCGCGGAGATCGCTGAGAACCACAAGAATCAGGAAACGATTTGAGCCCGATTCTCTCTGCGTCCTTTGCGCTCTCCGCGGTTAACGCTTTTGATTTCATCCGCCCCAAAACATGCGATGATGTTCCAGCTTCCCAAGGAGCCTTCCCCCATGGCCGACCGAGCATCCCAGAATCTTTCCAATCACACGCGCCTTGATCCGCCCTTCCATTTTTTCATCCTGCCCGTGTTTGCCATCTCGCTGATCGTGACCATCGTCCACCTGGTCCGCAGGCCAGGACTGCATTCCGCCTGGCTGGTCGTCTTCATGGTCGCGGCCATCGCCGCCATCTTCAAGATCCGCCTCTACGCCCTTAGAGTGCAGGACCGTGTCATCCGCCTCGAAGAAAGATTGCGCTTCGCAACCTTACTTGTTCGTCGTCAGAAGCTGTGAGACCAGCTTGGCCGCCAGGCCAAGCTACGGTTTGAATT
>OMOD01000088.1:0-2517 GCA_900290255.1 Candidatus Sulfotelmatobacter kueseliae
TCTCAGATGTGTAGCTTAACTTCCGGTCTCAAACTGTCCCATTTCCGCTGACGTGGCACACTAAAGCGGAAATGGATGCCGTCGGGAGAAAACTGGAATCCAGCCGGATAGCCCCGCGTGGTTACCAGTTTCCTCGGGAAACTTCCATCATGTTCTGCTATCCAAATTTCATTTCCTTTGCCAAAGAATATTTTTCCGTCGGGTGCCCAGGCAGGGCTGCGGCCGATTAGATCACCGATTCGACGGGGCGAACCCGCCGGGACAGGGAAAGCCCAGATTTCTTCTGCAGGCGTGAACGCTCCGACAGTGCCAAGAAGTTCCGAACCGTCCGATGAGATGGATGACAAGTAAGGCAGCGAGGTTCCCGAATTGATGACAGCCACCTCTCCTCCTGCCACGGAGACCTGTGCCAGACGGTAATTCGCCCCGGAACCTTCAATGAAATAAATGCGGTTCCCGTCGGTCATCAAACGGCCTTTCTGTGCACCGTCGTGAGTCAGTTGTTTCGTTGCCAAAATGCGAGGGGGGGGGCAATGGAGTGCGCCACCAAACGATTCCGAGGATTGCAGCGACAGCGATCACCAGGCTGGCAGCCCAAACCCAAATACGGGAGGCAACGACACGCGCGTTTTCAGTACCAGATGCGCTCTGCACTGGCTGGCTCTTTGAGGTCTCCGTAGCGCGTTTCAGGCGCTTGAGGTCAGCGCGGAGCTCGGAGGCAGACTGGCAGCGTATCTCCCGGTCCTTTTCCAGGCATTTAAGGATCAATTCCTCAAGCTTGGGAGAAACCTCTGGATTCACGTGCGAAGGAGGAGCAGGAGCACGATCGAGACTTTCGCGAAAGATAACGCCGGAAGTGTCGCCACGGAAAGGAAGGATGCCCGTAGCCATTTCGTAGAGGACCACACCGAAGGAGAAGAGGTCGGTGCGGGCATCAAGGTCCTTGCCGCGGACTTGTTCCGGGGACATGTAAGCGATGGTGCCGATGGTCGTGCCGGGACTAGTGAGGAACTCCTCGTCAACGGAAATGGTCTCGCCTTGGTCGACAGAGGCTGGACGTGAAGAGTCGGCGGAAGGCGGAACCTTCGCCAATCCGAAGTCCAGAATCTTAGCGTGTCCGCGCTTAGTGACAAAGATGTTCGCGGGCTTGATGTCACGATGGACAATGCCAGCGGAGTGGGCGGCATCGAGAGCGTCAGCGATGTCGAGGGCCAGCGGAAGAAGAGTTTCCATTTCCAGCGGACGCCCAGCGATCCGGTGCTTCAGCGTCACGCCGTCCAGATACTCCATGACGATGAAGGGCTGCCCATCTTGCTGGCCGATCTCATAGATCGTGCAGATGCTGGGATGGTTCAGGGCGGAAGCCGCTTGCGCCTCGCGCTGAAACCGGGCCAAGGCTTGCGGGTCGCGAGCTACATCATCGGGCAGGAACTTGAGGGCAACGAAGCGGTGCAGGGTCAGGTCTTCGGCTTTATAGACCACGCCCATCCCACCGCCACCCAACTTTTCCAAGATGCGGTAATGGGAAACCGTCTGGCCGATCATTTGGCTGAAATCTTAGGACTGGGGGTGGGGCAAGTCAATGAAGGGCGGCAAGTTGGCGCTGCCTCGGCATGTCAGTTGGCGCAAAATCGCGTTAGCACTCATTAACCTTTTTCTGAGCGTTTGTCGGCGCTCAGATTGGCTGCAACGGAACCGTTTCGTCATCTACGTCAGGCTCTCCGTGGGGTTCTTAACGTGGGGCGATAGTTTGACTGGGGGACCTTCTTGATCTCCCGTTCAACAATCTTGCCGCCACAACCACGCGGCACCAGAAACTCTATTGTTGTTGGCTCGCCATCCTCAGTCTCAAACCGCAGCACAACGCATCCTACAAAACCCACTGGCGATGCCAACTCTCCGTTCTGCTCTATTGTTTCGCGGATATTTTGCCGAAGTTTCTTGAGCAACTCCTCTGCTGTTCCTGCGGCTGTCACGGTTTCACCTCTTGCGACCTGAATACGCCTAAGCATTCCCGCTGTCAACGCGGGCGCTCATTTCCACGCTCTTGGGGCGGCCAAAAGCCTTGACTGGCGGTCCATTCGAGCCTATGATGCTCCCGATCTTGAAGGGGCATCTTTGAAGTTGCCAACGGGGGAGGGCTAACTTCTTTGAATGCCCGGTCTGCCTTAAAGATTGGCTCACCGATGGCCACAGTTTTCCCCATTCACGGTGAGCCTTCCTTCTTTCACTGACCCTGGACCTGTGGCTGACCCCCGACACTCACCTCATTGACTGCACCAATCTTAGGCGTTGCGTTCCCTTCCCAAGCTGGCGTACCTTGGTCCCAAACACCACAACCGTGAGCAAGTCTTTTCCCGCACGAGCCTTTTCGCGGCTCGCGCTTACAGCAACCTTCCAGCCAGAAAGAGGCTCCCATGGCAGTGAGAGTGATACGTGCCAGCAGCAAAGACCCCAATATCGTCTTAGAACAAATCGCCCAGCGTGCTTATGAACTCTATGAAGCACGCGGTCGGG
>OMOD01000088.1:2527-4283 GCA_900290255.1 Candidatus Sulfotelmatobacter kueseliae
GACGGCCACGACCTGGAAGACTGGCTCTGCGCCGAAGCGGAGATCACGAGCCGGGCCGCAAAACGAGCGTCAGCCTAATCTCAGCGGAGGTGATGAGCAAGCCTCAGACGGACCCTGGGGCTTGTTGTGTTTATCCGCTTGGTGTGCCCTAAGTGCGGGGGAACCGGAAGAAGCAGTCACTCGGATCATGCACGAATGAGAGGTACTCAGAAGGCCGCTAGGATGTCAATGAGCGCTATCGCCTGTTTGCGTAAACCATCCCTACAGTCGAGCTTCGCAATGGCACATGCAGCTAGATATGATCCCGCAACTACTGCAGCTTCGCGTACTCCGCCTTGGCTTGCTTCAGGATGGGGATGTCGGGATCGGCGTCTTTCCAGAGGGCGAGCCTACGCACCGGATGCCGATACCCGTTCGACCCTTTGTTTAGCCGGAGCCAGAACAATCAGAACTACGCCAATGATAACGAGCACAGCCGACCCGATCAGTTCGCCCCGTGCAATGAAGTTGCGGAATGCTTGGAGCGACATGACGGCAGCGTGTGCAAAGCTCGACCATGCCGTGAAAGCGATCAGGCTCCGATTCGCAGACGGGTTTCGGGCTGCCAGCAGCAGGAAAATGCCGAGTGTGACGTAAAGGCTCATCATCATCGCCAACGCTGGCTCTTGCTGCACAAACAGCACCAAGGGATAGACTAGACCGCAAAAGAGTAATCCCACCACGACCAGCACAACCTTCAGCCCACGTTCTCGACGCATCATGTCCTCCTCGCGGTCACAAACTTGTGAGCCATGCCTAGCAAGTCCCGCAGGACGCTGGGTGTGACGCTGGACAGGCGAACCAGCACGGCGCTGTAGCCGAGATAGTGATCGGTCACGTAGTACACATCGGGCGCGGCTGCGAGCAGTTCGGCTCGGTCGTCGAAGCCGACGCGAACCACAAGCGAATTAGGCTCTGCTGAGCGATGCGTAGGCACACATGCCAAGAGTTTTCCGTGAACCTTCAATGCGGGTGACCCGTATGCCGTGCTCTCCTCCACGCCGGGCAACGCCAAGCCGATCTTCCGTACGGTGTCGAAGTTAATCGCGCTCCCGTGTTTCTTCGAGGTTTTGATCTGCTTCGACGATCTTCCAGCCGCTTTTGATCCGGACTTCGACATTCGTGCGCCCGGAATTTTGCCGATCCGAGGGTCTCCAGCCAGCACAAGCTCGCATGCCCGCAGTGCCGCTGATTCAAAGTCAGGAGCATCGACTGGTAAGACCTGCCAACCCGTTACGCGTTTGCCCAATACTTGAATGGATCGCATGTTCGGGAACTCACGCCGCAAGCTCTGGTGGTGTTCTTGGGTAGTGGCGAGCCATACGCCGTTATCCGCAGTGCTTTTAGGCTTGTCCCGTAGGATCAACACGATTTTGTCTTTTACATAGATCGCAAGGCAGCCAAACATCGGACGGGTGTACGGCGACAGTGTGGAAATCGCATCAAGCACGAATGCGTGTGGAATAGGCTTGCGCTGCTTGGGCAGCAAGCTCGCATCCAGAGCTTCTGGAGAGACGTGTTTTCTCTTAGTCATACCCGTGCACCTCCAGCCTCGCCCGCAAAACTGGTGAAAGTTTACACCCAAGAACTCGACCCAAAACAAGAGGGCGCTATTGCAGTCTCGCGTACTCGGCTTTGGCTTCCTTCAGGATGAGGATGTCGGGGTCGGCGTCTTTCCCAGCAGGGTTCGCGCTTCTTCAAGCTCCGGTCGGTCTCC
>OMOD01000007.1:0-28198 GCA_900290255.1 Candidatus Sulfotelmatobacter kueseliae
AGCGGCCTGAGTCACCTCTGGCCGCGAACTGCAACTGTCTGGGTCAGACTCGTCAAAGTTGTAGGGGTATTCACGCCTGCATCGCGAGTTGAGCCCGCGGAATCGTTCCCACGACTTCACAGGACCCTTGACGACTTGATGCTCCGCATGCCCCGTTTATGGGTGGCGTCGTGAGGGCCAAACAAAGGCCCGTTCTTAGTTAAGGCCCGTTCCTAGTTATGGCGAGGCACAGCCTGGTTAGCTCTACTTTTCCTGCAAGGATCGGATGTAATTGGTCAGATTGGCGATGCGCAGTTGAACAACATCGTCTTCATGCTGGCTCAAAGATGAAAACGTTCGACCCCACATAGGCATGTCTTCGGAACCATGCGCGGCTACATTCCCTCCCAGACGAATGACGTTGGAGACGCGCGCAAATGGAAAGCTTCCTCCGTTTCGTTTTGCAAGCGCGGTGAGATCAGCTGGCGGCACCTTCAACGCCGGCGCCGCAGGGCCGGAACCTTTTGCATCCTTACCATGACAGACCACGCGGTACTCAGAGAACATTGCCTGGCCTGATTCAGCAGGGGTCGGCCTAATCGGAACTTTCTTAATCTCAACGTTCTGAGCTGTCCCCAGGGCGGCAAGTCCAAGCAAACCGGAAACGACCAAAAGAAACCGCATAGTCCCTCGTCGTGAGCATTATGCCCCCCACACCCACTCATGGGCCAAGAATCATTTTCTTAGCATTCGCATTGAAGGCACATCTAGGGGATCACAAGCATGGCGCAAATCGTGAAGTGTCTGAATTACAATACATCCATTGATCCCTGAGTCGCTGGCTTAGATACAGGAGGACGATACGGACCACGGAGCTTGGCAGAATGCGTGTTAAGTTCCGAACATCCGCGCGAGACCCGTTGCGACATGGCCAGTGCGCTTTGATCTCAACCCGGATACGCTCCAGGCACCTTCGGATTCTCGCCGCGGCTGCGATGTTTTTCTTACTGCTAGTAGGGGCAGGCAGTGGGCAGAATACGACGCTGATTAGTCTTGATCAGGCTATTGATCTGGCGCTGGCGCACAACCACTCGATCAAAGCCACGCGAACCCTGATTCTTCAGAATCAGGCTCAGGAGATTACCGCGAATCTGCGCCCCAATCCGACTTTCGGGGCTGATACCCAGTTCGTCCCATTTTTCAGTCCGCAAGATTTTTCCGGCGAAAATCTGAATGAGACTCAGCAGTTCGATATTGGGGTCGGATACCTGTTCGAACGTGGTCACAAGCGGCAACGGCGGCTGCAAGCCGCTCGGGATCAGACAGCCATCACTCGTGCCCAAGTCACCGACGCGGAACGCGCCCTGGTTTTCAACGTAGGCCAGCAGTTCGTCAGCGTTTTGTTGGCGGAATCAACGCTTCAGTTCGCGCTTCAGGATCTGAAGAGCTTCCAGGAGACGGTCGATATTAGCGAGGCGCAACTCAAGGCAGGCTCCATCAGTGAAGGCGACTATCTTAAGATCAAGCTGCAGCTTCTGCAGTTTCAGACCGACGTGTCCGCTGCCCGTCTGGCGAAGGTGCAGGCGCTGGTAGGCCTGCGTGAGTTCCTGGGCTACAACGCAGTGCCGGCCGATTATGACGTGATTGGCGACCTGGCGTACCAACCGCTCCAGGCGAAAGTGGAAGACTTGCAGATGAAAGCGCTGCGCGAGCGTCCAGACTTCCGCGCTGCGGAATTGGGGATAACGGCGGCACAAAGCCAAATCCTCCTGGCCAAAGCTAACGCCAAGGTGGATGTCAATGGCACGTACGACTTTACGCATGTTTCCGGCGAGAACACTGCTTCACTCTTTGTGAATTTTGAGCTGCCGATTTTTAACCGCAACCAGGGAGAAATCGCGCGTACCGGTTACGCTCTGACGCAGGCGCAGGAGCAGGAACAAGCAGCCAGCGACACGGTTCTCTCCGATGTTGCCAATGCCTATGAGGCGGTGAGGAGCAATGACGAAGTGGTGCAACTGTATACCTCCGGATACCTCAAGCAGGCGCAGGATTCGCGTGACATCAGCGAATATGCCTATAGACGCGGTGCAGCCAGCCTGTTGGATTTTCTCGACGCTGAACGCAGTTACCGCTACGTTCAGTTGGCTTATCGCCAGGCGCTGGCCTCGTACATGACCGCTCTGGAGCAACTGAAGCAAGCGGTGGGGACGAGGAATCTGCCATGAATCTCGCTGACAGTCGTGGGCAGCGATGGGTTGCACCGGCCGCCCTATCGGCGATCATGATGGTGCTTGCCGGTTGTGGAGGTGCGGGAGAACAGGCCAGCAAGATGACCTCGTTCTCGACGACGGAAAATCCTAAGTCCAAAGCCGAACTGTTCTCGCTGCCTGCTGACCAGATGTCTCACATCCAGGTCGTGACCGTCGAGCAGGGACCGCTGCCGCGCACGCTCCGCATGACCGGCGCGGTCGAGTACAACGACTTCAAGACCACGCCCGTGATCACGCAAGTGGGTGGGCCGGTCAGCCGCGTCGCCGTTGTGCAGGGTGAGCACGTGCGCGCCGGCCAGGCACTGCTTTACATCGCCAGCCCGGACTACTCTCTGCTGCGCGCAGCTTATATTAAGGCGCGCGACGCCTTCCAGCTGGCGGACAAATTCTACCTCCGCGCGCAAGACCTCTATGCCCATCGCGCCATTGCCCAAGCCGACCTCGAGCAGGCCCAATCAAACCGCACGCAGGCGCAGGCGGACTTCGAGTCCAGTGCCGACGCTATCCGCGTCCTCGGCATCGCAGACCCGGAAACGATTGTCACCAAGCCTCCCTCACCGGAAATCCCGCTGTACTCGCCAGTGGCGGGAGAGGTAGTGGACCGCCAGTGCTCCGCGGGGCAATTGCTGGCGGCCGGCGCCACGCAGTGTTTCACCCTGTCGGACATGAGTTCGGTGTGGATTCTCATCAACATCTACCAGAACGACGTGGCCTACGTACATGTCGGCGACCCGGTGACGATTGACAATGAGTCGTATCCCGAGGTTGTGCATGGCAAGATCGAATACATTTCTCCTGCACTAGACCCCAACACGCGCACGCTGCAAGCACGCATTGAAGCCCCCAACCCGGGCGAGCGCCTGAAGAAGGAAATGTACGTGACCGCGGAGGTCCAAGCCGGCGTGATTCCCAGAGCGCTGTTCGTCCCCCACTCCGCCGTGCTGCGCGACGAACAAAACATGCCCTACGTCTATCTGCAGACCGGACAAAGACAGTTCGCCAAGCGCGACGTCACACTCGGCGAAAGCCAAGCTGGGAAGACCCAAATCCTCACCGGGTTGCAAGTGAATGATCGCGTGGTCGGCGACGGCAGCCTTTTCCTGCAATTCCAGAATTCGCTCCAGCACTGAGGGGACGGGACCAGGGATGATTCATCACATCGTTCAATTCGCTCTCCGTCAGCGATTCCTGATCCTGATGCTGGCACTGCTCGTGGTCATTGCCGGCGCGCTCTCGTTCCAGCAGATGCCCGTGGACGCTTACCCGGATCTCTCACCCCCACTGGTCGAAGTCATCACGCAGTGGCCCGGGCACGCGGCTGAGGAAATCGAGCGGTTGGTCACGCTGCCGATCGAGCTGCAGATGAACGGTGTGCCGCACATGGTGTTCATGCGTTCGATCTCGCTCTATGGCTTGTCCGACGTCATCATGACGTTCGAAGAAAGCACAGACAACTATTTCGCCCGGCAAGTCGTGTTTGAACGGCTCTCAACTGCCAACCTACCTCCCGGTGTGACGGGCAGCCTGGCGCCACTCTCGAGCCCGTCAAATCTCGTCTATCGTTATGTGATCGAGAGCCCGGACCGCACCCCGCAAGAACTGAAGACGTACGAGGACTGGGTGATTGAGCGCGCTTACAAGTCCGTGCCGGGAGTGGCCGATGATTCGGGCTTCGGCGGCACGGTGATGCAATACCAGGTGCTGCTCGATCCCGCCAAGATTTACAGCTACCACATTCCCTTGCCGCAAGTGCTCAATGCCCTGGCGGCCAACAACGCCAATGCCGGCGGTGGCTTTTACTCGCAGGGTTCGCAATTCTTCTATGTACGCGGACTTGGACTGGTGACCAAGACCGAAGACATCGGCGATATTGTCGTGGGCAACAACAACGGCGTGCCGGTACGCATCCGCGACATCGGCGAGGTCACCATCGGCCACGCTCCTCGCCTGGGAGAATTCGGTTTCCAGAACGATGACGACAGGGTCGAAGGCGTCATCCTCATGCTCACCGGCGAGCAGACGCAGAACGTCCTCAAACGGGTGGAAGAGAAGACCACGGAGATCAACCGCGACCTTCTGCCGCATGACGTGAAAGTCCGGCCCTACTATGACCGGAGCGACCTGGTGCAGGTCACCATCGACACGGTGGAGCATAACCTGCTGCTCGGCATGGGCCTGGTCTTGATCGTCCTGATCTTCTTCCTGGTCAGCGTGCGCGCGGCGATCATCGTCGCTCTGACGATTCCGCTGAGCCTGCTCTTTTCTTTCATCTTCCTGCACGCACGCGGCATTCCGGCGAACCTGCTTTCCATCGGGGCCATCGATTTCGGAATCATCATCGATGGCACGGTCGTCATGATGGAAAACATCTATCGCGAGCTGGCAGCGCGCCACGGGCAGGAGTACAAACTTCACGAAGTAATCATCGCGGCGGCGCACGACGTGGACCGCCCCATCTTTTATTCCATTGCCGTCATCCTCGCCGGGTACATTCCCATCTACGCGCTCAGCGGCCCGTCCGGCAAGCTCTTCCACCCGATGGCGGAAACAATGTCATGGGCGCTGCTCGGCTCGCTGATCTTCACCCTTACTTTGGTTCCCGTGCTCGCCTCCTACTGGTTCACGCACGGTGTGAAGGAAAGGGCGAACCGCGCCTATGAATGGTTAAAGGACGAGTACGCTACGGAGCTTCGCTGGTGCCTGGACCGCCCGAATCTTACGATGGTTCTGGCTACCCTCATTTTCGCCGCTTCGCTTCTTCTGATTCCATTCATCGGCGGCGAGTTCATGCCCCACCTGGACGAAGGAGCCATGTGGGTTCGGGCCACCATGCCCTACACCATCTCCTTCGAGGAGGCAGCCAAATTCGCTCCGCAGATCCGAAAGATCCTGATGGCCTACCCGATGGTCACCGAGGTCGGCTCGGAGCTCGCCCGTCCGGACGACGGCACCGACCCTACCGGGTTCTTCAACTGTGAGTTTTACGTCGGGCTGAAGCCCTATAAGGACGCATCGTGGAAGCAGGGACCGATTCACAACAAGGCCGATCTGACCAAGGACATTCAGAAAAAAGTCGATTCCTATCCCGGAGTGATTTTCAACTTTACGCAGCCGGCCGAAGACGCCGTGGATGAGGCGCTCACGGGCTTGAAGAGCGCACTGGCGGTGAAAATTTTCGGCCCAGATCTGCAGGTACTCGAAGAAAAAGCGGTAGAGATCAAGCGCGTGCTGCAACAAGTACCCGGGTTTACCGAACTCACCGTGGTGCGCGAGCTGGGGCAGCCCAGCGTGCAGATCGATGTGAATCGCGAAAAAATCGCGCGGTACGGCATCAATGTTTCCGATGTCGAGGGCGTGATCCAGGCCGCTGTGGGCGGCCAGGCGGCCACGCAAGTAATCCAGGGCGAGCAGCTGTTTGATCTGGTAGTGCGCATGAAGCCCGAATACCGCTCGAGCGAGCACGCCATCGGCAATTTGCTGGTGCCCACTCCTTCCGGGCAGCAGGTCCCAGTTTCTGAGTTGGCCAGCATTCATCAGGGCAATGGCGCGTCATTCATCTATCGCGAGAATAATTCGCGCTACATCGGAGTCCAATTCAGCATCGAGGGACGCGATCTGGCGCGCGCCGTGGACCAGGCGCAGCAGGCCGTGCAGTCGTCCGTCAAACTCCCGCAGGGCTACCGGCTGGACTGGGGCGGCGAATACAGCGAGTACGTCGCCGCACGACAGCAGTTCGCGGTGATCGGCCCGCTTGCTGTTCTCCTGATCTTCATGATCCTGTTCGCGCTTTACGGCAATTTCAAGTTTCCGCTCACCGTGGTCATCGGCGTAGTGATGACCGAACCGGTCGGGGCGCTCCTCGCGCTCAAGCTCACGCACACCACCTTCAGCGTTTCCTCCGTTCTCGGCCTGCTTGTGCTCATGGGCGTCTCGGCGGAGACCGCGATCATCGATGTTTCCTATATCAACAAGCTCCGTCTCGAAGGGCAGGGCATCCGCCAAGCCACGCTGGAGGGTTCGCTGATCCGCCTCCGGCCAATCATGATGACGGCGCTGGTCGCCTGCCTGGGTCTTTTGCCCGCGGCGCTTTCTACCGGCGTCGGATCGGACTCACAGAAACCCTTTGCCATCGTCATTGTCGCGGGACTCATTTCGAGGCTATTCCTGGGCCGTATCGTGAGCCCGGTGCTCTACCAGATGGTGGCCCGCGATGGCGACGTGCTGCAGGTCTAGACGAAGCCGCTGTCAGGCTGGAACGCTCGTCAAATGTGTCGAACAAGCCACTGACAGCCGCAGAAACTGATGGCCTCCCCATTGATGACTTGGAGCCAAAACATCAAAAGCGCGGAAGCGCGCTGGTCGCCTTCTTAACCCTGTTCTTGAGGCGCAGAGGATCTATGGGCAAATATTCCTTTCAGGGCAGGAAAAAGGCCGTAGAGACATTCACGACGAGGCAAAGACTCGGCATTCTGGTGGCAGTCGGTGGCATTCTGGGAGGGCTCCTATTGCTGTGGATGCTTGGATATCTGCATCTCGACGTCCACTAGTGTTCGGGCCGCATTGATCGTCGGCGTACTTGCGCAACAACCCCACAGAACGCGGACGGCACCGCGTCAATCGGTCTGTTTTTCTTTCATAGGCGTTTGTCGCTGGCGACCAATCATAGGCCGTCTGCTGTACGGTGAGTTCCAGCCATCATCATGGGGGAGGGAGCCTATTGTCTGCGCTTGTGACTGAAATCAAACGAGCTTAATTGACGATCATGCAGTTCGGCTTGACGCCCGCATGTTACTTCACGCCTGCTTCTTGGCGCTGCGACCGAAATCACCGCTCTGAGTGATAGCTCAGCGGGCGAAACGAGTAGTTTCTTGCACATAACAAGTAGTTTCTTGCACATGAAGTTCGGCGGCAATCCTAGGGGCGCAGAGAATCGATGACTTCTCGCCAATTCGACCCTTTTGCATCAGCTTGCCTTACCTGCAAACGAATCATTCGCAGCAGTCCGCGGACGGTCCGCGGCGCGTTGTCCACGCGAAACGGCGGGAAAGGCACAGCCCCATGGCGCTGCGGGAGCAGTCCGCGGCGGGAAAAAATGTGAATCGCACCTTCGAATCCTCGGGCGCGAAGCTCTATGGCTACGTCGACGCTGGTAAGTCCGGATCCGATGAGTAATACGCTGTCATCATGGGCCACCCGGTCCAAAGCGTTTGGGGACTAGTGCGGGGCGGGGTGGCCAAGTGGTAAGGCGAGGGTCTGCAAAACCCTTCATCGGCGGTTCGATTCCTCCAGTGCTTCTTCCCCTGGCGACACAATCCTTTTACGTCCTCCGCGAAGAGGTGGACTAAGACCAAAATGTCTGTATGTAAAAAACACGAACCGGGTGTGATTCCCGTCACAGACTTGGCAGAAGTATGTCCATAAGATTAATTGCGTTTTACGGCAGGGGTGTTCAATCGCAGGCCAGACGACGCTTTTGACCGGGGGCCGCTTCTGAGGGGGGAGATCGACTGTGAAGATCGCACAGGATGTGACGGAGCTGATTGGCAACACACCGCTGGTTCGGCTCAATAAGGTGACACAAGGAGCGCCAGCCACAGTGGTCGCTAAGCTGGAAAGCCAGAATCCACTGGCCAGCGTGAAGGACCGGATTGGGGTAAGCATGATCCTCGATGCCGAACGCGCGGGGAAGATTCAGCCCGGAAAGACGGTGCTGATTGAGCCTACCAGTGGCAACACGGGAATCGCTCTCGCGTTTGTCGCTGCGGTGCGAGGCTACAAGCTCATTCTCACCATGCCGGAGACCATGAGCACGGAGCGGCGCGTGCTGTTACTGGCATTCGGTGCCGAAATCGTTCTCACGCCCGGACCGAGGGGCATGAAAGGGGCCGTTCTCAAAGCCGAGGAAATCCTGGCGCAGACCCCAAACGGATATATGTTGCAGCAGTTCGATAACCCGGCCAACCCAAAGATCCATTTGGAAACGACCGGGCCAGAAATATGGAATGACACCGATGGCAAAGTGGATTTTCTGATCTCTGGCATTGGCACGGGCGGCACGCTTACCGGAGTGAGCCAGTACATCAAACCCAAGAAGCCGAGTTTCAAAGCCATCGCGGTCGAACCTGCGGACAGCCCCGTACTCTCCGGCGGTAAGCCTTCACCGCACAAGATTCAAGGAATTGGAGCGGGGTTTGTGCCCAGCATTCTGCGCACGGATCTTATCGATGAAATCATAACTGTGACGAACGACGAAGCGATCAACATGGCGCGCCGGCTTCCATTGGAGGAGGGGCTCCTCGTCGGGATCTCGTCCGGGGCGGCTGTTGTCGCCGCGCTAAAGGTCGCCTGGCGGCCGGAAAATGCAGGCAAATTGATTGTCGTGATCTTGCCGTCGTTCGGGGAGCGGTATCTCAGCAGCATCCTGTTCGAACAACTCCGCCAGCAGGCTCTTGGCCTGCCGACGGTTCCGATACCATGATCGGTTTCTTTAAGTCGGTGCGAGAAGACATTGCTGCGGTCTTTGAGAGCGACCCGGCAGCCCGCTCATACGCCGAAGTCCTGTTCTGTTACCCGGGCCTTCATGCAGTGTGGGCGCATCACGCCACGTATTGGTTGTGGCAGCATCGCTTTCGTTTTCTCGCCCGCTTCGGATCACAAGTAGCTCGCCTGTTCACAGGGATCGAAATCCATCCCGGAGCCGAGATCGGGCGGCGCCTGTTCATCGATCATGGGATGTCGGTCGTGATCGGAGAGACTTCCATCGTTGGCGATGATGTGACTCTTTATCAGGGAGTCACACTGGGCGGAACAGGTAAAGAGAAAGGCAAGCGACATCCCACGATCGGCAGTCGTGTGACGATCGGCTCCGGCGCGAAAATCCTGGGAAACATCATAGTTGGAGACAACTGCAGAGTCGGTGCCGGTTCCGTCGTGCTCCGCAATATCCCGGCGAACTCCACGGTTGTCGGCGTCCCTGGACACATCGTACTGCGGGATGGGAAACGGGTGGTGATTACGGACCCAAAGGAGATTCGCGATCCCTTGTCCGATGTCATCATCAAGCTGGCGAAAGAAGTACACGAACTGCGCGAAAGGTTTCAGGAACACTCACACGAAGCGCTGGGCGCGGAGCCTGACCTGACCATCGACGGCGAATCCGTTTCCTCGTACGTTCCCCCGGAGATGTTGTTTGCCGAGGACTACCAGGACTATCAGATTTAGTTCGTTGTTCAGTGTGTGGTTCAGTTGTGTCACGAGTTATTGAGATGAACGCTGGTTACTTTTGCTGACCCTGCACATCAACGCGAACCGATGTAGGCGGACTAAGAACGAACGTTCTGGACCGCTCTGTTGTTGTCATTCACTTTGCCACCGTATTGCTGCTTTCCCCTCACCGAGCAGGATCCCCCAGTCCGACCTTCGACAGTTCGCTTCCATGCCGTGCCCTCTCCTGAAAGGACTATTTCGATGAGGTACGGATTTGTCATCGACAATCGCAAGTGCATTGGTTGCCACTCTTGTACGGTCGCCTGCAAGACAGAGAACCGCGTTCCCCTAGGCGTGAATCGAACCTGGGTTAAGTACGTTGAGAAGGGGAAGTTTCCGCAGGCGCGGCGCGTGTTTCAGGTAACCCGATGTAACCACTGCGAAAAGCCACCGTGTGTCGAGATTTGCCCCGTCAGCGCCATGTTTCAGCGCCGCGACGGAATCGTCGACTTCAACCCGGAGCAGTGCATTGGGTGCAAAGCTTGCATGCAGGCCTGTCCTTACGACGCCATCTATCTTGACCCGGCTCGCAACACCACTGCCAAGTGCCATTTTTGTGCGCACCGCATTGAAATAAGCCTGGAACCGGCTTGTGTAACCGTCTGTCCGGAGCAGGCAATCATAGCCGGCGATTTGGACGACCCATCCAGTGAGATTGCTGCGCTGGTCGCACGCGAAACGGTGCGCGTGCGTAAACCGGAACAAGGCACGCGTCCCAAGCTCTACTACGTCGATGCCGATGAAAGCGCGATCGTGCCGACCGCGGCCCGTCACGAGAAGTTCTACATGTGGGCGCAGCGCAACACGAGCGTAGCGGGCGGAGGCGCGGCCTACATGCCGGACAGCCCTTTCCTGCAGAAGAATGCTCTGGCTGCGTATGACGTTGCCCACGCGCGCCCCTGGGACTGGATGGTTCCGCTTTATTGCTGGCTGAAATCGATCGGTGCGGGAGTGCTTGCGATTCCGGCAATCGCGATGGCCCTCGGATGGTTGCAGGCGAACCGCACCCGCGACATCGTGCTCACTTCGCTGGCATTGGTTTTCACCATTGCAACATCGCTCGCGCTGGTCGGTGACTTGAGCCGCAAAGAGCGATTTCTGAGGGTGGTAACGTCGCCGCAGAAGAAGTCCTGGCTGTCGCGGGGCTCCTATCTTCTTCTGCTCTATAGCGTGTTGTCCGGAGCTTTATTGCTCGGCGGAATTGCTGCATCTCCAGCCCTGTCCTCGGTCTTGCTCTGGCCAACGGTCATCAGCGGGTTTCTGGCGGCAGGATACACGGGATTTTTGTTTGGCCAATGCGAAGGGCGCGACTTCTGGCAGACCCCCCTCCTGCCGGCGCATTTCGTTCTGCAGGCGTTACTTTCGAGCGCCGCCGTGTTGGCGCTTCTTCCAGCGACTGCCGGCGGAGATGAGCAAACGCAAGCGGTAGCGGTGGGTGGGCTTGCGACTCTTCTGCTTCTGCATTTGGTGATCGTCATATGTGAAGTTGCAATGCCGCACGCGACAGACAATGCTGCCTATGCGGCACGGTTACTGGCGCGCGGGCCCTGCCGCAACTGGTTCTGGATCGGCAGTGTCGGAGCAGGCGGAGTGCTGCCCCTGCTTTTGTTATGGCTCGCGCCCCGGGATGCTTCTGTGGCGACAGTTTCCGGCGTGTTGGTTCTCGCCGGACTCTATGTTTATGAATGGTGTTTTGTGACCGCTGGACAGCTGGTGCCGAATAGTTAAGGAAAGGCACGGAGACGAATATGACTGAATTCAAGCGCGACGGTAGCCATCTGCAATCCTGTCCCCCCGTGGACAAATGGGACGATTGGGTGGAGTACGACCCCGAGGCTTGGCCACGCCGTGTTGCCCGTCATTGCCAGATCATTCCGACCATCTGTTTCAATTGCGAATCTGCTTGCGGGCTGCTGGCGTATGTCGATAAGGAAACCGGGCAGATCGCGAAGTTCGAAGGCAACCCGAAACATCCGGCCAGCCGGGGCCGAGTTTGCGCCAAAGGGCCAGCCGTCATCAATCAGATCCACGATCCGGATCGAGTCTTTTATCCGATGAAAAGAGTTGGGCCGCGCGGTGGAGGGCAATGGGCACGAACATCGTGGGATGAGGTGCTTGAAACTATCGGCGGGCGCATCCGAACAGCAATTCAGGAAGGCCGCGGGGAAGAAGTTATGTATCACGTCGGCCGGCCGGGGTATGACTTCATCATGGAGCGCACGTTGCAGGCGTGGGGCATCGACGGCCACAACTCTCATACCAACATCTGCTCCTCCTCGGCGCGATTCGGATATGTGCTTTGGCATCATGCCGACCGGCCGTCGCCTGATCATGCCAACGCGCACTTTATCTTGCTTCTGTCTGCGCACCTGGAGTCAGGACATTATTTCAATCCTCACGCGCAGAGAATCATCGACGGCAAAATGGCTGGTGCAAAACTCGCTGTCATGGATCCGCGTCTTTCAAATACGGCCAGCATGGCGGACTACTGGATGCCAAGCTACCCGGGCACCGAAGCAGCGGTGCTCTTGGCGATGGCCAAGGTGATCCTCGACGAGAATCGCTTCGACCCGACGTTCATGAAGAACTGGACGAACTGGGAAGAAGCTGAGTTCGACGGTTTTCGAGCCAAAGGGCAAACGTTCGGGACATTCGTCGAAGCGTTGAAACGGCATTACGCGCAATACACTCCGGAATTCGCCGAAAAGGAAAGCGGAGTCAAGGCCGAGGTCGTCGTCAAGGTCGCGCGCGAAATAGCCGCCGCCGGCAGCCGCTTTGCGTCGCACCTATGGCGCGGCAGCGCATCGGGGAACCTAGGGGGATGGCAGCCGGTGCGAGCGCTGGTCCTACTTCATGTACTGACGGGTTCCGTTGGA
This sequence comes from Candidatus Sulfotelmatobacter kueseliae, assembly GCA_900290255.1. Classification (GTDB taxonomy): domain Bacteria; phylum Acidobacteriota; class Terriglobia; order Terriglobales; family Acidobacteriaceae; genus Sulfotelmatobacter; species Sulfotelmatobacter kueseliae. The sequence goes on from OMOD01000007.1 coordinate 12,395, forward strand.
ACGGAAGGCGGACACAGTTTGAACGCCTGGAATAAGTTTGTTCCGCGCCCCTTCAAGGTTCCGCCACCGCAGCAAAGGTGGAATGAATTGCTGTATCCGCCGGAGTGGCCGCTGTGCACGCACGAAATGTCGATGCTGCTCCCGCACTTGATTAAGGAAGGCCGCGGCCGCTTGGAAACCTATTTCACGCGCGTGTTCAACCCAGTATGGACGTATCCGGACGGTTTCTCGTGGATCGAAGTACTGCGCGATGAAAAACTCGTGGGGTTGCATGCCGCGCTCACTCCCACCTGGAGCGAAACCGCCTGGTACGCCGACTATGTCCTGCCAATGGGGCTTTCGTCAGAACGCCACGACCTGATGAGTCAGGAGACCCACGCCAGCAAATGGATCGGATTCCGCCAGCCTGTACTGCGAGTGTTTCAGGAGAAGCAAGGGAAGAAAGTCGATTACACGTACCAGGCGAATCCGGGCGAAGTGTGGGAAGAGGATGAATTCTGGATCAATCTTTCTTGGGCCATCGATCCCGACGGCTCGATGGGCATTCGGCAGTGGTTCGAGTCGCCGTACCAGCCGGGACAGAAGATTACGGTGGACGAATACTACGGATGGATTTTTGAAAATTCAGTTCCCGGGCTTCCCGAGGCGGCCAAGAAGGAAAACCTCTCGCCGCTCGCTTACATGCGGAGGTATGGCGCTTACGAAGTGACCACCGACGTTTACAAGCTCAACGAGAAGCCACTTTCTTCGGCGGAACTCGAGGGCACGAAGGTCGAACCGAGCGGACTCATCACCAAGCAAGGCAAACCAGTCGGTGTGATGAACAACGAAAAGGCTGTAGTTGGGTATAATACGCCTTCGCGAAAGCTGGAGATATTCTCAAGAACCCTGGCCGATTGGAAATGGCCGGAGTTCGCTCTGCCAGAGTACTACCGCAGCCACGTGGACCGGGCCGCTCAGGCGGCATCGCTGGGATCTACAAATGCCGCCGTTGACCGGAAGTATCTTCCAGTTGTCGAATGGCCGAAGGACGCAAACGGCGAAGTCTTCACGCTATTGCCCATCTTTCGTCTCCCCACGTTGATTCATACGCGCTCGGGCAACGCCAAACTTCTTTACGAAATTGCCCACAAGAATCCCCTGTGGGTCAATCCAATCGACGCGGAAAAACTCGGCATGGTCCGCACGGGCGACCTGATCAAGGTGCACACCGAAATTGGGTTCTTCGTTTTGCACGCATGGATTACTGAGGGCATCGCGCCCGGTGTGGTGGCCTGCTCGCATCACCTCGGACGGTGGCGCTTGAACAAGAAAGATCACATCGAGCGCTTCTCCAGCGCGTGGGTCGACCTGAGGGAAATTGGCAAGGGAAAGTGGAAGATGCGCCAAATCGACGGAGTCGAGCCTTATGAAAGTTCCGATCCCGACACCCAGCGGGTTTGGTGGAGTGATGCCGGCGTGCATCAGGACATTACGTTTCCGGTCCATCCCGATCCACTCAGCGGAATGCACTGCTGGCACCAGGTGGTTCGCGTGGAGCGAGCCGGGAGGGATGACCGTTACGGTGACATCTTTGTGGATACCAATCTTTCCCATGCGGTGTATCAGCGATGGAAGGCACTGGCGCGGCCGGCGCCCGGTCCTGGGAAGCTGCGGCGTCCGCTGTGGTTCCCGCGGGTGGCGCGTCCAGCCGATGCTGCATACTACTTCGGGTAAACCTTCTTACGCGAACCGAATCGGGAAGAAGGAAGCAACGGGCTTGCATGGCAACAAGAACTTGTTGGACATCTTGTGCAAGTAAGGTGCAATGTAATTCACACCGGGATGGGGCTCTGCTCACCCGCGGTAATATGCTGAAACCAAAGAACTTGTAGGCGCAACACCAGGGATATTGGTCGGAGAATTGCAAGTTAGATAGTAAGTATGCCTATTGTTGTAATAGGCAATAGTCAGGCAATAGTTGACCGGAGCGGGTCAAGGGAGAGGGACCATGAAACACGATTTGATTTACTTCGATAACGCAGCGACGGTATGGCCAAAACCGGAAAGTGTCTACCGCTTCATGGATCACTTCTATCGTACTCAGGGTGTGAATCCAGGCCGCAGCGGCTACGATCTTGCCATTGAGGCAGGCTCCCTGCTCACCAACCTTCGTCTGCGCCTGACGAAGTTCTTCGGCGGGGATGAGGACGCTCCGGAGAGACTCATCTTTTCCTACAACGTCACCGATGCCCTGAACTTGATCATTCCCGGCGTATTCAACCCCGGCGACCACGTCATCACGACCAATCTGGAGCACAACTCTGTAATCCGCCCGGTCAACCACATGGTCCGCGATCATGGCTGCGAAGCCACCTATTTACCCTTTGACGCAGCAGGGTTCATCAACCCGGATGAGGTGCGTCGAGCGATTCGCAGCAACACGAAAGTCGTGATTGTGAATCACGGCTCCAACGTCATCGGCACGGTGCAGCCGCTCAAAGAAATCGGCAGCATCTGCCGTGAACATGGACTCACTTTTGTGGTCGATTCGGCCCAGACTGCAGGGATCATTCCCATTCGCATGAAGGAAATGAACATCGATGTCGTGGCCTTTACCGGGCACAAGGCGCTGATGGGCAGCATGGGCATTGGTGGGCTGTGCATTCGGAAGCACGTCGAGGTCCGCCAGGTGCGCGCCGGCGGCACCGGGGTTCGATCGGTGGAACCGTACCACCTCGAGGAATACCCGTGGCGGCTGGAGTTCGGAACTCCCAACATGGTAGGCGTGGCCTCGCTATGGGCTGGCCAGGACTGGCTTGAGGAAAACGACATGAAGCACGTCCATGCCCGCGAGATGAGGCTCGCCAGCAAACTCGTGGAGGGACTGCAGGCGATTGACGGGGTTCAGTTGTACTGTTGTGACAACCTGCAGAATCATCTCTCGACCATCCTGATGAACATGGCGGGGGTCGATCCGGCGGATGTTGGCACAATCCTCGACGTGGACCACAATATCGCCACTCGCACGGGTCTGCACTGCGCTCCGCTGGTTCATAGACAACTCGACCTGGTCGAGAATCATGGCGGGGTGCGCTTCTCGGTCGGCGCGTTCAACACCGATGCTGATGTCGATGCTGCCATCCATGGCGTCTCCGAAATCGCCCGCTGGTCGCGAGAACGGGCTATCAAACCGGCGCAGGTAGTGCCGATTGCTATTGCAGAAGAACAGCCTGTACGACTGAGGGCATAATTCAATTTGCCTGGATCTGTTGGCAGGCGGCGCAGAGTGCCGCAGTCGTATCTCTGCGGTTGTTCACTCTTCAGTTGCGAGAATCTCGCGGGGGCGCAAAACTCCTCGCCGCGTTGACCATCCCCGCGGCCCACTCTGGCGTTCCTACAGCGTGCATATGCGTGTAGGTTGCGACCACATTGTTGGTCATAACGAACTCGCGCTTGTCAAAGCATCCCGTACCCCGTTCGACGAGGCAGGCGGTTGAGATTGTTTCAGCGCAGGGCACGATGCGCGAATAGTGAAATTCATGGCCTCGGAGAGTTATTCCCGTTGGGAAGAACGGATTCGGCGCCACCACGCGCAATTCGCTGTAGCCGTGGCCTTGCGGGGAGTCACAAACCCCCACATCAAACGGGAAAACTGCCGCCATCGGATAACGAATGTCCTTCCACAACAGATTCCTGGCCAGCAGGATCAGGCCGCCACACTCCGCGTAGATTGGTAAACCGCGCAGGGCTGCATTCCGCAGAGATTGCAGGAACGGAGTGTTCCCAGCTAATGCCCGCGCATGCGTTTCCGGAAAACCGCCTCCGATATAGAGGGCCTGCAGATTCTCCGGTAGTGCGGTGGCGTCCAGGGCGGAGACCGGAACCAGTGAGGCGCCCGACTGTTCCAGCGTCTCCAGATTGTCTGGATAGTAAAAGGTGAAGGCAGCATCCTTCAGGTAGCCGATGGTCACGGTGGAGGTAGTGGGCGGCGTAGGGCTGGGTTCCTGGATCCATGGTAATGGCGGTGCGTCCCGCCCGATGGACAAGGTTGCATCCACGTCAAGTCGGCCCTCCACCAACTGCAAGAGATCCTGGCCGAGTTTCTCGGTGGTGAAGTGCTCCTGCGGAGGGACCAATCCCAAATGCCGTTCCGGCAATAGACCACTCTTGACCTGAGGCAGACATCCCACGACAGGAATGCCACAGGCCGACTCGATCGCGTCACGCGTCACGTCGCGGTGACGTTCGCCACTGACGTTGTTCAAGATCACGCCTCGGATCGCAAGGGAGAGATCAAGCTTCTGACAGCCCAGGACAAATGCAGCGGCGGTGCGAGTGACCTTGCTGGCGTTTACCACCAGGAGAACTGGAGCGGAAAGACAGCGGGCCAGCGCGGCCGTACTATGGGTGCCGGCGGCATCGTACCCGTCGAACAGACCTCGATTGCCCTCGATGACGTTCATGCCGGAAGAAGTTGCGTGATGAATGAAGGACTCCACAACGCGTTCCGGCCCCATCAGAAATGTGTCCAGATTCCTGGCCGTGTGGGAGGATGCCCAGGCAAGCCAGGCGGCGTCAATGTAGTCGGGTCCCTTCTTGAAAGCGCGCACCTCGACGCCTGCGCGCCGGAGCAGGTGCATCAGGCCCAGGGAGACGATGGTCTTGCCGGAACTGCCGGACATCCCGCCGATGACCAACCTTGGAAATGTCCTCAGATCGCCCATGGTCTAGCTGCCATCATAATTGCTGCGCGTCTTCAGGCGGCGCTGGCAGCTCGATGTAGGAGCCGCCAAGATACGTGTAGATGCAACGGCCGGAGTCAATGAGCATCCGGATCGCCTTCCTGCAGGTCTCCTTGTCGCATACGGGTTCGCCGTGTTTTGCGATCATCGCCTTGGTCAGGTCGCCGGCCTTGAGCTTCCGCTTGCCGGTACACTCTTTCACCAACGCGAACATGTCATCGGCCACAATCTCGACCCTCAGTGGAGAGGCGTCCGTCATAAAACCTCCTCCTCAAATGCAGCTGCCCGTGGCGAATCATCGTCATCTTGTTCTGAGAGATTCCAACTGTGGTCTTCAGGCTGCCCGCCGACAGGCACGAGCATGTCCAAAATCGACCGTTGCCAATCGTAGGCCGCGCCCGCGGAATCTTGTTTCAACTTTTCGTGCAGACGCACAACCTCGCCGATCACCAGCGTGGCGGGTGCCTCCACTCGCGCACGGCGAACTTCTTCCGCAATGGTCTCCAAAGTGCCCACCACGACTTGCTGTCCGGGCCAGAACGCCATTTGGACCATGGCAGCCGGGGTGTCACATGAGCGCCCGGCGTCGATCAAAGCCTGCGTGATGCGTCCAACGTTGTGCACACTCATCAGGACTACCAACGTGTCCACTTTACTCAGTGCCTGCCAGTCGGTGCGGTCGTCGTGTCCGCAAGAATTGTGCCCGGTGACGATCACCACTGAGGACGCGACATCCCGATGAGTGACTGGAATGCCGGCGCTCAGCGGCGCTGAGAGGCAGGAAGAGACGCCGGGGACGACTTCGAACGCGACCCCGTGCTCGACCAGATATTCAGCCTCCTCGCCACCGCGGCCAAACAGAAACGGATCTCCGCCTTTGAGGCGAATCACCACCTTGCCCAGTTTCGCCTGCTGGACGAGCAATTCATGAATCTTGCTCTGCCGCGAGGCGTGTTTCCCCAGCGCTTTGCCCATGAAGATCTTCTGGGCAGTGGGCTTGGCCAGGGCCAGAACTTCCTGCTGGATCAGACGGTCGTAGACGATGACGTCAGCTGCCTGGATGAGTCGTACGGCCCTGACGGTAAGAAGATCCGGATGCCCCGGCCCCGCTCCCACTAAGTAGACTTTGCCGCTTGTCGTCGCCAACACTTCCTCCGATCTACTCCGTCACCACCGGCACAGCCGCAGTCCATCCGCTTGCCGATGCGGCTCGTGCCAGCGCGTTCTTAGGAAACTGCTCGACTGATGAACACGAAAAGTGCCAACAAGACGACCCCGCTGCCGAATGTCCACCAGATCAGCTTGCGTTCAATCGGAAGAAGCGGTTCGTACTCGGTCTTCATTCGTTTAAGCTCTTCACTCATGCGTGGTTCTGACATAGTTCACCCTTTCGCGATTGGCGGTAATACGCCGTGGAAGAACAACCAGGAAATCAGCAGCCCAACCCAGATGATGTATCCGAACAGACAGAGGACGTAGACCGCAGCCAGTTTTGCAAAGCCCTCCTGCCATAGCCGGCGGAAGTTTGACATCGCGCCGATGGCAAAGAACGTCATCAGGAAGAAGATGGAGCGGAACACATTCGCTTGCCCCATTGCAGACTTAATCTTGGGCGCAAGACCGGGCACCGCCATGCCGATGGCAAGCACGATCAGGAAGGTCGCGGCGTAGCCCAGGATGAACTTCGGAAAACGCTGCCAGATCTCCACGAACCGTACCTGATCTCCCTGGCGGCGTTCGATTTTCGATGACCAGATCCAGGCAAGGATGAACGCCCAAACGCCGATGAAGACATCGATGAAGACCTTCACTGTCGTGCTGACGCCGAGTATCCATCCGGGTTGGAACATCACACCCGATGCTGCTGCCTTCGCTCGAATGAGTGAGTCCGCGATAGCGCCACTGGCGACCGCCGCTCCGTCGGTCTTTACCGCGAGTCCCATCCATGCGGCCGCGACCATCAGCTGGCCGCTCAGATAGTGCTGCGCCGCGAAGGGAAGCAGAATGAGCTCAATGACCGCGAAGATGACAACCAGCGACGAAACCATGATGGGCACGACGGGACGCGCCCGGATCGCGCTGCCGGTCGCGATCGCCGCCGAAACGCCACAAATGGAAATGCCGGACGCCAACGGCGCAGCCCATTCCCGGCTGAAGCCAAAATAGCGCCGCGAAACGAAGTACACTATGGGCCAGTAAATCAGGTACGCCTCGATGATGGCGCAAACGCCACGCAGCATGACGGATGCGGCCAGTTGCCGTTGTTCCAGTGCCGCAATCCCGAGGAATCCGCCGAGGATCACGATGCCGATCTTGATATACAGTTCCGGCCGAATAGCCTCCTTCAAAGACCGGGCGGCTCCGGGCAGGAAGTTGCCGACCAGCAAGCCCGCAATCAGGGCGATGATGAACCCCGACTCATTGGTGAGGCTAAGCGACCATGAAATCTTCAGCCCGGCACGCTTGTCGGGTGTGGCGGCGATATAGGCCCAGCTGCCAAGAAACCAGCAGGCGTAGCTCAAAACGAATACCGCGGTGAATCCCTGGGCGAAGCGTGCGACGTTGGCGCGCAGGGCCTTGGCCGCGACGAGCAGGATTCCAAGCAGGAATAGATACGTTGCCACCAGCGAAAAAAGGGGATGCAGCGTGGCGTACTGTCTCGAAGCCGGCGCGAGTGCCTTCGCTGGGACTGTCCACACCGAAGTTGTGACGGCCCATCCCAGCGCATCCTTCCCGAGCAGCAATACCAACGAAAGGAGGAATATGAAAATTCCGATCCAGACAGCTAACCAGTCTTCAGTCAGCCTTCTTTGTGCGATGGCAATGGCCGCCTCCGGTGGCGATGCGCTCTCGGGTACAGCTGCAGGGGTTGTGGTTGACATTGTGGGTCTCCTTGACGATTAATCTCCGCCGTTACTCTCCCAGATCGAGAACGTGGTTTTGAAAAACGCGGTGGTCATCAGAGCGCCAATGGCCCAAATGCCGAGCACGATCGTCCACTCGGGCAGCGTTGGCGCGTACCGGGTAATCGTCCCCAGGGGAGAGGGCACCATGCCGCCGATGATCAGCCCCAGCCCTTTCTCGAGCCAGATCGAGACAAAGATGCAGAGGCATGCCGCGGCCAGCAGGCGGTCTTTACTTCGCCAGCGCGGAACCAGCAGCAGAACCAGCGCTGCCAGAGAGAGCACGAAGGAAAGCCACATCCAGGGAACGAGGTGACGGTCTCCGCCCATACCAACGAAGAGATAAACAAACCCTGCTTCGTACTCGGGTATCTCGCTGTAGAAGGCGCTGAATACTTCCGCCAGTACAAAAAAGACATTGATCGCGGCGGCGTAGGTGATAATCACCGCCAGCTTGTGAAGGGCCTCGTTGCCGACGTCAAATCCAGTCAGTTTGCGGGCGATGAAACACAGCAGGATCAAGAGTGCTGGTCCTGAAGCAAAGGCGGAAGCCAGGAATCGTGGGGCCAGAATTGCGGTCAACCAGTAAGACCGCCCGGGTAGCCCACTGAACAGGAACGCCGTCACGGTGTGGATACTGATTGCCCATGGAATGGAAATCAGGGCCAGGGTCCTTATCCACCCGGAGGTTGGAACGTGCTCCCGCCTCGCGTTGATGGTGCCGGTTGCAATCACGACATTGAGCAGAAAGTATCCGCTCAGCGCGATCAGGTCCCAGAACATTACGGATTGCGGTTGGGGATGCAGAACGATGTTCAAAACTCGGGACGGCTGGCCTAAATCGACGAGAATGAACAGCCCCGACATGATGACGGCGGTAATGGCAAGGAGTTCGCCCAGAATGGTGAGGCGTGCGAACTGCTTGTAGTCGTGCAGGTAGTAAGGCAATACGACCGTCACCGCGGAAGCAGCGATGCCGACGAAGAATGTGAACTGGGCGATGTACAGGCCCCAGGTTACATCCCGGCCTAATCCCGTAATGACCAGGCCTTGTGACAGCTGTTGCAGGTAACAGAGCAGGCCGGCCAGGACGACCAGCAAAAGTCCCCCGATCCACAGTTTGTATCTGTGGCTTCCTGCAAGAATTTGTTCCACCATCGACATGGGCAATCGCTACGTCAGGTAATAAACCGAAGGACCAGTGCCAAGTTCGGGTTTGCGCTGCACTGAAAACCGCGAACGCAATACGTTCCGTATTTCCGAATCCTTTTGTTCCAGATCTCCAAAAATCAGAGCTTTCTCTGGGCAAGCCTCGACGCACAGTGGCGCCAGGTTCTTGGCCAGTCTCTCCTCACAGAAGTTGCACTTCTCAACCACTCCCTTGGTACGCGTGGGGAAGTCGGGATTCACCGCCGGGATCGCCGGTCGCGGATCCTGCCAGTTGAAGCTGCGCGAACCGTAGGGACAGGCGGCCATGCAGTAGCGGCAGCCGATGCAGCGATGAAAATCAACGGTGACCACGCCGGTGTCGGTCCGCCAGGTTGCCTCCACCGGACACACGTCGACACATGGCGGATCGTCGCAATGGTCGCACAGCAGCAGCACGGGTTGGTTGGCGTGCGCCTCCCGCGTGTACTCAGTTTCAGCGAACGGGAATACGTCTTCGAAAGGCTGCTTCCAGATCCACTTCACCTCATGAGCCCGGTCGGCGAATTGCGGCACGTTGTGAGCCGAGTGGCAAGCCTTGATGCATCCGTCGCAGCCTTGATCCAGGCGGCACTTCTCAAGATCAATTGCCATACCCCACCGAACTGTTTTGGTGCTCTCCGGCGCCGAGGTGCTGGCTGCCATCACGCGCACCATTCTCTTCGCCGCCACGGCGATGAGCGACAAGCCAGATAACTGGAGGAACCGTTTGCGAGTGATCTTCATCGGGTGCCCCCTGCAGCGCGCAAAGCGTCGCTATGGCAGTTCCAGCAGTCCGGCGCCGTAACCCCGTTGTACTCGTGGCATCGGTCACAGAATTCTTTCCGGCTGCCGTGACAACGCGAGAGGCAGGTCCGCGTCAAGTCCTTCTGATAGGTGCGTCCGTTGAATGCCACGTATTGGCGTTGCTGGCGGCGGACCACATCGTCACGCCACTCTTGCAACAGCTGCATGTGAGAGGTGCGCATGTAGCTCACGGGAGCGACGCACTGTGTTTCCCGGGCAGGAACCGCCAATTGCGGCGCCGCCAGCGTGACCTTTGGCGTGGCCAGGCTTCGCCAGACAGGAATCGTTACGAAAACGACGAAGACGATAAGTCCGCCGAGGATGAAAGGCCGGTCGTTCATGGCTCGCTCCCTCCCGGCAGTGGCTCTCCACGAAGATCCGTTGTCCGTTCCGTTTCCCCTGTCATTACTAGTGCGTTGCCTAGCAGTTCATGGACTCCGGCCACCTCTACGCCCGGCACCCAATACTCCATGAGCGTGGGCAACGTCGCCTTGTCGATCGCGCAAATGCAGGCGAGCAAATTAACGTCATGCGTTTCCTTGACGTACTTGACCGCATTGGCGCGCGGGAAGCCCCCTCGCAGCCGGGCTTCCAGGTTCTCATCCGTGCCCAGACCGGCTCCGCTTCCACAGCAGAAAGTCTTTTCGCGGATCGTGTCCTCGGGCATTTCGTGGAAACTTCGGCAAACGCTCTTCAGGATGTAGCGCGGTTCCTCAAGCAGCCCCATGGCGCGGGAGGGATTGCACGAGTCGTGAAACGTGACCTTCCAGCGGTCGTTCCGGCTGGGGTCCACCTGCAGCTTGTTGTGGTAGAGCAGGTCGGCGGTGAACTCGCAGATGTGGACCGCGCAGGTCGAGCGCGCGTTTTCGAAACGGGTACCCGTAATCGGTGAAACCGGAGGCTCAAGGAAATCGGCCGGCCCGTTCATGGTGTCCATGTACTGGTGCAGGACCCGCCACATGTGACCGCATTCCCCACCCAGGATCCATTTGACCCCGAGCCGCTTTGCCTCTTCGTAAATCTTGGCGTTCAGCCGCTTGGTGAGTTCATGCGATGAGAAAAGGCCAAAATTCCCACCTTCGGAAGCAAATGCGCTGACCGTGTAGTCGAGGCCGACCTCATGAAACATCATCAGGTAGCCGAGCAGAGTGTAGAAGTGCGGCTCTCCGAAGTAATCGGCGGACGGCATCACAAACAGGACTTCCGCTCCCTTGCGGTTAATGGGAACGTCGATCGTGATCCCGGTGAGTTCTTTGACCTCATCGGCGGCGAATTGAATGCTGTCCTTGAAAGCGTGCGGCTGGATTCCCAGGTGGTTCCCGGTGCGGAAACAATTGGCCGCGGGTTCGATCACCCAGTTGATGCTGCAGCCGATGGAATCCAGCAGTTCGCGGGCAATCATGGTGATCTCGGCGGTATCGATTCCGTAAGGACAAAACACCGAGCAGCGGCGGCACTCCGTGCACTGGTAGAAGTAGTAGAACCACTCCTTGATTACGTCTTCGGTTAGTTCCCGGCCGCCGGCAAGCGCGCCCAAGAATTTTCCGCTGGTTGTGAAGTAACGGCGATAGATCGAACGCAACAACTCAGCGCGCAGGGCCGGCATGTTCTTGGGATCGCCAGAGCCGAGATAGAAATGGCACTTGTCGAAACACGCGCCGCACCGAACGCAAATGTCCATGAAGAGGCGGAAGGAGCGGTACTTGTCCAGCCGCTCTTTCATGCCGGCGAGGATTGTCTCCTTCCAGCCCGAGGGAAGCTGCCAGTCAGGGTCGAAGGGCTGCCACTTGCGCGGATTGGGCAGACCGAGAGCGGACACGCTTTTTGGGGTCCCGCCGTAACAGAAGAAGCCCTTGCGAAACGGGACCGTGGCGTCGGTCCAGTCGCCGCGCGGTGGCGCCTGTTCAATCTGTAACAGCTTTTCCGGCATCCTTTACCTCGAGCGGAATTGCGGCCGCTCTCAACTTGTTCTGAAAGTCGTGCTCCCAATCCGCGTACGAGCGGCTCACGACGGGAGCATTCCAAGGATTGAAGTGGCGTTTGGCCCGGTTGTTGTTCGCCAGGTTTCGTGTCGGACTAAGGAAAACTCCGGCCATGTGCACGAGTTTGCTGGCAGGAAAGTAAGCCACCAGCGTGCTGACCAACATCAAGTGGATCACGAAGAGCGGGCTCACGCTTGTGGGCACATGCGGGCGCAAGGCAGCCAAACTGAGCGCGAACTGTTTGACGGCAAGCAAATCATCTCGAAATGCAAACCGCATCAATAAACCCGAGAGCACGATCCCGCCCAGAAGAACGAGCACGAAATAGTCTGAGAACAACGACACAAAACGCAGCAGGGGATCATGAAGCCGGCGCTTAATCAGGTACGTCAGCGCGCAGACGATGACCAGGTCAGAGAGATAAACGTGTGGGAATCCGATTTGGAGGAACCCGTCGATCCGCTCAATCCTGTTCACCATGGCGGGAATCGGCTGCAGGAAGAAACGCAAATGCCGCAGCAGGATCACAAGCAACGACCAGTGAAAGGCCCACGCTCCCAGCCACAACCATTGATCGGGGCGGAAACTGACTTTTCCATCTCTCAGCCGTGCGCGGCTATTACGCGACAGGGACCGAAAGAGGAAGACCTCCAGGAACATGCGACCCAGCACTCCCCAACCCGTCGATGGGTTCTCCAACGGTGCGTGCTTAATCCAGGGAAGTGATTTCTGCTGGCCGCAGGTCGTGGTGATGCGAAACGGGACAGGAGAACCCGCCCAAAGCAGAATGCGATAACTGAAGCCAACCAGAAAGAAAACGAACGCGAGATACGGAATGACCACAAGGACCCGAGAAAGGTTGAGCCACGCGGTGGCCGCGGCCAGTAACGCAATCCCGAGAACGGCAATCAGTCCGCGGAATGCATTCATACGCCAACCCTTCCCCTTGACCGGTGTGGACGCGTCAACCGTCCTATTTCGTGGAGACGTGCGGCGCGAAGCTGATCACGGCACTGCACGTACTTGTCGAAGGCAGCCAGCGCAAGCTGATCAATCCGCTCGTCGAATGATGCGAACTCAGATGTCGCGGACAGTTGGCGCAGAATGGGCCGCAAGCGAACTACAAAACCCACAGCCTCGGTCACTGACAAGTCCTGTACGGCGCGGATACGCAGTACCACGTCAAGGGCCGAGTCGACCGCTTGCGGATCCATGTCACCTTTCAACTGCTTCCAAAGCTCCCCCATGCTTGTGCGGATCGCATATCCCACCGGATTACGGAACGGATCCGGCTTGGGTGCAAGCAGGGAGGCAGACATCTGGGAATGCGAATCGGCCAACGTCCCGATCCACGTCTCCAAGATCTCGCGCTCGATGTTCATGGTCCTTTACACACAACCCGTCGGCTTCGGCAGTCCAGCCAGCTTGCATGCTCCCTTTGCCGGGCCGGAGGGGAAGAGTCCATAGATTTCTTTCAGCTTGTATCCGGTTTCCTTGCACAACTTGCGAATCATGGGGGCGATTCCAAACTCGAGGTAGTAGTTGCGAATGTAGTTGATGACTTTCCAGTGGCCGTCGGTTAGCTCAGTGACCGCTTCTGTACTGGCGAAGTCCTTCGCGACTTCCTCATTCCAGCGTTCCGGCTCTTGCAAGAAACCGTCCTCATCCACTTCGTAGCTTCGCCCTTCGATGACAAACTCCGGCATCAGTTCGCTCCTTTTTTTCAAAACAGCTCGATATAGCCCGATGGACAGGCCTCTGCGCACTTCTTGCAGCCGTTGCACAGTTCGATCTTGATGCTGCTGTGTTGGCCCTTCGGCAGCCGGACAAAGCAGTTGTTGCTGCAGTACATCCAGCAGGTTTCACAGTCCATGCACATCCCGCACGACATGCACCGCTTGGCCTCGTTTACCAACGCCTCTTCATTCCATTCCGTCGCATGAATGGGGTCGGAAAGGTGCCCCGTGCCATTGGTTGGCAGGCGTCGTGGTGCAGCCTGGTACCAGTCCAGCTTCATCTTGTCGGGAGTCATGACCGGAACCGGGATGGGCTTCTCCGGCTCCAAGCCCTGAAATTCCCGATCCATCGTTTCGGCGGCCAGGCGTCCCTGTGCAATGGCGCCGGTGACTGTGCTCAAACCCGTGTTATCGCCACCGGCAAAGAGCCCCGCCCCCGCTCTGCCGAAGTTGTCAATACGAAACCAACTGTGGCCATCCGAAACGCGTTCAAAGCCGTGAAGATCCGGCTCCCGGTTTGTGGCGACGATGACGAAGTCCGCATCCAGATCAAACTCGATCGGCTCTGCCCCTGTGCCGCTCAGGTAGGCGCTGCGCACGGCTTTGGCGCGGCCGTCTTTCGCAATAATTGCCACCGGAACCGCGGGCGCTTCCACGCGGACGCCTTTTTCTTGCAACGCAGTCATCTCGGCTTTGTCTGCGGTGATCTCGGCGGCGACCATGGTGACGTGAGCGCTACGTCCTTGGGCGATATAAGCCACATCGATCGCAGTCAAGCCGGCGCCCACAACCACTACCTTCCGGCCGAGTTCGATGTTTTCGTTCGCATTCACACGGCGCAAGAAATCGACCGCGCCCATCACATTGCTGGCGCTCTCGCCCGGCACATGGAGCGGCATGGGCTTCCACGCCCCCGTTCCGACAAATACGGCGTTGTAGTCGCCGCGGAGTTGCTCCAGCGAGATATCACGTCCAATTCGGCAATTGCACCGCAGCTCAATTCCCAAGCGGAGAATCCGGCCGATTTCCGCTTCGAGAACATCACGCTGCAAACGAAATTCCGGGATGCCATAGCGCAGCAGGCCACCCGGAAGGGAAAGACTCTCGAAGATCGTGACCCCATATCCGCGGCGGGCGAGTTGGTACGCGCAAGACAAACCTGCCGGGCCCGCCCCAACCACGGCGATCTTCTGCGGACGCGCGTCGCTCGTAATGCGTGGGAGTTTCAGTTTCCTGGCGATGCCAAAATCGCCAAGCCTGCGTTCGATCTCATGAAACGCAACGGCCCCGTCTTTCGCATTGCGGTTGCAGGCGTCCTCGCACGGATGAGGGCAAACTCGGCCCGTAATCGCCGGCAGCGGATTCCTTTCGACGATACGATTCCATGCCTTCTCGAATGCTTGCTCGGTAGTCAGGCCGTAGTCTTTCGCCTGCGCGATCATTACTAATAAGTCGCGAATCTGGTTGCCGTTGGGACAACCGGAGGAGCAGGGAGCCGACTTCGCCACAAAGAGGGGCCGCAATGGGCTGATCTCGCCCACACCGGCAGGTGCAACCTTAATGACCGGCTTTCTTACTTCTTTGAATAACCCCATCCGTTCTTTCCTCTTATTTTGGGGAGGGAACCGCCTAACTCAGTACCGCACATGTGCCGACCGGGCATAGGTCAGTCCGGCATGTTTGAAGTCATCGATGTGATACCGGGTGAATTCAATTCCGGTGAGCTGAAAGAACCGAGGCCAGCCAATCCGGTCGATCCACTCGCCCACCCGCTCATACTTGCGGGCGTTGTTGGTATATACATCGAGAATCTTCACCACCGCTTCGACGACCTCGGGCCAGCGCGGTGGATGATTCGGCAAAAACGGAATCGCCAGCTTGGAAAACTTTGGCGCAGTCCGCGCGTTGCTCACCTTCCCGCCCACCCAGATTGACAGACCGTCATTGTCCGGGTCGTTCATCGGCATCGCTGGGCAAACCGTGTAGCAGTTGCCGCAATACATGCACTGGCCTTCAATCAAGCTGACCGAGGGTTTACCCTCGGCAGTGGTTTCTGGCCGGATCGCCCCTGTCGGACACGACGCAATCAGAGTCGGAACTTCACATACTCGCCGGATCTGGTCCTTTTGGACCTTGGGTGGAAGACGGTGTACGCCCAAGATAGCGATATCGGAACAATGAACGGCACCGCACATATTCAGGCAGCAGGCCACGGCGATCCGAACCTTTGCCGGCAAATCCTCATGCGTAAAGCGGTCATACACTGCGTCCATCACGCCCTTCACCAGGCCGGACGCATCGGTGGCCGAGGAGTGGCAGTGAATCCAGCCTTGCGTGTGCACGATGTTGCTGACCGCGTTGTTCGTGCCGCCGACGGGAAATCCAAATGTCTGCAGTTCCTGCCGAAGCGGCTCAATCTGCGCGGGGTCGTCGAGAAGAAACTCGACGTTATTGCGGCTGGTAAAGC